>NZ_AYVN01000002.1:0-795350 GCF_000502815.1 Mesorhizobium sp. LSJC269B00
GCAGGCATCGATGCAGAGCGCGCAGGTGATGCATTCGAGTTGCTGACCGTCGCGTATGTCGATCCCCATCGGACAGACGGCGACACAGGCATTGCAGTCGACGCAATCGCCGACGGGATGCCCTGCGGCAAGAACCTTCTTGGCGTGACGGGTGCGCGGTTCGCCGCGCCAGTCATTGTAGGTGACGGTGAGCGAGCTCTCGTCGAGCATGGCTGCCTGGATGCGCGGCCAAGGGCACATATAGGTGCAGACCTGTTCGCGCATCAGCCCGCCAAACGTGTAGGTCGTCGCCGTCAGAACCGCGACGGTGATGTAGGCGGCAGGCGCTGCCGTGCCGGTGAAGAGTTCGCCGAGCAGCGTCGGCGCATCGGCGAAATAGAAGATCCATGCGCCACCAGTCGCTGCGGCTATGACCAGCCAGATGACGTGTTTCGATGCCCGCAGCACGAGCTTGCGGGTGGTCCATGGACCGGCATCGAGCCGCATGCGCGCGTTGCGGTCGCCCTCGATCGCGCGCTCGACGACCAGGAACAGATCGACCCATACGGTCTGTGGGCATGTGTAGNGGGCACATATAGGTGCAGACCTGTTCGCGCATCAGCCCGCCAAACGTGTAGGTCGTCGCCGTCAGAACCGCGACGGTGATGTAGGCGACAGGCGCTGCCGTGCCGGTGAAGAGTTCGCCGACCAGCGTCGGCGCATCGGCGAAATAGAAGATCCATGCGCCACCAGTCGCTGCGGCTATGACCAGCCAGATGACGTGTTTCGATGCCCGCAGCACAAGCTTACGAGTGGTCCAAGGACCGGCATCGAGCTTGATGCGTGCGTTGCGGTCGCCCTCGATCGCGCGCTCGACGACCAGGAACAGATCGACCCATACGGTCTGTGGGCATGTGTAGCCACACCANGTGATCAGGAAAAGACCGACGCCGGCCATGACCAGAAGGCCGGCGACATAGTAGAATTCCTGGGGCCATATCTCGATGAAGAAGAAATAGAAGCGCCGGTTGGCGACATCAAGCAGCACCGCCTGGTCGGGGGCAAACGGACCCCGATCCCAGCGCAGCCACGGCGTCAGATAGTAGATGCCCAGCGTGATCGCCATCACGATCCATTTAAATCGGCGAAAGCTGCCCGAGGCCCGCTTCGGGAAGATCTTCCTGCGCGCGGCATACATTGGCTGGCGCACCTTGGCGGAGTTGACCGCCTCAGCCTCGAGCCGTTCTACCTGCGTATTGTCCAGCACTGGTTTCTCCCGTCGCGCAACTCGTGATTTCGCCGGGGTAAATGTCCTGGCTGGTGCAGTCAGGTCAGCGAAATGCAGCGTGGATCGGATTGTGCCGCCGACCGGATGGCGCCGCGTTGATGCAGGTCAATCGCCGGGTACACGCAAACAGATCGAGGCCCGGCAGAGCCGGGCCTCGTCGCTTGGACGGTGAAGGGCAGGGAATAGGCCCCCGTTCCTATTCCCCACCGCCAAGCGAATGCACGTAAACCGCAAGTTCCTTGACCCTGGTTTCGCCCAGGCGCGCGCCCCAGGCCGGCATCACGCCCTGTTTCGGTGCGGTTACCTGGGCGGCGATGGCGGCTTCGCCCGATCCGTAGAGCCAGATGGCGTCGGTCAGATCAGGAGCGCCGAGTTCCTTGTTGCCCTTTGCATTGTCGCCATGACAGGCCACGCAGTTTTCGGCAAAGACCTTGGCGCCGGGCGCCACCAACACCTGATCGCTGACGGTTTGGGACAGGCTGGCAATATAGGCGCTGACCTGTTTGATCTGATCGGCAGTGATGATGTCGCCAAAGGCCGGCATTTCGGACAGGCGCGTATCCGGATCGGAGGCGAAGCGAATGCCATGTGTAACCGTCTGCTGGATCTGGTCCGCCTTGCCGCCCCACAGCCAGTCGTCGTCGTTGAGGTTGGGGAAGCCCTTGGAGCCCTGGGCGCCGGAACCATGGCACTGCACGCAATTGAGCTTGAACGCGGCACCGCCGGCGGCGACGGCGAATTCGCGCAGCGTGTCGTCCGCCGCGATCTCCGAAACACTTTTCGCTTCTATCGCGGCGACATATTTGCCCTTGGCCNCGTCTGCTGGATCTGGTCCGCCTTGCCGCCCCACAGCCAGTCGTCGTCGTTGAGGTTGGGGAAGCCCTTGGAGCCTTGGGCGCCGGAGCCATGGCACTGGACGCAGTTGAGCTTGAACGCGGCACCGCCGGCGGCGACGGCGAATTCGCGCAGCGTGTCGTCCGCCGCGATCTCCGAAACACTTTTCGCTTCTATCGCGGCGACATATTTGCCCTTGGCTGCTTCAGCCTTGGACAACTCGTTCCCGACATCGCTGCGGCTGGAATAGCCGAGCACACCCTTGGTCGCCGTGTGCAGCAGAGGCCATGCCGGATAGACGATCGTGTACCCGATCGCCCAGACTATGGTGATGTAGAACGTCCAGACCCACCAGCGCGGAAGCGGGTTGTTGAGCTCCCGGATGCCGTCCCACTCATGACCGGTGGTTGAAACACCAGAGATTTCATCGATGTGCTCCTCGCTCATGATCACTCGTCCTCAAGGGGAATCCGGGCAGCTTCGTCGGCCAGCTTGCGGCTGCCGGGGCGCAGGGCAAAGATGATTGCGCCGACAAAAAACAGCGCCATGGCGACCAGACCCCAGCTGTCAGCGAACTCCCGCATCAAATTGTAATCCATGGACAAACCTCCTCAGCGGTAGCCGGCTGCTTCGTCGTAGTTCTTGAAATCGACCAACGTGCCGAGCATCTGGAGATAGGCGACCAGCGCGTCCATCTCGGTGACCTGTTGCGGGTTGCCGTCGAAGTCGCCGATCTTAGCCTTGGGGTAGCGGGCCTCGAGGCCGGATGTGTCGGCGTTGGGATCAGCCTGCGCCATCAAATCGGCATTGGCGTTAGCGATCATGTCGTCGGAGTAGGGGACGCCGACGCGCCTGTTGGCGACCAGATGCGTCGAGAAGTCCTTCACCGCGATCGGCTTGTCCTTCAGGAAGGCATAGCTCGGCATGATCGATTCCGGCACCACGGACCGTGGATCTGTCAGGTGATCCACGTGCCACAGGTTGGAATACCGGTCGCCAACGCGGGCGAGATCCGGTCCGGTGCGCTTCGATCCCCACTGGAAGGGGTGGTCGTATATCGACTCGGCCGCCAGGCTGTAGTGGCCGTAGCGCTCGACCTCGTCGCGGAACGGGCGGATCATCTGGCTGTGGCAGAGGTAGCAGCCCTCGCGGACATAGATGTTTCGACCAGCAAGTTCGAGCGGCGAGTANATCATCTGGCTGTGGCAGAGGTAGCAGCCCTCGCGGACATAGATGTTTCGACCAGCAAGTTCGAGCGGCGAGTAAGGCCGCATGCCTTCCACCTTCTCGATCGTATTATCGAGATAGAAGAGCGGTGCGATCTCGACGATACCGCCCACGGTGACCACGAGAAGCGAACCGATGAGCAGAAGCGTGGCATTCTTCTCGATCAGCGCGTGTTTGTCCATCAAGCCCATTGTCTGGCTCCTTATTCGGCAGGCTGCAGGACGGGCAGGGCGCCCGGCATAGGTTCTTCTTCGCGCTGGTAGCCGAGGATGGTCATGGCGATGTTCCAGGCCATGAGCAGGGCGCCGGCCAGATACATGGCGCCGCCGATGGCACGCATGATGTAGTAAGGATGCATGGCTGCCACGGTTTCGGCGAAGGAGTAGACCAGGAAGCCCTGTTCGTCGTATTCGCGCCACATCAGGCCCTGCATGATGCCGGACACCCACATCACCGCGGCGTAGACGACGATGCCGAGCGTCGCCAGCCAGAAATGCCAGGTGACGAGCCTGAGCGAATAGAGGCGTTCACGGTTCCAGAGTCTCGGCACCATGAAGTAGATTGCGCCAAACGAGATCATGCCGACCCAGCCGAGTGCGCCGGAATGGACGTGGCCAATGGTCCAGTCGGTATAATGCGACAGCGAGTTGACCGTCTTGATCGACATCATCGGGCCTTCGAAGGTCGACATGCCGTAGAAGGCGATGGCTATCACCATCATGCGGATGATGGGATCGGTGCGCAGCTTGTCCCAGGCGCCCGACAGCGTCATCAGGCCGTTGATCATGCCGCCCCATGACGGCATCCACAGCATGATCGAGAACACCATGCCGAGCGTCTGCGCCCAATCGGGCAGGGCGGTGTAGTGCAGGTGATGGGGCCCGGCCCAGATGTAGAGGAAGATGATTGCCCAGAAATGGACGATCGACAGGCGGTAGGAATAGACCGGCCGGTTGGCCTGCTTGGGCACGAAATANTACATCATGCCGAGGAAGCCGGCTGTGAGGAAGAACCCGACGGCATTGTGGCCGTACCACCATTGCGTCAGGGCGTCCTGAACTCCGGAAAATGCAGAATAGCTCTTGGAGCCGAGAAAGGAGGCCGGCATCGATAGGTTGTTGATCACATGCAGCATCGCGATGGTCACGATGAAGGAAAGGTAGAACCAGTTGGCGACGTAGATGTGCGGTTCCTTGCGCTTCAGGATGGTGCCCAGAAACAGGATCAGGTAGGCGACCCAGACGATGGTCAGCCAGATGTCGACATACCATTCGGGTTCCGCATATTCGCGGCTCTCGGTGATGCCGAGCAGATAACCGGTCGCGGCCATGACGATGAAGAGCTGGTAGCCCCAGAACACGAACCAGGCGAGATCGCCACCGAACAGCCGAGCGCGGCAGGTGCGTTGGACGACATAGAGAGACGTGCAAAGCAACGCGTTGCCGCCGAAGGCGAAGACAACGCCCGAGGTGTGCAGAGGCCGCAAGCGACCGAAGTTGAAACAGGGCTGGATGTTGAGATCGGGATAGGCAAGCTGCAGCGCGATGACTACCCCGACCAGCATGCCAACCACACCCCAGAACATGGTGGCGATGGCGCCGTAGCGGATTGGACCATCCATGTAGNACCGGTCGCGGCCATGACGATGAAGAGCTGGTAGCCCCAGAACACGAACCAGGCGAGATCGCCACCGAACAGCCGGGCGCGGCATGTGCGTTGGACGACATAGAGAGACGTGCAAAGCAACGCGTTGCCGCCGAAGGCGAAGACGACGCCCGAGGTGTGCAGAGGCCGCAAGCGGCCGAAGTTGAACCAGGGCTGGATGTTGAGATCGGGATAGGCAAGCTGCAGCGCGATGACCACCCCGACCAGCATGCCAACCACACCCCAGAACATGGTGGCGATGGCGCCGTAGCGGATTGGACCATCCATGTAGNACCCCGACCAGCATGCCAACCACACCCCAGAACATGGTGGCGATGGCGCCGTAGCGGATTGGACCATCCATGTAGGCGGACGGGTCGATCGGAGCGGCAGCTTCGAAACTCGTGTTGCGGAGGAGGATGGCGACAAAACCGAGCAGCACAAGAAACAGCACCCACATATGCTGCCGGAAGGGCTCGTCCACTCCGAAACCGGCGGCCACCAGGGCGGCAAAGGTAAAAAGGGCCAAAGCGAAGACTTGCGTGCCGAACTTCATGACCTGTCCCCGACTTCGGATTCCTGTGCGCGGACGTCAATCCGCCTGACACCAATCCAGCAGTCACGCGGCTGGCGCCTTGATCCATGTCAAAGCCATTTGATTTTGGATTGGGCAGCGTTGGATTTGCAAAGGATCGGGAGGCTGTCATTGAACAGGGAGAGGGAGCTGCGATCGTCGCTGTTCGAAACGAGCCGCGACAGATCGATGCCGATAGTTCGATCTGGCAGAGAAGCAGTCCCGGTTGCGCTCATGAAACGTGCGCATCTGGAAAAGCTGCAGCTCTGCGATGCCTTGGAAAAAATAGCCGACACCCTGCCCAGGGTCGATAGCCTGGCATGCCTGGCTGCGGCAAACGCGATCGTTCCGCTGTTGCGCAACATTCATCAATATGAGGAGACGGTGATCTTTCCGGCCTACGAGGCTGTTTTGACCGGCAGGGATGCCAACCTTGCTTCAACTCGTCGACTGCGCGCCGAACACGTGGAGGATGAATGCTTTGCCGGCGAAGTGACTGAAAATCTGTTAGCGATCGGCCATGGCGAGAGTGTTGAGAATGCCGAGGCTGTCGGCTTCATGCTGCGCGGCTTCTTCGAAAGTTTGCGCCGGCATATCGCCTTCGAACGCGAGCACGTCTTGCCGATGATCGGGGTCGATGGCGGTTAGGCGCCGGAGCGGCGTTCCAGCCGGCCCATGTTGTCCACCGTCACGCGCCGATTATTGTCGATCCGGATCACGCTGTCTGTTCGCAGCCTGGTCAGTTGGCGGCTGACCGTCTCGATCGTCAAGCCGAGAAAATCGGCGATAGCGGCGCGGGTCAAAGGCAGGTCGAAGGTCGTCGACTGCGCCGCCGGGTCCAGCGTGGGATCGATGTTCCTGGCGATCATCAGGAGAAAGCTCGCCACCTTTTCCGAAGCACTCTTGCGCCCGAGCGTCACCATCCAGTCGCGGGCTTCGTCGAGTTCGTTGAGCGCTTGTTTGAGCAGACGATGCTCGATTTCCGGAGATTCCTTCATCATCCGCTCGATGGCGGCCTTTGGAAACGAACACACGGAAACCGCGGTTGCGGCTTCAGCGTTGATCGCGCTTTCCACCTTGAAGGGCCTGCCCAGAAAATCGGGGGCGAACTGGAGGCCGACAATCTGCTGGCGTCCGTCCGAAAGGCTCTTGGTCAGCTTCACAACGCCGGAAAGCACGTTCGAATAGCTGTCGACGGTCTCGGCGTCGCCAATCAGTTCTGTGCCCGGTTCAACGGTATGCCTCGATGAGGTTTTGGCCAGGCTTACCAATTGGTCGGGATCGAGCGCACCGCAAACGCCGCGGTGCCGTGCCTCGCAAGACTGGCAAAGCACTGGAATGCTGGAACTGTGAACGTCTTGGCGCACGGTCATCTTCATCGTCCGAGAGATTCCATCTGTCCAGAAGGTAGCATTGGCGCACAAAAGAACCTTGCGGCAGTTTGTCCGCGGGCGGCCTTGACCGAAATCAAGGCCGCTCGCGCCCAATGTGATCAGTGTCGCGCCATGCAAAGGGGATCGGATAGCGACATGCGGCCAGAATTAGTTGCCAGGCTCGGTGAGAACGTTCCACGCTACACCAGCTATCCGACCGCGCCGCATTTCCATCCAGGCGTTGATGCCGCCGTTTGTGGTGGCTGGCTGCAAGCGCTCAACGAGGGCGACGAAATCTCGCTCTATCTGCACATCCCATACTGCGACAAGCTTTGCTGGTTTTGTGCCTGCCATACCAAGCAGACACGCCATTACGAACCGGTGACGNGAGGGCGACGAAATCTCGCTCTATCTGCACATCCCATACTGCGACAAGCTTTGCTGGTTTTGTGCCTGCCATACCAAGCAGACACGCCATTACGAACCGGTGACGATCTATCTCCGCTCACTGCATGCCGAGATCGCTACCGTCGCCGGTCTTGTTGCAGGCAAAGGTCGTGTGCGTGCCGTCCATTTCGG
Organism: Mesorhizobium sp. LSJC269B00; assembly: GCF_000502815.1. Lineage (NCBI taxonomy): Bacteria > Pseudomonadati > Pseudomonadota > Alphaproteobacteria > Hyphomicrobiales > Phyllobacteriaceae > Mesorhizobium > Mesorhizobium sp. LSJC269B00. The sequence goes on from NZ_AYVN01000002.1 coordinate 7,499, forward strand.
CGGTGGTTCGCCGACGATGCTCAAGCCCGAAGATATGGTGGCGCTGGGAACCGCCCTGCGCAAGGGCTTCGGCTTTCTTCCAAGCGCCACGATCAGCGTTGAAATCGAACCCAACGATATCGACGATGCCCGCCTCGATGCGCTTGCAGAAATCGGCATGACCCGTGCGAGCCTCGGCGTCCAGGATTTCGATCCGAAGGTGCAAAAGGCAATCAACCGCGAGCAGAGCTTTTTGCAGACCAAGTCTGTAGTCGACGGTGTTCGTTCGCGTGGGGTCGAGTCCGTGAATCTGGACCTGCTCTATGGCCTGCCGCACCAGACGAGGGAGAGCGTCTCCTCCACCGTGGCGCAGGCGCTGACCTTGGAACCCGACAGGATAGCGCTTTTTGGCTACGCCCATGTGCCGTGGTTCAAGAAACACCAGACGATGATCGACGAGGCCTGGTTGCCGGGTCCGGCGGAGCGCTTTGCCCAATCGCAGCTGGCAGCGCGGGCGATCGTGGACCAGGGATACGAAGCAATTGGGCTCGACCATTTCGCCAAGTCTAACGATGCGTTGGCCGTAGCGGCCCGAACCGGCACTCTGCACCGGAACTTTCAGGGCTATACCGAGGATCGCTGCGAGACATTGATCGGCCTCGGCCCGTCATCCATCAGCCAATTTCGGCAAGGCTATGCACAGAACATGCCATCGACCGCCGAGTATGGGCGCATGGTCGAAGACGGCGGGCTGGCCGCGGTCCGCGGTATCGCGCTTTCCCAGGACGACCGGGTTCGCGGCTGGATCATCGAGCGGCTGATGTGTGATTTCGCCTTCTCGGCGATCGAGCTGGTGGAGCGCTTTGGCGAAGCCGGCCAAAGTCTTCTCGGCAAGGCAAGTGCGACAGCCCTTCATGATCCTGCGCGGTTGCTCGAGCTTGATGGCGACAGTTTCGTCGTGCCGGCGGAAAGTCGGCCCTTTGTCAGAAGCATCGCGGCAAAGTTCGACAAATATTTCGAAACCGGCAAAGCCAGGCATTCGGTGGCGGTCTGAGCATTGGCTCCTGTCAGAAATGTTCGCCGGCCTTGAACGGGCCGATGCGGGTGCCTGCCGCGATCAGATAGGCGGTCGACCAGCCAATCAGAAGAAATCCGTTCACGCCTTCAAGCGCCGCCAGGACACGCCATCCGTGGGCCAGCACGATGTCGCCGTAGCCAACCGTCGAGAAAGTGATGGTGGAAAAGTACAGGGCGGTTTCGAAATCAGCGAAGATATCAAGCAACCGGTACAGGTTCGCCCAGAGCCAGACCTCCGCGGTCATCACGGCAAAGAGGCCCATCAACACGCGATCATGGCGACGATACGGCTGCGGCGTCCGTGCATGCGAAACCGCGCGACCAGGTGTCCCATCGCGTGCGTGACGCGATCAGACCAAACGTGTGGATCAAAACCGTCAGACTTATGACGAGTGCCGATGAGGAGATTTGAGGATCATCGTTGGAAGGTAGAGATTGCAGTGGCGCCTTCCTTGCTCGGACTGATGGAACAGCACCGGACCGTGCTCGGCAACGATCTCCGCGATCAGTTCAAGGGCTGCCGGTGCCGCCGCGACCTTAGCCTGCATTGTGTTTTCCGATTTCCAGCCTGTGGCGCGGCCCCTCGCGGAGCCGCGCCTGTAAGTCAAAGCCGCGATCAGAAGAAGCCCAGCTTCTTCGGGCTGTAGCTGACCAGCATGTTCTTGGTCTGCTGGTAGTGGTCGAGCATCATCTTGTGCGTCTCACGACCGATGCCGGACTGCTTGTAGCCGCCGAAGGCCGCATGCGCGGGGTAGGCGTGGTAGCAGTTGGTCCAGACGCGGCCAGCCTGGATCGCGCGGCCGAACCGATAGGCGCGATTGCTGTCGCGTGTCCAGACACCGGCCCCGAGGCCGTACAGCGTGTAGTTGGCGATTGCCAGCGCTTCGGCGTCATCCTTGAAGGTCCAATTACCACCGCCCATTCCTTGTCGGTCGAACCGGAGGTGATGGTCGTCAGCATCAACCTGAGCTCCTCGACATGGGCAGCCATCAACCGGCATCGGCACTTCTGCGTGAATGTGCTGCGCGCAGATCAGATCGCGATTGCCGACCGTTTTGCTGGTCGAGGCGGCCTCAAGGGGCAGGCTCGCTACGAGGGTGCACGCTGGTCCACCCTTGCAAGCGGCGCATTGGCGCTCGAAGGTGCGCTTGCCGAGGTCGATTGCACCGTCGAGGATACCATAGTTCGCCACAGCCATGCGCTGATCCTCGGCAGCGTCCGGCATGTGGTGAGCGGAGAGCCCAGTCCGGCACCGATCTATCATCACGGCGCCTATGGATTTCCGTGAGCGGGTTGGTACGTGTCGTTTTCTGACACCCATGAAATCCTTGGTCTCATTCAAGGCGGCGAAGGAACGAAATACGAATTCTCCATAGCCCTTCGCCGAGACGCGCCGCACACACCCAAGATGCGAAAACGCGACCGAGATGGCGCGGGAGCACTATGTGCGATTGTTTGGATGTGAGCCAATACGGGCTTTGCGCGTTGTTGTTGAACTTGCGAAAGCCCTTTCCAGCCAAGAGGCTTGAGAGGAATAATTCTTCCGGGCAGTTACTCGCAAATGCGCCGAAGGCGTCGTAGCGTTTGGTCGGGGATGATGGTTTTGAAAAGCCCAGCCGAGTCGATTGGATGCATCGTCCGTTTTTCACAGGATGGACAACGCCTGGGATCAGTTTTACGAGTCAGCCCAACCAGCGGAGATGTTCGCGTCCCCAAATGAACAAGATGGACACCCAAAACAGCAAGGGCGGCGACGAGCGCTCGACCGCCACCAGCCTTCTGCGGCTCGGCATACGGTTGAAACTCTCCCGGCAGACGCGTGGGCTGACCTTGAAGGCGCTAGCTGCCGCCGCGAACTGCTCTGAAAGCCTGCTTTCCAAGGTCGAGAACGGCAAGGTCTCGCCCTCGCTTCCCATGCTGCACCGGCTTGTCGAGGTGCTTGGCACCAACATTGGCTGGATGTTCGAGGAATCCGATGGTGAGGAAGGCATCGTCTTTCGGGCTGGATCGCGGCCGTTGATCGCGCTCGATCCGCTTCGGCGCGGCGAAGGCATTTCGCTCGAGCGCGTCATTCCGTATTCGCCCGGCCATCTCCTGCAGTGCAACATCCATCACATCGAGGCGGGAGGTGAGAGCGCCGGCCCGATCCAGCACGCTGGCGAGGAAGTCGGCTACCTCCTGGAAGGTGCGATCGAATTGATGGTCGGCGAAAAGACGTTTCGCCTGTCGGCCGGCGATTCCTTCGTCTTCAATTCCGAACTGCCGCACTGGTACCGCAATGTCGGCGACGAACGCGCCAGCATTTTCTGGGTGAACACGCCGGCAACATTCTGATCGGGCGAGCCCCTCATTTGTCTTCGTTGATGCCAATTCAAGTCACTTGACAAGAAATCAAGCATCTTGAAATATGCTCTGCGCTCAGGCGCCAGGTGAGCCCGATCAAGGGCCTTTTCGAGAAAACCAAGGGGAACCGGAATGCGTCTTACCAAGATCCTTTCAGGCTGCGCCGCAGCCATCGCCATGACCCTCGCCCTCGGCTCTGCTTCCGCCATGGCCGAGACCTATGCGCTGGTGACCATCAACCAGCAGGCCCTGTTCTTCAACCAGATCAATGACGGCGCAACGGCTGCCGCAAAGGCTGCCGGCGTGGACCTCGTCATCTTCAACGCCAACAATGTACCAAGCGCGCAGAACGACGCCATCGAGAACTACATCACCCAGAAGGTCGACGGCATCATTCTCGTCGCCATCGATGTCAACGGTGTGAAGCCGGCCATCACCGCGGCCAAAGCCGCCGGCATTCCGGTCATCGCCATTGACGCGCAGATCCCAAATGGCGACAACGTCGCCTTCGTCGGCGTTGACAACACCAAGGCAGGCGAGGATATCGGCAAGTCCTACGCCGAATACGTGAAGACTAAGCTGAGCGGCACCGCCAAGATCGGCGTCGTTGGCGCGCTCAATTCGTTTATCCAGAACCAGCGCCTCGACGGCTTCAAGAAGGCTGTCACCGACAGCGGCCAGAAGGTCACCTTCCTCGACACGGTCGACGGCCAGAACGTCCAGGACGTCGCCCTGTCCGCCTCCGAAAACCTGATGACCGCCAATCCTGACATGACGACGCTTTACGCGACCGGCGAGCCGGCTCTGCTCGGCGCGGTTTCCGCCGTCTCCAGCCAGGCCCGTACGGGCGACGTCAAGGTGTTCGGCTGGGACCTGACCAAGTCGGCGGTGCAGGGTCTCGAAGAGGGCTGGGTGGTCGCTGTCGTCCAGCAGGATCCGGCCGGTGAAGGCAAGGCTGCCATCGAAGCTTTCGTCAAGCTCAAGAAGGGCGAGAAGATCGACCCGATCATCAACGTTCCGATCACCATCGTGACCAAGGAAAATGTCGGCCAGTTCAAGGACATGTTCAAGTAGTATCCTCCCCGGACCGCTGGGCTGCGCATTGACCCGAGGGTTGCCTGCGCAGCCCGGCGACCGATTGAACATGTCGCGCCCAGAGAATTGGAACCATGATGAGCGATGGCGAGACCTACCGCGTCAGGATGACCGGTATTTCCAAACGGTACGGCCCTATCCAGACGCTGGACGATGTCTCGCTGAACCTGAAGCCTGGCGAAGTGCTCGGCCTGGTCGGCGACAATGGCGCCGGCAAATCCACCTTGAGCAAGGTCCTGTCCGGTGCGGTAATTCCTGATGCCGGCACCATCGAGATCGATGGCAAGGCGGTGTCTTTCTCGTCGCCGGCCGATGCCCGCGCCGCACGGGTGGAGATGGTCTACCAGGACCTTTCGCTCTGCGACACGGTGGATGTGGCGGGCAATCTCTTCCTCGGCCGCGAACCGCGTCGCCGCGTTCTCGGCGTCCCCTTTCTCGACAACAAGCGCATGCATGGCGAGACGCGCCAGATGCTCGACCGGCTCGGCATCGTCATTGCCGATACCAAGCTCAAGGTCGAAAACCTCTCCGGCGGCCAGCGCCAGTCGATCGCCATCGGCCGCGCCGCTTCTTTCGACCCCTCGGTGCTGATCATGGACGAGCCGACGGCCGCCCTTGCGGTGGCGGAAGTCGAGGCGGTTCTGGAACTCATCCGCGCCGTCAGCGCCCGTGGTGTCAGCGTCATCCTCATCACCCATCGCCTGCAGGACCTGTTCCTGGTCTGCGATCGTATCCAGGTCATGTACGAAGGCCGCAATGTCGCCGAGCGCAAGATCGGCGAGACCAGCATCGAGGAGGTCGTCAACCTGATCGTCGGCCGCAAATTCACCGCGCGCTCGGCCCGCGCAAGCCGCGATGAGGGGGTCCAACCATGAACGTTACCTCCGCCGGTGTCGGCGCCTCGCCCAAACGCGCTCACAACAGCACGTGGAAGGATGTGGCGTTAGCCAATGGCAGCGTCGTCTCGATTGCGCTGTTCTTCATCGTCGTCTGCGTGGTCTTCTCGCTGATCACCGGTTCCTTCCTGACGACGCCCAATCTGCTCAACATCGCGCGCCAGTCGGCGCCGCTGCTGATCGTTGCGGCCGCGATGACCTTCGTCATCACCACCGGCGGCATCGACCTCTCGGTCGGCTCCGTGCTGGCGCTGACGGCAACGCTGTCGGCGGTTTTCCTGCAGGCCGACCTGCCATGGCCGCTGGTCGTCATCGCCATGCTGGCGCTTGGTGCTGCGATCGGCGCCTTGCACGGCTTCTTCATCGCCTACGAGCGGATACCGCCCTTCATCGTTACCCTTGCCGGGCTCTCCGTCATCCGCGGCGTGGCGTTGCTGATCACCGGCGGCTATTCGATCCCGGTCGAACCGACCAGCTTCTTCGTCAACATCGGCAGGGCCTGGTTTCTCGGCGTGCCGGTACCGGCGCTGCTCGCCCTTGTCGTGCTGATCATTGCCTATCTCGCCTTCAACCAGACGCCGTTCGGCCGCTATGTCACCGGCATCGGCGCCAATACAGAGGCCGTGCGCCGAGCCGGTGTCGATACGCGCTTCATGACGCTCTTCGTCTACATCCTGTCGGGCATGGCGGCGGCGGTGGCCGGCATCATCCTCGCAGCCCGGCTCGGTTCCGGCTCGTCGAATGCCGGCCAGGGTTTCGAGCTCGATGTCATCGCCGCCGTGGTGCTTGGCGGCACCAGTCTGTTCGGCGGGCGCGGTACGATCATCGGCACTGTGCTCGGCGGGTTGACCGTCGCGGTCATCGGCAACGGCTTGATCCTTGCGCATATGTCGCCCTTCCTGACGCCGATCGTTACCGGCACAATCATCCTCGTTGCCATCTGGCTGAATTTCCGGCTGTTCAAGGGCGTAACGCGGAGCCGCTGACATGGATCATCTGTTCGACGACAAGCCAAGGGAACGGGCACCGATCGGTGTTCGCTCCGGCACGGTGATGACCGTTACTGGCCCGGTTGCGATCGCCGATATGGGCGTGACGCTGATGCATGAACACATACTGCTCGATGGCGCGACGTCGTGGAAATGCCCTTGCCATCCCGACGAGAAGAAGATCGCCGAGCAGCCGGTCAGCATGGAGATCATCGGCGAGTTGCGGATGAACCCCTACATGAACCACGACAACGTCTCGCTCGACGACAGCGACCTAGCCCTTTCGGAGTTGGCGAAATACCGGGCGCTCGGCGGCCATACCGTGGTGGATGCGACCAACATTGGCATTGGCCGCGATCCGGTGAAGCTGGCGCGCATCGCCCGCGCCTCTGGACTGCGGATCGTCATGGGGACGGGCTTCTACCTGCAGCACACCCATCCCGTCTGGCTGAAAGCGATGGACATTGACGACGTCACCGAATTCCTCGTCAATGATGTAGGCGGCGGGTCGGCGCAGCCCGAAATCATTGCCGGCATTATCGGTGAGGTTGGCGTCAGCAAGGATTTTACCGACGAGGAGCGCAAGTCGCTGCGGGCCTCCGCCCGTGCGGCCAAGATGACCGGCGTGCCGCTGACGATTCATCTGCCCGGCTGGGAGCGGCTGGCGCATGATGTGCTTGACGTGGTCGAGGCAGAAGGCGCCGATCTCCGGCATACGGTGCTTTGCCACATGAACCCCAGCCACAACGATCTTGCCTACCAGCAAAGCCTCGCCGCGCGTGGCGCCTTCCTGGAATACGACATGATCGGCATGGATTTCTACTATGCCGACCAGGATGCGCAGTCGCCGTCCGACGAGCAGAATGCGCGGGCGATCCGCTCGCTGATCGATATGGGACTGCTCGACAGGATTCTGCTGTCGCAGGACGTCTTTCTCAAGATCATGCTGACCCGCTTCGGCGGTTTCGGCTACGGCTTCATCCTCAAGCATTTCGTGCCGAGACTGAAACGCCATGGTGTCGAGCAGTCGGCAATCGACACGATGCTCATCGACAATCCAAAGACTGTGTTCGCCGAGGGCCTCTGAGCCGCGGCTCCAAAACAAGATAGGGAGACTACATGTCCAGGAAGAAGGTTCTTCTCGCAGGCGAGTCCTGGGTCTCGACCGCGACCCACATCAAAGGCTTCGATCAGTTTCCCACCGTGACATATCACACCGGTGCCGATGAGTTGCTGGCCGCGCTGAAGGACAGCCTGTTCGACGTCACCTTCATGCCGGCGCATGAGGCACAGCGGAACTTCCCGCAGACCATGGAAGCGCTTTCGGCCTATGACGCGGTCGTGCTCTCCGATCTTGGGGCCAACACGCTGCTGCTTCACCCCGATACCTGGATCCACTCCAAACCGACGCCGAACCGGCTGCGCCTGTTGCGCGACTATGTCGGCAATGGCGGCGGCCTGTTGATGTTCGGCGGCTATTACAGCTTTCAGGGCATCAATGGCGGCGCGCGCTATCACAAGACGCCGGTTGAGGACGTTTTGCCGGTCATCTGCCTGCCGGTGGACGACCGTGTCGAGGTTCCAGAAGGCTATGCGCCGGTCGTCGTTGGCCCGCAGACCCATCCGATCCTCAAGGGCCTCGGCAAGGATTGGCCAATCCTGCTTGGCTTCAACGAGGTCACGGTCAAGGACGGCGCGGAAGTTCTCGCCACCGTCTCTTCCGACTACCGTTCGCTGCCGCTGCTGGTGACCGGCAAATATGGCCAGGGCCGCACCGTCGCCTGGACGTCGGATGTCGGCCCGCACTGGCTGCCGCCGGGCTTCATCGCCTGGAATGGCTACAAGACGTTGTTCGAACAGATGCTAGGCTGGGCAACGGCCAGGGATTAGCCATGCGCGTCCATGTCGTCGGCAATGTTTGCGTCGATACAACCTTTCGGTTGGACCGGTTTCCGGCGGCAGGCGAGACGCTGAACGCATCGGAACATGCTGAAGGACTTGGCGGCAAGGGTACGAACCAGGCGGTGGCCGCGGCGCGCACCGGAGCCGATGTTCGCTTCCGTGCCGCGATCGGCAACGATCCCGCCGGAGCCTGGATCGCAGAGCAGTTGAGCCGCGATCTCGATGCCAGCCATCTGGCGGTGCTGCCACTGCCCAGCGATCGGTCAACGATCATGGTCGATGCGCGGGGCGAGAACCTGATCGTCACCGGAGCCAGTTGCGCCGCCGCGTACAATCCTATGGCCGACAGCGGTTTTACCCGAGCGATCGAACGCGGCGATATCGTGGTATTTCAGGGCAATCTGGCTCCGGATATGACGGCCACTTGCCTGAAGGTGGCGCGCGGCGCGGGAGCGATGACGATCTTCAATCCGAGCCCGCTTGCGGCCGACCACACACCGGGCTTGAGCGACGTCAGCGTCGTCATCGCCAACGCGGGCGAAGCGGCGCAACTGACCGGGGCTGGCGACCCTGCCATGGCGGCCCGCGACTTGATCCGTCAGGGCGCCGGCGCTGCCATCGTGACGCTTGGCGCACTCGGCTGCCTTGTCGCCGATGGCGAAGGACGGATCGACCGGATCGCGGCGCCCAGGGTGGCCGTGCTAGACACCAGCGGCGCGGGCGACGTCTTTTGCGGTTGCCTCGCTGGTTGCCTTGCGGCCGGCATGGAGCTCCCCGCGGCAGCGCGGATTGCGGTCCGCGCCGCAGCCATCTCGGTCGGGCGCGCCGGCACCCTCGGTTCCTGCCCCGACAGACGGGAAATGAAAGTGCTTATGGAAACGACGGAAGCGAAAACCGCATGACAAATTCCCCTAACTCCAAACCCATTGGCCAGGTCGCGGATGATGTGCTGCAGTCGATCTTCGGCAGGAGCAAGGTGGTGATCGGCGTTGTTCACCTTGCACCCTTGCCGGGTGCGCCGCGCTACGATGGCGAGGCGGTCGAGGCCATATATCAACGCGGCCTCGACGATGCGAAAGCCTATCTGCATGGCGGTTGCGACGGCGTGATCGTCGAAAACCACGGCGACGTGCCTTTTGCTAAGCCGGATGACATTGGGCCGGAGACTTCAGCCTATATGTCCGTCGTCTCCGACCGCATCCGCCGCGAACTCGGCCGGCCGATCGGCATCAATGTGCTTGCCAATGCCTCCATTCCCGCGCTGTCGATCGCCAGTGCCTCCGGTGCAGCCTTCGTGCGCGTCAACCAATGGGCCAACGCCTATGTCGCCAATGAGGGCCTTATCGAAGGCGAAGCGGCGCGCGCCATGCGTTTCCGCGCTAAACTTCGGGCCAACGGCATCCGCATCTTCGCCGACGCGCATGTCAAGCATGGCGCCCATGCGATCGTCGGCGACCGGCCGATCGAGGAGCAGGTCAAGGACCTCGTGTTCTTCGATGCCGACGCGGTGATCGCCACCGGCCAGCGCACTGGCCACGCCGCCGACCTCAGCTACATCAGGATGATCAAGGACGCCGCCGGACTGCCGACGCTTGTCGGCAGCGGGGTGACACCCGACAACGCCAACGATATCTTGGACATCGTCGACGGCGTCATTGTCGCCAGCTCGCTGAAACATGATGGAGTGTGGTGGAATCAGGTCGATCCGCAACGGGTAAAGGCCTTCATCCGCGGCCTCAAGCGGTGACTTCAGTGCCGGAGATCGACGGCGAGCGGCTGCTGGGCCGGCTCGATGCCTTCGCCCGGATCGGCGCGACGCCAGCCGGTGGCGTAAACCGACAGGCGTTCAGCATCGAGGATCGCGGCGCCCGGCGCCTGTTGGCGGAATTGGCGCTCGCGCGCGGCTTCGCGGTTTTCCAGGACGCCATGGCAAACCTTTTCATCCGCCGCGAGGGCACGGATGCCACCCTGCCGCCGCTGCTGATCGGCAGCCACCTCGACAGCCAGCCGACCGGCGGGCGCTTCGATGGAGCGCTGGGCACGCTTTCCGCCTTCGAGGCGCTCGAAGCGCTGGAGGACGCGAGGGCCGAGACTCGGATGCCGATCGAGGTCGTCGCCTGGGCCAATGAAGAGGGCAGCCGGTTTACGCCGGGTGTCATGGGCTCCATGGCCTTCACCGGAGCCGACATTTGCGCATGGCGGTCCATAGTCGGTAGCGACGGTGCGTCCCTCGCAGAGGAGCTCGGGGCAACGATCTCCGCCTTGCCAGAGGCAACCCTTCGCCCCCTCGGCATGCCGATATCCGGCTACATCGAGCTGCATATCGAACAGGGACCATCGCTGGAAAAGGAGCGGTTGCCGATCGGTATCGTCACAGCCGTGCAAGGTACGCGCTGGCTGGAGGTCTGCTTTGAGGGCGCCGCCGGTCACGCCGGTACAACCGGCCTCGCCTACCGTAGGGATCCGATGGTCGCGGCTGTTGCCGCGATTCACAGGCTCCAGACGACGATCATGCCGTTCGACAGCAGGGCAAGGCTGACGGTGGGCCGGGTGACCGCCCAGCCGGGATCGATCAACGCCATACCGCAGTCTGTGGTCTTCGCCGTCGATATCAGGCATCCGCGGGTAGAGCGGCTCGATGCCATCGAAGCAGAACTGCGCCAGGTGTGCGCGGCGGAGGCAGAAGCTCAGCATTGCACGGTAACGATCAGTCGGTCGTTCGACATGCCGGGGGCGGCATTCTCTCCCGATATGGTCAAAACCGTCGAGGAGGCCGCCAATAGCCTAAAGCTGCCGCACAAACAGATGATCTCGGGTGCATTCCATGACGCGCTGTTCCTCGCCCGGGTGGCGCCTGCCGTGATGATCTTTGTGCCGTGCCGTGACGGGCTGAGCCACAACGAGGCGGAATATGTGGAGCCTGCCCACGCGGTTACCGGCGCGCGGGTTCTGCTTCAAGCGGCCACCGTCGCCGCCTCTTAGGCAGCGACGGTGGCACAGGCGTGCTGGCGTGAAGAGGCAACCCGTGGGACTTCCTGGTGCCCGTCCGTCATTTCGTGACGTCGGCGGGCTGCAACGGGTGGTCAAGGCCGCCGAGCTGCGGCGGATTGATCGCGGACCGTACGATCGGCCCACATTCAACACCTGACCCAGCAGAAAAGCCCACCAGATCCCTGGGCCGTCATTGACGCCGTGGGTGATAGGCGGTGACGATCTCGTCGACTTACCGAGATGGACGATCTGCTGGGCTATCGCCTCGGCCACCGGCAGGAAATCCCCACGCCCGCCATAGAGCTTGCCCGTGTCGATCGCGAGCAACTGGCGCCGTCCAGCCGTCCAGCGCTGCTGGACGTTGTCGCACTCGAGGCGTCCACAAGGATGCGTGTGTCCCAACTGTCGCTGCGGCTAATCCTAAAGCCAATGTCGCGCACCATGGAAAGAGACAATCCCGATTGGGAACCCAGAAACTGGTGATGTCGCCGGCAAGGGAATCCACTTCGTAGTATTGCGCGACGGCGACGCCAGGCATCATGGCAACGAACCTTATTGCCCAAAGGCATCGGCGCTTTCAAAAATGTCGATAGATGACTGCGAGCCGTTTTGATCCTTCCCGGCCATCGCCAGATGGACGTTGCTACCGCACATTAGCAGAACCGGATTTTTCTCGCCAAAGGCGAAAAATCGAAACGTCGTTCCTTATCTCTATAGATTTTGTCGAATATCGTCTGCCCCGGTTTGGAAATGACCGATGCGCATGCAGGGTCTGGGAGATTGATGAGTTGGCAAGGCTATCGGTTCTCGGAATATCCGGCGGCGTAAGCACGCCATCGCGCACAACCGCGGTGGTGAACGCGCTGGTCAAGGACGTGGCGCTGCGCGTCCCGGCAGACACGGGCCTGATCGAAATCACCGAGGCGGCGCCTTCGCTTTTTGTCGGACTGTCCCGTGGCGCCCTCGGCGCGTCCGGCGAAGCGATTATCCAGCGTGTCGAGAAGGCCGATCTGCTCGTGGTCGGAACGCCTGTCTATCGGGCTTCCTACACCGGCGCCCTCAAGCACCTGTTCGACCTCGTCGACTATCGCGCGCTCGCCGGCAGGACCGTGCTTCTCGCGGCGACAGGCGGAAGTCCATACCATGGCCTGGTTCTCGAACATCAGTTGCGGCCATTATTCGGCTTTTTCGGCGCCGTCACCATACCGACCGGCGTCTATGGCGCGCCCGACGATTTCATCGGCGCCGAAATCGTCGGCGAGGCGATACGCGAACGCATTTCACGGGCCGCATCCGAAGCGGTTTCACTGCTCAATTCCAATCGTGCAACGGCCGCCGCAGCGCGCGTCGGCTGAGCCAACCAAAAAGGGAACAACGACATGACGTCTCATTCCGACGGCCTGAAATTCGCCTACTGGGTTCCGAACGTCTCCGGCGGCCTGGTCATCTCCAACATCGAGCAGCGGACCGGTTGGGACATCGACTACAACCGCAAGCTCGCCCAGATCGCAGAGGCCAACGGCTTCGACTACGCACTGAGCCAGATCCGCTTCACCGCCGGCTACGGCGCCGACAACCAGCATGAATCCGTGTCGTTCAGCCACGCACTGCTGGCCGCGACCACGACGCTGAAAGTGATTGCGGCCGTCTTGCCCGGTCCATGGAACCCGGCGCTGGCCGCCAAGCAGATCGCCACCATCAACCACCTGACCAATGGCCGCGTGGCCGTCAACGTCGTCAGCGGCTGGTTCCGCGGCGAGTTCGCCGCCATCGGCGAACTTTGGCTCGACCATGACGAGCGTTATCGCCGTTCGGAGGAATTTATCCGCGCGTTGCGTGGCATCTGGACCGAGGACAATTTCACGCTGAAGGGCGATTTCTATCGCTTCACCAACTACTCGATGAAGCCTAAGCCGATCGATCCGCAGCCCGAGATCTTCCAGGGCGGCTCGTCGCGCGCCGCGCGTGACATGGCTTCGCGGGTGTCCGACTGGTATTTCACCAACGGCAACACGCCCGAGGAGATCAGGAAGCAGGTCGACGACATCCAGGCCAAGGCGAAGGCCAATGGCCACAGGGTGAAGATCGGCGTCAACGCCTTTGCCATTGCTCGCGAAACCGAGGCAGAAGCGCGCGCGGTGCTGGACGAGATCGTCGCCAAGGCCAATCCCGAAGCGGTGCAGGGCTTCGCCGATCAGGTCAAGAACGCCGGCAAGGCCTCGCCGGAAGGCGAGGGCAACTGGGCGAAATCGTCCCTTGAGGATCTGGTGCAATACAATGACGGCTTCCGCAGCAATCTGATTGGCACGCCGGAACAGATCGCCGAACGCATCCTCAAGCTGAAGGACGCCGGCGCCGACCTGATCCTGCTCGGCTTCCTGCATTTCCAGGAAGAGGTCGAGTTCTTCGGCAAGCGCATCATCCCGCTGGTGCGCGAATTGGAAGCGGCGCGCGACAGGGAGCTTGTCGCCGCCGAATAGGTCAGGGCGCGGCCTTCGGACCGCGCACTCCTTCAAAAATCAGGAACGTGTCATGATTGGTGCTTCGCTGGGAGCAGCCGCATACGAGCGTGCGCCCGAAATTTCCGGCATTCCTGCTGTCGCTGCTTCCGTNAGACGTGTGCTCTTCCGATCTTTCCTGCTGTCGCTGCTTCCGTCGAGGAGGCGCGCCCGGCGCGCTTGTCGGCAAAGTTCGATGCAATCCTGGCCCTGAGCAGGGTAGGCATTTCCTTTGGCGGTGTCACGGCGCTGAGCGATGTCGACCTCGAGGTCAAGAGCGGCGAAATCCGCGCCGTGATCGGCCCCAACGGCGCAGGCAAATCCTCGCTGATCAACATCATCAGCGGCCTCTATCACGCCGACCACGGCAAGATCGCGATCGCCGGCCAGTCATTCTCCCGTGTGCCGGCGAGCCGTCTGGCACGTCTGGGCGTCGCGCGCACCTTCCAGAACCTGGCGCTCTTTCCCGGGCTTTCGGTGCGCGACAACATCGCGTCCGGCCGCGTCCACACCAGGCGCGCCAGCTTCGTCGAACATATTGCGGGTCTGCCACGCGCCCGGCGCGAAGATGCGGGCATAGCCGAAAAGGTCAACCAGACAATCGCCTTCCTGCATCTGGAAACGGTCGCCGATCAGCTGGTCGCGACGCTGCCCTACGGCTTGCAGAAGCGGGTCGAACTGGCGCGAGCGCTGGTTGCCGAGCCGAAGATCCTGCTGCTCGACGAACCGATGGCCGGCATGACGGCGACCGAGAAAGCCGAGATGGCCGCGTTCGTGCGCGCCGCGCGCGACCGGCATGGCGTCACCATCATCCTGATCGAGCACGACATCGGGGTCGTCATGGGCCTGTCCGACCGCGTCGCCGTGCTCGATTACGGCCGCAAGATCGCCGACGGCACGCCGGCCGAAGTGCGCGCCGATCCGGACGTGATCCGGGCCTATCTCGGCGCCGCCGAGGGCGAGGATGGCGAGGGCATCTGATGAGCTACTATGATTTTCTCTTCGTTGTCGAAGTGCTGGTCGGCGGCCTGTTGTCGGGAGTCATGTATTCGCTCGTCGCCATCGGCTTCGTGCTGATCTACAAGACGTCGGGTGTGCTGAACTTCGCGCAAGGGTCGATGGTGCTGTTTGCGGCACTCACCTTTGTCAGCCTGGTCGAACGCGGCATCCCGTTTGCGCTTGCGCTGCTGATCACCTTTGCGGTCATGGTCGCGCTCGGTTTCACCATCGAGCGAACCGTGCTCAGGCCGCTGGTCAACCGCTCGCCGATGACGCTGTTCATGGCCACGCTTGGCCTGTCCTACATCATCGAGGGTGCAGCCCAGCTGATCTGGGGAACGCAGGTGCACGGGCTCGATCTCGGCATCGACGACACGCCTTTCGAGGTCGGCGGCATCCTCATCTCGTCCTTCGATCTGCTCGCGGCCGGCATTGCCGCGGCGATGGTGGCCGGCTTGAGCGCATTCTTCTACTGGACGCGGATCGGGCTGGCTTTTCGCGCCGTCGCCGACGATCAGTTCGCGGCACTTGCCGTCGGGCTGCGGCTGCCGCGGATCTGGGGAACGGTGTGGACGGCTGCAGGCTTCGTGGCGCTGGTCGCGGGACTGCTGTGGGGCGCACGCCTCGGCGTCCAGTTCTCGCTATCGCTGATCGTGTTGAAGGCGCTGCCGGTGCTGGTGCTTGGCGGCTTCGATTCCATCCTTGGCGCCATCGTCGGCGGCCTCATCATCGGCGCCAGCGAAAAGCTCGCTGAGGTCTATCTCGGACCCTTCGTCGGCGGCGGCATCGAAGGCTGGTTCGCCTATGCGCTGGCGCTGGTTGTCCTACTGGTGCGCCCCTCCGGCCTGTTTGGCCAGAAAATCGTCGAAAGGGTCTGACCGATGGCCGTGCAAGCGCTCGATGCCGCAAGGGCTCCAATCGACTGGCTGAGGTTCGCCCGGAAATTAGCTTTGCCGGCCGTGGCGATCGTCGTCGTCTACGGCCTGGTCCCGGCCTTTGCGTCGAGCTATCTGGTCGAGGCGATCCTGCTGCCGTTCCTTGCGCTCAGCCTGGCGGCAGTCGGCCTCAACCTCTTGACCGGCTATTGCGGCCAGCTTTCGCTTGGCTCCTCCGCTTTCATGGCGGTAGGCGCCTTCGCCGCATACAATTTCAACCTGCGAGTCGAAGGACTGCCGCTGGCTGCGACCATGATCCTGGCCGGGATTTCGGCCGCCGGCATCGGCGTCATCTTCGGGTTGCCGAGCCTGCGCCTGCGGGGCTTCTATCTCGCCGTCTCGACGCTCGCCGCTCAGTTCTTCGTGCAGTGGGCGCTGACCAAGTTCGGCTGGTTCTCCAACGACAATCCGTCCGGGGTGATTTCCGCGCCGCACCTTGCCGTCGCCGGGTTTTCGCTCGACGGTGCCGCCGGACGCTATTTACTTTCCGTCACCACCGTCATCGTGCTGACGGCGCTGGTTTGGCGGCTGGTCAACAGCGCGACCGGCCGCAACTTCATTGCCGTGCGCGACAATGAAACCGCCGCGCGCGTCATTGGCGTGCCGGTGCTGCGGACCAAGCTGCTGGCCTTCGCCATCTCATCCTTCATCATCGGCGTCGCCGGCGTGCTGTGGGCCTTCACCTATCTGCGCACGGTCGAGCCGGCCGGCTTCAATCTCGACCGCTCGTTTCAGATCCTGTTCATCATCATCATCGGCGGGCTGGCTTCGATACGCGGTGCGTTTCTGGGCGCCGCATTCATCGTCGTCTTCCCGCTCGTTCTGTCTCGGCTCGGCGCCTTCGTGTTCGGCGGCCTGTTCGATTCTGGTGTGCTCGATATGAGCCAGCGCATCGTGCTTGGCGCCCTCATCATCATATTCCTCATCGCGGAACCGAACGGGCTGTCGGCCCTCGTCGACCGCCTGAAACGACGGATCGGCTCAAGGTCCAGCTGAGCGCCGCTCGACATTCTCTCACGGACCCAAAACCTCAGGAGACGCAACTCATGACCTTCTTCAGTCACCTCAAGAAAGCGGCGATCGCCACCGCTTTCGTGCTCGGCGCGACAGCCGTCCATGCCGACGAACAATATTTCCCGCTGCAGAGCTACCGCGTCGGCCCCTATGCCGCGGGCGGCACCGGCTTCTTCGGCGGCTTCATCGACTATCTCAACCTGATCAACATCCGCGACGGCGGCGTCAATGGCGTCAAGCTGACCTGGAGCGAGGGCGAAACCCAGTATGAGGTCGAGAAGGGCGTCGAGGTCTACGAACGGTTGAAGAGCAATCCCGGCATCGCCGCCTGGAACCCGCTCTCGGTCGGCATCGCCTACGCCATGATCGACCGCATCACCGACGACAAGGTGCCGCTTATCACCATCAATCACGGCCGCACCGACACCACCGACGGCCGGGTATTCCCTTACGTCTTCCCGCTGCTGCTCAACCCCTACAGCGAAACATCGGGCATCGTGAACTACATCGCCTCCAAGGAAGGCGGCCTCGACAAGCTCAAGGGCAAGAAGATCGTCGTGCTCTATCACGGCTCGCCCTACGGCAAGGAGACGATCCCGATATATGAGCTGCTGTCGCAGAAATACGGTTTCGAACTGTCGCAGATCGAGGTCCCGCACCCCGGCAACGAGCAGCAGGCACAGTGGCTGACGATCCGTCGCGATCGTCCCGACTATGTCGTGCTGCGCGGCTGGGGCGTGATGAACCCGGTTGCGCTGAAGACCGCGCAGAAGACCGGCTTCCCGGCCGATCACATCGTCGGCAATGTCTGGTCCAACTCTGAAGAGGACGTCATCCCCGCCGGCGACGCCGCCACGGGCTACACCGCCATCACCACCCAGGCGTCTGGCGCCGACTACCCGGTCGTCAAGGAGATCGTCAAGACGGTCTACGACGCCGGCAAGGGCAATCTCGAGGACAAGAGCCGCATCGGCTCGGTCTACCACAATCTCGGCATCGTCAACGGCATCCTCAATGTCGAAGCCATCCGCATCGCGCAGGCCAAATTCGGCAATCGCACGCTGACCGGCGATGAGGTCCGCTGGGGCTTCGAACACCTCAAGCTCGACCCGGCGCGCGTCGAGGCGCTCGGTGCCAAGGACCTGTTCCACTCGATCAACGTCTCCTGGGACAATCACGAAGGTGATGGCTACGTGACCTTCCAGCAGTGGGACGGCAAGAAGTGGAACGTCGTGTCCGACTGGATCGCGCCGGACTGGAAGCTGCTGCGCCCGATCATCGAGAAGTCGTCCGAGGCCTATGCCAAGGAAAAGGGCCTCAAGATCCGCACGGCCGAAGACGCCGATGCGGTGGTCAGCAACTGAGTTTGAAGAGCTCACGGCCGGCCCGCGGGCCGGCCGTGCCATCCATCTTCGCAGCGGAGTTATCGATGTCCAGCCCGGAAAATCCGATCCTGTCGGTCAGCCGCGTCGAGGCCGTCTACAATGGCGCCATCGCCGCTTTGCATGGCGTTGACCTCTCGGTCGGCAAGGGCGAGATCGTTGCGCTGCTCGGCTCAAATGGCGCCGGCAAGACGACGTTGTTGCGAGCCGCATCCAATCTTCTGCCGGCAGAGCGCGGCGCCGTTACCGCCGGCCGGATCATTTTCGATGGCGAGGATGTTTCAAGGGCAAGCCCCTCGCACCTTGTCCGCAAGGGCCTGGTCCAGGTTCTCGAGGGCCGGCACTGTTTCCGCTCGCTGACGGTCGAGGAGAACCTTCTGACCGGGGCGCTCGGGCGTTCATCCTCGCGCGTTGGCGTGAAGGCCGACCTTGAGCGTGTCTACGCGCTGTTTCCGAGGCTTCTCGAGAAACGGCGCACGCGGTCCGGCCTCACCTCCGGCGGCGAGCAGCAGATGACGGCGATCGGTCGCGGACTGATGTCGCGGCCGAAACTCTTCGTGCTCGACGAGCCCTCGATGGGGCTCGCGCCGCTGATCGTCGACGAGATCTTCAGCGCCTTGAAGCGGCTCAATCGGGACGAAGATCTTTCGATCCTTGTCGCCGAGCAGAATTCGGCGGTGGCGCTGAAATATGCTGATCGTGCCACCGTGCTCGAAAACGGAAAAAGCGTGCTGGAAGGGTCGGCTGCCGACCTGCGCCAGCGCGACGACATCAAGACCTATTATCTCGGCGGCGCGCCGCTCCCATTGCAACACTTTCCCCAGGAGACAGCAGCATGACCATCCAATCCAAGCAGCCGTCCGACGCGCGCGTCGCCGTGCCTCCGGTCGAGCGCCCCTCGGCCAAGGCGCATATCATCAAGACCGATGCCGAGGCGATCGCCATCGCCGAAAAACTTGCCATTGAATTCACCAGGGAAGCCTCGAAGCGGGATCGCGAGCGCATCTGGCCGAAGGAAGAGCTGGATGCATTTTCGCAGAGCGGCTTGTGGTCGATCAATGTGCCGAAGGCCTATGGCGGGCCGGAGGTTTCCTATGTGACGCTGTCGAAGGTGATCACCATCATCTCGGCGGCTGATCCCTCGCTTGGCCAGATTCCGCAAAACCATCTCGGCGTGGTCGCCGCCATCCGCACGGTTTCGGACGAGGCGCAGAAAAAGCTGCTCTTCGCCGAGGCACTGTCCGGCACGCGCTTTGGCAACGCGTTTTCCGAGTTCGGCTCCAAGCGTGCCGCCGACTTCGAGACCAAGTTCGTCGATGCCGGTGACCATGTCGTGGTCAACGGCCAGAAATTCTATTCAAGCGGCGCCCTGCTCGCCCATCTGGTGCCGATTGTGGCGCTCGATGACGAGGGGCGCGCCTGGTATGCCATCGCCGATCGCGGCGCGCCCGGACTGACCGTCATCGATGACTGGTCGAGCTTCGGCCAGAAGACGACGCTCTCCGGCACGGTCCTGCTCGACAATGTGAAGGTGGCGAAGACGCATCTCGTCCCCGGCTACAAGGGGTACGACAAACCGACAGCCGACGGACCCATCTTCCAGATCATCCAGGCGGCGGTCGATCTCGGCATCGCCAAGGCGGCGATCGACGAGACGGTCAGCTTCGTGCGCACCAGGTCGCGCGCGTGGATCGACAGCGGCGTCGATAATGCCTGGCAGGATCCCTATACGATCCAGGCGATCGGCGACCTTCGCCTGCGCGCCAATGCGGCCGAGGCTATTCTGGAAAAGGCCGGCCTTGCGGTCGACCGCGCCGTGGCCGATCCTAACGAGAAGACGGTCGCGGAGGCGCAGATCACGGTCGCCGAATCCAAGATCCTCACCACCGAGATCGCCATCACCGCCACCAACAAACTGTTCGAACTCGCCGGCACGCGATCCACGCTGGCCGAGCACAATCTCGACCGCCACTGGCGCAATGCGCGCACCCACACCCTGCACGATCCCGTCCGCTGGAAATACGCGATCCTCGGCAACTATTACCTGAACGAGGTCAACCCGCCCCTCCACGCCTGGAGCTGAGCGGGAACGCCGTAAAGTCACAAAGGACTATTCATGAGCACTGCCACCCCCGACAGGATCAAGGTCCTGTGGTTCTTGCCCACCCATGGCGACAGCCGCTATCTCGGCACCTCCGAGGGCGGCAGGGCGGTCGACCTGCCCTATCTCACCCAGGTCGCCAAGGCGGCCGACGCCATCGGCTATTATGGCGCGCTGCTGCCGACCGGGCGCAGTTGCGAAGACAGCTGGGTGGTGGCGTCGGCGTTGGCGCCGCTGACGCAACGACTTCGCTTTCTCGTTGCGGTCCGTCCAGGGCTGCAGTCGCCGACGCTCGCCGCGCGCATGACCTCGACGCTCGACCGCATTTCGGGCGGGCGCTTGCTGATCAACGTGGTCACGGGCGGCGATCCGGTCGAGAACAAGGGCGATGGCATATTCCTCAGCCATGACGAGCGCTATGAGGTGACGCGGGAATTCCTCGACATCTACAAGGCCGTGCTCAGCGGCGAAACCGTAGCCTTCGAAGGCAAGCATTTCCACATCGAAGATGGCAGGTTGCTGTTCCCGCCGGTGCAGACGCCGCACCCGCCGCTCTATTTCGGCGGCTCGTCGGACGCGGCCAATGCGGTCGCCGCCGAGCAGATCGACAAATACCTCACCTGGGGCGAGCCGCCGGCGGACGTCGCCGCCAAGGTCGAGCATGTGCGCGGCCTTGCCGAAAAGGCCGGCCGCGAAGTGAGCTTCGGCATCCGATTGCATGTCATCGTTCGCGAGACCAATGACGAGGCCTGGGCCGATGCCGACCGGCTGATCAGCCGCCTCGACGACAAGACGATCGCCGAGGCGCAAAAGGTTTTTGCCCGCATGGACTCCGTCGGTCAGTCGCGCATGAGCCGGTTGCATGGCGGCAGCCGCGACAAGCTCGAAATCAGCCCGAACCTTTGGGCCGGCGTTGGCCTTGTGCGCGGCGGCGCCGGCACCGCCTTGGTCGGTGATGCGGCGACCGTGGCGGAACGGATCGACGAATACCGAAGGATTGGCATCGATACCTTCATCCTGTCCGGCTATCCGCATCTGGAGGAAGCCTATCGCTTCGGCGAACTGGTGCTGCCGCTGCTGCCGCTCGATCACGAAATCTCGACCCGGCCGACGACGGTGAACATGGGACCGTTCGGCGAAACGGTGGCCGGAGATCATCGACCATCGGCGCTGCGCGCGAGCCAGTCTTGAGCGCTTCCCGCAGGGCTGGGAAACTGACGGTCGCCATCATTGGCGGCGGCTTTTCCGGCGCCGCAACCGCGTTTCACCTGGCGCGGCTGCTGCCCGCCGATGCAGCCGATATAGGGGTCGTCGAACCGCGCGAGGCGCTCGGCTATGGTCTGGCCTATTCGACGGCCGATCCCTCGCACCGCATCAACGTGCGGGCGTCCAGGATGACGCTGATCTCAGGTGAGGAGGGCCATTTTTCCGACTGGCTGGAGCAGACCGGCGCCATTCTGGACGATACGCAGGCCATCGCCGCCAGCGGCGCGATCTACCCGCAGCGTCGGGTCTTCGGCCGCTATGTCGAATCCCACTTGCAGCCCTTCCTGCAAAGCAAGGCGATCCGCCATGTCAGGGCCGAAGTTGCTTGGGTCGAGCGCAGTGGCGAGGGCTACCGGCTCGTCCTGTCCGATGGCGCAACGCTTTCCGCCGATGCTGTGGTGATCGCGGCGACGCATCCATTGCCGGCCCTCCCGGCGCCGCTGCGCAGCGTGGTCTCAGTCGCCGGATTGGTGGCCAATCCCTACGATCTCGAACGGCTGCAGGCGATCGGCCGCGACGACCGTGTTCTCATTGTTGGCACCGGTCTGACCTCGGCCGACGTCATTGCAACCCTCGACCGTAGAGGTCATCGCGGCCGTATCACGGCACTGTCGCGCCATGGCTACCGCTCGCATGTGCAGGCCGCGACGCAGGGCGACCCGATAGGCGACTTCACCAGCCTGCCTTTATGCAGCGCCACGGTGCTGCTCGGGCACATCCGGGCCACGATCGCGGCAGCGAGGCGACAGGGCGGAGACTGGTATCCGGTCCTCGACGCTGTCCGGCGTCAGGGGCAGTTGATCTGGCAGGCCTTGCCGCTCGCCGAGCAGCGCCGCGTGGTGCGCCATCTTCGCGCGCTCTGGGATGTACATCGTTTCCGCATCGCGCCACAGGTAGCAGTCGTGCTGGATCGCCGCCTTGCCGAGGGGACGCTCGCTTATCGCGCCGCATCGATTGTCGAGGCCGATGAGGCCGACGGGCATATCCGCGTCACGCAGCGGTCAAGGCGCCGACACGACCTCATCGTCGAGACGTTCGACAGCGTGATCGTGACGACCGGGCCGGCGCATGCCGACATTCTTCGCACCAACACGGCGATTGCCGCCCTTGGACATCTGGGCCTGGTCCGTCTTGACCCAACCGGCCTTGGTCTCGACACCGACAGCCACGGCCGCGCGGTCGATGCGTCAGGTCACCCGGCCGACAATATTTTCATCAGCGGACCCCTGGCGCGCGGCAGCGTCGGCGAGCTGATGGGCATCCCTGAAGTCACCGCCCATGCCGAGAGCATCGCCACTGAAATTCACCAATGGTTGGGTTACCAGACGGCGTTGCGTCGCAGGGCGTCGTGAAGATGCAAACACGATGAGGCTATCCAGATGACACTAACCGAACGCATTCTGCCGGATGAAACCCGGATCCCCCTGAAATTTGCGATGCGACACCTGGCCGGAGCCGTG
Source organism: Mesorhizobium sp. LSJC269B00 (assembly GCF_000502815.1). Classification (NCBI taxonomy): domain Bacteria; kingdom Pseudomonadati; phylum Pseudomonadota; class Alphaproteobacteria; order Hyphomicrobiales; family Phyllobacteriaceae; genus Mesorhizobium; species Mesorhizobium sp. LSJC269B00. The sequence goes on from NZ_AYVN01000002.1 coordinate 30,426, forward strand.
TCCGTGGTCACCGCAGGCATCGGCGACGAGCGGACGGGCGCAACAATTACCACCGCCCATTCCTTGTCGGTCGAACCGGAGGTGATGGTCGTCAGCATCAACCTGAGCTCGTCGACATGGGCAGCCATCAGCCGGCATGGGCACTTCTGCGTGAATGTGCTACGCGCCGACCAGATCGCGATTGCCGACCGTTTTGCCGGCCGAGGCGGCCTCAAGGGGCAGGCGCGCTACGAGGGTGCGCGCTGGTCCACCCTTGCAAGCGGCGCACTGGCACTCGAAGGTGCGCTTGCCGCGGTAGACTGCACGGTCGAGGACACCATCATTCGTCACAGCCATGCGCTGATCCTCGGCACCGTCCGACATGTGGTGAGCGGAGAGCCTGGCCCAGCGTTGATCTATCATCGCGGCGCATATGGATCATCTTGAGCGGGTTGGTACGTGTCGTTTTCTGACAGCCATGCAAATCTCGGAAAAGTGACGCTCGCGATGCTTGGCCTTCTGGCATACCAGAACCGCGAATGATCCGCGGCGCGGGAGCACGTAATTCAAACAACGGATGCCTTGAACCTCTGCAGATCGCCGACTGCAACAACGATTAAGAGGCTTGCTGATCGGAATCGTCGCAGGTCCTTCCTGGGCATTACTATCCGCGCCGATAAGCGGACGTAAAATGGAGGACACGCCAGGAACGGCTTGCGTCACCCCCCGAGGCAGTTTGCGGGCGCCGACCGGGCGGGCGGGTTGTATGATGCCCGGCGTGTTGGCCGGTTTAGAATGGAAGCTTGATTTCGCCCACCGAGAGAGGCCTACCGGCCGCTATGAGCGCCGCAACCGTCTCTCTGTCCTGTTGCCGGCGCTTCACGAGGCCGTTCAGCACCCTATCGAGAGATATCGCCCCGGCGCCGGCTACGGCCAGGACGAACATGCCGCCCGCTATGGCGAGATCCTTTTCGAGATGCAGCAATTCGTTCTGGTTGGCGAAATTGGTGTGGAACAAAGCTGCCGTTGCCAAACAGAACAGTCCGAGCGCCACCGCGCCCAGACGCGTCTGCAGACCAAGGCCGACCGAAAAGCCAGCTCCCAGCTGCAGCGCTATGGTGGCTATTAAAAGCGGCAGGCTGACGCCGAGCGCCGTCATCGCCTTGGCTGCACCGGCGAAATGCGTCGCCAGCTCCAGGCCTTCATGCACGAAGAGCAATGAGAGCAGCAGGCGACCCGTCAGCAGGGTCAAGTCGGTGAGATGTGGTTTCCAGGCGGTTTGTGTCGTTGTCACGATGGGCTCCAGGCAATGGGAAAGGGGCAGGCGCCTTGCAGCACCTGCCTGGTTTACTTTGTCACCTTGGTGTCGATGGCCTTGTGGAGGTCTTCGAGTTCTTCACAGCCGGCGGGACACAGCTTCTGCAGCGACGCCAACTGCTCGTTGGCCTTGGCCATGTCGCCGGTCTCTACATAGAGTTCGCCCAGATATTCGCGGGCGGCCTTGTGGTCGGGCTTCAGCTCGAGCGCCTTGTTGTAGTAGGTCAGCGCCGTGGTGAAATCGCCCGTCTTGCGCAGCGTGAAGCCGAGCAGGTTGTAGACGTCGGCCTGCTGGTTGTCCTGCGCGAGATCACGCAGATCGGCCAGCGCGCCCTTGTAGTCCTTGACGGCGATCTTGGCCTGGACGGCGGTGAGGTCGGGTGCATCGGTGCCTTCGAGGTCGTCGACCGCATAGGCCGGCATGATAGTGGCCACGGGAACGACGGTCAGCACGGCAATGGCGCCGAGCAGGCCAAACAGGGCGTGCTTGCCCAGATAGGATTGCTTCATCATCTTTCTCGCTTGGGTTGGGAGCTCGCGCTCAAATCTGAACTGGGGTGAAACCATAGGCATTGCCGTCTTTCACGAAGACGCCGGTGCCGGGGAACGGGAAATGCGAACCCGAGATCCGGATGTTGTCGGCGATCACGCGATCGATCAGCTTGTGCCGCGTGGTGATCGCCATCGGCCCGTCCTGGTCGTAACTGCCCTGCCACTCCGGATGCGGCGCCAGAAGGGCGGGCACATACATGGTGTCGGCCGAGATCATCAGCTGTTCCTTGCCGGAGTTGGCGAGGTAGACCGAATGTCCCGGCGTGTGGCCGGGCGCAGCGATGATCTGGATGCCGGGTGCGACTTCGGCGCCGTCATTGACCAGCTTCCAGTTCTTCCATTTCGGAAAGTTTTCGGCGATGCGCTTGCCCGCCGGCTTGCGGCCTTCCGGCAGCTTGGCCAGCCGGCTGGGGTCGGTCCACCAATTGTATTCCGTGGCGTTGACGATCAGCTCGGCATTGGGGAACACCGGTGCATCGGTCCCCTTTTCCATCAGGCCCCAGACATGGTCGGGGTGGAAATGCGAGATCATGATGGTGTCGATCGTCTTATAGTCGATGCCGGCGGCGGCCATGTTGGCCGGCAGATGGGTGGCATTGGTCTGCCATTGGCCGACGCCCGATCCGGCATCCATCATGATCAGCCTGCCGTTCATCTTGAGGACGATGACGGTGAGCGGGATGGGCATGAAGTCTGTCGTCAGGCCGGCCTTGGCAAGCGCTGCCTTGGTGTCCTCGACGGAAACATCCTTGATGAAGGCCGGGTCGTGCGGCTTGCGCCAGATGCCGTCATAGATGGCGGTGACCTCGATATCACCGACCTTGTATTTGTAGAAGCCGACGGTCGGCTCGACCGACGTTTCGGCGAAGGCGGGACGGGTGAATTCCAGCTTGCCGGCCAGACCGAAGGCGGTCGCGGCGAGCGTGGTTCCAAGCAACGTGCGACGTGTCATCATGAACATAGGTGATCTCCTGCAGCCTTATGGGGTGATGATGGAGAGCCAAAGGTTTGGCTCTCCATCGTGAGTGGTAAGAGAAGATGTTCGGAAGGGTGCCTTCAGCGGCCCCAGATGCCGTCGTTGTTGTGCCTGGTGATGATGTCCTGAACCGACCCCTGGCGCGGCCCGGTCGTCACCATGGTGTCGACGCCGGCTTGGCGCGGGGAGGGGGAAATGGAAGCAGTGGCATTGGTGTCAACGGTAGCGACCGGCTGATTGGAGTTGTTGCCGCCATGGTCGCTGCCGGCAAAGGCAGCGGTTGAGGCAAGCAGCATGGCAGCCACGCTGAGAGCGAGCTTGGTCATTTCGGTAGATCCTTTTTTCGTTTCTTGGGTGCGTGCCGGGAAATTGGCCCCGCTAACAACAAGACCCATCAGGACATCCCTTTATTCCCGGGCGGCGCGAAATTCTTTTGAGATTTCCCGAAAACAGGGGCCGGCGTCCGCCCCGAACTGGAGCCGACGCTGCACGAGGACGCGTTCGACGTCGGCGCCATGCTGCCGTGGTCTGTCACCCGGGCAGGAACGTCAAGGCTAGCGCAGGTCGGCACTCGATATCGGTTGGAGTGCCGACGGTCGGTTATCAGCCGGGGACGACCGCGGCGCGGAAGCGCGCCACGAAGTCGTCGAGCTCCGGCCGCTCCATGTCGGAAATCGCCCAGTAGGAGAAGGCGCCGTCGCTCCATTGCACCAGCGAGAAGCCGCCCTCCGAGAGATCGACGGGGTCGGTCACCGCCCCGGCATTTTGCGGCTCGGCGACAAGGGTGATCAAATGCTCGCGGTGGCGATAAACCAGCGCCGGCACTGCCCGGCCGCCAATGACCTCGACCCTGCCACCGATGAGCGCAAATCCGTCTTTCACCATATCAGGAGCCGGCGGCGAAAGGCCGAGCCTTGCATCGAGCCATGGCTTTACGGTGTGCCGGTCCGACGAGACTACATCGACGGGGCTGGTCGCCAGCAGGCTGCGTTGGTGGCCGCTGGCCACGCCTGCGGCAAAGCTATCGGCTACGCTAGGCTGCATCGCCCATTGCGTCGCGCCGCTGGCCAGAACAGCGCTGATCATGATCGAGGCCGCCATGGTGCGCCAGTCGAATGATCCGAAGTTGCGCGCCGACCACCACGTTCGAGCGGACTTCGCCCGTATCGGCGCTCTGGGCCGCAGCACCTCGACGCTGCCGGATGCTGCCATGGCTGCAATGCGCGCGCTGAACTCGTCGCTCACCTGGGGCTTCGGAAGCCTGGCCACAGCCCCTTGCAAGACCATGATGCGGGCATGTTCGGCCGCCAGCTTGGGATCGGCCGCGATGCGCCGCTCGACAGCCATGGCCGCGGCGGCGTCAAGCTCGCCATCTATCAGCGCGTGCAGCATCAGGTTCATGCCTGCGGCGTCCTCGGGCAATCCATCGTTGTGCGCACTCATTGCGCCCTCCCAAGGTCAGAGATCAGCAGGCCACGCGCCCGCGCCAGCCGCGACATCACCGTGCCCATCGGCACGCCCAGCATGGCTGCGATATCGCGGTAGGCTAGGCCATTGACGTCGCGCAGCACGAGCGTTTCTCGAAAGGGTTGCGGCAGAGCGGCGATCGCCGCCTCCAGGGCCGCCACGTCTGCCCTGGCAATCAGGCTCGCCTCCGGGCTTTCGCTCTCAGTCGGATCGACTGCGTGAGCGGCGCTCACCTCGTCGAGATCACCGAGGTCGCCCACCGAGACGATGCTGCGCGGGCGATTGCGCGCCAGCCATGTGTAACACGAGTTGCGAACGATGGTGAGCAGCCAGGCACGTGCATTGCCGCCGGCATAGCTTGCGATGTTGGCGTGTGCCTTCATGCAGGCGTCCTGCACGACATCCTCGGCGTCGGTGGCATTGCCGGTCAGCCAGCGGGCCAGCGAAAGCGCGTCGGCGAGATGGGGCATTACCACTTCGCCGAAGCGGTCGGCTCGCGCATTGCTGCTTAGCATCGGTACACCGTCACATGCGCCTCGCCTTGAGTGCTCATGGGGCGAGAATGGTTCTGCGTTGCGATCGAACCCAGAGGAAACATCCCGGGTCGCCAACTGCGTTGAATGTGAGGGCAAACGTCGCATCGGTGTCAATCACGCACTGGACCGCAAACATGCATCCAGATGGATGCTTCTCGAGCACAAGCATTGCCGAATTCACGACCCATTTCGCATGCGCGGCACCTCAGCTTTCCCGATCCCGACCGCGGCAGCACCTTCGGCAGACAGGTGAGCCAGCCGGCCGCAGGCGGCCGACCTATCGCCTTCCAGAGGTCCTGGAACGCGTCGACCGATACCGTCGTGCTCGGCAATGTGTGGGTTTGCAGTGCGGCGTCCCTTCAAGGTCAATCAGCAGCTCATGCATGGAGGACCAGGGCAAGCGGCTTTTTATTCCCGGACAGCGTGATTCTTTCTCGGCAATGTGATTGGTCCGGGCGCCCTGGTTTTGGCATTGCGTTTGATGAAACTACTCGATCGTCCGGCGTCAATCCCAATCCTGCAGAACCAGCTTATTCGTGAGATGCACTACTGGCTGCTGACAGGTCGCCACGGTGCAGGCATCCACGCGCTCGGGAATCACCGACAGCCATGCAAGCCGCCTCGGGCCGGCCGTCGCGCTTATCAGAGCGGCCTATGCGGAGGCGCTGACGGTGGAGAATTGGCCGAAGTCGCCGGCATGAGTCGTTCTCACTCAGTTCGATCGTCGGCCGCCCGTCCAAGCGAGAACGGTTGAGCTCCCGTTCATCAAGCATATCCAAGTTTGATGCTGTCAAACCATCGTTTCATTCAAATCACTTTAGAAAATTTGGGGTGAGCGTAGACAAGATGCCGCCTGTGCGTCCGCCGATAATTGATTGCTGGACGACTTGAGACATGGGATGCGCATTTTGAACGTACGATCTAGGTATCTTCGTGCTGCCCCGGTTAAGTTCGACATGGAAGCTTTTCTTTGTGGCCGACATCATTGGCATGAGTTCCATTCTGAAGCTTTTCAGCGAGACCGGTCCGACGATGAATGTCAATTCAACCGCGGCCAAGCTCCGACAACCATGGTTTCACCAGGTATAAGCGTGGCTAGTCCTCAGAGCGTTCCGGGCAGGCTTTGGTATGTGGCCCTCGCGGGGGCTGTTTGTGGGATGTTTACATTGGTGTTGTTCCTCGTTTCATCAAAGCAATCCCTGCCTCTGCGCACGACCTATGTAAAATATGGATGCATTCCCGACGATCCTGCAAAACGCGAATGGGATCAATATCTTGGGCTGTCGACCTGCAAATGAGCAGCATGCCGATGCTAAGCTCAGCCCGGGCTTGGCCGGGTCTCGATAAATCGGCCTTACCCTGAACGATGTCGCCGGGCGATGCTGGCGCCGCATCTGTATGTTGATTACCGGTCGACTGGCAACGTTGGTGTCCCAGCCAGCAGCGACTGACTTGGCAAGGTCCTCATGGAACCTGATTCGGAAATTGAGAGTGATGCGTCTCTTGCCGCCAACGTACGACCAGGAATGCTGCGCCCGGCGGCCAGTCGGACGCGCTTCGTCACAATCCGTTAGGGCATCCAACCTGCTCGACATTCATTGCCTCACGACTGGGGGATGAGCAGATCCAAAAGATGAAGTCCGCACGTTGTGCCGGAAAAATATCAGGCTGTAGCGCGCATATTGTACGCTGTTGCTCCCGTTAACGAGCTGATGCGTATTGAGCATCAAGAGACTTGGGTTCGTACGATATATGCGGGTTTAGAATTCCTGCAGGATCGAGAGCAGCGCGGATGCGGTTCATCGCTGCGATTTCGGCCGTTGATCGCGATCGCCAAAGATGGGCCGCCTTCTCTCGGCCGATCCCATGTTCGGCAGAAATCGAAGACGGTTCGTACGACGCCAAGGCGTCATAGACGCATTCCTCGATAAGGCGTGTCGCGTCGGACAAAGACCCGTCGTGTCCGATCATGAAATGAATGTTGCCGTCCGCGAGATGCCCAAAATAGTAGGCGACGGCGTCTGATATTCGGGCTTTGAGGCGCGCTTCGACGTCTGCGATGTAAGCGGCATACTTATGTGGCCGCATGCTGACGTCGAAGGAAAGCACATGTTTATGGGCTCGCTCGATGACATCGGACCCATCACGGATCGACCAGAGACGGCGCTCCTGGACCGGTGTTGTCGCCAACGCGCTGTCGATAATGTCGTCGATGCCCTCCAAAGCTCCGACCAAACTGTCGACTGCCTGTTCGCTGCTATCCATGCCCTCGACCTGGGCGAGCAAATAAACGGGATGACCCGGTGGAAGCGGAGGCGTCTCTGCCGACAGTGCGGTGCTCACTTTCTCGAAATAGCGGTTCCACATGATTTCCAACGCCAATAAAGAATGGCAGCAGGCACGCTCTAGTGCCTCCATCACCACGAGGGCGCTGTTCAGGTGGTTGAGTGCCAACAGAACACTTGCCGTGCCGGCCGGTCGACGGCTGAGCTTCAGCAACGCTTTGGTCACAACACCCAGAGTTCCCTCGGAGCCGATGAATATCTGCTTCAGGTCGTAACCTGCGTTGTTCTTAGGCAAACCCCGCAGATCGGTAAGTATCGCCCCATCGGAAAGGACCACCTCAATGCCGACAACGTTGTATCGGGTCATGCCGAAGCGGATGACGGAGTTCCCGCCCGCGTTCGTGGCGATATTTCCGCCGATGGTGCAGCTACCCCGAGCGCCGAGATCGACCCCATATCGTAGATCGTGGTCCGCAGCGAAATCATGGACCGCCTCCAACTTCGTTCCTGCCCCCACCACAACCAGGCGCGTGCTCGGGTCGAAGCTCTCGATCCGATTTAGCCTCTCGGTGGAAATTCCGAAGTAGTGCGATGGGGTGTGGGTGCCATGCACGAGCCCGGTGAGCCCGCCCAGCGTAACCACTGGAGCCTGTTGCTCATGAAAGAGCTTCAGGCACTCCGCCACTGCCTTGGTGGTCCCGGGTCTGACGACAAGCGCTGGGCCACCTGGCGGCCCGGCAATGACATTCGACTCGCCCACGACCTGCCGAAGTCCAGCCTCAAGGGTCTCGTTGTTCATGACACGCCTGCGCCTGAAAACATTGCCGCGTCATTGTCTATCTGGAGCAGGGTCGGTCTGTTTCTTTTGAAAGCTTCCTTGAGTTCATGGGTGAGCTGTATGAGTGATTCAATTTGAACGGCATGGCATCCGAAACCCGTCGCAATCATCTGGAAGTCGGGCGTGTAGAGATCTACGCCCACCGTGGGGATGTCCGACGCAATCATGGCATCTCGTATTTCGCCATATGCTCGGTTGTTCCAGAGAATAACGGGAAGGCTGACTTCATTCTCAACTGCTGAGGTGAGTTCCTCGATCGTGTAGAGGAAGCTGCCGTCGCCGACGATCGCGACCACCTGACGATCCGGGCAGCCAATCTTCGCTCCGATAGCGGCTGGAAGGGCGCTTCCGAGCGTGCCGTACCCGTTCGGGAACAGCCATGTGCCAGGCTCTTTCGAGGGGAAGAAATGATTGCCTGTGTAAGCAAGTTGAGTGGAGTCGGCGCAGATGACGGCATTCGGATCAAGCGCTGCCGCTATGGCTCCCAAGATCGGCTTGTGCTTGTGAGACTCCGAGGACCAACCGGCGTCTTTCTCCACCGACGTCCGGATGTCCGCGACCCGTCGCCGAGCGATTTCTCTCTGATCCGCGTCGCCATCGCCGCATCCGTCGATTATCGCCTGGAGCGCGACCTTGGCGTCGGAGAGCATGGCGACGCGTGGGAGATAGTTCATGGTCAACTGCCGCGGATCGATGTCGATCCTGATTAGCGCGCCATTTATCCGGTAACTCTTGCAGGTGTAGAGCAGATCCGTCTCACTGAGTTCTGTTCCGACTGCCAGCACGACGTCGGCATCCTCGATTGCGCGATGCATCGGAGGGAAAGGAAGGCTTGAGCCGAGGGAAAGGGGATGGGTTTCCGGCAGGATTCCCTTACCGGTGTTCGTCGTCACCACGGGAATGCCAAGTTCCTCCGCGAGCGCCAGGACTTCTCGGCTCGCGCTGCGAGCGCCTCCGCCGACGATCATGATGGGGCGCTTGGCGCCCACCAGCATCGAGGAGACTCGGCTGATCACATCCGGGTGCGGCCCGGGCCTATACAGTTGGAGAGCTTGCTCAACGGGCACCGCCACCTTCGAACTGAGGAGGTCTCTCGGAACTTCGATCAAGGCCGGCCGCGGACGCGACACCTCCATCGACGACATGGCCCGGTGGAAAACCTCCTCGATGTTTGAAGGCTCGAGCAAAGTATGCGTGAAAGCAGCAATCTGCTCTTGGACTGCGGACTGCGACTTGGTCTCGTGCAGGGCGCCGCGACCCACTCCGATTTCTCCGCGCAAGTTGTTCGCGGCGATCACGAACACCGGAATGGAGTCCGAATAGGCTTCGGCAATACCGGTGGCAGCATTGAGCACGCCGGGGCCGGTTATGAGCATGCACGCAGCCGGCCGGCCGGTCGCGAACGCGTAGCCGTACGCCATAAACGCGCCACCCTGCTCATGCCGAGGCGTGACGTGCCTGATCCGCCGTTCGGGTAGAGATTTATAGAAGTCGACGGTGTGGACTCCGGGAATGGAGAAAATCGTGTCGATCCCATAGGATTCCATGAGACGAAGGATGGCGTCGGCCACCGTCGTCTCGACGACTTGCTTGTCGTCACCCATATCAGGCCTCCCCGCCTTTGGTCAGAGCCATGACGGTCCTGGCAATCTTGCGCGCGGAATTGACGAGGTCTGCCGTCCCGATGTGTTCCTCCGGTGTGTGCGCCCATTTCTCGTCGCCGGGGCCAAGACCGATCGTGGGGATGCCGGCCGCGTTCATGAACGTGCCGTTCACACCGAAACGCCAGGCCGAGATTGCCGGGGCGGTGTCGTCGACGTCGAGCGCCGCGACGATGGCAGCCTGAGCCACCAGGCTGGTTTGTGGGGTGAACATCAACGGATAGTGGTTGGTGACTTCCGCACTCCACTTGACCCCATCGGTTTCTCCGTATGCAGCCGTCAGGATTTGACTGATTTCCGAAAGGCAGCTCTCTTCATCCTCCCCCCGAATGTAGCGACGGTCTACCCTCATCTTCACGAGGTCTGGTACGACGGCGGTCCCATTGTCCGGGAAGGAATGCATGCCGGTCACGACAACCGTGGCAGGACCAAGAAGGTCGTCTTCGGGCAGTGTTGACGCGTATTGCTCCAGAGCACCGATGAACGCCATCGAAAGGTAGATCGCATTGACGCCGTTCGACGGCTCCGACGCGTGGGAGGTTCGCCCATGGAAGCAGACCTCGAACTCCAGCTTGCCGCGATGACCGAGATAGACCTGTCCCCTCGTCGATTCCACGGAGATTCCGTAGTCCGCGCGAATGCCTCCTTCGATAACGGACTTCACACCCTTGGGAGAGTCGGTCTCTTCCTCGACGTCGGCGACAACGATCACATCGCCGCCCGGCTTCAGGCCGCTGCGCTGCAGGGCACCCACCGCATACACGGCCGACATGACGTTGCACTTCATGTCACACGATCCACGGCCGAAAATGGCCTGACCGCTTTCGCCCCAACGGGAAGCGTCCACGAGCTCACCGGAGAACGGATTCTGCATAGCGCCAACGGGGACGTGATCGATGTGGCCGTTGATCATGACGGATGGCCCGGTCCCGTCACCGAAAACCGTCCCGATGACATTTCCGTTCGCATCGATTTTCACGTCGTCAAAGGAAAGCTCGATCATCTTTTCGGCGACGAACTTCGCGACATTCGCCTCCTGGCCGGTGAGGCTCTCGATCCGTACCACCTTCTGGCAAGCCGCGATAAGCGCAGGAGTGTCGATCGCTTCGTCAATAGCAGCACCAACTGAATTTCTGAGCATGATGAAGTACTCTTCTGTCTACTGTCGACATTTTCGGCCTTTAGGAACGGCCTCATGTCGGGATTACGGGGAAGTTTTGGGCTGAACTCGTGATGCTGCCGTGCGGCCGCGTTGACCTATTTCGTGGAAGCAAAGGCGTCCAGTGAAGTCATTATGTGCTCAGCGAGCGCTGCGGCCGCCTTATCTGGGTCGCCGCTTTCTATCGCTTGCACGAGAGGCTCGTGCTCCTGCGCCACGTCCATGAGGTTCTTGTAACCGGCATTGTCGATCGTAAGCGCGAGGCGAAGATGGTCGAACAGAAGTCCGGCGACCTTTTCGATGTACGGGTTCTTGGCCATCCGCCAGAGAGCTTCGTGGAATTCGAGTTCTGCGTCGACCAAGCCAGGCAAATCGCGATTCTTCGCAAAATTCGACATCGTTTTGATGAGCTTGCGCAGCTTCTTGATGTCTTCGGAAGTATGGCGCTCGGCCACCGCCCTGATCGCCAACGCCTCGATGGCATTCCTCACGACATACAATTCGCGAATTTTCTCCGCACTCATCTGGATGACCGAGGTCCCGTAATGGGTGCGGCTCTCAAGAAGCCCGGCTTCGGTCAGGCGGTTGACGGCTTCGCGGATCGGCGCGCGGCTGATGCCGAGAGATTTGGCGATGCTGGCTTCGACGATGCGCTCCCCCTGGGCGATCTGTCCTGAAAGAAGTTTGGCACGGAGGTCGAAGTACACCTGGTCAGCAACCGAATTACGCTGGATCACCAAACCGTTGGTTTCATCTTGTTTCACGACACCCATGGTGGGCCTCTCTTCATGGTTGGCGCAGCCTACCGAATTCGGTCCAGCATCAGCGCAGGCAACTTAGCGGAACTTGCGGAAAAAGAATACGAAACCGTGCACAGTACTGATTCGCTCCGTTTTCCAGTGTGGAGAACCTCCCCGGCTCTTCGCCAGGGAGGGTGGGCGGATTACGCGGCAGACTTCACAGACTTGCGCAGTGAAGAGCCAGCGCGGTCGAGAGCATCAACGATCTGGTCTGCCTCCGCTTCGGTAAGCACCAGTGGAGGAAAGAACTTCAGACCGGGCGGATCGATCTCCGCGACGCTGTGGCATAAAACGCCATCGGCGAGAATCTTCCTGTAGAGTTCACGCCCCACATCCCGGTTGGCAACTTGAACCGAGACGGCGAGCCCGAAGGATGTAACGCCCTTGAGAACGTCGGAGTGTTTCGAGCAGAGCGCTTGGAAGGCGTTGTGGAGGTACGCTCCAACTTTGCGGACGTTCTCCAACAAAGCCGGACTGGAGGCGACGTCAAGCACCTTCGCCGCGACAACACAGCTAATCTCGTTGCCGCCGAGGCTGGAGATATACGCGAACCGATGCTGATTCATGCACTGCTCGTAGATCTCCGCCCGCATCAATACGGCACTCGCTGGATACAGGCCCCCCGACAAGCCCTTGCCGGTGATCATCATGTCCGGATCGATGTCATACTGCTCCGAAGCCCACAGTGTCCCCGATCGACCCAAACCGGTGCGTGTTTCGTCCACGACGAACAACACTCCGCGCTCTTTGCAAAGGCGGGACGCCTGGGTGAAGAAGTCCTTGGAAGCCGCCTCGAAGGTCTCGTAGTCCATCGGCTCGATGATGAAGGCCGCGATCTCGGAGGTAAGAAGCCGGTCGAGTTCCTCGATATCGCCGAACCGCTCGAGAAAGTTCGCGTGCGAGGGAAGATTATAGTGGTCGATGATCCCTTCTTCGGGCGAGCCCGTGACGATAGCCGCGAATCCTGTATGGCCGTGATATCCATATCTGTAGGCAAGCATCTTCTGGCGCTTGGTCACGCGGAACGCGAACATTGTGGCCAGATCGACCGAAAGAGTGGAGCAAAGCGTAATCACGCTCCGATTCAGATGGGCCTTGGGCGCGAGCGCCGCCAGCTTGTCCTGGAGTTCCAAATATTTGGCATTGGGTACCGACCAAAGCCCGGTGTCCCGGCCGTCGTCGAGAGCCTGCCGCAGCGCAGCCAGGATCTCTGGATGGCGATGTCCCAAGGCGTGCACGCCGCCGCCGGTGCCGCAGTCGATCAGACGCCGCTTGCCTTCGATGTCCCACATGTAAACGCCTTCGCGTTTGCCGATGACGAATTCAGCGCCTTTCGCCTTCTGCCGCTCAGCATTCGACCGCCAGGACCGCTCGATGAAGGCGTCGAAAATTTCGGCACTTGTGTGAAGTTCCTTGTCGTTCACGGATGTCATTTTGCTATTCCATTCTCGCAATCATTGCGCATCCAAAGTGAAGTGCCAAACCTTCGAGACGATCTTCCATCCGGCGGCGGTTTTGACGCAGGTCAGTTCGTCCACGAAGTTCTTCGGAATGAAAATCTCCTTGACCCGAAGATGAGCTGTCGTGAGGCTGGCGATCTCGATTGCAACGACCTCGTCTCGCCTCGGATCGTTGCGGGAAGCCGGTGAAACACGGCCCCGCACGATCTCGAGGTACTTGTCTACGCCCATGATTACGGGTTCCGCTTCCGTGAAGCAGTAGAGCATCGCTGCGGGATGAAACACCTCAGCGAAGAGGTCCGCCTTCCCGAAATACAGCGCGTCGAAGTACTTGTTTGCGAGTTCGCGCAACGCGGCTTGGCCTGACATGATGTCCTCCCTTACGTTTGTTCTGTTCGGGCCGATCAGGCCTGTTTCGTCGTGCGGTTCAAGTGGGCTACCGCCGCCAGGCACGTGAGCTCGAACATCAGGTTCGCGGCGTTGATACAGGTGATCCCGGTCGGATCCAGCGACGGCACGACTTCGCAGATGTCACCGCCGATCAAATCGATGCCATTGAGCGACCGCAGGATCATTTGGGCGTCCCGCATCATGATGCCGCCTGGCTCAGGGACACCCGTGCCGGGTGCGTCCTTCGGGTCCAGACCGTCGATGTCGATCGAGAAGTAAGTCCGGCCGGCGCCGATTACGCGTTTGATCTCCTCGATGACCGCTGCGCGGCCCATCGTCTCGTACTCGTCCATCGTGATCATTCGGATGCCGACCTGACCACCATAGACGATGTCGTCGTCGCCGTAGCGGGTGCCTCGCAGACCGATCTGGACGATCCGCTTGGGATCAAGAAGGCCTTCTTCCACCGCACGACGGACGAAGGTGGCGTGGTTGTACTTCGTTCCCATGAATTCGTCGAAGGTATCGGAATGCGAGTCGATCTGGATCAGGCCGACCGGGCCGTCCTTCGCGATCGCCCTGAGAATTGGAAGCGGGACCGTGTGGTCTCCGCCCACTGAGATCGGAACGGCACCAGCTTCGTGGACGCGCTGGAAGAACTGTTCGATGTGCTCGACGCTTTTCTCGACGCTGAGTGGATGGGTTGGCGCGTCGCCGATATCGGCGATATTCGCGATGCGGTATGGCGCGACGCCGGTGGTCGGATTGACCTGTCGGATCAGGCGCGAGGCTTCGCGAACGCCCGCCGGTCCCTGTCTCGCACCAGACCGATACGTCGCACCGAGATCCAGGGGGACACCGACCAGAGCGATGTCGATGGAAGGCGAAATTTCCGACCGGGCGGCGCGCATGAACGTTGCGATCTCGGCGTATCGCGGGGTTACGGATGAATCTACGGGATTGAATTCGTTCGACATTTCATTCCTTTCTTGTCGGCCAGTGGGGTCAAGCGGCCGCAAATTGAGATCAGCGCGTCAATGCCTCAGCAGGTGGAGCATGTGTTTGCGGTAACGGGTGAATTCCTCGCTCGCGACGATGTCGGGGACCCGCGGCCTCGGCAGTTCAATCCTGAAGTCTTCGATGATCCTGCCGGGGCGTGCGCTCATGACCAGCACGCGATCCGCGAGATAGACGGCTTCCTCGATGTCATGGGTCACGAAGATCACGGTGGTCCGCTTACGAGACCAGATGTCGAGCAGCAGTTCCTGCATCCGAGAGCGCGTCTGCGCGTCGAGCGCCCCGAACGGCTCATCCATCAACAGAACGCCAGGCTCCATCGCCAGCGCGCGGGCGATCGCCACGCGTTGCTTCATGCCGCCCGACAGGACTTTTGGAAACTGGTCCGCGTATTCCTTGAGACCCACAATCTCAATGAGTTCATTGGCGATTTGAGAGACCTTGGCCTTCGGCCAGCGATTTAGTTTCGGGCCGAACTCGATGTTCTGTCTCACTGTAAGCCAAGGATAGAGCGAATAGTTCTGGAAGACCATTCCGCGATCCGGGCCCGGTTGGGCAACGGGTCGTCCATCGACCTTGATCGATCCAGTCGAAGCTTCCACCAGCCCGCCCACAACATTGAGCAAAGTGGATTTTCCGCATCCGGATGGCCCGAGAAGGCAGACGAACTCGCCTTGCTCGATTTCCAGATTGGTATTCGTCAGCGCTATCTGCGGAGCTTCCCGATGCCGAGCGAATTCCACGCTGACGTTGTCGACAAGAACGCGTGTCATGGTGGTCCTCAGTAAATGTAGGGGAAAAACTTGCGGTGCGCATAGCGGAATGCGAGGTCGGTCAAGACGCCCAGGATGCCGACGGCCACGATGCCGGCGATGACCTGATCCGTCAGAAGAAAGCGCTGGGATTGCAGGATGGCGATCCCCATTCCCTTGTCTGCTCCGACGAGTTCCGCAACGATGACATAGGTCCAGGCGATGCCCGCCGTAATGCGCAGCGCATCCACGATTGCCGGAACGCAGGCGGGCAGCAGAACCTTGAAAAACACCTGTCGCGAACTCGCTCCAAGCGAGTAGGCACTGTTCATAAGGTCACTTGAGACGCCTTCCGAAATGCTCGCGATGAACAGGGCGAGCGGGAAGAACGTGCCCATGAAGACGATCGAGATTTTCTGCGATTCGTTGATCCCAAGCCAGATGATCATCAGCGGCACGAAGGCCGTTGCAGGCAAATAGCGCGCGGTGCTGAGCAACGGCTCGAGAAGCGAACGGAAGAACGGGAAATTCCCGATGAGGATGCCGATCGGCACGGCCACTACCGCCGCGATAAAAAATCCGCCGAATACACGGTAAGAGCTTGCCCAGACATCCTCCAAATAGCCACCGCTCACGACCATGTTGGCCAGACGACTGGCGACTGCGATGGGGCTGGGAAGGAAGAAGGGTTGAATCCAACCGGCCTCGGTGACAAGCAACCACAGCAGAAAAAAGGCCAGTACGCCAACGACGGAAATCGTCATCCGCTCGCTTGCAGGCAGGATTGCCCTTGGTCTCAAATATGTCCGCACCTTGGTGAGGAAGCCTGGGCGTATCTCAGAGACGCCCGCCGTTTTGAGTTCGCTTTTCATTGGAAGCGCTTGGGAAGTCCGCATCGTCCCTCCAAGCTCACTTTGCCAGTTCGCCGGCGATGCCGACGACCTTTGCCGCGTCCGGCGTCGAGCGCAGCACGCCGATTTTCTGATAGAACCCGCCCGCCTGGGACACGAGTGCAAAGGCCGGGCTGCGATCGCCGGAGAAGAACGCCACGTTGTCCTGTTTGGTAAAGAAGCGAACGTCCTTCAGCGTGCCCTCGAGTGTCTCGGTGCTCATTTTCAGATTTCGAGCAATGATCTCATGCGCCTCTGCCGGGTTCGTCCCCATGAAAGCGATGCCTTCGAAGTAGGCGTCGACGAAAGCCTTCATCTCCGTCTTGTGCCCGTTGGCATAGTCTGACTTCGCGGCGAGCGCGTCGACGATCAGGCCGGGCATCGTGCTGGTGTCGGCCAGAATTTTGCCGAAGTCGGTGGCTGCGGCCTTGGAAAGCCAGGGCTGCCACGTCACGGCTGCATCGACGCTCCCCGCAACGAACGCTGCGCCGGCGTCACCCGACTTCATGTCGATGACATGGACGTCTTCGAGCTTCAATCCGGCCTTGTTAAGCGCCTGCGCGAGAAGGAACTGCGAGACCGAGCCTTTCTGGACACCGACTGATTTGCCCTTCAGGTCGGCGACGGTAGCTATCTCTTTCTTCGCGACAATTCCGTCGCCGCCGGCCGACTCGTCGAGCGCGGTCAGAACCTCGAGGTCAGCTCCATTTCCGGTAAACAGCGCGAAGTTGTCCATCGTCGAGGCGACGATGTTGATCTGACCGCCCTGCATTGCGGCGATGGCGTCTGAAGATGCCTCGATGATCTGCAGGTTTACATCCAGTCCTGCCTTTTCAAAGAAGCCCTTTTCCTTGGCGATGTAGAGCGCGCCGTAACCGATCCAGGTCGAGTGCGCGACCGAAATTTTTTCCGCCGCATCAGCGGCGTTCCAGCTTGCAGACATGGCGATTACGCCCGCGAGAGCGAGTCCCTTAAGCAGTTTCATTGACGTTCCCCATCGCTGTTTTTTGACGACTGTCTTCTGTCGACAATATTTCGTCTCACATAAGTCCGATCTAGTCAATGCGAAATGGTCCTCTCGCGATAACTGTGATTTATGGGGCTGGCATCACCCCATCAAGTCGTGCGGGATTATCCTGAAACGGCGGAGGCACGGTCGAAAGGCGGAGTATGCGCGTAGAAATCCCACCCCTGGACAAGGTTGATATCCGGCTCCTTCGGGTCTTCAAGGCGGTGACCGAATGCAATGGTTTCGCGGCCGCAGAGGAAACGCTAGGTCTGGGTCGATCAACGATCTCAATCCACATAGCAGATTTGGAGACGCGCTTTGGCCTGAAGCTTTGTGTTCGCGGTCCTAGCGGGTTCTCGCTGACGCCACAGGGACAGGTTGTGTATGAGGCCACCCTGCGGCTCTTTAGCGAGATCAACAGTTTCAGAACAACGGTTGCCGGTTCCAAGGGGCAACTCATGGGCGAACTGACGATATGGCAGATGGAAAACATAGCCAGCGATCGGCTGAACCCCTTGGTTGGTGCGCTTCGGCGATTTCGAGAGC
The DNA here is from genome assembly GCF_000502815.1 of Mesorhizobium sp. LSJC269B00. Lineage (NCBI taxonomy): Bacteria > Pseudomonadati > Pseudomonadota > Alphaproteobacteria > Hyphomicrobiales > Phyllobacteriaceae > Mesorhizobium > Mesorhizobium sp. LSJC269B00. The sequence goes on from NZ_AYVN01000002.1 coordinate 48,060, forward strand.
GTTCGAATGGCGTTGAGATAACCATGAATGTTGTGCCGTCCAACGATGTCGAGCGGGGTGTCTATGACGGTCGTTGCGATCTTGGTCTTACCGGAAGCCGAAGCCCGCTGAATGGCTTGAAGTATGAGCAGGCCTACTCCGAAAGAATATCGCTTTACTGTGGTTCGAAGCATCCACTTTTCGATCGTTCGGCAAGTGCGCTTAGCGATGATGACCTTCGTCAAGTCGATTTCGTCCGGCGAGGGTTTTTAACGCGGCAACAGGAAATGGTTGAAACCAATTGGAACTCAACCGTCGTTTCGATGCACGTCGAAGCGACCCTCGAATTCATCTTGACGGGTCTCCATATCGGCTATCTTCCGGATCAGTACTCTGCGGCATGGGTTGACCTGGGCATACTGCGAAAGATCAATCCGGAACGATTCAGCGTGGATTGGCCGGTGTACATCGTGTCTCGGGAGAGCAACGCTCCCTCTGTCCTCGTCTCGACGTTTCGAGATGATCTCCTCAGCGAGTCGCGGCAACTTGCAAACCAGGAGGCGAATTGAACCACGTCAGAAGAGGGTTTTGGCGATCAGCGCCAGCACTCTTTCTCCCTCCCTGAATTGCTCTTTGTCGATAAACTCGTCGACCTGATGAGCCTGTGATATGCTCCCTGGCCCAAAGACCACTGTGGAAAGCCCCGCGGCCTGGAAGAAGCCGGCTTCGGTTGCATACGACACGGCCTTCACATCCGGCGAGGAACTGAAGCGGCTGACGAGCTGTTCCGCAACACTGGAGGCCTCTCTGACAAGTGGCGGAATATCGAAACGCTCCGTGATCTTGATCTCACAACCGGGAGCAGTCGCGCACAGCCCAGGAAGCACAACATCGCGCGCAAGGTTTGAAATCCGGGCAAGGATAGTTGCAGCCTGGCCCTGCTCCACTGTTCGGGCCTCCATCTGGAAGCTGCACCGCGCTGGGATGACGTTTCCAGCGGTGCCTCCTTCGATGACTCCGACAGTGACAGTGGGATGCGGCACGTCGTAGAGCTCGGCATTCGGTGACGGCTGCTTCTCAAGCTCCCTGGCAATCTCCTCCACCTCGCAAACCAGGCGGGCGGCCGCGTGAATGGCATTCGCGCCCAGATGCGGAAGACTTGAGTGGGCCGCCTTGCCGAGAACCTCGATCGTCCAATCGAGCGCGCCTTTGTGCGCGCCTACAACCTGCATTTCGGTGGGTTCGCCGACGATGACCGCGAGAGGCTTCGGAACCGACTTGGCGATATGGCGCACGATCGGTTTTACCCCTTCACAGGAGATTTCTTCGTCATAAGAAAACGCAAGGTGGAGCGGCTTGGTGAGCTCGGCAATGGGCATGGTCGCGGCAAGCGAGAGGGCAAGGGCGAGGAAGCCTTTCATGTCCACCGCACCACGCCCGTAGAGGCGTTTATCCGCCTGCCGCAACGCGAATGGGTCGGAAGTCCAGGGCTGGTTCCCCGCGGGAACCACGTCCATATGGCCCGACAGGACAATTCCGCCCGGAACCATTGGTCCGAGCGTCATGAGCAGGCTGGTTCGGGTGCCATCGGCTGAGGGGAACCTTTGGATGGTCGCCCCCAGGGATCTGGCGAACGTTTCGACATAGTCCGCGATGTCGTGGTTGGATTGACCCGATAGCGACTTAAATCCCACCAGCTTGGATAGGATCTCGATAGCGTCTGTGGAGGGCATCCTTCATTCGACCTTTGGTTCCAGTGGCTGCGACGGCGACTTAGCCCGAAGGATGAAGCCGCCGTCGCCGTCAGCCGGCAAATGGGAGGATGCCGTTGGCCGCCGCGCCAACATTGTGCATTCCGCGGAGTATGAGAGGTGAGCCAGGCAAGCCGATATGTCCTTGCAATACATCCAACCGCCGAGACGAACGTTCCCCAGACTTGGGCTCCCAGTAGACCCCAATCGGACGGCACATGATGTCAAACTTTCAAACAAGGGTTTGAGAGCCATATTGTCGACAGTGGACAATAGGTTCGCCATGCTAGATATCGGCGACGTGTGAGATGAGGTTTCAGATTGGACTGGGCTGGACAGATCGCGTCGGGGACGGTTTTGACCGTTGGGCTGGCACTTGCGACGCTTCCGGTAGGGCTCTTGCTTGGATTGGTGCTGGCCTTGGCATCAAGGTCGGAAAGTCTTTGCCTGCGGTCCGTTGCGGCGGTCTACTCGACAGTCTTCCGCGGCTTGCCGGAGCTTCTGACGCTGATCGTGATCTACTATGGAGCGCAGGAACTGCTCAATCAGTTCGCAGACGAAATCGGGATTGACGGCTTTGGCGAGATCAGCCCGTTTGCAGCGGGCGTATTCTCCCTGGCTCTCGTTTTCGGAGCCTTCTCCGCGGAAGTCTTCCGGTCTGCGCTGAACTCCATCGCCAGCGGCCAGGCCGAGGCCGCGCAGGTGATCGGCCTTAATCGCTTTCAGACATTCAAGGATGTCATCGCACCTCAGATGCTGCGGGCGGCGATGCCTGGCCTGTCGAATACGTGGATTGTATTGTTGAAAGATACATCATTGGTCTCGATCATCGCGCTCAATGACCTCATGCGGACGACCAGCCTGGCGGTATCGAGCACCAAGCAACCGTTCGCGTTCTACGGGGCCGCCTGCATCATCTATCTCCTGTTGACCACGGTCTCGGAACGCACCGCAGGTGTACTCGAGGCACGGTTCTCTCGCGGATATGCCAGGAGCGCGTCTTGAATTTGTTCCTGCCCGATTTTGCCCCTCAGCTTCTGGCCGGTTTTGCCGTCACCCTGAAGATCGTGGCCGTGTCCGCCTTTCTGGGGTTCCTTGCGGCGATTCCGCTGACGATGGCGCTTCTCAGTGGTCGTGCATCCATCCGTCTCATAGCCAGTTCATACCTGCTCTTCTTCCGCGGTACGCCGCTGCTCGCACAGCTTTTCCTGGTCTACTATGGAAGCGGCCAGTTCCGCACAGCCCTGGACCATGTCGGCCTCTGGTGGCTCTTCGCAGACCCCTTCTTCTGCACGATCTTGACGTTTTCGCTGAACACCGCAGCCTATCAAGCCCAGATTTACCGCGGCGCCATAAACTTGGTCGCGCGCGGGCAAACCGAAGCGGCGCAGACCCTCGGTTTGTCCCCCTACAACACGTTTGTCGACATCTTGATTCCGCAAGCGATGGTCGTCGCGGTGAGACCGCTCGGCAATGAACTCGTTCTTCTTGTAAAGGCGAGCGCCGTCGCCTCCATCGTCGCCGTCTATGACCTGATGGGTTCCGCCAGATTGGTCTATGCGCGGAGCTTTGAACTAAGCCCATATCTTTGGGCGGGGCTTATCTACATCTGCTGCGTTGAGGTGCTCAGGTTGAGCTGGAATGTCCTCGATCGCCGGTTTCGGCGGCATCTGCCGAACAGCCATTGACAGATATCTTCGCATCGATAGATTGCCGACTGTCGACAATGAAATTCGAACGATACCCCTCTGGGAGGAACCAATGAATTGGAAGCGTCTTACGACGGCAGCCGTCTTTGCGGCTGTATGTTCGGTCAACTCGGCTTACGCACAGCAAGACGTGAAAATCGGAACGGAGGGTGCCTTTCCTCCCTTCAATTTTGTCGACGCGAATGGCCAGCCGCAAGGGTTCGAAGTCGATCTCGGTTATGCAATCTGCAAGGCGGCCAAGCTGAATTGCACATTTACCGCCATCGCGTTCGACGGTCTTATTCCTGCACTCAAGGCAAAGAAGATCGATGCGATCATCGCCTCGATGAACATCACCGACGAACGCAAGAAAGTCATCACGTTCGTCGGGCCCTATTACGTCGATCCGCCTCGCTTCGTTGGCAAATCTGGATCGTCTGCCGATGTCACCCCGGCGGGGCTTAAGGGCAGAACCATCGGTGTAGCGTCGGGAACGATCAGCGAGAGTTACGTTCGCGACGTTGCAGGGACAACAGCAAAAATCACGAGCTATCCGAGCCTGGACAATGCTCTTCTTGACTTGTCGGCCGACCGCGTCGAACTCGTCCTTGACAACGCGATCGCCCTCTCCGAGGGATTTTTGAAGAAGCCTGAAGGAAAGGAGTTTGAGTTTATCGGACCGGCGCTGTCGGACACCAAGCATTTCGGCATCGGCCCAGGCATTGGAATTCGCCAGAACGAAAAGGCTACGGCATCCGCGCTTGCTTCGGGCCTGAAGGCGGTACAGGACTCCGGCGAGTTCAAAACACTGAGCCAGAAGTATTTTGGCATGGATATCTCTCCGAAGAAGCCATGAGCATTCGGAGCAAGAGCATGGATTCCGAACGACACACAACCGATCCGGCGATCGATGTCGCCGGAGTGTCCAAGCGATTTGGCCAACACCCGGTTTTGACCGCAATCACCTTGCAGATGCCGGCCGGAAAACGGTTCGTCGTCTGCGGTCCGTCGGGATCGGGCAAGTCGACCCTTGTACGCTGCATCGTCGGTCTTGAGCGAAGATCCGCAGGCTCAATCAGGGTAGCGGGTCATGATCTCGATCCCGATTGTGCGAACGCAAGGCAACTCGCCGGCGACGTCGGAATGGTCTTCCAGCAATTCAATCTTTTCCCGCATCTGACCGTCATGGAAAACCTCATCCTGGCCCCGCGGCGCGTAAGGAAGATGACACGGGCTGCTGCGGAGGAAATTGCCATGGCGCAGTTGAGAAAGGTGCGCGTGGAGCAACTGAAGGACAAGTATCCGTCTCAGCTATCAGGAGGTCAGCAGCAACGCGTGGCAATCGCCCGTGCTTTGACGATGCAGCCTGCCGTGATGCTCTTCGACGAGCCGACCTCGGCGCTCGATCCGGAACTGGTGAACGAAGTGCTCGACGTCATGCTGGGTCTTGCCGACGAAGGGATGTCGATGATGATCGTCACGCATGAGATGCGATTTGCGAGGCAGATCGCCGACCAGATCGTCTTCATGGATATGGGGGAGATCGTCGAGCTTACGCCGCCCGACTGCTTCTTCAACGCGTCTCAAAATTCCAGAGTGCGTTCTTTTGTGGAAGCCACGACAAGGGGATAGCCGCTGTACCTTCATGGTTGCCAATAAAAACCCAAATAGAATGGAGCTCGTGACTGGACCCGATTCGGTCGTTGCTCGCACCAATAATTCATACGCGTCCAGAGCTGCTTTGCGACATTCCCCGAGAAGGCGGGTTTCATCGCGCGTCATCTCCGTTTTTGGCATCGATTGGATCGCAGCTGGGATCGGTGGGACGTGCTCGTTGCGATCTGGCGGTGAGCCGAAAGCGATCTGGACCGTCTGCTGAAAACAGCCTGCGGTGTCGCCGAAGGTGAGCGTCAAGCCGCCGGCCAAGTGTGGGCTGGTAGCGAATGACGCCGCGGCGCCCGGCAGTCACTCTGCGACGTCACAATGCTGCCCTCGGCCGATGGAGCGAGCACGGCCAAAGCCAGGACCAGTCCCAGGCAAAGCCACCGGCACTATGAGGAGTTACATGACCAATTCCGACCTTGCATCCAAATTGAAAGACGACACTCTCCTGGTAAACAAGGCGTTTGTGGGCGGGCGCTGGGTGGGTGCCAGGGAAGGATCCGTCTTCGCCGTGACCGACCCGCCACCGGCGAACACATCCTTTCAGTCCCAGATATGGGCGAACTGGAGCTCCGGGAGGCAATCGATGCCGCGCACGAAGCACAGAAGAAGTGGGCGAAGCTGACCGGAAAGGAGCGAGCATCATACCTTCGAAAGCTGTATGATCTCGTCGTTCAAAATGTCGAAGATCTTGCGATCATTCTGACCGCGGAAATGGGCAAGCCCCTGCAAGAAGCCCGGACCGAAATTCTCTATGGGGCGTCCTACATCGAATGGTTCGCCGAGGAAGCAAAACGGATTTACGGCGATGTCATTCCCGGCCATCAGGCTGACAAGCGCATTTTCGTGCTGAAGAGTCCGGTTGGTGTGGTTGGAGCAATTACGCCCTGGAACTTTCCAAGCGCGATGCTCGCCCGGAAACTTGCGCCCGCTTTGGCGGTGGGATGTTCGGTGGTCGCCAAGCCGGCCGCGCAGACACCATTGTCGGCGCTCGCCCTTGGGGTACTTGCGGAGAGGGCCGGTATCCCGGCGGGCGTGCTGAACATCGTCACATCCACCAACGCAGCAATGGTTGGTTCGGTGCTCTGCGCAAGCGACAAAGTTCGAAAGATCTCGTTTACAGGCTCGACGAATGTCGGACGGATCCTGATGAGGCAAGGTGCGGACCAGATCAAGAAGCTCAGCCTTGAGCTTGGCGGCAATGCACCGTTCATCGTTTTCAACGACGCCGATATCGACGCGGCCGTGGAAGGGGCGGTCGTTGCCAAATTCCGCAATGCGGGCCAGACCTGCGTCTGCGCAAACCGCATCTATGTGCAGTCGGGAGTCTACGAGGAGTTTGCGTCGAAACTCGCAGGCCGGGTGCGCAACCTGAACGTCGGCAATGGCTTTGCTGAAGGGGCACAGATCGGCCCTCTGATCGATGAAAATGCAGTCAACAAGGTCAATGAGCATCTGCAGGATGCGCTGTCGCACGGCGCGCATATAGCGACAGGCGGGACAAGCGGTGAACAGGGCAAACAGTTTTTCTCGCCGACCGTACTCCTCGGTGTCACCTCCAAGATGAAGGTTGCGGCGGAGGAAACCTTTGGTCCCCTTGCTCCGCTGTTCTCCTTCGAGACAGAGGAGGAGGTCGTAGCGATGGCAAACAAGACCGAGTTCGGTCTTGCCGGCTATTTCTACTCGCGAGATGTCGCACGTATATTCCGCGTTGCCGAAACTGGGATGGTGGTATCAACACAGGTCTGATCTCGACCGAGGTCGCTCCGTTTGGCGGCGTGAAGCAATCGGGGATGGGACGGGAGGGCTCGAAATACGGAGCCGACGACTACATCAACATCAATACATCTGCTTGAGTATTTCGTAGCCGATGATCGAGGCCTGGTAAGCGTGGCGGAATGGGTGCCATTTGCGGAAGTGTCCTCAATTCGGCTCTCGTCGCGGCAATGGCCATCGTGAAGGCTTTGACGTTCGCAATCATCAAACCTTCGTTTGGTGCAACATAATTTCGAACTTCCCCCGGTGATCTAAACAAGGCCAGGTGAGTCTCGGCCTCTCCTGCGCAGCGATGCGGCGAAGCCGGGCTTCCCGTAGACCAAAAGCTCAGGACGGGACGAGGGGGTGCTCGATCGGCTTCCAGCCGAACCGCCACCTTGGGTGATTTCGGCGCGTCGGATCTTTGAGGATCACCATAGCCGGCAGGCGCTCTTCGATGCGTCACCGATGGAGGTAAGAGAGCAAAAGCATGAACCAGGACATTGGCAGCTACTTCAATCGGTTCTCCGTCCCGTCCGAAGTCATTTCCTTCGTCTGCCGTCCGATAGGCCATTTCATCGACGGCAAGGAAGTTGATTCAGCCGCCGAAGTCATCGATGTCATCGAACCGTTCACTCGTCAAAGATTGACGGGAATGGCAAGCGGAAATGCTGAAGTTGTCGATCGCGCGGTGCGTTCGTCCCGCAAGGCTCTCAACGGCCATTGGGGCAGAATGCCGGCGCTGGAACGACAGAAGCTTATCCTGCGATTGGCTGAAGCGATCGACGCCGACGCAGATTTCCTGGCCCATCTGGAAACCATCGACGTTGGGAAAGCGATTTCCGACGCGAGGTCGATCGACGTTTTCGGCTCGATCGCAAATTTCGACTATTTTGCAGGCTGGACAAGCAAGCTGGATGGCAGGACAGCGAGCGCAGTCTCCCTACCTGGCGAGACGCTGACCTACACCATCAAGGAGCCGGTCGGGGTTGTGGCGGCAATCATCCCGTGGAATTTCCCACTGCAGATCCTCTCGTGGAAACTTGCGGCCGCGCTTGCTTGCGGATGCACGGTCGTCTGCAAACCGTCGGAGCTCACGCCTCTCTCGGCAATGAGGGTCGCCCAACTCGCGACCAAGGTTGGTTTTCCTGACGGCGTTATCAACGTCGTAAATGGCTTTGGGCATATCATCGGCCAGGCGTTGGCCGCCCACCCGGGTATCGACAAACTTTCGTTTACAGGTTCGACAGCCGTGGGAACGGCGGTTGGGAAAACCGCGCTCGATACGATGAAGCGCCTGACGCTTGAGCTCGGAGGTAAATCGCCTGTGATCGTGACGAGGCAGGCGAACCTGGATAACGCAGCGAACGCAATTTTGTCAGGAATATTCATGAATTCCGGCCAGGTCTGCGACGCGGGATCGCGCGTCTATGCCCATGCCAGCGTCCACGACGAATTGGTCGAGAAGCTGAAGGATGGTGCAGAGAGTTTGGCAATTGGTTCTGGTTTGGATCCGATCTCCAGGATCACCCCACTCGTCTCGGCGGCGCATCGGGGCCGCGTCCTGGAGCATATCAAGAGCGCACATTTGGAAGGCGCATTACTCGTTACAGGCGAAGGGCCAGGCGGAACGGGTCGCGAGGACGGCATTCTTCGTCCGACGATCTTCGCTGAATGCTCCGAAGGAATGGGAATTTTCCGCGAAGAAATCTTCGGCGCCGTTCTGGGCGTTGCACGATTTGAGACCTTTGATGAGGCGGTGGAAAAGGCCAATGCGAGCATCTATGGGCTGGCTGCCGCTGTCTATTCCGACAATGTCGACGAAACAGTGCAGCTGTCCCGGCGGCTCAAAGCCGGGAACATTTACATCAATGCACATGGGCTGCTGGATCCGACCATGCCATTCGGTGGGGTGGGAGCTTCGGGCTTTGGCAAGGACATGGGACCGGAACAACTCGACGGATTCCTGACAACAAAAAGCATCTACCTTCAACTCGGAAAGTGATGCGTAACTATCTCACACAGCGCTTTCGGGAGGAGGCAACGATGGAAACATTGCGGCGAACTAACACTGATCAGGAGCTGCCACGGTTTTCGGAGCACACTCGGGCCATTGCCAGTGAAGGAGCGGCAGGCTGGGCGATCGCGGACGCGGCGGCGGATGCTGTAGATCGAGGCGAAGACGTCGTCAGCCTCTGCCTTGGGGATACCTCGTTCGACACGCCGACGAGGATATCTGAAGCTGCCATTCAAAGCATCCGAGGCGGTCGGACGCACTACGCTCCGGTTCCGGGCACGCCGGGCCTTCGTCGCAGCATTGCTGCCGCGCAAAAACGGTTCGATGGGCGTGATTGGAGTGCAGCACAAGCCATTGTATTCGGTGGAGCACAAAATGCTCTTTTCGCCGCCCTGATGACCGTTGCCGGAGCTGGCGACGAGGTGCTCTGCCTCGAGCCTTGGTATGCCACATACGAAGCGGCAATACGCGCCGGTGGAGCAGTGGCCCGACCCGTCAAACTATCGCTGCAAAATGCGCGGGAGAAAATGTCCGAGGATATTCTCAGTGCAGTGGTCGGAGATCGAACGCGGGCAATCTTGCTGAACTCCCCAAACAATCCCGGCGGATATGTGTTCGGCAAGCAGGATCTGGAAACCGTTGCGAGATTTGCTGAGCGGCACAATCTGTGGATCATCAGTGATGAGGTTTACCGCAGCACAATCTTCGACGGCGAGTTCCTCTCAGTAACGTCCATTCCCGGCATGACGGAGCGGACGATAATTGTGAACAGCCTGTCCAAGTCTCATGCAATGACTGGCTGGAGACTAGGATGGACGCTTGGGCCGGTCTCGGCATCAGTTCATTTGGAAAATCTTGCGCAATGCATGCTCTTCGGATCGCCGACCTTTATTCAGGATGCCGCAGCGGTGGCTCTCGATGCGGCGGGTGACGAGGAGATGCGGTTTTTCTCAAGCGAACTGAAGCGCAGACGCGATCTGATGTGCGCTAGCTTGTCCGAGATTCCCCAGCTGAAATTTGCGCGGCCGGGTGGCGGCATGTTCTGTTTCGTCGACGTCAGTGCGACGGGTTTACCCGGCACTGAGTTTGTCGAGCGTCTGTACTCCACGGAACGACTGGCAATCGTCCCGGGCGTCGCGTTTGGGCCGAATATGAAAAACTTCATACGCATCTCGTTCTCGGGTGCCGACTCCGTGATCGAGAGCGGAATGGACCGGCTGAGACGATTTTGCGCGGGATTGTAGCAACGACGTGTCGAATTTGGTAACTGCTCGTACGCGAGCCGCTCGCCCCTGGTACTGGGCAAGCGATCTGCACGGGGAAAAAGGGGCAGGGGCTTGAGTACACAGGTTGCAGCGACGGCCAGCTGTACGATCCGGAATTCGGGCCATGGGATGGATTCCTTGGTTTGGGAATGGGACTGCTCGCTGCACCCTTGCCCTCGTCACGACGGTGCTAAGGCTGCGGCGGCAGTTAACGTTTCGACCTACTAGGCCTTCATACACGAGGAGCCATTGCGTCGCGCCGGTGGCCAGGAGGTTCGTGGACACGCCAAGCTGCGTGGGTAGTAAGATACTCGATGCCATCACTACGCGGGATTGACGGGTTGAGTGTTCCCGGACTGAAGTTTTTGGACAGGTGGGTTGCCGAGCAATTCCCCATTGCGGCGCCAGACGATCCGATCGCCGCCAGCGACTTGGCAGATCAATTGATGAAAGCGCCGAGAAGCGGCATCGTAGCGCCGGCTTCAACCGCGTGTGGTTATGTACCATGAAGTAGCAGAAAATGTGTTACGCGTTGCGATACCTATTGTGATACAAATTGCCCACCGTTACGAAGAAAAATATAGTAAATACAATCGTGTAGAGCCGAAGCCGATCCCAGCCAAGGTACCATCGAATTTCCCGCTAAAGTCTTGATTGCCGATCGACGATCCACGAGAGGTCAAGACCTGTATGCGCTGTCGGCAGGGCAGGAAGACCCTGACTGCACACACACCGCGGTGCGGATACCCGCGCCGCAGCTTAGGTTTCATTTTACTCCAGCGGTTCGTCGGTCGGCCGAGGCGTCGTGCCTGCCTGACGAGGACGGCCGGCATTGCGATTTGCAACGCGGCTGTCGAGCGGCGATCTGGACGCTTGCTGGGCGCCAGCGGTCTTGGGTGCCGTCGGCTTGGCGCCGGAATCGCTGTCTTCAGCATCGCGACGGGGATGTGGCAGGCCGGCGGCCTCGGGCGATCTGGCCGAAGGTGTGGCGGCCGGGTTTGTCGATACGGGTTTGTCCTTGGCCATTTTCAACTCTCGCCTTTTCAGCATGCAGACGGCCGGACAACAAAGTCGGGCCACTGGGGCAGAACGGTCAGCCGTGCGGGCGCATCACGACTTTCTGCAGCGATGTCGCGTTCATCCTGGATCGTCGGATCGGCCACCTGTTCGCAACGTATGTCGCCTTTGCCGTGCCATGTGAGGGCCTTCATGTGCTGTTCCTTGACGACAAGCCCTGCGAGCCCGAACTTGGCTTGATGTGAAATGTTCCCGCTTCCAACGAGCATCCGGCCTCAACCCTTGGCGGCCGAGCCGGGTTCGGCCATGCCGCAATGCTGCTCGGCCAGGGTGCCGGCCGGCGTGCCATGCGCCGCTGCAACCTGCAGCTTGTTTTTCCAGCCGCTGATCGCCTGCTGCCACGACCGCATCCCTGATCGCTTCGCAGGGCAGAGGTTTGGCGCAAGCGCAGGATCTGCTATCGCGCCAGCATCGCGGCGACAACGAACACGACGGCGGCAACGACGACAAGCGCGACAATGGCCAGCACCGGGCCGTTTTTACTCGGGGCCGGGGCTCGCTCGTCGTCCGGCCGCCGCATCGCATTGGCGAAGCTTGCTTGATTAGCGAAAGCCGGCGTGCCCGTCGCTGCGGGAACCGGCACGGCGCAGGTGTCTGCTGCTTCGGCATCGGTTTCCATAGGCGCCGCCGCCGGGTCGAATCCCGGCGTCTTGTCCTCTGTCACCCCAGACTGAATATCGCCTCTGTCTTCGGCCGGGTTACGTTCGACGTTCATGATGATGCTCCTGCCGCTGGCGGCCATGGTCGGCAACGCGGCAGATTCGGCAAAGTTCCAGTCTGGCTCGCAATGCCCGCTTACGCACACCGCCGCTCGTTGACCTTGAGCTGGCTCGTTCCAGCCACTCCAACCCAAATTGCCAGTCCGGCTCCCGGCGGCGCGCTGTTTGGATTCCGTGGGAACATCAACAGCGCCAGCGAGTTCGGTATGTGCAGCGAGTTCCCTGTTCGCCGCATGGCCGACTGCCGGAGCTCTTGACTGCCCGCGTCTTCGCTCCTGGAGCGCGGGCCACTCCTCTTAGCCCAAGGTTGCGATCATGAGCAGAAACATTCCGGAAAAGCGGGCCAGGCAGGGTGGCTTGGGGCGACCGGTCCTTGGCGTGCTCTTGGCAGGCCTTGTCTTGGCGCTCGTTGCCTGGGGGATCGCTGAAATCTATGGCGAGCAGGCTAAGACACCGGCGACACAACAAAACAGCCGGGTTCCATCGCCAGATACTTACAGCCCAAATCCTGGCCAAACGGACCCCGCAAACTCCAAGGCCGATGATGTGAATGGCGAACCGGTGGACCGAAATCCCAAGCTCGACAAGGATCCCACGCCGCGATCAAGCACTGGCGGGGATCAGCCAGGAACGCCGCCAACTCAACCTGCTTCGCCATAGCGTTCGCACTAGTTGATAAACACAATTCAAACAGATGCGGAAATGTGGAGCGGCGATTTCAGCCAATTTCAAGAGCCGGGTCTGTCAATAATCGCCGGCGCTCTCTGATAGCTGGGGAAACCTCCGCTGATTCTTACCGCTTGCTGGATGGCACTGGCGGCTCCAGACCGACTGCGCGCTGTGTCACGCCGGCAGACCTTTGCACCTCTGGGCGCTTTTGAACTTGCAAGTCGATGGAATCGGGCAAGCTGGGTGTAGATGATGCAGTCGTCATCTTATCGAGGTCCGGCAGCAACACCATCTTTGCGTAGCGTGGAGGAACCAGATGGCCTCCGAAAACAGCGAATATCCCGCACACGAATAAAGCGAGAAGCAGGGCCGTAAGCACATCTGTGAAAATTTCGACAAATCTCATGTGCTCGCTCCGCGCGTAAGGATCCCGCCGCGCTCTCGACAGTAAGAGCGGCGGGATCCTCAACCGGCGATGAAGGGACTTTGATCGACGGTCTTCTCCTAATGTGGCTTCCGGTTGCGTGTTCCCTGGTTCGGACCTTATCCACCGACTATGGGACTAAGGTCCCGAACCTAAATGGAACCGATGGGGAAGAGCGGAATCCATGTGCCTTTAAGAGGCTTCAACCAGAGGGCACGACGGCTGATCGTCAGCCTCCCGCCAGAGACAGTCCACGGGCGCGCTCGCGCAGCAAGGCAAGCAGTTCGTCGCGCCGTGGCTCCGGCGTGTCGACGGGTAACACCAGACACAAGGTCCTTTTGATGGCGCCGTGGCCGTCGTGGATGGGCGCTGCCATGCACCAGGTGAAGCGGTCCGCCAGAGCGGCGGTCTCGCTGAAACCCTGCCGGTGGGCCAGGGCAACATCGGCAAAGAATTCGGCTGGTGCAATGATGCGGCCGTCGGGAAGCTTGTAGTCGCCAGATGGGATGAAGTCCCTCAACTCTTGCTCGTTCATATGGCCGAGGAGCAGCCGTCCGGATGCCGTCCATGGGATCGGCACCTCGACCCCGACATCGCTTGAGATCCGGAACGGGCCCGGCGAATCTCGGCAGTCCAGAACGACGTATTTGTTGCCACGCAGGCCGCATAGCTGGACCGTCTCGCCTGTCTCGGCGGCCAACTTATCCAAGGTCTCGATGATGCGACGGTAATGGGCGTTGTGATGTGAGTAGGCCCAGCCGAACAGATGCATGGCGCGTCCGAAATAGACGTAACCTTCACCGCCGACGTTTTCGAGCATTTCGGCGTCGAGCAGGCTGTTGACGATCTCGTAGGTGGTCGAACGCGGCGCGCCGATCATCTTGGCGATGTCGCCGACGCGCATTGGCGCGCGGTGCCGCAGCAACGCCTCGAGCAGCATGATGACGCGGTCAATGCCGCGTCGTCGTTCGCCGTTGCGCGGCTCCGCGCCGGCTTCCTTCCCGATCGCATCGTTAGTGCCGTCGCTCATGACCATCCGCCAAAATCATTTCGGTTCTCGTCTCAAGGCGCTTGAAAGATGTCAAGGCTCGGTCTAGCATCCAATTTGTCCGATATACAGACACATTGTCTGAAATACCAGACAAACTAACGAGCCGGACGCAGACAAATCCCGAGAGGACACACGGTTTCCAAGACCCGGCGACCGACGGGTTTCCTCGCCCTTGTTCTGCACGTCGAGGCCACAACCTCTGAAGGGAACAGTCATGATGAAATCACCGTTTTTCGCATCCGCCAGCGCGCTTTGCCTCGGTCTCGTGCTGAGCTTTGGCGTCGCCTCGCAGGCCAATGCTGCCGCCAACTGCATCAAGGGCGACCGCAAGGCGCCGTACACGATCGGCTGGGCCAACATCTATTCCGTGCCGACCTGGATGAAGCAGACCCAAGGCACGATCGAAGCCGAAGTCGAGACCCTGAAGAAGCAGGGACTGGTCGACAAGCTCGTCGTCACCGACGCTCAGGGCGATGCCAACGTCCAGATCCAGCAGATTCAGTCGATGATCGATTCCGATGTCGACGCCATCATCCTGATCGCCGGTTCGTCGACCGCACCGGCACGCGTTCTGGCCGACGCCTGCGCCAAGGGCATCGCCATCATCAACTTCGACAGCCTCGTCGACACCGACAAGGTCACCGCCAAGGTCAACACCGATTCTTCGCAATGGGGCGACCAGGCCGCCAAGTTCCTGATCGACGCCATCGGCGGCAAGGGCAAGATCCTGATCCTCAATGGCCCCGCCGGGGTTTCGGTCAGCGATGACAGGCGCAAAGGCGCCGACGCTGAGCTCAAGGCCCATCCCGACGTGACGGTGCTTGCCGAGACCAACACGCCCTACAACGTCGCGCCGGCACAGGAAGCCGTCACCAGCCTGCTCTTCGCCAACCCCGAGATCGACGGCATCCTGTCGCTCGGCGGCGCTCTGTCGGCAGGCGCCGTGCTGGCCCTCGACAAGCAGGGCCGTGAACAGGTGCCGATCACCGGTGAGAACGCCCGGCAGTTTTTGGAACTCTGGAAAGAAAAGGGCTTGAAGAGCTGGGCGACGATGCAGCCGAACTGGCTCGGCGCCTTCGCCACCTACACCGCCGTTCAGGCGCTGGAAGGCAAGGATGTGCCGGCTTTCGTCAAGATTCCGCTGCCGGTGATCGACAATTCCAACATCGACGAATACCTCGCCCGGGCCAAGGACTTCCCGGCTGACGGCTACATCTTTTCTCCTTACGATGAGGAGCTGTTCAAGAAGCTGCTGGCTCAGAAATAAGCCTGAAGGGTTGTAGCGTTGACAACCATGGCTCCGCTGCTCGCGGCGCGCGGGGTGTCGAAGTCTTTCTTCGGCAACCCCGTCCTGCGCGACGTTTCAATCGCTCTCCAGCCGGGCCGCGTGCATGCGCTGCTCGGCGAGAACGGCGCCGGAAAGTCGACCTTGATCAACCTTTTGTCCGGCGCCTTGAGACCGGATGGCGGGACGATCGAGGTCGATGGACGCGCGGTCTCACGCATGACGCCAGCTGTTGCGCGGCAGGCCGGCATCGCCGTCGTCCAGCAGGAACTCAGCCTGACGGCCAGTCTTTCCATCGCCGAAAATGTTGGTCTCGGCGCCTATCCCAAACGGTTCGGCCTGATCGACTACCGCGAACTCGCTGCGCGGGCGAGGGCCGCATGCGAACTTGTCGGGCTGCACGAGCCGCTGTCGACGCCGGTCGGGAATCTGTCGCTCGGCCGCCGCCAAATGGTGGAGATCGCCAAGGCGCTCTACCGCCGGCCGCGCGTGCTCATTCTCGACGAACCGACATCGTCGCTATCGGCAACCGAAACCAAAATCCTCACCGATCTGCTGCAGCGGTTGCGCGGCGAAGGCATCGCCATTCTCTACATCTCGCACCGACTGAACGAAGTCATGGCGCTGTGCCAGCACGTCACCGTGCTGAAGGACGGCACCTGCACGGCCGACCGCACCCTGGAAGGCACCGACGCCGCCGGGTTGGTTCGGCTGATGGTCGGCCGCGATCCCGGTGATCTTTTTCCGCAATGGCAGCCTTCCAGTTTGCTTGCCGACGCTATCTCCGTCCGAAATCTTTCGGCCGGCCTGATGCGCGACGTCGATCTGGATATCAAAACGGGCGAAGTGCTTGGCATTGGCGGCCTGGTCGGGCAAGGGCAGGAAGATCTGCTGCTCGGTCTCTACGGCGCCATTCCGGCACGGACGGCGTCGGCGACCGTCAACGGCGCCTCCGGCCTGCCCGGCGGCGTGCCGAAAGCCAACGCGCTGGGGCTGGCCTATGTGCCCGCGGATCGCAAGCGCGAGGGCCTGCACCTGATCCATCCCATCATCACCAACATGATGCTGCCCGCCTTTGCCAGGCTGCCGGCGCTGAAGCTGCGCAGCCGCCGCGCAGAGCGCGAGACGGCCAAAAGCCTTGCCGCCCAACTCGGCATCAAGGGTCACCTCGGCCGGGCGGCGCAGGCTCTATCGGGCGGCAACCAGCAGAAGGTGGCGCTGGCGAAATGGATGCCGCACGACCCGTTGGTGCTTCTGCTCAACGATCCGACGCGCGGCGTCGACGTCGAAACCAAGCGTGAGATCTACATGATGCTTCGCAATTTCGCCGCCGCCGGCAAGGCGGTCGTGCTGCTCAGTTCCGACACGCCCGAACTCGTGCACCTTTGCGACCGTGTAGCCATCGTCCGCGAAGGCCGCATCGTCGCCATGCTGGCGCGTGGAGCGCTGAGCGAGGAAGCCATCGTCTCCGCGGCGATGGGCGCCGAACAGCGGAAGGTTGCGGCATGAACACATCTTCCTCCGCCCGGCAGACCGGCGCGCTCTACTGGCCGGTGCAACTGCGTCGCAATGTCGGCGTGCGCAGCCTGTTTGCCGTCGTCCTGGTGTTTCTCATCGCCTATGGCGTCCTCTTTCCGGGTCTGTTCACGGCGTCCGGCTTCGCCAAATTCACGCAGAGCTGGTTTCCATTGGCTCTGGTCGCGATGGCGCAGGCGATCCTGATGCTCACCGGCGGCATCAGCCTGGCCATCGGCGCGACGGTCAGCTTGGGCGCGGTCATCGCCGCGACGACGATGGCCGGGCCGCTGGGCGTCGCCGGGGGCACTGCCGCGGTGGCGCTGACGGGCCTCGGCATCGGGGCGGCGACCGGCTTCATCGTGGTACGGCTTCGGCTGCCGGCCATCGTGGTGACGCTTGCCGGGTCGTTCATCATCGGCGGCGCCGCACTGCTGATCCTGCCGCGGCCCGGCGGCGCAATCCCGGCGTGGCTGTCCGACCTGCTTGCCGGCAACACACCGGCGGCATTCGTGCTGCTGGTGCTCATCGTTCTCCTGTGGAAGCTCTATCTCGCCACGCCGCTTGGCTTGAGCCTCTATGCCGCCGGCGAGAATCCGGTCGGCGCCTATCGCTCCGGCGTGCCGGTCGACGGCGCGCGCATTGCGGCCTATGCGATCAGCGGTCTGCTCTCCACCGGCGCCGGCTTGTTCGTCGCCGCACAGACCGGTTCGGGCGACCCGGTCATCGGCGCCGCCTTTACCCTGAACTCGATTGCCGCTGCGGTGCTCGGCGGTATCGGCTTCCTCGGCGGCCAGGGCACGATGCGCGGCGCGCTTGCCGGCAGCCTGCTGCTCAGCCTGATGATCAGCGTCATGTTCTTCCTCGGCTTCACGCCGGTCGCACAATATGTGGCCCAGGGCCTGATCATCATCGGCGCGGTCGCCATCCCGCAATTCCGCAAGGCACAGCAATGACAGCATGGAATGACAGCGCGGGCGGCAAACGCGCCCTGACGGTCCTGCGCAGCCGGCCGTTTCTCACCGTTGCCATCGTTGCCGCGGTCTGGATCGTGGCGAGCTTCGTTTCGCGCGGCTTCGGCGCTTATGGCCATCTGCGCTATCTGGTGGAGCTCGGCGCCGTCATCGGCCTGGTTGCCGCGGGCCAGACTTTTGTGGTGATCGCCGGCGGCATCGACCTTTCCGTCGCGGCCATCGTCACGGTCAGCGCCGTCAGCCTGCCGCTGCTGTCGTGGCAGGTGGATCCGACCGGCATCACCGCCATTCTTGCCGTTCTGGTGCTGACCACGGCAATCGGCCTGGTCAACGGGCTCGGCGTCGCTTTGCTGCGCGTCCACCCGATGATCATGACATTGGCCATGGCGACATTCTTGCAGGGTCTGTTGATCATCATCGCCGGCGGCAGCGCCGTGACCGCCGAGAACCCGCTGGTCCACTGGCTCGGCAATGGCCGGCCGGCCGGCATTCCCGCTGGCGTATTGTTGTGGGTGGTCGTCTCGGCGATCGTGCTGACCACGATGCATGCGACATCGCTCGGCGCCCGGATTTTTGCCATGGGCGCCAACCCGCTTGCCGCGGCGCTGTCCGGTGTTCCGGTCACGTCCACGACGCTTGCGGTCTACGGCATCAGCGGCTTCTGCTCGGGACTTGCCGGCGTGCTCGTGTTGGGCATGAACGGACAGGGCTATGTCGGCATCGGCGATCCCTATCTGCTCGCCTCGATTGCCGCCGTGGTCCTCGGTGGCACCTCGATCCTCGGCGGGCTTGGCACCTATGCCGGCACCATCCCCGGCGCCATCCTGCTGGTCACCATCACCGCGCTGATCACCGTCGTCAACGCATCGCCCGGCTGGCGCAGCATCCTGTTCGGCTCGCTGATCCTCGGCCTGCTGCTGCTCTCAGGCCGGGAGCAGGCGCGCCGATGACACATCGTCGAGCCGATAGATGCGCCTTGCGTTGCCGAAGAACAGCGCCGTCTGCTCGTCGGCGGAAAAGTCCGCTGTGATGGTTTTGAAGCCGTCATATATGTCATCGAACGAGGCATGCAGGCCGGCGACCGGAAAGTCGCTGCCGAACATGGCGCGACCGGTGCCGAAACAATCGATGCAATGCAGGACGACGGGCTTCAGGCTGTCGAGCGTCCAGTCATGATCGTAGGCGACCAGATCCGATATTTTGATGGCGACGTTGTCGAATTGCGACAGAAGCCGCAGCCCGTCGCGCCACACCTGCATGCCATCGGCGTCGCGGTCGATCGGGCTACCGCAATGGTTGAGCACGAATTGCTGATCGGGGAAGGCCCTGGCAAGCAGCCCCGCGTCGGCGAGCTGGCGCGGAAACACCATCATGTCGAAGGCCAGCCGATGCTGGCCAAGCAAGGCAAGCCCGGCGCGCCAGGCCGGATCGTCCATGATGCCGTCACGGGCCGCAAAACGGCGGGCAGGGTCGGGATCCCAGCTCAATATGTCGCGCACGCCGGCGACACGCTCGAACGCGGCTTGCGCTTCGATCAGCGCCGGCGCCTGGCGATCGGCGAGCGGCACGTGAACCACATAGCGGGCGGCGACGCCGCGCGATTTGTCGAGTGTTTCAAGCCAGCGCGTTTCTCCGATGCAGTCGCCACTCGCCCAGCCGGCTTCGACATGGACGGTGGCGACGACATTATGCCCTATGGCATCGCGCGCATAATCCCCGGGCAGATAGTTCCGCCGCAAGGGGCCAAGCTCGCCGAGGCCGCCGCGCTCGCTGGCCGTGGCGGCGAGCCAGGGATGCCGTCCCAGTCTGAGATCCCAAAGATGATGATGGGCGTCGATGATCGGTCCGGCGTAAGGTTCTGGCACGTATCTCTCTCAGGCTGTGACCGGCGATCGATCCTGGCTTCGTTCTGCGACGGTAAAAGGGTTAGCATCGCATGACTGAAAACTCACCGGTTCCAGCCCTTTCGGTGCGCGAAAATTTTCGGCTCGACGACCGCATCCGCGGCGTGCCTCCCGGCACAACCGGGCTGGACAGCAGCCTTGTCGCGGCCGAGCACTGGCATCCGGCCGATGGACGCATGGCGCTTCCGGTGCTGACCCTCGACGAGGCGGCCTTCTCCGCCAATCGCGACCTGTTCCTGCGCTATGCGCGCGAACACAATGTTGCGATCGCTCCGCATGCCAAGACGCCGATGGCGCCCGATCTTACCCGGTCGCTGGTCGAGGCCGGCGCATGGGGCACGACGGTCGCCGACATCAGGCAAGCGACAGTGATGCTGAAGGCCGGCTTGACACGGCTGATCATCGCCAATGAGGTTGGAGGAGCCGGCGGCGCCAACCGGCTGGCCGTGCTTGCTGGTGCCTGGCCGGATGCCGAGCTCTATGTCTTTGCCGACTCGGTCGACGCCGTGAACGCGCTTGCCGAGGCTTGGCGCGCCAATGCGGCGCTGCCGCCGCTGCGCGTGCTGGTCGAACTTGGTGCGGGCAGGGCGGGCGCCCGCACCACCGCGCAAGCCGAGGCCATCGCCGATGCGATCACGGCTGCCGGCGGGCGGCTGCTGATCGCCGGCGTTGCGACCTATGAAGGGGCGGCGGCGCAACCCGAGCCCGGTCGCACCGATGAGGTGATATCCGGCCTGCTGGCAATGACCGCCGACATGTTCCTGCGGCTGCGTGCCCGCGTCGGCGGCGACGCACCGCTGATCGTCACAGCCGGCGGCTCCGCCTTCTTCGACCAGGTGGTCGCGGCGCTTGCACCCCTCGTTTCCAGCGACGGCAACGCAACGCTGGTGCTGCGCAGCGGCGCCATCTTCTTCCACGACCACGGCACCTATGACCGTTCGCTCGGCGCCCTCGATGCCCGCAAAGGTTTTGCCATAGGCGGCATCAGCGCTTCGGCGCGGCATTCCTTTCGCCCTGCGCTACGCCTTTGGGCCGAAGTGCTGTCGCGTCCGGAGCCGGGCCTTGTCATCTGCGGCATGGGCATGCGCGACGTGTCGTTCGACCAGGGCTTTCCAACGCCGCTCACCGTCTTTCGTGCCTGCAAGCCGCTGCCGATGCCGGCGGCGCGCGCCGAGGTGGTCAAGCTCAACGACCAGCATTCCTTCCTGTCGATTGCACCGAGCGACGACGTGGCCGTCGGCGACGTCGTCGAATTCGGCATCTCGCATCCATGCACCTGCCTCGACCGTTATCGCGTGATCTTCGGCGTCGACGCGACCGGCCACGTCCGCCACGCTTTCCCCACCTGGTTCGGCTGACCAGATCCCCCAAAAAGAGAACCTCGAAAGGATCCGATATGATCAAGTATTTTCAGTCCGGCTCGCGCATGTCGCAGGCAGTCGTCTATGGCGGCCTCGTTCACATAGCCGGCCAAGTGGCCAACGATCGCAAGGCCGGCATCGAAGGCCAGACCAGCGACGTGCTTGCCAAAGTCGAGGCGCTGCTGGTCGAGGTCGGCAGCAGCAAGTCGAAGTTGGTGGCGGTCAACATCTTCCTGCCGCAGATCGGTGATTTCGAGGCCATGAACAGCATCTACGATGCCTGGATCGATCCTGCCCGCCTGCCGGCGCGGGCCTGCGTCGAGGCGCGGCTTGCCGACCCTGATCTCCGCATCGAAATCACCGCGGTCGCGGCGGTCTGACCATGCACACCGGCCTCGCCCACACGCTCGATTTCGACCGCGACGGCAAGACGCTCAGCCATCTAAGCATTCCGTTCTCGATCGATCGCTCGCCCTACTTTCAGGTCAAGGTGCCGATCTGCCTCATCCGCAATGGCGACGGCCCGTCACTGCTTTTGATGGCCGGCAATCACGGCGACGAATATGAGGGCGAGCTGTCGCTGGCAAAACTGGCGCGCCGGCTCGATCCGAAGCGGATCAAGGGCCGCATCACCATCATGCCGATGGCCAACGCCCCTGCGGTGATGGCCGCCAAGCGCTGCTCGCCGCTCGACGGCGGCAATCTCAACCGGGCGTTTCCCGGCGATCCCTCGGGAACGCCGACAAGCCGGCTCGCCAATTTCCTTGAGACGGAGCTGTTTCCTCGTCACGACGTCGTCTTCGATATCCATTCGGGCGGCACGTCGATGGAGCATCTGCCGACCGCGCTGGTCGAACGCAACGCCGATCCCGAGCGCCACCGGCGTGGCGTCGAGCTGATGCGCACGCTCGGCATGCCCTACGGCTTTATCGCTGACAACGGCCAGGCCTCGCCAACCTCGATGGGCGCAGCGCGCCGCGCCGGCGCCGTCGGCGTCAGCGGTGAGTTCGGCGGCGGTGGCACCGCAACGGTCGATTCGATGGCGATCACGGCCCGCGCGCTCGACCGTCTGATGATAGCAATGGGTGTGGTCGACGCGCCGGTTCTTGGCGCGGGCGAAAAGCCTTCGGCGCCGACAAGGCTGCTGTCCCTGTCCAGGCACAGCCAGGGCCTCTATGCCACCCGCCGCGGCTGGTTCGAGCCCGCCGCTAGGCTCGGCGACAGTGTCACTTCAGGACAATTGGCCGGCTGGTACCACGATCTCGAGCGGCTCGATGTTGCCGAGGAGGCCCTGCATTTCGCCGAAAGCGGCTTGGTGCTGTCGCGCCGGCTGCACACGATGTGTGAGGCGGGCGACTGCCTAATGCAGGTCGCAGAGCCGGTCGACGGCTGAGCCAAAGGCAGAGGATATTCCATGCAGCAACTGTCCATGTGGACCTATCCCTGGGACATCCAGGATCTCGGCCTGGAGACGGTCGAACGTGATCTTGTCGAGCGCGCCGGGCTCAACATGATCAGCCTGGCGACATCCTATCATGCCGGGCGCTTCCTGCAGCCGCGCAGCCCGCGCCGCAAGGCCTATTTCCCTGAGGACGGCACCATCTATTTCAAGCCGACCGCTGCGCGCTGGGGAAGTCTAGCCATCCAGCCCAAGGTGGCTGACGTGATCACTGAGGGCGGCGACGTGCTCGGTCAGCTCATCCGCCGTCGCGACGCGGGCGGACTAGGAGTTTCGTGCTGGACGGTCTGCCTGCACAACACCCGCCTGGGCATGCTGCATCCGCAGGCCGTCACCCGCAACGCCTTCGGCGATGCCAATTACTACAATCTCTGCCCCTCCCATCCCGATGCGCGCGCCTATGTCCGCGCGCTGATCGCAGACATCTCGCACAGCTACCGGCCGGACCGGATAGAACTTGAAAGCCCGTCCTTCATGGGCTTTGCCCATGAATACCATCACGAGAAGGACGGTGTCGGGCTGACGCCGGAAGACGATTTTCTTTTGTCTCTGTGCTTCTGTCCGTCCTGCGTCGCCCGTGCGGCAAAAGCCGGCATCGATGCCGAGGCGGCGCGCAAGCTCACCAGGCAATGGATCGTCGAGACCTGCGAGCGTGCGATGCCTGAGCGGCGCTTTCCCGATTTTCCCGCCTGCGGCATCGACGCCTTTGCCCCCTGGCCGGAGCTCCATGCCTATCTCTTGTGGCGATTCGAGCCAGTGACCAGCCTGGTCGCCGAACTGCGCGAGGTAGCCGATCCCACGACGCGGGTCGTTATTATCGATCTGAAAGACGGCTGGCTTGGCGGTTGCGATCTGGCAGCGCTGGGCAAGGTCTGCGACGGGGCGATCCTGTGCGCCTACGACATGCAGGCCGGCGATGTCGCCAGCCTGATGGCGGCCGGCCGTGCGGCACTGGGCGCGGACAAATTCCTCGGCGCCGGCTACCGGCTGTTCTATCCGGAAATGGCCCGCCCCGACATTCTTGCGGCCAAGGTGAAGCCAGCGCTGGCGCCCGGTGTCGACGGCATCAATTTCTACAATTACGGCCTCATTCCAGCCGCGCGGCTCGACTGGATCCGCGCTGTTCGGCAGCCTTGAGCCAGCCGGCCAATGCTCGCCGGCCACGAGGCGTTGAGGCCGGATTCGGGCGCGAGCGCTGCGGGGTGAATCAAATCAGCGAAACCTGAAGCCATCCATGGTGTAATCCGGGTATGCGTCCATCGTGTCGAACAGGTCGAACAGGTCAGGTGTGTCCGCCAATATTCCTGACAGAACCAGCACCGTGGCCACGCCGGCAGCAAGTCCGCCAGCGATGTCGTGTTCGACACTGTCGCCGACGCAGACCACAGTGCCGCGGTCTGGATTGCCTGCCAGCGCTAGTGCGGCGCCGAATATGGCGGGGTAAGGCTTGCCGATACGCGTGACGCTACCACCGAGGTCCTCGTAGAGATCCGCCAGCCGGCCGGCACCGAAGCGCGGCCCCACTGCCGTCAGCATGATCTTGTCAGGGTTGGTGCAGAAGCATGGCACCTGCCGCACCGCAGCCGGCGCAAGAAGTCGGCGATAGTGCTCAAGATCATAGCGGTCGCCCTCGCTGGCCGAAATCAGCACCAGCCCGGCATCGTCACCGTCCTTAGTCAATGCGAACGGCAGACCTTCGATCGCCGAGCGGTCATCGTCGCGGCTTATCAACAGGCATTTCGTGTTTGGCAGTAGCTTTCCGGATACCGCCATGTCGTGGAAGAACTCCCACGCGACCTCGCCGGAAGAAACAAAATGGTCCCAGCTTCCCGGTTCGAAGCCGAGCTTTAGCAGCCGGCTCTCGTTAGGCCCCGCCCGCTTGCCGGAGTTCGAGATCAGCACAATGGTCTTGCCGGCGCGCTTCAGCGCCGACAGTGCTTCCACTGCCCCTGGATAGGGGCTGGCGCCGTCATGCAGCACGCCGAACTGATCGAGCAGGAAAAAATCATAGCGCTCGGCCAGCTGGTTGACGCCGTTGAGGTGTTCGACTGTTTTCGCGCTCATAGAAGCCCCGCCGCGCTTGCGCCCATCAGCGCCAGCCGCGCTGTGCCGGCGGCGGCTTCGTCCGAAAGCGCCGGCAGGAAATCAACACCAAGTCTGCGCTGCCGGATCGCCGTCCAGGCGGCATTCGCCGCACCGCCGCCGACGCTTCTGACCGACGTCAGCTGCGGAGCGCCGAGCTCGGCGAGCCTGTCATAGCCGAGCGCCTCGATCGCGGCGATACCCTCCAACATGGCTTTCAGATAGTCGGCGTCCTCCACCGGTCGCGGCACAAGACGCGGCGGCAGTGCCGGATCGGCGATCGGAAAGCGTTCGCCTGCAGTGGCAAGAGGATAGTAGTCGAGGCCGGTCTCGGTCATCGGGTCGATCGCCATGCTCAGCTCGACGATGCGCGCCAGAGGGAAATGCTGTGTCAGCACCTTGCCGCCGGAGTTCGATGCGCCGCCCGCCAGCCAGACATCTCCAAGCCGATGGCTGTAGATGCCGAAGCGTGGCGCCGAGATAGGCCGGTCGGACAGGATCTTGACGGTCAACGACGACCCCAGCGCGGTGACGCCGTCGCCTATTGCCGCGGCACCTGTCGCCAGGAACGAGGCGCAGCCATCGGTCGTTCCGGCGACGACGGCGATTTCGCGCGGTAAGCCGAACATATCCGCGGCATCCGCGGTGAGTTTGCCGACGACATCGCCCGGCCTGGCGATACCGGGCAGCAACTCCATGCGCATTTCGGTGGCCGCAATCCAGTCCGGCCAGCAGCGGGCCGTGATGTCGTAACCGGTTTTCAAGGCATTGTTCTCGTCGCTGACATCGAAGCGACCGGAGAATTGTCCCGCGATCCAGTCCGCCTGATGCAGCACCGCGGCAACACCGGGCGTGCGCTGGAACCAGAGCGCCTTGGCGAGACCGGACGTCGCCCCAAGTGCGGCACTGGTCGCTGGGGCTTCGCGAGCGATCGCGACCAGAATGGCGTTGTCGGCGACCGTATCGTTGTACATCAGCGGCTCGGCCAGCGGCCGCCCGGCGCCGTCGACCGGCAGCAACGTACCTGAAGTGCCGTCAACAGCGATCGACCGGACCGCTGTTCGGTCGATGCCCGAAAGCAGTTCCGCCAGCGCTGCGCCGACCGCTGACCACCACACTGCAGGGTCGCGGGCATTCCGGCCAAACAACTCGAGCGAAACGGCGGAACGCGCGGCAATGGAAAAATCCGGACGCATGGCGACCGCGCGCGCGCCGGACGTGCCGATGTCGATGCCTATGGCAAGCGGCGTGTCAGCGGCTGGCGGCATTGAGTTTCTGGCGATACTTCTCGGCGTCCCAGTTGACCAGTTCATCGTTCTCGGCGGCGGTGAGGTAGTTCAGCCGCGCTGCAATGTCGATGCGTGCCGTCACGTCGGCAAGGCAGCGTTGCATGGCGTCGGCGCCCGCACTGGCATCGCCGCGCATCAGCACGCCCAGCCCGGGAAACAGGATCGCCACGGGGTTTGTACCGCACCGCTCGATGACGCGCGGCACATCCTCACCGGGCTTTGCCACCACCGACCCCCGACCCAGAAAGATGACGTGATCGGGGTAGAGGCTGCCCCCGGACGCCATGCGGCGGCTTTCGGGATCGATGGCGACCGCGTGCGCCTCGATTTCCGCCGGCAGCCTGTAACCGGTTTTCCCGGCCAGCGCCGCCAATCCCGCAACATCCGGTTCCGCCACTTGGCGCGCCGGCCGCGCCAGAAGCAGCGTGACGCGGCGCAGCAGCACTTCGGCCTTGGCGACGGTATCGGCCGCGACGACCAGCCCGTGATTGGCAAGGATTAGCACGTCGACCCCAGCCTGAAGCCGCTCGGCAATACCCTGGGCAAGCGGCAGGCCTGGCCGGAAATAAGGAACATACGCCCATTTGAGACCATCAAGGCGTCTGGCGGCTTCCACCTCGCAATTGGCCTGTACCGCCAGCGAAATGGTTTCGACGCAATGGACATGCAGGACGACGCGCTGCGGCATCAGCGCGTGAACGGTGGTTTCAATCGAAGGGCGCAGGCGCCGGGCGTTGAGCGTCTCGATGGCGAAGATCTGCGGCTGGTCGGCGGCGCTGTCGCGCTGTTCGACAGCCCTGAGCAGCGGCGCCATCGCCACCGGGACCATGATGTCTTCGGAGAGCGCATCCTTCAGCCATGTGCCGGAAGCCTTGATCCACAGCGTGTCGCCGGCTTTCAGCGAGGTGTTGCCGCCGGCGGCCTGGGTCAGATTTGGATTGCGCCCGATGCTGGCCGAAAGCGCCCGCAAAGCAGCCATTTCCTGCGCATCCGCATAGCTCGCCATGGCGCATTTCCTCTATCAGCTCCGTCAGCCTCGCAGCTTCGGATACCCGTCGTGGGATGTTGATGTGTATCGCAGATGCGAGCGACTTACGTCAATAGTGATCTAATGTCATCAAAGGTTCTTGCAATCGGAAAGATGTTGAGTAAGTTACGTCAAATGCCGTGGCAAAAACGGCTCCTGGGAGGAAAACGATTGAGCGACTCCGGCCGCCAGCGTCAGATCGTCGAGTTGCTGCGGGATCGCCCCTTCGCGTCGGTGCGCGAACTGCAGGAGCAGCTCGGCGTGTCGGCGGCGACGGTGCGGCGCGACATCGACAAGATCGACGAGGCCGGTGAAGCACGGAAGGTCTATGGTGGCATCTCGGCGCTCGACGGCGCTTCACAGGCGGGTGTTGCCTATGCCAGGCCCTATGACGAGAACCGCGACCTCGCGGTCGAGGCCAAGCGGCAGATCGCCGCTCTCGCGGCCACGATGGTGCGCGACGGCGATGCGGTCATCGTGCATGGCGGTTCGACCTGCTTCCACCTTGGGGTCAAGCTGGCTGAGCGCAGCATCCGTCTCTATACCAATTCGATGCCGCTCGCGGCCTATCTGAGCGACCACGGCCATTGCAGCCTGACCGTTGCCGGCGGCGATCTGCATCGTGAGCCGGGCATCATCCATTCACCGACCCAGGCGGAGCCGTTCTACGCATCGAAGTTCTTTCTCGGCGCGCAAGGCCTTGGCCAGGAGGGCGTGCTGGAATCGCACCCGCTGCTGGTCCGCTCCATCGCCGATCTCAGCCTGTGTGCCGACCAGATCGTGGTGCTGGCCGACAGCCGCAAACTGTCGATCCACGCCCGTAACATCGCGCTGCCCTTGTCGCGCATCGGCACGCTGGTGACCGATGACGGCCTGTCCGACGTCGACGCGCGCATGCTGGAAGACGCGGGCGTCATGGTGCGCGTCGCCTCGGCTTCGGGAGCCATCCAGTGAAGATGGCCGTCCTCGATTTCGGCAAGACCAATTCGAAGCTGTTCGTCTTCGCTCAGGACGGGCGCATCGTCGACGAGCGCCGGACCCGGCCGAACTGGATGCGCAAAGATGGCTTCAGCGTGCTTGATGAGGCAGCACTTCACGATTGGGCGGTTCGCGCCGTAAGCGAGGCCGCCGACATCCATGGCGTAGAGGGCGTGATGGTGTCGGGCCATGGCTGCACCTTTGCCCTGGTCGACGAGGCGGCGCTGACGCATCCGATACTCGATTACGAGCAAGAGCCGCCGGCTGATATTG
The DNA here is from genome assembly GCF_000502815.1 of Mesorhizobium sp. LSJC269B00. NCBI lineage: Bacteria > Pseudomonadati > Pseudomonadota > Alphaproteobacteria > Hyphomicrobiales > Phyllobacteriaceae > Mesorhizobium > Mesorhizobium sp. LSJC269B00. Next base: position 76,264 of record NZ_AYVN01000002.1, read on the forward strand.
CCGCGCAAATTGATCGCCTCGTTCCGGATTTCACCGAGACCTTCTCGCCGCGATTGCCGCTCGGCTTCAACTACGGTCGCCACATGCTGTGGCTACAGGCGGTGCAACCCGGTGCATTCACGGCCGCGAAATTGATCCTCGGCTATCCACAATACTGGAGCTGGCGGTTTGGCGGCCGGGCGGTCTCGGAAGTGTCCTATCTCGGCTGCCACTCGCATTTATGGGCGCCGCGCAAGCGCGACTTCAGTTCGCTGGTCGACATTGAGGGCTGGCGCGACCGGATGCCCGCTTTCGAGCGGGCGGGCTCGGTTGTCGGCGAGCAACGCCTCGGCGATACGAAGCGGCGGATCGCCATCCACAATGGTGTCCATGACAGCAATGCCGCGCTCCATGCCTATCGCCGGCAGGAGCTTGGCCCGGTCACCGTCGTCTCGACCGGCACCTGGGTCGTCGTGCTTAATCCGGATTGCCTGCTCGACGCGCTCGATGGCCAGCGCGACATGCTGGTCAATGTCGATGTCGACGGCGGCCCTGTGCCGACCATCCGCTTTATGGGCGGGCGCGAATTCGCCACGATCAGCGACGGCTGGCAAGGCGCGATCGCGCCGGCGACAGTGCAGCGGGTGATCAACGCCGGCAGCATGGCGCTGCCGAGCTTCGCGCCGGGCGGCCCAATGCCCGGCCGCGCCGGCAAATTGGTCGGCCGCATGCCAAGCGCCGAGGAACGCGCAGCCGTGGCGCTGCTCTACGTCGCGCTGATGGTCGACCTCTGCCTCGACCAGATCCATTCGGATAACACCGTGATCGTCGATGGCGGACTGAACGCTGGCGGCCTGCTCGCCGGGCTAGTGGCGCAACTGCGTCCCAGCCAGGCCTTCCTGCAAGGGGCCACACTGGAGGGCAGCGCCACCGGGGCGGCGGCGCTGGCCTTCGAGACCGTCGGCCGCGAATTTGCCGCGGAAGTGCCGGAGCCCGTGCGTGCCGCAAGCTTCACCGGACTTGCCCGATATCGCGACACATGGCGTGGCCTCATCGGCGAGCAGGGCATCCCCCGCGCGGCAGCGGGAGGCGCACGGTGATCGTCGCTGCTCAGGCCGAAGTCACGCGCCGGCCAGTGCTGGAAATGCGGCACATCTCGAAGACGTTCGGGCCAGTCCGCGCCTTGCAGGACGTGTCGCTGACCGTCCATGCGGGCGAAGTCCATGCGCTGATGGGTGAAAACGGTGCCGGCAAGTCGACTTTGATGAAGGTGCTGTCCGGCGCCTATCGGCCTGATGCCGGCGGCGAGATACTGATTGACGGCGTGCCGGTCGCCACCGGCGACCCGATCAAGGCGCGGGCTCACGGCATTGCGGTTATCTACCAGGAACTGTCGCTGGCGCCCAACCTGACGGTCGCGCAGAACATCTTCCTCGGCAATGAGCCGAGGCGTTTCGGCATCGTCGACCGCGACCAATGCTACCGGCGCAGCAATGAGATCATCAAGCGTCTCGGCGTGTCCTTCTCCGCACGGGCCCAGGTTTCCAGCCTGTCGCTCGGCGAGCGTCAGCTGGTCGAAATCGCCCGCGCGCTTTCGACCAGCGCGCGCATCATCGTCATGGACGAGCCAACCACCTCGCTGACCTCGCGCGAGACCGACCGTCTGTTCGAGGTCATCGCGACGCTGAAGTCGCAAGGCATCGCCATCATCTACATCAGCCACCGCATGGAAGAGGTCTACCAGTTGGCCGACCGTGTCAGCGTGCTGCGCGACAGCGGCTATGTCGGCACACTCGAGCGCGCCGAGCTGAACGCCTCGCGCCTCGTCTCGATGATGGTTGGCCGCGACCTGTCGGCTTTTTACAGGAAGGATCATCGCCCGCCGGACAGCAAGCGCGCGGTCGCCTTGTCGGTGCGCGGCATGGCAGACGGCAATCTCCTGAAGAACTGCTCCTTCGAACTGTACAAGGGCGAGGTGCTGGCTCTGGCTGGCCTTGTCGGCTCGGGCCGCACCGAACTCGCGCGACTGATCTTCGGTGCCGACAGACGCATCGCCGGCACGCTGGAACTCGACGGCAAGCCAGTAACCATCGGCTCGCCAAGCGAGGCACTGAATGCCGGCATCGCCTATCTCACCGAAGACCGCAAGGAACTCGGCCTGTTTCTCGACATGTCGATATCCGACAACATCAGCATGGGCGTGCTGGCTAGGGATGCGCGGCCCGGCGGCTTGCGCGATTTCAAAGCCGCCGAGAGACGTGCTGCCACGGCCGTTTCGGATCTCTCCATCCGCACCAGGTCGGTACAGGCTAATGCGGGTTCGCTGTCGGGCGGCAACCAGCAGAAAGTGTTGCTTGCCCGCCTGCTCGAGACCGAGCCGCAAGTGGTCATCCTGGATGAACCGACGCGCGGCGTCGATGTCGGAGCGAAGTCGGAAATCTACCGGCTGATCGACAATCTCGCCAAAAAGGGCATCGCCATCCTGATGATCTCCAGCGAACTGCCGGAGGTGATCGGCGTTGCCGACCGCGTGCTGGTAATGCGCGACGGCACGATTGCCGGCGAGGTTACGGCGTCCAAAGACCAGCCGCTGCGCCAGGAAGCAATCATGGAACTTGCAACGGGAGCGGCTAAGGGATGACCGACAAGGCGACCGAGATCAGTGGCCAGGTTGTCGGCAGGAGCCGGCGGTTGCGCACCGCCTTCGCCGCCCTTGGTATGCTGCCGATCCTGATCCTGCTGGCGGTCGGCTTTCAGTTGATGAACGCGCGCTTCTTCACCCAGACCAATTTGCTGATCGTCATGCAGCAATCGTCGATCAACATTGTGCTGGCAGCGGGCATGACCTTCGTCATCCTGACCGGCGGGATCGACCTGTCCGTCGGCTCGATACTTGCCGCCTCGGCGATGGTGGCGGTGATGGTGTCGCTGGTGCCTGATTGGGGACTGCTGGGCGTGCCGGCGGCCATTCTCGTCGGCCTCGGCTTCGGCGTCATCAACGGGCTGCTGATCGCCTATATCAGACTGCCGCCCTTCATCGTCACGCTGGGGTCGCTGACCGCTGTGCGCGGCGTCGCCCGCCTGCTCGGCCAGGACACCACGGTGTTCAACTCGGACCTGCCGTTCGACTTCATCGGCAACGGTTCGCTGTTAGGCATTCCGTGGCTGGTCATCATCGCCTTGTCGGTCGTGGTGCTGTCCTGGCTGGTGCTCAAGCGCACCGTGCTCGGCACCTGGATCTATGCCGTTGGCGGCAATGCCGAAGCGGCGCGGCTGACCGGCATCAAGGTGCCGCTGGTGCTGCTCTTTGTCTATGGCGTTTCCGGCCTGCTGGCCGGCCTTGGCGGCGCCATGTCAGCGGCCCGGCTCTATGCGGCCAACGGGCTGCAGCTTGGGCAGTCTTACGAACTCGACGCCATTGCTGCGGTCATTCTCGGCGGCACCAGCTTCGTCGGCGGCGTCGGCTCGATCTGGGGTACGCTGATCGGTGGCCTGATCATAGCGGTGCTCTCCAACGGGCTTATCTTGGCCGGTGTCTCGGACATCTGGCAGTACATCATCAAGGGATTGGTCATCATCGTGGCAGTCGCCCTCGACCGCTACAGGCTCCAGGCAGGAGCGAGAACGTGATTGACCTTGGTCGCCGGCGTAAACGACCGGTTTGTGTAACGCACCGTGAGAGGCGCGGGGCAATTGGAGGAAAGCAATGAAGACCATCGCTAAACTGCTCTGCGGCGTCGCACTCGCGGCTGCCGCCATCGCGCCCGCATCGGCCAAGGACCTCAACAAGGTCGGCATCTCGGTCGGCCTGCTCGGCAACCCCTTCTTCGTCGCGACCATCAAGGGTATCGAGGACGCGGCCAAGAAGATCAACCCGAAGGTCGAGGTAACCTCAGTGTCGGCCGACTACGACCTCAACAAGCAGGTCTCTCAGGTCGATTCCTTCATCGCCGCCGGGGTCGACGTGATCATGCTCAATGCGGTCGATGCCAAGGCGATCGGCCCGGCGGTGAAGAAGGCGCAAGCAGCGGGCATCGTCGTTGCCGCCTTCGACGTCTCGGCGCCAGGCGCCGACGTCACCGTGATGACCAACAACGTCAAGGCCGGCGAAGAGGCCTGCCAGTATCTGGTCGACCACACCGGCGGCAAGGGCGACTACGTTATCCTCAACGGCCCGGCGTCGTCGTCGATCCTGGAGCGGGTGAAGGGCTGCAAAGACGTCCTTGCAAAACACCCCGACATCAAGATCCTCTCCGATGACCAGAATGCCGAAGGCTCGCGCGACGGCGGCCTGAAGGTCTTCCAGTCGCTGCTCACCCGCTTCGACAAGATCGATGCGGTGTTTGCCATCAACGATCCGACGGCGATCGGCGCCCAGCTTGCGGCCAAGCAGCTCAATCGCTCGGAGTTCATCTTCACCGCAGTGGATGGCGCTCCCGATATCGAGAAGGAACTCGCTTCCGGCACCTCGATGATCAAGGCCTCGGCTTCGCAGGATCCCTACGTGATGGCTGGCCAGTCGCTGACGATGGCGGCTGAGCTGCTTGCCGGCAAGAAGCCGGCGGAGCCGACCGTGCTGCTCGACCCGAAGCTGATCACGGCCGAGAACCTGAAAGACTACAAGGGCTGGACCGCAGCCCGCTAAGCCTCCCAAGGCCGATGCGGCCGGGGCAACCCGGCCGCATCTCAATTCCAGAAACGGGAGACGATCATGTCGCGCATCGGTATTCATTCCTTCGTCTGGTCGGCGAGTTCGGCGCAAGGCGACCTCGAACGCACGCTGGCCAACACCAGAGAGGCCGGCTTCGACCTGATCGAGTTCTCCTATCTTGACCCCGCCAATGTCGACGTTGGCGGGCTGGCCAGGCGCATCGCCGACCTCAAGCTTGGCGTCGCGATCAGCATCGGCCTGCCGGCCGACGGCGACATTTCGAGTGCCGACAAGGCGGTTGCCGCGCGCGGCGTCAAGATCCTCAACGAGACGATCGCGCTCACCCGCGATCTCGGCGGCCAGAAGATTGGCGGCATCCTCAGTACCAGCCACGGCTTGCAGACGCAGGCGCCGACGCGCGATCAGTGGAACCGCAGCGCGGGGACACTTGCGAAGGTTGCGGAGACGGCCAAGGCCGCCGGCGTCACACTCAATCTGGAGATCGTCAACCGCTTCGAAAGCAATCTGCTCAACACCGCTTCACAAGGCCTGGCCTTCATCGCGGACACCGGCTCCGACAACATCTTCCTGCATCTCGATACCTTCCACATGAACATCGAGGAGGCCGATGTCGGACTGGCTATCCGTCATGCCGCTGACAAGATCGGCTATGTCCATATCGGCGAGAGCCATCGCGGTTTCCTCGGCACCGGCAATATCGACTTTGCCGCTATCTTCGATGCGCTGACCGCAATCGGCTATAGGGACGACCTCAGCTTTGAATCCTTCTCGTCGAAGATCGTCGACGAGAACCTGTCACGGAAGACCGCGATCTGGCGCAATCTGTGGGCCGACAATATGGAACTGGCCCGGCATGCGCGCGCCTTCATCGCAATCGGGCTGGAGACGGCGCAGCGAAAGGCAGAGCTTGTTGCATCGAGACATCGTCCTTAGGAGGAGCGCGCTGCCAAAGCGCCAATGTTGTCGTTCATCCGGCCCGCGCCTTACGTGCAAGGAATCGACGTCGGAGGCGCTGAGTGTGGCGGAGGCAGTCGAGCGGGTGACGCTGACGAGAGCTTTCTGATTTTGGCCCACGAAACGCAATAAAATCAACATCTTCATACGCCCTCCGGGGCCATCCGATCTCCATACTGGACGGGGATGACGTTTGACACAGCGCGGCGGAAAGAAGCAGGATGGCTGATAGAGTCGACATCGCATAATGATGTCACTATATAGCGGCGGCTTCGACCGTGTAGCTGTGGCGGTGTACCACGAAGAAGCAGAAAATGTGTTACGCGTTGTGATCCCTATTGTGATACAAATCGGCCGTCGACAGCAGGAAAAGATCGTAAGAACAACAGCATAGAGCCGAAGCCGATCCCGGCCAACGTACCACTCTATCAACCATCAGAACGTGCTCATTGAACCCTTCCCTTCATTCGGCTCTTCGGACCTCCGACAAGATCAACTTGCCGGGCGAAGCCGACTCGGTTCGAATGGCAGCATGCATCCTTTACCGGGTGCGGACGTTTACGGTTACCAACCGGCATAGCCGCCAGGGAAAAGCAGTATGAGTGAACATGCGATCGAGTTCTTGCGCGGATGGATCGGTGAAAAGGTCCACTGCCAGCACTCGCCGGTAAAGATCGAGAAGCAGGCCGAGACCCTCGCCAAGGAGTGCGCGGCCAAGGCCGCTGAGGTCGGCATTCCGCTGGAAGATATCCAGGAAGAAGTTGGCGACATCCAGGAACTGATCGCATCGCGGCTCGAAGAGGCGGCCGAGGCCGACCAGAGCAACGCGGCCAAGCCGTGACGCAACAGGCCTGGCGCCGCCAGGCCTTGTCCTCTATCCAAATCGATCTTTCAGCCAGGCCTTCGGCAGCGCCGGCACGAAATTGCCGTCGCGTCCGCTCATATCCTCGTTGGCGACCATTGCATTGAGGATCGCCTCCTCTACGCCTTGCGCCACCGCATCGGAGAACGGATCGATATCGACGTCCGGGATGTAAGCCGCGTTTGCGGTTCGTCCCGACGGTGCAAGTGCTGCTTGCGGATTGGCGGTGGTGAAGGCCAGAAAAATGTCGCCCGAACTGTGGTAGCCGAAGCCGCCTGTCATGGCGATGCCGAGCGGCACGCGCTTTGCCAGCCGCTTCATCTGGTGCGGCAGAAATGGCGCATCGGTGGCGACGATGGCGATGATCGAGCCCTTTTCGGCACGCGGCGTGCCTTCGCGCATCGCGGGCTCCACCAGATCGGGCCCGACGCGGGCGCCGCGCAGTGTGAAATTGCGCCGCTTGCCGAAATTCGCCTGCACGAATACGCCGACCGTATGCCTGATGCCCTGCCACTCAACGATGCGCGATGCCGTGCCCGAGCCGGCCTTGAAGCCAAAGGCAATCATGCCGGTGCCGCCGCTGACACTGCCTTCCTCGATCGCTCCACCGGCGGCACCGTCGAGCGCGGCTTCGACATGTTCGAAGCCGACGTGATGACCGTTGATGTCGTTGAGGAAACCATCATAGGTCTCCGCCGCAACCGGCAGGCCCCAGCCGCTTTCGAGCGCCGCCGACAGCACGCGTTGCATCCAGCGCAGCGTGCCGTCGCGGGTAACGCCGCAGGAATGCGTGTTGGTGATCGTGACGGGCAGGTTGAAGGCGCCGACTTCCTCGATAATGTGCGACCCCGTCAACTCGCCATTGCCGTTCTGGCTGAAGACACCGGCAAACACCGGCGTGGCGAGCTCAGCCAACGGCCGCGGCAGGATGGCGGTGACGCCGGTGCGCACCGGCCCCGTGCCAACCTCGAGCAGACCCTCGCCGGAAATCAGCGTCGCATAGCCGACCGATACGCCGGGCACATCGGTGATGGCGTTGAAGCCGCCCGGCGTGCCCTCGAAGGCAATGCCGAAAGCACGGGCGCGCGGCTTGCCCGCCGGCGTTTGAAGATGCGGGTCATGTCCGGTCATGCGGTCCTCTAAAAAAGCGAGCCCTGATTGCCCGGTTCTTTCGGTTTGCTGGCCGTCGGCTTTGCGGCGGGTTTGCTGGCGGGCGGCGTGGCCGCTGGTTTGGCAACGGCCTGCACCCGCTCGGCGTCGCCGGTCGCGACTGCATTTACGATACCGTCGGCGAACTCCAGCTGCAGGCCAGCGCCCGGCGCCACATCAACTGCCAGTTTGATCACCGCGCCGTCGGCATCCTTGACCAGCGCGAAGCCGCGGGCCAGCACAGCCTTGTGCGACAGCGTTGCCATCAGCCTCTCGGATTGGACGATGCGGCCGCGCAGTCGCTCCAGCCTGAGCAGTACCGCTTGCGTGCCGCGTCTCGTCAAAGCTGTCAGCAGATCCCTCTGCACGGTTTGCCGCCGTGCCGTTGGCTCGATCGTAATGCGGCCTTGCAGCAAAGCCAGTTGCTGCCTGTGCCGTTGCAGGGATGCTTTCGCACATTTTGGCAACTGATCCGCCGCACGATTCAACTCCGCGCGCCGGGCTCTCGCCAATGCGCGCAGCGCCCCTTGAGCGCGCAAAAGGTTGCGGTCGTTGGTGCGTCGCGCCTCGGCAATTCGCCGCGACAGCGTTGCCGGAGTGAGCTTCACGGCGAAGAACCGAGCTTGCTTTCTTTCGGTGGAGACCATCAGCCCCCGGCTAAGCCGGCTGGCCGCCTCGTCCAGCCGCCGTCGCGGCAGCGCCAGCAACTGGTCGGGCGAGGGCAGCGCGCGGGCGGCCGCACGCGAGGCCTGCCGCTTGCGTTCGAAATTGCGCAAGGTAGCTGCTTTGAGACGTGCGCCAAGACTGGCTAGTGTCGCTTCGAGGTCCGCTTTCACCGGCACCGCGATCTCCGCCGCGCCTGTCGGCGTCGGTGCCCGCATGTCGGCGACGAGATCGATCAAGGTCCAGTCGGTCTCGTGGCCGACGGCCGAAATCACCGGGATGCGCGAGGCAGCGACGGCGCGCGCCAGCCCTTCATCGTTGAACCCCCAGAGGTCCTCGAGGCTGCCGCCGCCGCGCGCCACGATCAGAAGGTCGGGCTGGGCAATCGCTCCATCCCAGGCCAGCGCGTTGAAGCCGTTGACGGCCGCCGTCACTTCCGCCCCCGCCGTTTCGCCCTGCACTCTCACCGGCCAGACCAGCACATGCAGCGGAAAGCGGTCCTTGATGCGATGGATGATGTCACGGATGACCGATCCGGTCGGCGAGGTGACGACGCCGATGGTGCGCGGCATGAAGGGCAGCCGCCGCTTGCGGCCGGCATCGAACAGCCCTTCGGCCTGCAGTCGCCGCTTGCGCTCTTCCAAAAGCGCCATCAGCGCCCCGGCGCCGGCGGGTTCTAGATTGTCGATGACGATCTGGTAGTTGGATTTGCCGGGATAGGTGGTGAGTTTGCCGGTGGCGATCACCTCCATCCCCTCTTCGGGGCGGAATTTCAGCCGGCTCATCGTGCCTTTCCAGACCACGGCATCGAGCCGCGCGCGGTCGTCCTTCAGTGTGAAATAGGCATGGCCGGAAGAGTGCGGCCCGCGATAGCCGGAAATTTCGCCGCGCACCCGCACATGGCCGAAGACATCCTCGACCGTGCGCTTCAGCGCGCCGGAAATCTCGCTCACCGTGTATTCGGTGGCATTGGTTCGTGATTCGGATTCTGCGTCGCTCATCGGCCGATTGAGCGGCTGTTGTCGCTCCGCGTCAAGATTCCATAACTTGATCTTAAGCCTGTCCTGATTGACTCTGGGCCAAGGAGGACGCATGAGCGCCCGCAGACAACGCAGCCCGTTGACGTTCCAGGTCACCCTGACGGTGCTGACGCTTGCCGTTTTTGCACTGGCCATCGTTGTCGGCTTCGGCCTTTACGCCACCATGCAGGCCGACCGGGTCTCGCTCGAGCGGCAGAAGGTTTTCCTGGCCAACGGCCTGCAGGACCAGGTCGCCGCGGTAAAGCGCGAGCAGGAAAGCGTCGCCGTCTGGGATGATTCCGTTATCAACGCCAAGGCCGGCAACCAGACCTGGATGGCAGAGAATCTCAGCGTCTGGATGTCCTCGTATTACGGCCACAACCGGGTCTATGTGCTGGACGACGCCAACCGGCCGGTCCACGCCATGCGCGAAGGGAAGGTCGTGTCGCCTGCCGTCTTTGGCGAGGACGAACCCGCTTTGCGGCCGACAATCGCCAGGTTGCGCCAGATGATGAGCAAGGACGCAAGCCAGGCCGGCGCAAAATTCGTTGCCGACGATCTGGTCTCGCTTGGCGGTCAGCCTGCCATACTCAGCGTCATGCCTCTGGTGCCTAGTTCGGATCGCGTCACCCAGGCACCCGGCAGCGAATATCTGCATGTCTCCATAGAGTTCATCAACGACGCGGTGATCGGCAAGATTGCCCAGAAATATCTGCTGGCGGGGGCGCATCTCCTGCCGATGGCTCAGCCGCTTGGCTCGGCTGCCATTCCGCTTATCGACAAACAGGGTGTCATCCTCGGCTATATTGCCTGGGACCAGGAACGGCCCGGCCTGACGCTGGTGGGCAAGGCCAGCCCGGCCCTGGCTCTGGCCGCGCTAGTCGCGGCGAGCGTGCTCGCCTTTCTGCTCCGGCGTCTGCGCCGTGCGTCATCGGCGCTGCAGACCAGCCAGGCCCAGGCGCAATATCTCGCCTTTCACGACACGCTCACCGGCCTGCCCAACCGGGCACTGTTCGAGGACAGGCTGCGGCGTGCCTTGCTTACCTCCGGCAATGAAAGCAAGGTCGCGCTGCTTTATCTCGATCTAGATCGCTTCAAGCATGTCAACGACACGCTTGGTCACCCGGCAGGCGACGAACTCGTGCGCCAGACGGCGGCCAGGCTTCACCATACTGTTCGCGACGTCGACACGGTGGCAAGGCTGGGTGGCGACGAATTCGCGGTGATCCTGATCGATGTCCGCGACGTCAGGAACGCAGAGGATATTTCCGAGAGGGTGCTGCAGAAACTGCAGGAGCCGTTCAAACTGATGGACGATCAGGTCTTTATCAGCGCCAGCATCGGCATAGCCTTGTCGACAGGCCCTGATGCCGATGCAGACGATCTGCTGCGCAAGGCCGACATCGCGCTCTACGAAGCCAAGAAGAACGGCCGTGGCCGCTACCAGGTCTTCGCCGGCGACATGGACGACCTTTTGCTGCGCAAGCGCAAGGTCGAGAGCGAGCTGCGCAGCGCGCTGAACGGCGGCACCGGTATCAAGCTCGCCTACCAGCCGGTCTTTGCCAGCGACGGCAAGACCATTGTCGGCGCCGAGGCGCTGATCCGCTGGGCGCATGAGGTCCATGGCGCATTGCCGGCGGCGCAGTTCATCGCCATCGCCGAGGAACGCGGCATGATCGGGCAGCTCGGCGCATGGGCCCTGCTGGAAGCCTGCCGCTTCGCCGTGAAGACCAAACTGCCGTGGCTCGCCGTCAATGTCTCGCCGCTGCAATTGCGCGACGCCGGCTTTGCCGAAGAGGTTGCCTCGATCCTCGCCGAAACGGGACTGGCGCCGAAGCGCCTGCAGCTCGAGATCACCGAAAACGTTCTCCTGGAAAACAACGACACCACCAGAGCGGCTCTGGCAGCCTTGCGCCAGTCGGGCGTCGGCATTGTGCTCGACGATTTCGGCACCGGCTATTCGTCGCTGAGCTATCTGCGCCGCCATGCCATCGACAAGCTCAAGATCGACCGCTCCTTCGTGCGGCTTCTCGACGGCGACGGCAATTCGGGCGCCATCGTCAAGGCGCTGATCGATCTCGCCGGCGCGCTCAAGGTCGAGGTCACCGCCGAGGGCGTAGAGACCGAGGTGCAAAAGGCGCTGCTGGTCGCCATGGGCTGCCAGCAGCTGCAGGGCTACCTCTTGTCGCCGCCGCTGGAGCCGGCGCAATTGGTGGCGCTACCCGGCCTGTCGTCGGCCAACGCAACGACGGAGGCGGCAGCGTCGGCCTGATTGTTCCTACCAGCCAGGCAGGATCTGGTTCGGCTTGCTCCGCTTCATCTTGGCGAAGGCGAGCGAGGCAAAATCGAAGCTTCCCGTTTCTTCGCCGAGCGGCACGGAAATATTGTCGAGGCTTTCCGAGATGTGCCGGGCCAGCGCGTCGACGATTTCGGGCCGCGAGGTCTGGCCGCGCATGATGCCGATGCGGCAGTCGGGCAGGGCGCCAAAACCGTCGGCTTCGCCCAGCACCCGCATGCCGGGCCGCAGCGCGCATTCCGGCAGCACCGAGATCGCCAGCCCCGACAGCACCGCGGCGGTGATGACGGTCGCCGAGAAGCTGGTGAACAGGATGCGATAGTCGCGGCTTTGCCGGTCGAGCACATCGACGGCGGCGCGCCGCCAGATGCAGTTCGGCCGGCCGAAGGCCATCGGCAGCACTTCCTGTTCGTGCGTGGCATGGTTGGCCGAGGTCACCCATAGCAGCGGCTCGCGCCGCACCACTTCCGACTGGCCGCGCGTGTCGTTGTGCGTCACCAGCGCAAGATCGAGATTGCCGCGCTTGATATGCTCGACCAAGCCTGGTGTCGGCTCGCAGATGACGGTCAGCTCGACGCGTGGGTTGGAGCGCGTGAAGCGCGCCATGATCTCGGGCAGGAACCGGTCGGCATAGTCGTCGGGGGTGCCGATTCGGATGGTGCCTTCGAGCCGCTGGTCATCGAAGGCGGCCAGCGTTTCGCGGTTGAGATAGAGCAGGCGGCGCGCGTAGGAGAGCAGCTTGTCGCCTTCCTCGGTCAGCCTGTTGGTGCGGCCGTCCTTTTCGAACAGCGGCTTGCCGATCCGCTCTTCCAGCCGGCGCATCTGCATCGACACCGCCGATTGCGTGCGCAGCACTTCCTCGGCCGCGCGGGTAAAGCTGCCGGTATCGGCAATCGAGATGAAGGTCTGCAACTGGTCGAGATCGAGTGGCGCTTTCATCGGTCCAATCCATCACTAGCGTTGATGCTAAAGATTAGAAACATTCGTTGGATTAATCAATCGGTGCGTGGCAAATTCACATTGTCCACATGAAAGCATGTGAATCGAGACCGGAACGGCCGCTGTCCCCAGCGCCGATCGCCTGGTCTTGTCCAGTTCGAGTCTGAAGGAGACCGACATGACCACGTTTGATTTCGCCACCGAGACCTCGCGCATCACCTCGCGTCCGGCCGTTGCGACGCGCGTGGCCAACACCCTTCTCAATGCCTACCAGGCCTGGAAAAATCGCCGGGCCTTCTATCGCCTCGGCGAGATGTCGGACGCCGAACTCGCCGATATCGGCCTGACGCGCGCGGACCTCCATGTCGCCATCGATGTGCCGTTCGGCGCCGATCCGACCGTGAAGCTGCGTGCGATTGCGAGCGATCGTGCCGATACGATCGAAGATCTCGCCCGCCAGATAGCGTGATATCGGGCGCATTGTTTCGGTTGCCGTGAACCTTTCTCAGGCTCGCCGCGACCAACGAGTATAGCAGGCTCCCCACTCCCTGCCGGTTCCCCGCCGGCCAGCCTGCACACTGGCCCGGTCCTCCTCCAGGACCGGGCTTTTCTTTTAAAGCTCCGTCGTCATCGTGCGGTCTGCGCCGCTCGCTTCGTTCCTTGCTCCGAAGCCGCGAAGGTCAGCGCCCAACTACCGCCAACTACCGCCGGTCCATGTCCCGCTTGAACTGGTCGAAGATCGTTTCCACGCCCTTCTGATAGTCGTCGCGCTGCTGGGCGCCGGTCTCGAACATCTTGCCGAAAATATCGTCGAACGGATTGCGTGGCCTGCCGCTCGGATTGGCCTGCGGTTGCGGCGCCTGGCGCTCCTGCGGTGCCTGTCGCGGCTGGGGTGCTTGCGGCTGCTGCGGCGCCGGCTGCCCACCGGGCCGGCCGAAGCCGCCACCACCGCCTTGCCGCATCATCACTTCAAAAATCTTGCCCAGCGGGTTATCGCCGTAAGGGCTCTGCGTCTGTTGCGGCTGTGTTGGCTGCTGCGGCCGACCCTGCGGTTGCTGTGCCGCGCCACCGCCGAACATGTCCTGCAGCACCTTGCCCAGCGGATTGTCGCCATAGGGGTTGGGCGCCTGTTGCGGCTGGCTTTGCGGCTGTTGGGCGCCGCCGCCGAACATGTCCTGCAGCACTTTGCCCAGCGGGTTCTCACCGTAAGGATTGGGTGCTGGCTGCGGCGCAGGCTGTGCCCCGCCGCCCGCCTGCCGCATCATCTGTTCGATGATCTCGCCGAGCGGATTGCTGCCACCGCCGAAGCCACCGGCGGCCTGCATCTGACTTCCGGTCAACTGGTTTGTCGTCTGCTTGAATAATCCGCCCATCACCATCGAAGCGATGGCCGGCAGCATCTGCTGCAAGATCTGCTGGCTGACGCCGGTCGCCTGCGCGGCCTGGCTGGCCACCGCGCGCGACAGCTCCTTCGAGCCGAACAGATGACCCAGAATGCCATTGCCCTCATTGACGCCTTGCGGTGAGAAAGCCCTGGTCGCGTCCTCGAAATATTTCGCGTGCTGGCCGCTCGCCATCGCCGTCATGAAGGCGCCGAGCCCATAGGGATCGGCGGTGTTGCGTTGTAACCCTTGCGAGAAGGCCGGCAGCAGAGCGGTGACAGCCGCCTGCGTCTGCTGCATGGAAAGCCCGTACTGCTGGGCAAGCGCCTGCATGCCGTTGCCGTTCTGCGCCTGCGCCAATATGTCGAACAAGGTAGGCATCGGTTTCTCCTCCGGGAAATCCTCGAGGGAGAACCTAGTTCGTTTCGATGTTCGATTGAAGCGGCTTTTGCCGCTGCTCAAGGCGCGACGCTAATACGCATATTCCATGAACACCGGCTCGATCGAGCCGCCCCAGCGCGTGTGGTAGGCCGACAGCATTTCCTCGGCACTGGTGGTACCGCGCGCCACGACTTCGTCCAGCGTGTTGAGGAACGAGGTCTCGTCATAGCCGTCGCGGTTCTTCCTGCCGCGATTTTTCAGCCCAAGGCGCGAAATGGTCATTACATCGCGGCCGATCTCACGCAGCGTCGTGTTGCGGAACGGCGCGGAAATGCCTTGTTCCGGCACCGCATTGCGCATCGCCAGCGTTTCTTCATAGGTCCAGCTCGAAGTCAGCGCCTCGGCGGCGTCGAGCGCGGCCTCGTCATAAAGCAGCCCGACCCAGAAGGCCGGCAGCGCGCAGATGCGGCGCCACGGCCCGCCATCGGCGCCGCGCATTTCGAGGAAGCGCTTCAGCCTGACGTCAGGGAACAGGGTCGACAGATGGTTCGCCCAGTCGCCCATGGTCGGCAGTCCGTCCGGTACTTCATTGCGGGCAGCGCCGGCCATGAACTGGCGGAAGGTGATGTGCGTCATGTCGTGATAGTGGCCGTCGCGGATGACGAAATACATCGGCACGTCGAGCGCCCATTCGACATAGTCGGCAAAGCCGAACTCGGGCGAGAAGCAGAATTCGAGCAGCCCCGAGCGTTGGTTGTCGGTGTCGCGCCAGATGTCGCCGCGCCAGCTCTGCAGCCCGTTCGGCCGGCTGTCGGTGAAGGGCGAGTTGGCAAACAGCGCCGTCGACAGTGGCTGCAGCTTCAGCGACACCTGCATCTTGCGGCGCATGTCGGCTTCGCTTTCGAAGTCGAGGTTCACCTGGATGGTGCAGGTGCGATACATCATGTCGAGACCCTTGGTGCCGACCTTGGGCATGTAGCGGGTCATGATTTCGTAGCGCGATTTCGGCATTTTCGGCGTCTCGGCCAGCGACCATTTCGGGCTGCCGCCGAGGCCAAGAAAGCGGATGCCCATCGGCTCGGCGATCTCGCGTACCTGCGCCAGATGCGCATTGCCCTCCCGGCAGGTCTGGTGGATCGTTTCCAGCGGCGCGCCCGACAGCTCGAACTGGCCACCAGGCTCCAGCGAGATCGCGCCCTGTCCGGTCGGCTCGACCAGGCCGATGATGCGGCCGTCATCGATGATCGGGTCCCAGCCGAGCTTTTGCTGCATGCCTTCGAGGATGGCGCGGATGCCGCGCTCGCCGCCATAAGGCACCGGCGCGTTGCCGTCGACATAGAAGGGGAACTTCTCGTGCTCGGTCCCGATGCGCCACTTGTCGCGCGGCTTGTTGCCTTCGGCCAGATGCTCGACCAGTTCGTCGATGTCTTCGATTGGTCGGAAATCGGTTGTGTCGCGCGCCATGGGGCCCCCTCTGCGGCTCTCGGAGCCCGCCGGCGCTAAATGGACGAAATGTCAGCAGCCGATCAAGCGAAAAATCCTGAGCCACAGGTCAACAGGAATTGATCTTTACGCTTCTTACCAGTCTCCGACCGTCGCCTGCATCACCGCAAGCGCCGCCACCGCTGCCGTATCGGCGCGCAGGATGCGCGGTCCGAGCGGGATGGCGGTGACGAAGGGGAGCGCCCGCAGCATCTTGCGTTCCTCGTCGGAAAAGCCGCCTTCCGGTCCGACCATCAGCGCCAGTTTCTTTTCCCTCAACCCCTGCAGCGCTGGCAGTGGATTGTTGGTCGAGGCATCCTCGTCGCAGAAGATAAGCCGGCGTTCCTTGTCCCAGCCGGAGAGCAGGCGCTCGAATTTCTCGGCCTCGCGCACTTCCGGCACCGCCAGTATGCCGCATTGCTCGGCCGCCTCGACGACATTGGCGCGCAGCCGGTCGATGGAGGGTTTTGCCACTTGCGTGTGCTGGGTGATCACCGGCTGCAGGATGCCGGCGCCCATCTCGACCGCCTTCTGCACGAGATAGTCTAGCCGGCCCTGTTTCAGCGGCGCGAAGCAATAGATCAGGTCAGGCAGGGGCGGTTGCGGTCTCTGCGAGGCCAGCACCTTCAGCCGCACCGCCCTTTTCGACCTGGTGGCAATCGCCGCCGACCACTCGCCGTCGCGGCCGTTGAAGACCAGGATCTCGGCGCCTTCGCCGAGCCGCAGCACATGCGTGAGATAATGGCTCTGCTGCTGGCCGGCATCGAATTCGATGCCTGCCGCGAGGTCGTCCGGCACGAACAGCCGCTGCATCTTGTAATTGGCGCGCATCGCCGAGGAATGGGCGAGGCGGTGCCTGGCGTCAAGTCTCGGCGGAACGATGCCACACCGGTTCAAAACCGTGCCGCAGCACCGAAACGGTCGTGGCCGGTGTGAGCAGGCGCAGCGACCGGCCGGCAAGGCTGTCGAAGGCCGCCGCATCGCCATAGCCTGCGAACGACCAGGGCAGCGCGTTGCCGCCGCGCAGCGCATAGGCCGAGCCGCCATCCGCGATCATCGCTCCGTCCGGCAATTCGGCAAGCTCTCCCATGGTGACATCAGGTGGCTTGCCGCCGGAAGCCAGCCGCTCCTTGTGCAGCCGCTTGTCCACCATTGGCGCGCGCGGTTCGTTTACACCGAAGACTTTGCCGAAACGCCCGACAAAATCCGTGGCTCGCTCACGCCGGCAATAGAAACAGGGACGGTGCCCGGCGGCCAGCGCCGTCACCTCGTCGAGGAAGAACAACTCGGTCCAGCCGGCCCTGCCGCCCGGCCTGTTCCTGCCCATCGGCTCGCGCCGCGCATTGCGGAATTGGCAGACGCAGATGATCCAGGCCGGCAAGGCCCAACGCTTTTTCAGCAGCGTCTTGGTCTCAGGATCGTGGATGATGCCGCGATTGCCGGTGAACAGGCCGCGCTCGGATATGGCATGGATGGCGCCGAACGGATCGACCCGGTTCTGCAGTGGCATAGCTCTCTCCCGAATACGCATCTTGGCTGCAATACGGGCGACATGATATCGCTCGTCGCGTCATTTCATGTCAGCAGGGTTTTGCGATGCGGGTGCTGGTGGTCCAGAACTACGACAACACCGGCCTTGGCCAGGTTGGTGCCGCGCTCGCCGAAGCCGGCGCCGATCTCGACCTGCGCCGGCCCTACAAGGGCGATGCGCTGCCGGACGACGCGACCGGACACGATGCCATGGTGATGCTGGGCGGCGGCCAGAATGCGCTGGCCGACGATGACTACCCGTATTTCCCGGCGCTGCTCGAACTGACCCGCGATTTCGCCGCCAAGGATCGCTCGGTTCTCGGTATCTGCCTGGGTAGCCAGTTGGTTGCCCGCACTTTCGGCGGTGAGAACCAGATCGGCGGCGCCTCGGAATTCGGCTGGCACAAGGTATCGCTGACGCCGGACGCCAGAACCGATCCGGTGCTTGGCGCACTTCCCCAGGATTTCCCCATCTTCGAATGGCACGACGACACTTTCGCGCTGCCGTCAAATGCGGTGCGGCTTGCCGGCAGCGAAATTGCCGAGAACCAGGCGTTCCGTATCGGCCGCGCCGTCTACGGCTTCCAGTTCCATTTCGAGGCCGACCAGCCGATGGTGAGGGACTGGAGCGCATCCTTCGCGCCGCTGATTGCCGATCGCCATCCCGACTGGCAGGATCGCCTCGACAGCGAAATGGCACGCAACGGCCCCGAGGCCGACGCCGCGGGCTTGGCCATTGCCCGCGCCTGGGTGGCGACGATCTGAGCCCAGCCAACGCGCGGCCGTTGCATAATTGGCACGCGGCGGGGAATCTGCCGGGGACAACTTCTTTCGTCCTTGGTTTGTGGCCGAACGCTATCCTACAAGGCGCGCGCTATGCATCGGCAATGCAACCGCGATGAACCTTTGTGTGATCCGCGCGACACACCGCCGATACAGAATCGATTTACAAGCGCGAAATCGTCGAAACTTTGAGACGAATTCTCGGTTTCAACCCATTGGTAACCGCCTCGTGCCCAGATGCAGGAAGCTCAACTAGAGATGACGTCCGTGAAAGCAGCGCTTCTGTCCTTTGTCATGCTCTCTGCCATCGTTTTGTGCGGTCTCGGCATTTATTCCGCCGATGCAGCCAACAACCATCAGGCCGTCGACGGCTACGGCGTCACCGCCGCGCTTCGCTAAAACGCTTTTCCCTGCACAGTCAGGATACGCTTGTCCGCGCCGTCCACGGCGAGCGCGCTGAGCATGCCTGACTGCCAGGCGAGCGTGTCGACATTGACGCGGTTCGGCATCACCTCCGCCTCCGGCACCGGTGTGTGGCCGTGCACGATCACCTTGGGGTAAAGCCCTGGATGGTTGTGGAAGACGTCGCGTATCCAGACCAGATCCTGCGGGCTCTGGCTCTCCAGCGGCACGTCAGGCCTGACGCCTGCATGGCAGAAGAAGAAATCACCTGATATCAGTGACAATTGCAGCGACCGCAGGAAGTCGACATGGGCTTGCGGTACAGCATTGACCAGTGCCTGGTGTCCCCGCCGTAACGCCTCGGCCTTGCCGAACCAGCTTGCGTGTCCCGCTAGGTCGACGCCATAGGATTGTGCCGTCTGCACGCCGCCATAGCGGATGAACAGCCCTTCCGGGTCAGGCTCGTCGAGAAAATCGAGGAAGCCGATATCGTGGTTGCCGGCGAGCATCAGATGCCGTGGATCGCGTTTCTGTGCCTCGATCAGGAAGTCTATGACGCCCTTGGACTCTGGTCCGCGGTCGACATAGTCGCCGAGGTGGATGACGCGCCAATCGCTGGTCGGCTTGTATTCGAGTTCGCTCTCGATGCGGCGATGCATGGCGGCGAGCAGATCGAGCCGGCCATGCACGTCGCCGATCGCATAGAGGCGCATGCCATCGGGCGCGCGCGCGTCGAGGTAGTGGATGCCGGTCTCGGTCAAGGCGGCTTCGTCTCCGTGATCCAGCGAGGCTAGGGTCTAATCGGTGAACAAGACCCTATCGCCGCAACTGGTCCTTGCCCATCTCGGTCACCAGCCGTTTGCCGCACAGTGCCAGCGTGATGTCCATCTCCTTGCGGATGATGTCCAGCGCCAGGGTCACGCCTTGCTTGCCCATGGCGCCCAACCCGTACAGGAACGGGCGGCCGATATAGGTGCCCTTGGCGCCGAGGCAAAGCGCCTTCAGCACGTCCTGGCCCGAGCGGATGCCGCCGTCCATATGCACCTCGATCCTGTCGCCGACGGCATCGGCGATCTCCTCCAGCGCCATGATTGACGACGATGCGCCGTCGAGCTGGCGCCCGCCATGGTTGGAAACGATGATGGCCTCGGCGCCGGTCTCGACCGCCATCAGCGCGTCCTCCTTGTCGAGAATACCTTTCAGGATCAGCTTGCCGCCCCAGCGCTCCTTGATCCAGGCGACGTCCTTCCACGACAGGTGCGGGTCGAACTGCTCCGTCGTCCACGATGCCAGCGAAGCGACGTCGCCGACGCCCTTGGCATGGCCGACAATGTTGCGGAAGGTGCGGCGCTTGGTGCCGGCAATGCCCATCAGCCAGCGTGGCCGCATGGCGATGTTGGCAATGTTGGCCAGCGTCATCTTGGGCGGCGCCGACAGCCCGTTGCGGACATCCTTGTGGCGCTGCCCCAGGATCTGCAGGTCGAGCGTCAACACCAGCGCCGAGCATTTTGCAGCCTTCGCCCTGTCGATCAGGTCGAGCACGAAATCCTTGTCGCGAAGCACGTAGAGCTGGAACCAGAACGGCTTCTTGGTCACCGACGCGACATCCTCGATCGAGCAGATGCTCATCGTCGACAGCGTGAACGGCACGCCGAATTCCTCTGCCGCCTGCGCGGCCAGCATCTCGCCATCGGCATGCTGCATGCCGGTCATTCCAGTTGGGGCAAGCGCCACCGGCATCGCCACTTTCTCGCCGATCATGGTCGATTCCAGCGAGCGGTTGCTCATGTCGACCAGTACGCGCTGACGGAATTTTATCTTCTGGAAGTCCTCTTCGTTGGCGCGGTAGGTGCTTTCGGTCCAGGCGCCGGAATCGGCATAGTCGAAGAACATCTTCGGCACCCGCCGGCGCGCCAGGTCCTTGAGATCGGCAATGGTGAGGATGTCGCTCATGGTGGTTCCTCGTTAGCCAGTCGTCTTGAAGCCGTCGTCGGCGTCGGAGCGCTGCTTAAGCCTGAGCCGCGACACGCGCTGCCAGTCGCCGCTGCGTTCGGCCTCGAGCATCGAGCGCTCGACATAGGAGATATGGTCCATCGCCGCCTGGCGGGCAGCTGAGGGATCGCCGGCCTTCACGGCTTTGTAGATCGCGCGGTGCTGGGCCAGCAGCGCCTCCCGCGCTCCGGGCACGCTGAACACCAGAAGCCGGTTCTGGAACACGCCTTCAGACAGCAGCCGGTAGCAGGAGCGCAGCGTGTGCAAGAGGATGATGTTGTGCGCGCATTCGCACACAGCATGGTGGAACTCGACGTCGATTTCCGCCTCGTCGTCGAAATCGCCGGTGCGGTGCGCCTCGTCCATGCGCGCCATGATGCGGTCGAGCAGCGCAATGTCGTCCGCTGTCGCGCGCCGCGCCGCATATTCGGCCGCCACGCCTTCGATCTCGCGGCGGTATTCCAGATAGTCGGTCACCGCCTTGCGGTGCATGGAGACGAGGTCGGTCACCGGCTTGGTGAACAACTGGCCGATGACGTCGGCGACATGGGTGCCGCCGCCGGCCTTGGTGATCAGCAGCCCGCGCCCTTCCAGCGCCTTCAGCGCATCGCGCAGGATCGGCCGCGACACGTCGAACTGGCGCGCCAGCTCGCGCTCGCCCGGCAGCCGGTCGCCGGTGCGCAGCACGCCTTCAAGGATCAGGCTTTCGATCTGCTGCACCACCTCGTCGGCGGTGCGCGAATGCTCGATCCTGGAGAAAATATCGCTCAACGGGGGCCTGGGAAATTGAACCGGTGTCGCGCAAGATAAAGCCAGCGTCGCCAACTGGTCAAATTATTTATCCAATTCGCCCAATCGGGTCGGTCTGCGCGTCGCGCCGGCAGGACCTACGATGCTAGACTTTGGTGTTTACGCGCCTCATGGATTGCCTTTAGAGGACGCCATCACACGAAGGGTCGAGAACAGGGGGACCACCGTGTCGGACGAGACGTCCAACCTCGAATTCCAGCCGCGCGCCCAGGGCAGCGTGATGGGCTTTCCCGCGCATGAGGGACGGCCCGGCGCGATCGGCGAGGTCCATGCCCGGCCGCATCCGCTGATCGAGAAGCCGCGCGTGCTTGTGCAACTCGCCTTCATGACCGAGGGCGGCTCCGGCGTCGACATGGCCGTGCTCTCCGAACTGTCGCGGCGCCTCGGCATCGCGGCGCCCGACCGTCATGCCCGCCACCACGCCATGAAGTGGGGCAAGGGCACGCTGCGCTGGGAGCGGCATACGGAATTCTCGACCTATCTTTGGGAAGGGCCGCTTGCCGAAAGCGGCAGGGCGCAGGAGGATTCTCCTTTCGGCAACGGGTTCTCGCCGCCGGGAACGGTGATCTCAGGCATAAGGCTGGAGATCCGCAAATGGACGCCGGCAAGCGAGAAGCTGATTGCGGCCTTCGACCCGACGAGCCTCTGCTATTCGCTGGTCGAGCGCGGCAATGCGGCCATCGTCACCGATTTCCGCCAGGACGGCGACGGCCTGACCCGCATCCTGGTGCTTGATCGCGGCCTGACGCCGGCGCGGACCGGCGCGCTGTCGCAGCGGCTGATCGACGTCGAGACCTACCGCACGCTTGCCATGCTCGGCCTGCCGCTGGCGCTGACCCTGTCGAGCCGCGCCCGCCGCATCGAAGACCGGTTGGCGCAGACCACGCTGGAAATGAAGGTCACTGAAACCCGCGACAGCCAGACGCTGCTCGCCGACCTGACCGAGCTTGCCGCCGAGCTGGAAGCCGATGCCGCCTCCAGCCTCTATCGCTTCGGCGCCAGCCGCGCCTATGACGGCATCGTTGTCGAGCGGCTGGAAGCGCTGGACGAAGAAGCCGTGCCCGGCTACGACACTTGGGGCGGCTTCCTGCAGCGGCGGGTGGCGCCTGCCATGCGCACCTGCCGTTCGGTCGAGGAGCGCCAGGCCAACCTGTCGCGCAAACTAACCCGCGCCACCACGCTGCTGCGCACCTGGGTCGATGTCGAGGTCGAGAAGCAGAACCGCGATCTGCTGGCGTCGATGAACAACCGTGCCCGGCTGCAACTGCGGCTGCAGCAGACGGTGGAAGGCCTGTCGGTGGCGGCAGTGTCCTACTATGTCGTCGGCCTGATCTCCTATCTCGCCAAGGGCGCCTCGATCTTCGGCCATGCCATTGCGCCCGAAGTCGTCACCGCCGCCTCGGTGCCGGTCGCCATCGTGCTGGTCTGGTGGGGTGTGCGGCGAGTGAGGCGGATGCACTCCGAGCCGGCGAAACATCCGGGGGAGTAGGAGCGCACTTTACCCTCCCCCTTGTGGGGAGGGTCGATCCGCATAGCGGATCGGGGTGGGGGTGCTCGTAAAGAGCTTTCGTCGCGCGGACCCCCACCCCGCTCACTGCGTTCGCGACCCTCCCCACAAGGGGGAGGGTGAATAGCGGCAGATTGCCGCTGCGGAAGGCTGGCAGTACGCTCTTTGCCCAATGCGGTGTTTGCAACATCCAGATGTAACTGGTAAAAGATTTTTACCAGCCAAGCGGAGAACGCCGCCGATGTCCGGCCTTGTCATGCCCAAGCCAGACGACGCCACGATGCGAAGGCGGGCGGAGATCGTCGCCGACATGCGCATCATCGTGCCGGGCGAGGGCGTCGTCGACGCCACCAATGAGATGCGCGCCTTCGAAAGCGACGGCCTCACCGCCTACCGGCAATTGCCGCTGGTCGTGGTGCTGCCGGAAACGGTGGCGCAGGTGTCGCGGGTGCTGAAATACTGCAACGACCGCAACATCCGTGTCGTGCCGCGCGGCTCCGGCACCTCGCTCTCCGGCGGCGCGTTGCCGCTCGAGGATGCCGTGCTGCTGGTCATGAGCCGCTTCAACCGCATCCTTGCCATCGACTATCCCGATCGCGTCGTCGTCGCTCAGCCCGGCGTCACCAATCTCGGCATCACCACCGCCGTCGAGCAGGAGGGCTTCTACTATGCGCCCGATCCATCCTCCCAGATCGCCTGCTCGATCGGCGGCAATGTCGCTGAAAATTCCGGCGGCGTGCACTGCCTGAAATACGGCCTGACCGCCAACAATGTGCTGGGCATCGAGATGGTGCTGATGAACGGCGAGGTGGTGCGGCTTGGCGGCAATCATCTGGACTCGGAAGGCTATGATCTCCTCGGCGTCATGACGGGGTCCGAAGGCCTGCTCGGCGTCGTCACCGAGGTCACCGTGCGCATCCTGAAAAAGCCAGAGACGGCCCGTGCTCTGCTGATCGGCTTTCCGACCAGCGAGCAGGGCGGCCAATGCGTCGCCGACATCATCGGCGCCGGCATTATCCCTGGCGGCATGGAGATGATGGACCGGCCGGCGATCCATGCCGCGGAAGATTTCGTCCACGCCGGCTATCCCCTTGATGTCGAGGCGCTGCTGATCGTCGAACTCGACGGGCCGGGCGTCGAGGTCGATCACCTGATCGGTCTCGTCGAAGCGATCGCCTACAGGAACGGCTCCACCACATGCCGCGTCTCGCAATCCGAACAGGAGCGGCTGAGCTTCTGGGCCGGTCGCAAGGCGGCCTTCCCGGCGGTCGGCCGCATCTCGCCCGACTATTACTGCATGGATGGCACCATCCCGCGCAAGGAATTGCCGGGTGTGCTCGCCGGCATGCGCGAACTGTCGGAGAAATACGGCCTCGGCGTCGCCAATGTCTTCCACGCCGGCGACGGCAATCTGCATCCGCTGATCCTCTATGACGCCAACGTGCCGGGCGAACTCGACAAGGCGGAAAGTTTTGGCGCCGACATCTTGCGGCTCTGCGTCAAGGTCGGCGGCGTCTTGACCGGCGAGCACGGCGTCGGCGTCGAGAAGCGCGATTTGATGCCGGAGATGTTCAACCAGATCGACCTCGACCAACAAATGCGCGTCAAATGCGCCTTCGATCCCAACCATCTGCTCAACCCGGGAAAAGTGTTCCCGCAACTGCGCCGCTGCGCGGAGCTTGGACGCATGCATGTGCATCGCGGGCAGGTCGCGTTTCCGGATATTCCGAGGTTTTGAGTGGCTAAGTTGGCGCGTGAACACCCCCCTCTGTCCTGCCGGACATCTCCCCCTCAAGGGGAGAGATTGGCAGCTTGCGCGCCTTACCCTTCCTTCAAGGTCGGAGATTGGCGAAATCGGACGCGACTTCCGATCTCCCCCCTTGAGGGGGAGATGTCCGGCAGGACAGAGGGGGGCGCGAAGGAACTCGACCCATCTTCGCCATGACGACCTTCACTCCCACCACATCGGCCGAGACCCTCTCCATCGTCCAATGGGCGGCCGCGGAAGAGTCACCTTTGGAAATCATCGGCCACGGCTCCAAGCGCCGCATCGGCCGGCCACAGCAGAGCGAACACACGCTCGATCTCTCAAAACTCACCGGCGTCACGCTCTACGAGCCGGCCGAACTGGTGCTGTCGGCGAAGGCCGGCACACCGCTTTCCGATATAGAAAGCCTGCTCGCCGAAAACGGCCAGCAACTTGCTTTCGAGCCGATGGACTACGGCCCATTGTTCGGCGGCATCAAGGGAAGAGGCACGATCGGCGGTGTGCTTGCCGCGAACCTGTCCGGCCCGCGCCGGCTGAAGGCGGGCGCCGCGCGCGACCACATCCTCGGCATCAACGCCGTTGCCGGCCGCGGCGAGGCTTTCAAGTCCGGCGGCCGCGTCGTCAAGAATGTCACCGGCTACGACCTGTCGAAGCTGATGGCCAACAGCTGGGGGACGCTGGCCGTGTTCACCGACGTCACCTTCAAGGTGTTGCCGGCGGCCGAGACCGAGGTCACGCTTGCCGTGCGTGGCCTGCTCGACGATGCGGCGGCCGCCGCCATGGCGCTGGCGCTCGGCTCCAGCGCCGAAGTGTCGAGCGCGGCCCATCTGCCCGAACGCATCGCCGCGCGCGTTGCCGGGGGCAGTCTAGGCACTGACGCTGCAACGCTGCTGCGCGTCGAAGGGTTTGGCCCATCGGTCGCCTATCGCATTGAGGCGCTGAAGACCCTGCTGAAAAATGCCGGCCCGCTGCAGGAGATCGCAGGTGAGACATCGCATACCCTCTGGCGTGACATAAGGGACTGCACGCCATTCGCCGACCGTAGCGAAAAGCCGGTCTGGCGCGTCTCCATGGCGCCGTCTCAGGCCCATCAGATGGTGCTGACGCTGCGTATGCAGATCGGTGTCAGCGCCTTCTACGACTGGCAGGGCGGGCTGGTCTGGCTGCGCATGGAGGAGGGCGATCCCGAGGCCGCCCTGCTGCGCGGGCTGATCAGAAAGCATCGCGGCGGCCACGCGACGCTGGTGCGCGCCACCCCTTCGTATCGCGCCGCCGTTCCGGTGTTCGAGCCGCAGGCGCCGCATAAGGCCGCACTGTCGGCGCGGCTCAAGGCCGAGTTCGATCCCAAGTCCATCCTCAATCCCGGCCGCATGGCCTAGAGCAATTCCAGGAAAAGTGTGAAGCGGTTTTCCGTCCGGAATTGCGTCTAAACTAAAGACTAAAAGAGATGCAAACTAACTTCTCCCTTGCCCAGCTCGCCGATCCCCATGTCGCGGAATCGGAGAAGATCCTGCGCAAATGCGTGCATTGCGGCTTCTGCACCGCCACTTGCCCGACCTATGTGACATTGGGCAACGAGCTGGATTCGCCGCGCGGCCGGATTTACCTCATCAAGGACATGCTGGAGAACGGCCGCCCGGCCGACAAGGAGATCGTCACCCATATCGACCGCTGCCTGTCCTGCCTCGCCTGCATGACGACCTGTCCGTCGGGGGTCAACTACATGCATCTGGTCGACCATGCCCGCGCCCATATAGAGGAGACTTACAAGCGGCCGGTGCTCGACCGGCTCACCCGCGCAATGCTGGCCTTCGTGTTGCCCTATCCCGGGCGCTTTCGTGCCGCGCTGAAACTGGCGAGACTGGGCAAGCCGTTCATTGGTCTGTTCGAAAAGGTGCCGGCCCTGAAGCCGCTCAGCGCGATGCTGAAGCTGGCACCGGCCTCGATCCCGACGGTCTCGCCAATGGCCTCTCCCGGCGTCCATGCTGGCAAGGGGACGAAGAAAGGTCGCGTCGCCATCCTCACCGGCTGCGCCCAATCGGTGCTCGACCCCGCCATCAACGAGACGACGATTGCATTGCTGACCAGGCTTGGCGTCGAGGTCGTGGTGCCGCAGGGCGAAGCCTGCTGTGGCGCGCTGGTCCATCATATGGGCCGCGAGGCAGCAGCCCTTGCCTCGGCCCGGCAGAATGTCGATGCGTGGACGCGTGCCATCGACCAGGGCGGGCTCGATGCCATCGTCATCACCGCGTCCGGCTGCGGCACAACGATCAAGGACTACGGCTTCATGCTGCGCCTCGATCCGGCCTATGCCGACAAGGCCGCGCGGGTCTCGGCGCTGGCCAGGGACATTACCGAATATCTCGCAAGCCTCGACCTGCCCGAGCCGGTGCGCAAACCCGGCACCGTCGTCGCCTATCACTCCGCCTGCTCGATGCAGCACGGCCAGAAGATCACCCGCCAGCCGAAGGAATTGCTCGCCAGGGCCGGCTTCGTCGTGCGCGATCCGCGCGAGGGACATCTGTGCTGCGGCTCGGCCGGCACCTACAACATCCTGCAGCCGGAGATTTCGGAGAAGCTGCGCGACCGAAAGGTGAAAAACATCGAGGCCACCGGCGCGGAGATCGTTGCCACAGGCAATATCGGCTGCATCACCCAGATCGCTTCGGCTGCAAAGCTGCCGGTGGTGCACACGATCAAGCTGCTCGACTGGGCCTATGGTGGTCCGAAGCCGGAGGGCGTCTCCGAAGGAAACCTGGTCGCCGCCGAGTAAGCAGCTATTCCGCTGCCAGCCGGTCCACCACGCCATACGTCGCCTGGTAGCGCGCGCGCTGGCGGCTGAGCGCGACCATTGTGTTGCGCAAGAGGATCGCCACAGTGATCGGGCCGACGCCGCCCGGCACCGGCGTGATCCAGGACGCGACTTCCTTCACGCTCTCGGTGTCGACGTCGCCGACGATGCGGCTCGTGCCGTCCGGGCCGATCTCGGAATTGATGCCGATGTCGATGACGGCCGCACCGGGCTTCACCATGTCGGCCTTGATCAGCCGCGGCTTGCCGACGGCGACGAACAGCGCATCGGCGCGGCGCGCATGTGCCGCCACCGAGCGCGTCATGTGATGGCACACCGTCACCGTCGCGCCTTCGCTCATCAGCAGGAAGGCAATCGGCTTGCCGACGATCTCGGAATGGCCGACGACGACGACTTCGAGCCCCTTGAGGTCGAGGCCGGTTTCCTTGAGCAGCTCGACCGAGGCCGCAGCCGTGCAAGGCGCGAGGTCGAGCTGATTGTAGACGATATTGCCGATCGACGCCGGATGCATGCCCTCGACGTCCTTCAGTGGATGCACCGCCGCTTGCAGCGTCTTGATCGGGATATGCGCCGGCACCGGCCGCTGGATGATGATGCCGGTGACGCGCGGGTCGGCGTTCAGGCCGTGGATCGCCGCCTCGAGTTCGCCGGCGCTGATGTCGGCGGGGAACCGCCGCTCCTCGAAACCGATGCCGGCAAGGGCGGCCTTGGCGCGCTGGTTGCGCACATAGACATCTACGGCAGCGGTATCGCCGACGGTGATCGACACCAGCTTGGGCGGAAAACCTTCGGCGGTAGCGATGGCGGCATCCTCGCGCACGGATGCCATGATGCGCTGGGCGACCGGGCCGCCCCGGAGATAGCGGCTATCGTCTGGCGGAGACATGGCTGGACCTTTGCAGCGGAGTTTGGCGCAGGGGAGTTTGGCCGTCCCTATAGCAGGGGAAATGCGGCAAGGCAGCGTGAAAGCGAACCGTCATCCCCCTGGCGCGACGTTCTGGCGCAGCCTGGCTCAGCTATAGCCGCAAAGAGAAAGGGCAGCGCGGTTTCCCGGGCTGCCCTTTCCTGACTGGCCGCATCCCCACACGGCCCGTCCCCCGCAAACTCTTCCCGATCCTGAAGGTCTAACCTTCTGGATCAGATGATTCGGTAGCCTATTATATCACGACCACGGTCGTTCCAACATTGACCCTCTCGTAAAGGTCAACCACGTCCTCGTTGCGCATGCGGATGCAGCCGGAAGACACCGAGCCGCCGATGGTCCATGGCTGGTTGGTGCCGTGGATGCGGTATTCCGTCGTGCCGAGATAGAGCGCGCGGGCGCCAAGCGGGTTTTCCTCGCCGCCGGCCAGATAGGTCGGGAGGTAGCGGCCCTTGGCGGCCTCGCGCTTGATCATCTCCGCTGGCGGGCGCCAGTCCGGCCAGACGCGCTTGTTGGTGATCTTGTGCGTGCCAGACCATTCGAAGCCAGGCTTGCCTGTGCCGACGCCATAGCGCCGCGCCTTGCCGTTCTTCTCGACCAGGAACAGGAAGTTCTGCGTCGTATCGATCACGATCGTGCCCGGCTTCTGCGGGCCGTCATAGGCGACTTCCTGCGGCAGGTAGAGCGGATTGATCTGCGGCCGCATCACCACGCGCTTGGCCGGCGCCTGCACGGAAGCAGTGCGCACCCGATCGGGTCGCGCCGGCTGCGCATAGCGAAGTCGCGGCTGCTGGACCACCTGTCGGCTCTGCCGCACGATGCCGGGCGCCCGGCCAAGCTGCAGCACCCAGGGTGCGGAAAGGTCGGGGCTCACCATCACCGGCGGCCTGTCGGCATAGCGGTCGTTGGCGGCAGAGGAGGTGACGCCGGCGGCCAGAATGGCCACGGCGCCGAGCACGGAACGCAAAAAGATCTTCATCGGAACGCACCTTGATCGTCGAACGGACGGAGGCGGAACTTGCCCCCGGTTGCGCGATCCTTGGCGCGAAGCGGCAACCGAAACATGAATCGGAATGCGTAAAATGCCGCTTTGTCAGTAAACCTTTTGGTGTGGTTACCGCCGGGTTCAGGAATCTGGTAAAGCCGCGGTAAATGCAGCGCGAAAGCGCGTTAACGGATGGATTGGCCATGGCGCAAGACAACACCGGACTGCTTACCGGCTCCGACGGGATCACGCGCTGCTTCTGGCACGGCAATCTGCCGGACTATCTGCACTACCACGACCATGAATGGGGCCGGCCGGTCGCCGACGACCGCAGGCTGTTCGAAAAAATCTGCCTGGAAGGCTTTCAGTCCGGCCTGTCCTGGCTGACCATTCTGCGCAAGCGCGAGAATTTCCGCGAGGCCTTCGCCGGTTTCGACTTCGACAAGGTCGCTGCCTTCACCGACGAGGATGTCGAGCGCCTGGTCGCCAATGTCGGCATCATCCGCCACCGCGGCAAGATCGTCTCGACCATCAACAACGCCAAACGCGCGCGCGAAATGGTGGATGAATTCGGCTCGCTGGCCGCCTGGTTCTGGAAGTTCGAGCCGGGGTCGGAGGAGCGGCCGGAGATCGTCGACCTCGCCCACCTGCGGGCCAACCCGACGACAGCGGTCTCGATCAGGATTTCGAAGGAGTTGAAAAAGCGCGGCTGGAGCTTTGTCGGACCGACGACGGTCTATGCCTTCATGCAAGCGATGGGCCTGGTCAACGACCATCTCGAGGGGTGTGTTTGCCGGGAGCAGGTGGAGAAGGAACGCAAGGCCTTTAAGAGGCCGAAGTAGGGCGCTGTCCCCCTACCTCCCCCTTGTGGAGAGGTCGCGCCGAAGGCGCGGGTGGGGGTATCTTGGCGCCGCACCCCCACCCCGACGCTACGCGTCGACCCTCCCCACAAGGGGAGGGTAAGGAACTCACGTCCCGCTGGCGCCAGTCAGGAACAATCCCGCCACAATCGCCGCCAGTGCCGCAAAGGCCGGATAAATCACCAGCAATCCGGTCATCAGCGCCTCGCGCATGGTGGAACCCTTGCGCTCGTCGGCGGTGACCTCAAACGGACCGAGGCTCGCCGTCACCTGCGCACGGCTCTCGGCCGGCCGCAGCCGGACTTCATGCAAGCCGTCGTCTCTGATGTCGAACTTGTGTGCCGCAGTCATGGCCCCAACCCTTTGTTTCGGCGCGCTTATCGGCTCTGATTGTGTCGGCACGATGCCGCGCCGATGGCGGAATTGTTTCCTTTTGGTGCGTTTTGTTTCGGAGGAGAAGGAAAAAGCGCAAACCCTTGCCGCACAAAGCCGCTTCGGTTAGGACACGCCCACTCCAAACAAGTCATCGATTACTAAGCGAAAAGACCCATCCCATGGCCGACAAATCGGAAAAGACGAAAGCGCGGCTGCCGCGCGGCTTTGCCGACCGCAGTGCGGAAGACATCCGCGCCGTCGAGAAGATGATGGCGACGATCCGCTCGGTCTATGAGCTCTATGGTTTCGAGCCGGCCGACCAGCCGCTGATCGAATACACCGATGCGCTGGGCAAATTCCTGCCCGACCAGGACCGGCCTAATGAGGGCGTATTTTCTTTCCAGGACGATGACGAGCAGTGGCTGTCGTTGCGCTACGACCTGACCGCGCCGACGGCGCGTTATGTCGCCGAGAATTTTGAGCGACTGCCGAAGCCCTATCGCAGCTACCGCTCCGGCTGGGTGTTCCGCAACGAAAAGCCCGGCCCCGGCCGCTTCCGCCAGTTCATGCAGTTCGACGCTGACACCATCGGCACACCGGGCGTCGCGGCTGATGCTGAAATGGCGATGATGATGGCCGACGTGATGGAAGCGCTCGGCATCAAGCGCGGCGACTACGTCATCCGCGTCAACAATCGCAAGGTGCTCGATGGCGTGCTGGAAGCGATCGGCCTTGGCGGCGATGAGAATGCAGGGCGTCGGCTGACGGTGCTGCGCGCGATCGACAAGCTGGACAAGCTCGGACCGGAAGGCGTGAGACTGCTGCTTGGTCCGGGGCGCTGGGATGGCGGCAAGGAAGGCGAGGGTGACTTTGCCAAGGGTGCCGGACTGAATGAGGCGCAAGCCGAGGCCGTTCTTCTCGCGACAGCGAGGGAACAGGCCCGCCAGGATTCCAATGTCGATGCGAACGCGATCTATCAGGAAGGCGTTGGCGAGCTCTCCACGATTGAAGCCTTGGTCAGGGCGGCAGGGTACGGCGAAGATCGTATCGCCATGGACCGCTCCGTCGTGCGTGGCCTCGAATACTACACCGGCCCGGTTTTCGAGGCCGAGCTTCTGGCCGAAATCCCCAACGAAGACGGCCAGATCGTGCGCTTCGGTTCGGTCGGTGGTGGCGGCCGCTATGACGGGCTGGTCTCGCGCTTCCGTGGCGAGCCGGTGCCGGCTACCGGCTTTTCGATCGGCGTCTCCCGCCTGATGACGGCGCTGAAGAACCTCGGCAAGCTGGACACCACAGACGTGATCGCGCCGGTCGTCGTGCTGGTGATGGACAAGGATACCGAAAGCCTCGGCCGCTACCAGAAGATGGTGGCCGGCCTGCGCGCGGCCGGCATCCGCTCCGAAATGTATCTCGGCGGCGCCGGCATGAAGGCGCAGTTGAAATATGCCGACCGCCGCGGCAGCCCGGTTGCCATCATTCAGGGCGGGGACGAGCGCGCCAAGGGCGAGCTGCAGATCAAGGATCTGATCGAAGGCGCACGCATGTCGGCCGAGATCACCGACAACGCCGAATGGCGGGCCGCAAGGCCAGCGCAGGTGACCGTGGCGGAGAGCGAGCTGGTCGCCGAGGTGAAGAAGATTCTGGCGGCGCAGGCGGCCGACCGTGCGAAGGGTGGCGCTTGAACACCCCCCTCTGGCCTGCCGGCCATCTCCCCCTCAAGGGGGGAGATTGGATGTCATCGGCGCTTTCGCAAATCTTCATCGCTGCAGGAAACGATCCGACGCTAAAGCTGCCAATCTCCCGCCTTGAGGGGGAGATGGCCGGCAGGCCAGAGGGGGGTGCCTCGCACCCAACCAGCCGATGACTCGCTATCCCGCCATCGCATCCGAAATCACTAAGCTCTTCGCCACCCGCAACACCCATGCGGTTGAGGTCGCGGTGCTGCAGCCGGCCGACCCATTCCTCGATATGGCCGGCGAGGATCTGCGCCGCCGCATCTTTCTCACCGAAAGCGAGACCGGCAGGACGCTGTGTCTGCGGCCCGAATTCACCATCCCCGTCTGCCTCGACCACATCGCCTCGCAGGCGGGCACGCCGCGTCGCTATTCCTACATCGGCGAAGTGTTCCGCCAGCGCCGCGAGGGCGGCAACGAGTTCTTTCAGGCCGGCATCGAGGATCTCGGTGACCGCGATACGGCCGAGGCCGATGCGCGTTCGCTGGTCGATGCGCATGCGCTGCTGCAGCTGGTGCTGCCGGCGCAACCTCTTGCGATCACGCTCGGCGACCAGACCATCTTCGAGGCGGTGCTGGCGGCCCTCGGCCTGCCGCGCGGCTGGCGCATGCGACTTGCGCGTGCCTTCGGTTCGGCGCCGATGCTGCAGGCAGCGTTGTCCGATCTCGCCAACCCGCCACGCAACGGTGAGCTTGACGGCGAAGTCGCGGCCCTGGTGCTCGATGGCGATCTCGAAGCGCTTTCCGCCCACATTGCCGGCGGCATGGAAGAGGCCGGCCTTTTGGCATCCGGCGGACGCGCGCCAGTCGACATTGCCCGGCGGCTGATCGAAAAGGCCGAATTGCGCAGCGTGCGGTTGTCGAACGAAGCGTTTGCGGCGCTCAGGGATTTTCTCGCCATCGACGTGCCGCTCGACGGCGCGAGTGCTGCGCTCGAAAGTTTTGCGGCCTCTGCCGGGCTTTCGCTGGGCGCGGCGCTGGAAAAATTCGCCGCCCGCGCCAAAGCCATCGAGGCACATGGCCTGCCTGCAAAGACGATCCGCTACGACGCTGCCTTCGGCCGTCCGCTGGATTACTACACCGGCATCGTCTTCGAGATCGCAGCACTTGGTGGCGAGCGGCCGCTGGCCGGCGGCGGTCGCTACGACCGGCTGCTGACCCTGCTCGGCGCCAAGACGCCGATCCCCGGCGTCGGCTTCTCCGTCTGGCTCGACCGCATCGAAGCGCTGCGGGGAGAGCCGCAATGATCACGCTGGCGATCCCATCGAAAGGCCGGCTCAAGGAGCAGGCGCTGGAAGTGTTGGCCAAAGCCGGACTCGCCGTCAGCCTGCCCGGCGATGAGCGCCAGTACCGCGCCCGCATCGACGGCGCCGAGGGCATCGAGGTCGCGTTCCTGTCGGCGTCCGAAATCGCCGGCGAGATTGGGCAAGGTTCAGTCGACCTCGGCATTACCGGCGAGGATCTGCTGCGCGAAAACCTCGCCGACTGGGAGGCGCGCGCCGAAATCGTCGCTCGCCTCGGCTTCGGCCATGCCGATGTCGTGGTCGCGGTGCCCGGCATCTGGCTCGACGTCGATACCATGGCCGATCTCGACGATGTCGCCGCCGATTTCCGCCAGCGCCACGGCAGGCGGCTGAGGATCGCAACCAAATATTGGCGGCTGACGCAACAATTCTTCTCGCAAAAGCACGGCATCCAGGTTTACCGCATCGTCGAAAGCCTCGGCGCCACCGAAGGCGCGCCGGCGGCAGGCCTTGCCGATGTCATCGTCGACATCACCACCACCGGCTCGACCCTACGCGCCAACCATCTCAAGGTGCTGGCCGATGGGGTTGTGCTGAAGTCGCAGGCCTGCCTCGTGGCTGCCAGGAAAGATCGTGCTGCTGCGGATGAGGCGCTAGTGCGGGAAATAGCCGCGAAGACGAGCGCGCTCCCTCCCCCTTGAGGGGAGGGTGGACAGCCGCCAAAGGCGGATGGAGGGTGGGGTCGCTCCGGCAGTGCTCGACGCGAGACGACCCAAGCCGGGTCGACCGTGAGCAAGGAAGTCGAGCACTTCGCCGAGGGTCCCACCCGCCTCGCTTCGCGAGGCACCCTCCCCGCGAGGGGGAGGGGAACCGCCTCTACTTTCCACCATCCCATCAGGCTGATAGGCTCGCCATATCCCGGGAGGAAACGGCGATGGCGATCAATCTCGACGAGCTCAAGAACGCCACCAATCTGCGCGGGCGCGGCAGGGCTTTCATCGCTCCGCTCGACGGCCGGGCACATGTGTCGGGCGACCGTTCGGTGCCGCTGCTCGACAAGACGATCCCTCAGCTTTTCTCCGGCACGGTCAGCAAATACGCCACGCAGGATGCTGCCGTCTTCGTCGGCCAGGACAAGCGCTTCACCTGGAGCGAATTGTCGGACACGGTCGATACGCTCGCCGCCGGCTTCCTGGCGCTCGGCCTCGAAAAAGGCGACCGTGTCGGCATCTGGTCGCCCAACCGCTGGGAATGGCTGGTCACCCAATTCGCCACCGCTCGCATCGGCCTGATCCTGGTCAACATCAACCCGGCCTACCGGCTGACGGAGCTGGAATATGCCCTCAACAAGGTCGGCTGCAAGGCGCTGGTCACCGCCGCCAGTTTCAAGACCTCCGACTATCTCGGCATGATCGAGACGCTGGCGCCGGAGCTCGCCAAGGCCACCCCCGGCAAGCTCAAGGCGCAGAAATTGCCGACGCTGAAGATCGTCATCCGCATGGGCGACGACAACTCGCCCGGCATGTTCAATTTCGCCGATGTGCTGTCGATGGCCGGCCGCGACGAGCATGACAGCCTCGACCGCATCTCCGAAGGGCTGAAGCCGGGCGAGGCCATCAACATCCAGTTCACATCAGGCACGACGGGCGCGCCCAAGGGCGCGACGCTGACCCACACCAACATCGTCAACAATGGCAATTTCGTCACCGCTGCGATCAAGCTCACCGTCGACGACCGGCTCTGCATCCCGGTGCCGCTCTACCACTGCTTCGGCATGTCGATGGGCACGATGGGCTGCGTCACCAAGGGCGCGACCATGGTGTTTCCTGGCGAGGGTTTTGACGCCGGCGCGACGCTGAAGGCGGTGGCGCAGGAACGCTGCACCGGCCTCTACGGCGTGCCGACCATGTTCGTCGCCATGCTTGACCACGCCGACTTCACCAGCTTCGATCTCTCCAGCCTGCGCACCGGCATCATGGCGGGCTCACCATGCCCGATCGAGGTGATGAAGAAGGTGGTGACGCTGATGCATATGGAAGAGGTGACCATCGCCTACGGCATGACCGAGACCAGCCCGGTCTCGTTCCAGAGCAGCGTCGACGATCCGCTGGAAAAACGCGTCTCCACTGTCGGCCGCATCCATCCGCATGTCGAGGTCAAGGCCATCGACGCCGAGGGCGCCACCGTCGCCGTCGGCGCGCCGGGCGAGCTGTGCACCCGCGGCTATTCCGTCATGAAAGGCTACTGGGACGACGCGGAAAAAACCCGCGAGGCGATCGACGCCGACGGCTGGATGCACACCGGTGATCTCGCCACCATCGACGCCGAGGGCTATTGCAACATTGTCGGCCGGGTCAAGGACATGGTCATCCGCGGCGGCGAAAACGTCTATCCCAGAGAGGTCGAGGAATTCCTCTACCGCCATCCCAAGGTCAAGGAGGTGCAGGTGTTCGGCATTCCCGACGCCAAATATGGCGAGGAGCTGTGCGCCTGGATCGTGCTGAAGCCCAACCAGATCGCCACCGAGCAGGAGATCAAGAATTTCTGCGCCGGCCAGATCGCCCACTACAAAATCCCCCGCTACATCCGCTTCCGCACCGAACTGCCCATGACGGTGACGGGAAAACCGCAGAAGTTTCTGATGCGCGAGGCGATGGTGGAGGAACTGGGGCTGGTGGTGCAGAAGACGGCTTGAGGGTTGAACGCCGGGGGACGGGATTGCCCGCTTCGAAACGACATTGGGGTGCTCGACAGGCTTCCGCAAGGTTCGCCGAACGCATTGGGGCTTGAATGACTGGTTTCGCACGATCAGCGACTTCCTATGCGATGCCTTTGGCCGCGCTGGCACTGGCCGTTGCGGTCAGAGTCAGCGGGCTATCGATGGACGAAGGTTCGCCGAGCGTCAGGATTCTCGTCGGAGCGCTCTCGAGTGCGATCATGTTCATCACTATTTTCGTGGTGCTCGATCACGCCGAGGCGGTGGCCCACCGTGTGGGGGAACCCTACGGCACATTGGTGCTGACTTTTGCCGTGACGGCAATCGAGGTGTCGATCATCGTTTCCATGATGCTGCATGGAGAGAACAACCCCACGCTTGCACGTGAGTCCGTCTTCTCGACGGTGATGATTGCCTCCACCGGCGTTGTGGGGACGTGTCTCACGTTTGGCGGCTGGCGTCATCGCAAGCAGGCAATTGTCCGGCAAGGGACAAGCGCATATCTGGCGGTTCTGGCCGCACTGACCGTCATGACGCTTATCCTGCCGACCTATACACGGACCACCGATCCCGGCACATTTTCGGCAGCTCAGCTTGGCCTTGTGAGCGTACTTTCCGTGCTGCTCTATGCAAGTTTTGTGTTCGCGCAAACCGTCCGGCACCGGGACGACTTCATCGAAGGACTGGCACACGACCTTTCGGCGCGAACCGCCCCTCACAAAAGCATCTCTTCCAGCGCTCTGCTCCTGATAATCGGACTGATCGGAATTGTCATGCTCGCCGAGCAGGTCGCCGCAAGTGTTGAAAATGCGCTCGTTGCTTATCAGGTGACCCAGGCTGACAGCATTGTGGGGGCAATGATCGCGGGTCTGGTTTTGATGCCGGAAGCCATTTCGGCGGTTCGTGCTTCACTCAACAATGAGCTGCAGCGCGGCCTGAATGTCGCAATGGGTTCGGCTTGCGCCACGATTGGCTTGACGATACCTGCGGTCGCAGCAGCCAGCCTGCTTACGGGACGAGGCTTAACCCTGGGGCTCCCGGAAGCTGACGCAGTACTTTTGGTTTTAGCGCTTTTCATATGCGGCGTAAGCTTTAGCAACGAAAGGACGACCTTCCTGACCGGAATCGTCCATGCCGTTGTGTTTTTTACGTATGTATTTCTGGTATTTATCCCTTGAGGCTTTGGTGCGATCTGGCGACCAGCCATCAAGGCGGGTATTCTCGAACGCGCCTGATTTGAGCTTTTCGGGGTTCCCAAGGCGACATCCAAGACCCGAACGACTCACACCCCCATCACCACCCCACCCAGCCCGCGAATGATCTTCGCCAACTCGACGCACTCATCATGCCGCACCTTATTGCGGCGCCAGGCCAGGCAGATCGTGCGTTGCGGCATTGGCTCCTGGAACGGCACGATCTTGAGGTCCGGCATGGCGCTGGCCGGCCTTGCCGCCATTTCGGGGATGAGCGTGACGCCGAGACCATGCGCTACCATCTGCAAGAGCGTCGTCAGGCTGGTGGCGCCATAGCTTGCCATTGCCACCGGGCGCACGCTGCCGCAGAGCGCGAGCGCCTGTTCGCGCAGGCAGTGGCCTTCCTCCAAAAGCATCAGCCGCTCCAGCGCCGGGCTTTCCGGCGGCACCGGTGGCGAGGCGAAGGCTGGATCTCCGGCTGGCACGGCGAGGAAGAAGCGGTCGGCGAACAGTTCTTCGGTGACCAGGCCGGGCTGGTCGAGCGGCAGCGCGGCGATGAAGGCGTCGAGCCGTCCGGTTGCCGTGTCCTCGACTAGCGATGCGGTGACTGCTTCGCGCAGTTCGAGTTGCAGGGACGGAAAATGCCGTTTCAGTTCCGGCAATACATGCGGCAGCAGATAGGGTGCCACGGTCGGGATGATGCCCAGCCGGAAGCGGCCTTCCATGGCCGGGCGGCCGCGCCGGGCCGTCGTCTCGACATCACTGATGTCGCGCAGGATGCGCTCGATGCGTGGCAGCAGCGCTTCCGCCTCTTCCGTCATCCGCACCGTCTTGCCGCCGCGCTCGAACAGCCGGCAGTTCAGCCTTTGCTCCATCTCGGCGATCTGNTCCGTCATCCGCACCGTCTTGCCGCCGCGCTCGAACAGCCGGCAGTTCAGCCTTTGCTCCATCTCGGCGATCTGCGCGGACAGCGCCGGCTGGCTGACGCCGGCAAGTTTTGCGGCGCGGCCGAAATGCAGCGTTTGCGCCAAAGCCTCGAAGTATTGCATCTGCCGCACGGTCAAGCCAATCATAAGGAAAGCCTATCGCAACAAACAGGAAAGGCAATTTGTTTTTATCGAAGAGACGGCTTAGTCTGGAACCATTCCAGAGTGGCGCGGCTCCCGGCCGGCCCGGAAAAAACAACACATAAATCAGCAATTCGGAGGCCAAGATGGACGCGATGACCGACGACAACAGCGCCGGCAAATGCCCGGTCGCGCATGGAACCTCCGCCAGGACCAACCGCGACTGGTGGCCGAACCAGCTCGACATCGGCGTTCTCCACCAGCAGTCGAGCCTTTCGGACCCGATGGGCGAAGCTTTCGACTACGCCGCGGAGTTCAAGACGCTCGACCTCGACGCGGTGATCGAGGATTTGCACAAGGTGATGACGGATTCGCAGGATTGGTGGCCGGCCGATTTCGGCCATTACGGGCCGCTGTTCATCCGCATGGCCTGGCACAGCGCCGGCACCTATCGCATCGGCGACGGCCGGGGTGGCGCCGGTGCGGGCCAGCAGCGTTTCGCGCCGCTGAACAGCTGGCCGGACAACGCCAATCTCGACAAGGCGCGCCGGCTGCTGTGGCCGGTCAAGCAGAAATACGGCCGCAAGATCTCCTGGGCCGACCTGTTGATTCTCACCGGCAACGTCGCGCTGGAATCGATGGGCTTCAAGACCTTTGGCTTTGCCGGTGGCCGCGCCGATGTCTGGGAGCCCGAGCAGGATGTCGACTGGGGTTCGGAAACCAAGTGGCTCGACGACAAGCGCTATTCCGGCGACCGTGAGTTGCACGGCCATCTCGGCGCGGTGCAGATGGGCCTGATCTACGTCAACCCGGAAGGGCCGAACGGCAAGCCGGATCCGCTGGCCTCGGCCCGCGACATCCGCGAGACCTTCGGACGCATGGCAATGAACGATGAGGAAACCGTGGCGCTGATCGCCGGCGGCCACACCTTCGGCAAGACCCATGGCGCCGGTGATGCAACACTGGTCGGCGCCGAGCCGGAAGGCGCGGGCATCGAGGCGCAGGGCCTCGGCTGGTCGAGCAAGCATGCCACCGGCATTGCCGGCGATGCGATCACGTCCGGCCTCGAAGTTACCTGGACGACGACGCCGACCAAGTGGAGCAACAACTTCTTCGACAATCTCTTCAACTTCGAATGGGAGCTGACCAAGAGCCCGGCCGGGGCCCATCAGTGGACGCCGAAGGGCGGCTCTGGCGCGGCTACGGTGCCGGACGCGCACAATCCCTCGAAGCGTCATGCGCCGGCAATGCTGACCACCGACCTCGCGCTGCGGGCCGACCCGGCCTATGAGAAGATCTCGCGCCGCTTCCACGAGCATCCGGAGCAGTTCGCCGATGCCTTCGCCCGTGCCTGGTACAAGCTCACCCATCGCGACATGGGGCCGGTCGTGCGGTATCTCGGCCCGCTGGTGCCGAAGGAAGAGCTGATCTGGCAGGATCCGGTTCCGGCCGTCGACCATGAGCTGGTCAGCGACCAGGATATCGCATTGCTGAAGGCCAAGATCCTGGCTTCGGACCTCAGCGTTTCGCAATTGGTCTCGACCGCCTGGGCCTCGGCCTCGACCTTCCGCAACTCCGACAAGCGCGGCGGCGCCAATGGCGCGCGCATTCGTCTGGCGCCGCAGAAGGACTGGGAGGTCAACCAGCCTGTCGAACTGGCCACCGTGCTGGCGAAGCTCGAAGCCATCCAGAACGAGTTCAACGCAGGCGGCAAGAAGGTCTCGCTGGCCGACCTCATCGTGCTCGGCGGCGTCGCCGCGGTCGAGAAAGCGGCGCAGGATGGCGGCAATGCGGTGAAGGTTCCCCTCACGCCCGGCCGCACCGACGCCTCGCAGGCGCAGACCGACGTCCATTCCTTTGCGGCGCTCGAGCCGAAAATTGACGGCTTCCGCAACTATGTCAGGGGCAAACCGCCGATGTCGGTCGAAGCCATGCTGGTCGACCGGGCGCAACTGCTCAACCTGACGGCGCCGGAGATGACGGTGCTGGTTGGTGGCCTGCGCGTGCTCGGCGCCAACACCGGCGGCTCGAAGCATGGTGTGTTGACCGACAGGCCGGGCACGCTGACGAACGACTTCTTCGTCAACCTGCTCTCGATGAGCACCATCTGGGATCCGGCCTCCGAGCCGGGCTCGCATGAGGTCTATGAAGCACGCGACCGCAAGACCAGGGCAGTCAGGTGGACCGCCACACGCGCCGACCTGATCTTCGGCTCGCATGCGCAGCTGCGCGCGCTGGCCGAGGTCTACGGGTCGGCGGATGCCGGGCAGAAATTCGTTGGCGATTTCGTCAAGGCGTGGACCAAGGTGATGAACGCCGACCGTTTCGACATCGCTGCCTGATACAACCTCCCAAACGAAGGGCGCGGGCCGAGGCCCGCGCCCTTCGTTTTCGCAGGCTTCGAAATCAGTCCTTTTCGAAGATGCGTGCCTTGGCGACGACGCCAGCGATTGCGCCGCCGATCAGCGGCGCAACGATGAACAGCCAGAGCTGGCTGAGGGCTGCGGCACCGGTAAACAGCGCCGGGCCGATCGAACGCGCCGGATTGAGCGAGGTGCCGGTCACCGGGATCATTGCGAAGTGCAGTCCGGCCAGCGTCAGGCCGATGACCAGGCCGGCGAACGCCGTCGAGTGCTTCTCGGCGGTGACGCCGAGGATGACGGTGACGAAGGTGAAGGTGCCGATCAGCTCCCACAGGAAGGCCGAACTCGTCCCCCATTTCGCCACGTCCCAGCCATTGGCGCCGAAACCGGTGGTGTGCCCGCCGGTCTGGCCGGAGACGATGATCCACAGCGCCAGCGAGGCCAGAATGGCGCCGATGATCTGCGCGATCCAGTAAGGAATCACACCCTTGGCCGGCAGCCGGCCGGCAAGGAAGACGCCGAGCGTGACGGCCGGGTTGAGATGTGCGCCTGAGATGGGACCCACCGCGTAAGCCGCCGCAATCAGGCCGATGCCGAACGCCAGGCCGATGGCTTCCTGGCCCAGCGGCAAGTCGGCGAGAAAGCCACCCGTCGCCACCGACGCCGTGCCGATAAACACCAATAGAAATGTCCCTAGAACTTCCGCAAGATACGTTTTCATTGCCCTCTCCTCGTATCGATCCGTCGGTCCGCTTTTCCGCGCCGCGAATCATGGCGCAAAGAGTATTCCCAACGCAAAAGCTTGGAAAGCAGAGCAATTGCGCCACAGATCGTGCTTACGGCGGCCAGTTACCAACATTAGAGACCTTGCATATATTTGAGATTTGTTATCGCCGGCGGGCGGACATTTGCCGGCGGGGAAAATCGTCGGCCGCGAGCGGAAGGCCTCGTCGCCGCGAAATTCAAGCGGGGTTCAATCTCGACGCGAAACGCTCTAAGAGCAGGCCGAAAGATACTGTGCTCGATAGATGGAATGACGAATGCGACTGGGCGGACGGCTGGCGGCAGCCATT
Organism: Mesorhizobium sp. LSJC269B00; assembly: GCF_000502815.1. Lineage (NCBI taxonomy): Bacteria > Pseudomonadati > Pseudomonadota > Alphaproteobacteria > Hyphomicrobiales > Phyllobacteriaceae > Mesorhizobium > Mesorhizobium sp. LSJC269B00. The sequence continues at coordinate 118,176 of NZ_AYVN01000002.1, forward strand.
GAAGTGCTGGACGACATTGGCCGGCGCCACCGGCCGGTGGCCGATGCGCTGAAAGATTGGGGCCTGTCGCATCGCTTTGCGGGCGGCGGCGACCGCGCGGCGATCGGCAACATCGTCTACGACGCGCTGCGCCACAAACGTTCCGCCGGCTGGCTTTTAGGTGAAGACACGCCCCGCACCATCGGCTTCGGCGCGCTGCTCATCGAATGGGGCCAGACGCCGCAATCGCTCAACGATGCGCTCCAGGGTGACAAGTTCGCGCCGCCGCTGCTCAGCGCCGCCGAGTTGCAGGCGCTGGCCGAGCGCCGGCCTGAAGACGCGCCGGAGGCGGTGCGGGCGGACATACCCGACTGGTGCGCGCCGCTCTTCGAACGATCCTTTGGCGCAGACTGGGTTGCGGAAGGGGCGGCTTTGGCGACCCGCCCGCCGCTCGACATCAGGGTCAATACGCTGCAATCCGACCGCGCCAAAGTGCTGGCCGAACTCGCCGACACTGGCGCCAAACCGGCTGCTATCGCGCCGCAAGGCATTCGCATCCCGCCCATCGACGGCGACGGCAGGCACCCGAACGTACAGGCCGAGCCGGCCTTCCAGAAAGGCTGGTTCGAGGTCCAGGACGAGGGTTCGCAGATCGTTGCCGCCCTTGCCGGCGCGCAGGCCGGCATGCAGGTGCTCGACTTCTGCGCCGGCGCCGGCGGCAAGACGCTGGCGCTGTCTGCGGCGATGGCCAACAAAGGCCAGGTCTTCGCCCATGATGCCGAAAAGGCGCGACTGGTGCCGATCTTCGACCGCCTCCGCCGTTCGGAAAACCGCAACGTGCAGGTCGTCACCAAGCCGGCTGAACTCAGCCCCCTCGTGGGCCATATGGACATTGTGCTGGTCGATGCGCCCTGCACCGGCAGCGGCACCTGGCGGCGCCGTCCCGACGCCAAATGGCGGCTGACGCAAAGACAGCTCGATGCCCGCAAGGGCGAGCAGTCGGCGATCCTCGACGCGGCCAAGGCCTATGTCAAACCGGGCGGCCTGCTGGTCTACATCACCTGTTCGGTGTTCGACGAGGAGAATGGCGAGCAGATCGCTGCCTTCCGCGAGCGGCACAAGGGCTTTGTCCCGGTCGATCATCGCGCGCTCTGGGATGCCAGCTTCCCCGGTCACGCAGCGGCCGCCCGGATCGGCAAGACAAGCGATATCTCGCTGTCGCCGGCGCTCAGCGGCACCGACGGGTTCCATTTCTGTGCGCTGCGTCGGGCGAATTGACGCTGCGATTGACAGGCTGACATAGCGCCAGTTGCAGATGCGCGGCGTCGGCCGCCAGACGGGGTAGAATTCTTGCAAAGATATGTGTCGCCTCTGCTTTTCCTCATTCTGGTGCTCGGCGGCGGCCTGTTGATCGGCTATGCGACGTTGCCGGGTGAATGGTATGCCTCGCTCGCCAAGCCGCCCTTCAACCCGCCCAACTGGGTCTTCGCGCCGGCCTGGACGCTCCTTTATGTCCTGATCGCCGTAGCCGGCTGGCGGACATGGGAGCGGGAACGAGCAGGCGCCGCGATGAAGATCTGGGCCCTCCAGCTTGTTCTGAACTTCGCCTGGTCGCCGACTTTCTTCGGCGCCAAACTGGTGGGGCCGGCACTGGTCGTGATCCTGGCTCTTCTCGCCAGCATTGCGCTGTTCATAGCCACGGTGTGGAACCGCGATCGGGTTTCCGGCTGGCTGTTTGCGCCCTATTCCCTATGGGTGGCCTTCGCCACCTTGCTCAACGCGTCGCTGCTCCTGTTGAACTGAGTGCTTTGCTGCAGTGCAGCAAAAGCATTTGCGTGGCGTTCAGGCGTCTGCGATAAGCTTTGCAGATAAATCAGGGCGATGGCCATGGCAGCAAAGATCGTACCCGCACCCGATTATGAGGACCGCGTCAGGGCGTCGTTCGCCCGCCAGCAGGCGATGGCGACCATTGGCGCCGAGCTGACCCTTGTGACGCCGGGCATCATCGAGATCGAAATGCCCTATTCGGCCGCACTCACGCAGCAGCATGGTTTCCTGCATGCCGGCGTGATTTCGACCGCACTGGACTCGGCTTGCGGCTACGCCGCGTTCTCGCTGATGCCGGAAAATTCCGGCGTGCTGACCATCGAGTTCAAGGTCAATCTCCTGGCGCCCGGCCGGGGCGAACGCTTCCTGTTCCGCGGCTCGGTGACCAAGCCCGGCCGCACCATCATCGTCGCCGACGGCCAGGCCTACGCCTTTGCCGCCGATGGCGAGGCCAAGCTGATCGCGACCATGACCGGCACGATGATGACGGTGGTTGGCCGTGACGGGATAGCAGGCTGATGGCCAAAATTACGCGAATTGGTGGCAAGGACGTCCTCTTCGTCATGGCGGCGCAGGCCGAGTACGGTCCGCATCTGCAAAAACTGTTCACGCCGCTGATGACGGGCGTCGGCCCGGTAGAGGCAGGTGTGCGGCTCGGCGCCGAACTGTCATGGCTGAAATCCGAGAAGGCGTTGCCCGATCTCGTCGTCTCGCTCGGCTCCGCCGGCAGCCGCACACTGGAGCAGACGGAAATCTACCAGGCGGTCTCGGTCAGCTATCGCGACATCGACGCTTCGCCGCTAGGCTTCGAAAAAGGCGCGACGCCGTTCCTCGACCTGCCGGTGACCGTCCCGCTATCATTCAGGATACCGGGCATTAAAGAAGCCAGCCTGTCGACCGGCGGCGCCATCATCACCGGCGCCGCCTACGACGCCATCGCCGCCGATATGGTCGACATGGAAACCTTCGCCTGCCTGCGCGCCTGCCAGTTGTTCGATGTCCCGCTTATCGGCCTGCGCGGCATTTCAGACGGTGCAGCCGATCTGCGCCACGTTGGCGACTGGACCGAATATCTGCATGTCATCGACGAGAAGCTGGCGGATGCGGTCGCTCGGCTCGAACAGGCCATCGGCTCCGGCACGCTACACAAGGAGCAGCCTGGGCAAGAGTCGGCGCCGCTCTGAAAGTCGGGTTGCGCACCCCATTGCGCCGACTCGTTTCTTTCTCTAAAGGCTCGCCATGACGACAGCCAATCATCCCGATACAGTCCTGATTGTCGATTTCGGCAGCCAGTTTACGCAACTCATCGCCCGCCGCATCCGCGAGGCTGGCGTGTTTTCCGAGATCGTGCCGTTCCAATCGGCCGAAGCTGCCTTCAAGCGCATCAATCCGAAAGCCGTGATCCTGTCGGGCGGTCCCGCCTCGACATCGGACATCGGCAGCCCGCGCGCGCCGCAGATCGTCTTCGATGCCGGCGTACCTGTGCTCGGTATCTGCTACGGCCAGATGGCCATTTGCGTGCAGATGGGCGGCGTCGCCGAAAGCTCGAACCATCGCGAATTCGGCCGCGCCTTCGTCGAGATCGAAAAGGACAGCCCGCTGTTCGAGGGCCTGTGGGCGCCAGGCCAGCGCCACCAGGTGTGGATGAGCCATGGCGACCGCGTCATCTCGCTGCCCAAGGGGTTCGAAGTCTTCGGCAAGTCGGAAGGCTCGCCTTTCGCCATCTTCGGCAACGTCGCGCGCAAGATGTACGGCATCATGTTCCACCCGGAAGTTGTGCATACGCCGGATGGCGCCAGGCTGCTGAGAAACTTCGTGCACAACATCGCCGGCATCGAAGGCGACTGGACGATGCGCGCCTATCGCGAGCATGCGGTCGAGACAATTCGCAAACAGGTCGGCAAGGGCAAGGTGATCTGCGCGCTGTCGGGCGGCGTGGATTCATCGGTCGCCGCACTTTTGATCCACGAAGCGGTCGGCGACCAGCTGACCTGCATTCTTGTCGACCATGGCCTGATGCGCAAGGACGAGGCCGCCGGCGTGGTGGCGATGTTCCGCCAGCACTACAATCTGCCGCTGATCCTGGTCGACGCGTCGGAAAAATTCATCTCGGCGCTGGAAGGCGAGTCCGACCCCGANACAATCTGCCGCTGATCCTGGTCGACGCGTCGGAAAAATTCATCTCGGCGCTGGAAGGCGAGTCCGACCCCGAGAAGAAGCGCAAGACCATCGGCCGGCTGTTCATCGAAGTGTTCGAGGAAGAGGCCAAGAAACTCGGCGGCGCCGATTTCCTGGCGCAAGGCACGCTCTATCCCGACGTCATCGAGAGCGTCTCCTTCACCGGCGGCCCGTCGGTGACCATCAAGTCGCACCACAATGTCGGCGGCCTGCCGGCGCGCATGAACATGCAGCTGGTCGAGCCGCTGCGCGAACTGTTCAAGGACGAGGTGAGGGCACTGGGCAAGGAACTCGGCCTGCCCGAAAGTTTTATTGGCCGCCATCCGTTCCCTGGACCAGGCCTTGCCATCCGCTGCCCCGGCGGTATCACCCGCGAAAAGCTCGAAATCCTGCGCGAGGCCGACGCCATCTATCTCGACGAGATCCGCAAGGCCGGCCTCTACGACGCCATCTGGCAGGCTTTCGCCGTGCTGCTTCCGGTGCAGACCGTCGGTGTGATGGGCGACGGCCGCACCTACGAATTCGTCTGCGCCCTGCGCGCCGTGACGTCCGTCGACGGCATGACCGCCGACTTCTACCACTACGACATGGCTTTCCTCGGCGCGGCGGCCACCCGCATCATCAACGAAGTCCGCGGCATCAACCGCGTCGTCTACGACGTGACGTCAAAGCCGCCAGGCACCATCGAGTGGGAGTGATTCAGGCCCACTCAAACGCCGCCGAAAACACGCCATTGTACGCCATAACTATTTGACAACACATATAAACCCATTCGGCGACAATCGGTGCGCAGAGATTGGATTGACGGACCGGCTGACGGACCTTCCGCATATTGGTAGCTCAGATTTTTCGAAGTACCGTCAGATCCAATGAGGCTCTGACGGTATTTTTTTATGCCTTAAGGAATTGAAGATAAAACAAAATTTCTGCCGAAGAGCCTCGAAATTGTACTGACGGTACTTTTCAGGAGGTAGCGGGGAATGCTGACGGACGTCGCCCTTAAAGCCCTGAACCAAAAGAGAACATCTACAAGATTGCGACGGCATGTATGTTCGCGTCATGCCCAGTGGCGCGATCTCCTTTCGGCTGGATTACAGGCTCAACGGAGGCCGCGAGACGGTCTATCTTGGCAGGTATGGACGGGACGGAATCTCGCTTGCCTCAGCCGGGAGAAGTGTCTCGACGCGAAGCGCGCTATTGGCGAGTGACGGTCGCCGGCGATAGAAAAGCAGCGCGACAAGCGCCGAGTTGTCACCCCGGTCTCCGGCCGACTTCAGCGCCGAAATGGCTACCAAACCAAAGCGATGCCCGGGCCTCCAAGGCCTCTTCTTATTCCGGCCAAGCCGGCCCGGAGCGCCGCATTCACTCACATCCCTTGAACCTGAGTGCAGAGTTGCCGCATCGAAGCCATTTGAGCAGCCGAGTTCGCGCCCGAACCCGTGCTGGTGCTGGCGGTCGTATCGCCAGCTGTATTCGAGGATCCCGACGTGCCGGTGGTTGTACCCGAACCAGTGCTGTTGCTGGCCGTGGTGTTACTGCCGGTCGAACCAGAGCTGCCTGAAGTGCCGGTGGCTGTGCCAGAGCCGGTGCCGATACTCGCCGTTGTATCACTGCCGGTCGAAGCCGAGCTACCTGACGTGCCGGTCATTGTGCCAGAGCCAGTGCCGTTACTGGCCGTCATCCTGGAGCAGTCGGAGCGAACCTGTGCCTGCTGTTCAGAGCTCAGGGACGACCAGTTCTTGCGGATCTCATCCTGCGACAGAAGTCTTCCCGAATTGGCGTCGCTGAAGAATGAGCCGGAGAGCCTGCTGTCCCAGCCGCTCGGGATACCGCTTTGGCCGGAGCCGGACGTAGAGCTCATACTGGACCCGGCCGATGAGCCGGACGTTCCGTTCGTGCCGCTGGATGTTCCCGACGACTGCGCCAAGGCCGCGGTGGCGAGACAGAGAGAGATCGCTGTAGCTGTCAAAATCTTACGTTTCATGTGAGTCTCCTTTGGGGTTCGACGCCGTTGCGGCGTCGAATCCTAATCCCGAGGAAAGGCACTTGTTCCTGTAAAGAGTGGAATTCGATGTCATGATCCTTGTGCACCAGCCTTGGCCTCGAATGCGATGCCGGAGCGCTTCAACGACGACTGACGCCTCAGGCGAGAGCTGTCCGCTACTGGGTGTTAGAGGCGATATGCGGAACGCTTCCCGAATAGTTGGGTGCCACCATCGGGTAATTGCGAGGCAGGTTCCATTTGGTTCGGTAATCGTCCGGATTCATGCCCAGTCGGCCAAGGTGCGAACTGCGTCGGGTCTCGGTTAGAGACAGGAGGGTGGCCTTTGCCGCGGCGTATAGCTCGACATGCGGAGCTCGTCTCGACCGCGCACACTCAATATGTTTTACGATGACGCCCCCCAGATGTCATATGAGCGAATGCCTTTCCGGCGAAATAAATTGCTCCCAGCAGGTCGACGCTCAGCACCTTCAGCCAGCCCGCTCTAGTGAATGCCTCAATGGTTAAAGATTATCAGGCCGGCGCGTTGTTGACGATTATTACCAACCTGCCGAACGCGTGAGCGCAAGTCGACAGCACCGTGATAGCGGCCTCCCCGGCGCGCCCCTTGTCGAACCGATGCGCGCCTTCTCGACCTTGCCTCCACCCACGTCGGCTCACCCGTGCACCTTCGGTGCCCAACCGCATGGCGATGGCCAGTCCAATGCCGCTTGCAGCACCGGTTACAATGCAGTCTTGTTATCCAGGCGCATCGGGTTCGACCTCTTTCTGGGGAGCAGCAAGTGGTTCAGTCCAGCCTTCAGCGACCCGATCCACGCTCAGCAGGCTGCGCGCATAATCCTGTTGCGCGCGAACAATGGCATCGTCTTGCTGTGAGGGAAGAAAGACCGGCAAAGCAAGGCAGACACTTTGTGTGGCCAACAGCTTGTTCCAGTTCGCGATCAGCGCCTTGAAAGCGCGCCCCACCGCCCTCGGATTTCGGTCGAGGTCATAGAGGCCGAGCGGATTGATCCGTCCGTTGTTCTCCCGAAGCGCACTGTCCCAGTCCACCTGATCCGTCAGCGAGTACCAGGTGAAGCCTACGATGGGGATGCCATCGTTGCGGATCCGCAGCACGTTGGCCCACTCTTTCCACAGCCAATAGACGGCCTCGTCTCCATTGGGGCCTTCGCTGATGTTGGTCTCCGTATGCATTACGGGAAGCCGGTAGCGGTTGAAGTACTGCCGCGTGATCTCGTCATAGCCAAACACCTCGCCGGACCCGGACGTCGTTCCGTCTGCCCAAACCCGATGTTCGTTGGTCTGGTAATAGTCGGTGCCCATCACGCAATGCCTGCGCAGATGGCTTTCCAGGAAGAAACTGTATTCTTCGGCCGTCATCCCGTTTTCGAGAAGATAGCGATAGGTGTGCGCGTCGACGTCATGACCGTAGTTGAGGTCAAGCGACAGGAAACGCTCGCTGTTGAACCGTTCCGCTCTGCCGACCGCCTCGGGAGAATCGGCGTGGAAGTATTCCGAGGATTCGCTCTGAATGAAGATGGCGTCCGGCCGCACCTCGAGAATCGCCCGCATGGCAAGCACGTTCGCCTTCACGATGTGCTTGAGGGCGGTGACGAAAGCAGTGTCGCTGCTCAGTTGTTCGTTCCACCATCCCCAGCGGGCCGAAAAGGTGGCGCAGATGAACATCTCATTTATTGGGGTGAAGAGCTGGATCCACGGATAGCGCATCGCGAAATCCCTGGCGTAGTGCTCGAATAGTGTCGGAAAGTCCGGGTTCTGGAAGTTGCCAATCCAGTCCGGCACGCCAAAATGGCAAAGGTCGACGATCGGAAGAATGTCTTTCGCCTTCAGGTCCGCGAAGGTCTCATCGGCGAATGCCCAATCATAACGTCCGTCACCCAGCCATGTTTTGTGGATGGGAGGTCCGTAGCGGAGGAAATGCACCCCGAGATCCTGGACCAGTTCGAAGTCGGTGCGCCATCGTTCGTAGAAGCGGCATTTTCCATTTCGTCGACGCGCTCCCGGCCTTGTCGAATGGTGGGGGTGCTGTTCTCGATGCCGGTGGCAAACATGAACGTGAACATTGATGGTCCTTAGCCAAGGCGGAGATGCCCGCGCTTGGTCAAACGTTCAGTGCTCGACGCAGTTCCTGCAAGACTGCTTGTCAAGTTCGGTGGGCGCCTGACAACCACGTGCCTGCAAGTGCTATTCACAGTCGGTTGACCGTTCGTTGCGAAAGGCAACGGCACATGGCGGAAAAGCCTTCGAACCGGCTTTTTGCCAAAGCCGGAGAATGGCTGGTCGAGAAGGTTCAGCGGCGATTTCTCCAGCCTCACCCGGCCATTCGGAAAGATGGCGCTACGCTCGTGATTGTGAGCAGGGGCCACCCAGGCATAGGCGGGTCGAGATTGGCGGAATTCTATCCCACGGTTCAAGCGAGCAGCTTGCGCCGAATATGATCGGACTATGCTGGACGGAGAGGTCGGCTTCGGGCCAGCCCAGTTGGCGTCAAACGGGTCTTTGCGAGTTAAGGCGGTATGGTAGTTATCCACGTTTGCAAACTGCAAACGGACGTTCCGCTGCCGGCCCCATTTGAGCCATTCACTGGGACGCAGACCCGCGGTACATCACCGATATTCTCGAAGCCAATAGTTGGTCTCGTTCATCGTCCCATGGTTCGACAGACCCATACGAGAGAATACGAGAGATATGGACCGGCGAACCATCCGCTGTATTGATCTCCTGTAGAAAACAGTGCCCCTCAGAGACTAGCATGATCGTTATTTGTCAATGCGCTGCGAAGCTGTTCGCCCAATTGATTCAAGAAGCTGATCCAGCCACTCCCTGACCGCATTTATCTTCTGCCGAACGGCAGCACCGCGCCTGAATCCTGCCTCCGGATCAATGTTCGCGTGCGCAAAAACGGCCGCTCGCGAACATACATTGACAGGTCCAGTTCCGAATAATAAGTTCGGTCATAGAACGAATTAACGGGAGTTCAATGTGACTGACCTGCCGCGCATATCCCGTCAGTTCTCACAGCGCTCCGTGATGGAAGCGATCGTCCAGGGCGGGCCGATCTCCCGCGCCTCGATCGCCAAGCTGACGGGCCTGTCGAAGCAGACCATCTCCGAAATCATGCGCGGGCTCGAGCAGGAGGGCTGGGTCCAGGAAACCGGCCGCACCAGCGGCCATGTCGGGCGCACCGCCGTCACCTACGAACTGGTCCACGACGCAGCCTATATCATCGCCGTCGACCTTGGCGGCACCAAGGTGCGGGTCGCGCTGACGGACCTTGCCTGCCAGATCTTTGCCGAAGCCGCCACACCGACCGACCCGCGCGGCGGCCAGTTCGTCGTCGATCAGATTGCAGCGCTGGCCTTCGATGCCGCGGCCAGACAGCACGTCGCGCGCAAGAAGATACGCCTGGCCGTCATCGGCGCGCCTGGCGCTCCTGACCCGGCCACCGGCCGCATTTTAATGGCGCCGAACATTGCCGGCTTCGACACAATGAATGTGCTGGATGCCTTCGAAGAAGCGCTCGGCGTCGCGGTGATGATCGAGAACGACGTCAATCTCGCGGTGCTTGGCGAGAACTGGCTCGGCCAAGGCCAGGGCATCGACAATCTCGCCTACATCGCGCTCGGCACCGGCATCGGCAGCGGGCTGATGCTGGGCGGCCATCTGGTGCGGGGTGCTGGGCACGCCGCCGGCGAGATCGGTTTCATGCCGATCGGGGCCGATCCCTTCACCGAGGAATCACTGCGCACCGGCGCATTCGAACGCGCGGTGGCCACCCACGCCATGACCGATCGCTACCACGCTCTCACCGGCAGGCAGGTCTCGGTGCCGGCAATATTCGAGAATGCCGCGCTTGGCGACAAGGACGCGCTCACCGTGCTCGACGAAACTGCCCGCCATCTGGCGCAAGGCGTTGCGGCAATCGCGGCAATCGCCAATCCAGAAAAGTTTATCCTCGGCGGCTCGATTGGGTTGCGGCCCGAAATCCTGTCCAGGGTGCAGGCGCTTCTGCCGCTATGCTTCCCCTATCCGGTCAGGGTCGAGGCGAGCGAACTCGGCGCACGCGCAGCCCTCATTGGCGCGGCGGCAATCGGCCTTGGCCAGTTGCACAACACGCTGTTCGGCGTCGACGCGCCTGATGGCCGGATTTCGCTGCCGCCTGCCCAGGCCGCCGCCCTGAAGGAGGCCGCGATATGACTCACGATATTACCGCCCGCCTGCAGGCAGCGCTCGACCGCGACGACGCACTAACGCTGTTTCGCCGCGCCATCGGCCGAGAGAGCATCACCGGCAACGAAGCCAACTTCGTCGACTTCCTAGAAGCCAGGATGCGCGACCTTGACCTCAGCGGCCTGACCAGGACGGAATTTCTTCCCGGGCGGCCCAACATCTGGGGCGAGCGCAAGGGGGCCGACCAGGGAAAGCGCCTGCTGTTCATGGGCCATACCGACACCGTCCATGTCGACGGCTGGCGCGAGCATTGGGCAGGCACCGAGCGTGAGGATCCGTTCGCCGCCCCGATCATTGATGGTGCTGTCTGGGGCCGCGGCTCAGGCGACCTCAAGGCCGGCATCACTGCTTCGCTGGCGGCACTCGCGCTACTCGACAAGGCAGGCGTTCGCCTCAAGGGCGACGTCGCCTTCGCTTTTATCGGCGACGAGGAGAGCGGCCAGCCCGGCACCGGCATTTCCGCCGGGATCAAGCACTTCGTCGGACGCATCGAGACCGGCGAGGTCACAGCACCCGATTTCAGCGTCTATGTCGAGCCGACCCGCCTGGCCGTTTATGCGGCGCAGATCGGCTTCTTCATCACCGATATCTCGATTACCGGCAAATCCGCCTATTTCGGTGTGCCAGAACTCGGCAAGGATGCGCTCCGTGCAAGCCATGCCGCGATGACGGCGCTTTGGAAGCATTCGGATGAGGTCGCCGCGCGCGCCGAGCACAAACTGGTCGGGCGCGGCTTCCTGCTTATCACCGGGCTTGCCGGCGGCGGCTACATTGCCGTTCCCGAGCGCTGCACGCTCTCGCTGATCCGTAAGCTGTTGCCTGGCGAAGACCTCGACACCGCCGCCGCCGAGATCGAGGCTGCCGTGCGCGGCGCGATCACCGATCCGGATATTTCGGTAGAGTTCGCCTACCCCGCCGGCCGCGACCACAGGCTGGGCGGCACCGCTGCCGAGATCGGCGAAACGCGGGCGGAAGTCGCCATGCTGTCCGACGCGATGGCCGGCGCAATGAGCGGACGCGGCGTCATCGAGGGCGCACCGTTCTGGTCGGAGTCCCCCTTCATCATCAATCAGCTCGGTATTCCTGCCGTCTATTGCGCGCCCGGCGACATCAGGAATTGCCACACATTCGAGGAGCACGTGGATGTCGAGGAATATTTCGCCGGCATAGTCGGCTTCGCCGCCTTCATGGCCCGCTATTGCGGCGTGGCCGACTGAACCACCAACGAAGCAAAATGGGAGAACTGACATGCCGATGAAGACACTGATCGCCGCCGCCTTTGCCGGCGGATTGATGCTTGCCGCCAACCCAGCTTTCGCACAGACGGTCGGCCCGCAGGGCGAGAGCGCCACGCCGAGCGCCGACGTGATCCTAAGCGATGCCGACATCGCCGCGCTCAAGGACAAGGGCTACAAGGCTGCCTTGCTCTGGCACACCTCGTCCGATTTCACCAATGCGGTAACCGCCGGCGCCACCGACGAATTCGCCCGCGCCGGTATCACCATTGCGGTCAAAACGGATGCCCAGTTCGACTCCGCCCGCCAGCGCAGCGACATCGAGACGGCGTTGGCCGCCAAGCCCAACGTCATCTTGGCGCTGCCGCTCGACCCGGTCACCTCGGCAGAAGCCTTCCGCCAGGCGGTCAAGGACGGCACCAAGCTGGTGTTCCTGTCCAACTTGCCCAAGGACTACAAGCAGGGCACCGACTACGCTTCGATCGTGACTGACGATCTATTCCAGATGGGCAAGCAGGCTGCGGACGCGATGGCCAAGGCGATCGGCGGCAAGGGCAAGGTCGGCTACATTTTCCACGACGCTGCCTACTACGTCACCAACCAGCGCGACCAAGCCTTCAAGACCACCATCGAGAAGGTCTATCCCGACATCAAGATCGTCGCCGAACAGGGCATATCCGACCCGGCCCGCGCCGAGGAACTGGCCAACGCGATGCTTTTGCAACATCCCGATCTCGACGGCATCTACGTGACCTGGGCCGAGCCGGCCGACGGCGTGCTGTCGGCGCTACGCGGCGCCGGCAACGCCAGGACCAAGATCGTCACGCTCGACCTCGCCGAGCCGGTCGCGCTCGACATGGTCAAGGGCGGCAATGTCGCAGCCCTCGTCGCCGACAAGGCCTATGAACTCGGCCGCGCCATGGCTGCTTCCGGCATGAAGTCGCTGCTTGGCCAGCCGACACCAGCCTTCGTCGTCGCCCCGGCCCTGACCGTCACCAAGGAGAATGTCGCGCAGGGCTGGAAGGACTCGCTCAACCGCGACGCGCCGCAGCCGGTGCTCGACGCGTTCAAGTAAGGCTCTCGCTCCGGCGCGGCCCGCCGCACCGGAGCTTTTCTTCGACAACAAAAAGGGGAATCGGGACATGCGCATAGCATCTGCAATCATAACGACGGTGGCGAGCCTGCTAGCCATGCACGCCTTCGCCGCCGAAGGCGTCACCACAGGACCGAATGGTGAAAAGCCGGTGCCGGCGAGCAGTCTTACGCTGACGCCAGCCGAAGAGCAGCAGATCAAGGACGGCAAGTTCACCGCCGCCCTCGTCTGGCACGAGATGAGCGAATACACCAACGCCGTCAATGCCGGCGCCCATGACGAATTCAAGCGCCTCGGCATCGAGGTGGTGGCGCAGACCGATGCCGGTTTCGACGCCGCGCGACAGAAGGCCGATATCGAGACGGTGATGGCCAAAAAGCCGTCGATCATCCTGTCGCTTCCCGTCGATCCGGCGACTGCAGCTTCGGTCTACGATCCGGCACGACAGGCCGGCGTCAAGCTCGGCTTCGTCGACAATTCCCCGGCCGGCTACAAGCAGGGCAGGGACTATGTCACCATCGTCTCCGACGATCTCTTTCAGATGGGCAACAAGGCCGGCATCGCCATGGCCGAGGCGCTCGGCAAGAAAGGCAAGGTCGGCTACATCTTCCACGATGCCGACTTCTACGTCACCAACCAGCGCGACCAGGCCTTCAAGAAGACCATCGAGCAGGACTATCCCGATATGAAGATCGAGGCCGAGGCCGGCATGGCCGACCCGGCGCGCAGCGAAGACATCGCCCAGGCGATGATCACCCAGCATCCGGACCTGGACGGCATCTATGTCACCTGGGCCGAACCGGCGCTGAGCGTGCTTTCGGCCTTGCGCGGTGCCGGCAACACGCACACCAAGATTGTCACGCTCGACCTCAATGAGCCTGCCGCGCTCGACATGGTCAAGGGCGGCAACATCGCGGCCCTCGTCGCCGACGAGGCCTACAGCATTGGCGTGACGCTGGCGCGCGCCTCGGCAGTTTCTCTGGTCGGCAAGAAGGCCGAACCATTCTATGCCGTAGATTCCATCGCCGTCACCAAGGACACGGTGAAGGACGGTTGGAAGAAGTCCCTCAACAGGGACGTACCGGCGGCTATCGCGGACGCGGTGAAATAGGCTCGAGGCGAAGCGCTCACCACCGGAGGAATAAAATGTCCAGTGCCAACACCAGCGCCGGTAGCAGCTTCGCCAGCCGCTTCAATCTGCAGCAATATGTCGTCTACCTCGGTTTCCTGGCGATCTTCCTGTTCTTCGCCATTGTGCTGAGGGACAGCGGCTTCCTCACCGTCCGAAACTTATCGAACATCGTGTTGCAGACGACGCCGGTGACGATCATGGCCATCGGCCTGGTCTTCGTCATGTCGGCCGGCGAAATAGATTTGTCGATCGGCTCGATCGTGGCGGTGGCGGCCCTTGCAGCCGCCGTCACCATCAACGCGTACGGCATGCCGGCAGGGATAGTCGCCGGCCTCGGCGCCGGCCTGCTGATCGGCGTCATCAACGGCGTGCTGGTGGCGTATGTCAGGCTGCCCTCCTTCCTGGTGACGCTGGCGACGCTCGGCCTGTTCGCCGGCGTTTCGCGTTCGATGACAGACCTTCGCTCGATCTCGGTGACCAACGAAGCGTTCACCGGCTTCTTCGGTTCCGGCTCGCTGCTCGGTGTCCCCTCACTCGTCTGGTGGTCGGTGATTGCCGTGGCCATCGGCCACCTGGTGTTCCGCGAAACCCGTTTCGGCGCGCATGTGCTGGCGACCGGCGACAATGCCCGCGCCGCAAGCGTATCGGGCATCAGCGTGCCCAGGATCAGGCTCGCCGTGCTGACCATCAGCGGCGGGCTCGCCGGTCTTGCCGGCTTGCTCTATGCCGGTCGCCTGCAGGCGGCGAAATATACTCTCGGCGAAACCGACCTGATGACGGTCATCGCCGCCGTCATCGTCGGCGGCACGCTGCTCAATGGCGGCAAGGGCTCCGTGGTCGGCGCGCTGGTCGGCTCGTTGATGATGGGCATGCTCAACAACGGCCTGATCCTGATGGGCCTGTCGGTCTCCGACCAGATGATCGTGCGCGGCCTCATCATCCTGACCGCAGTCGCCGTGTCGCTGCGCGAAAAGAACCGCTGAAGGAAGCCATCCATGTTTCTCGACATTTTGCGCCGCCGCAACCCCGCCTTCATCGAATCAGCTATCCGGTTGCACCAGCAAGGTAAGCTGCCGGCCAATGCTTATGTGCTCGATCTCGACACGGTTGAGGCCAATGCGCGGGTTCTCAAGAGCGAGGCCAACCGCAACGGCCTGAAGATCTTCGCCATGACCAAGCAGGTCGGCCGCTCCTCGTCGTTCTGCCGGGCTGTGATGCGCGGCGGCATTGACCGCGCGGTCGCCGTCGACATGGCTTGCGCCCGCGCCACCCACAAGGCAGGCATGAAGCTTGGCCATCTCGGCCATCTCCAGCAGGTCGCAAAATTCGAAGCGGCGGCTGCGGCGAAAACCTTCAAGCCGGACTACTGGACCGTGTTCAACGCTACCAAGGCTGGGGAAGCGGCAACAGGCGCCAAGGCGGCCGGCTATGTGCAGGACCTGCTGGCCCGCATCGCCGCCGAAGGCGATATCTTCTATCGCGGCCATGAAGGCGGTTTCAATGCCGCCGACATTGTCGATGTCGCCGACCGGCTGGATGCCGTCGAAGGCGGCCGTTTCGCCGGCATCACCACTTTCCCTGCTCTGCTGTTCGACCATGCTTCGCGAAAAGTGCTGCCGACCCCCAATCTGGCGACGCTCGCGAAAGCTGCGGAAGCGCTGGCCAAGGCAGGCCGCAAGGACATTGAGATCAACGCGCCGGGCACCACGTCGAGCGTCATGCTGGCGGCACTCGCCGAGGCCGGCGCGACGCAGTGCGAGCCCGGCAATGGACTACATGGCACCACCGCGCTGCATGTCATGGAAGATTTGCCGGAGCTGCCGGCGGTGCTCTATCTCACCGAGGTCTCGCATCTCTCCGGCGGCAAGGCCTATTGCCTTGGCGGCGGCTTCTACATCGATCCGATCTTCCCCGACTACGACGTCAAGGCGATCGTCTCGGCTGAACCGACGACGGCAGGCTCGGCACTGCGCAGCGTCGAGGTGCCGCCGCCCTCTGCGATCGACTATTACGCCATGATCGATGCCGCCGGCGCGAACGCGCCGAAGCCTGGCGACAGCGCCGTGTTCGGCTTCCGTGGCCAGGCCTTCGTCACCCGCGCCCATATTGTCGGCGTGTCGGGCATTTCGACGGACAATCCGAAAGTGGAAACCATCGAGAACGGCTTCGGTGAACCCTATGCCTGGCCAGTCTAGGAGAAACACATGACGGTGAGCGCGCCCATCCTTCAGCTGCACGACATTCGCAAGAATTTCGGCGGCATCACCGCGATCGAGAGTTTTTCGCTCGAGGTTTTCCCGGGCGAGATCGTTGCACTCGTCGGCGACAACGGCGCCGGAAAGTCGACGCTGGTCAAGATCGTCTCGGGCGTCCACCCGCCCTCGTCCGGCACCATCGTCATCGAAGGAAAACCGGTGACGATGTCGAATGCCACCATGGGGCGCGCGCACGGCATCGAGGTCGTCTACCAGGACCTGGCGCTGGCCGACCAGCAGACGGTCTACATGAACATGTTCCTCGGCCGCGAGCCGCTGAACCGCCTCGGTTTGCTCGACCGCCGCCGCATGATCGACGAGACCGAGAAACTGGTGAAGGAACTGGACGTGCGCATCCCCTCCGCCCACGCCACTATCCGCGATCTCTCCGGCGGCCAGCGCCAGGGCGTTGCGATCGCGCGCGCCACGCATTGGGCAAGCAAGCTGATCCTGCTGGATGAGCCGACGGCGGCGCTGGGCGTTGCCGAAACCGCCCGGGTGGAGGCTATCGTCCAGTCGCTGAAGCAGCGCAATGTCGGCATCCTGATCATCAGCCACAGCCTCGACCAGGTCTTCAAGCTCTCCGACCGCATCTGTGTTCTCAGGCGTGGCAAGCAGATTGGAATTCGCGAGACCGCGAAGACCGATAAGAACGAGATCATTGCCATGATCACCGGCCTGCAGCAGCAATAGCAGGAACCTCTCTGAGAGCCCCCGCCCGAGATCCGGATGTGGTCGGCGATCACGCGATCGATCAGCTTGTGCCGCGTGGTGATCGCCATCGGCCCGTCCTGGTCGTAGCTGCCTTGCCACTCCGGATGCGGCGCCAGCAGCGCTGGCACATACATCGTGTCGCCCGAAATCATGCGCTGTTCCTTGCCGTAGTTTGCGAGGTAGACCGAGTGGCCGGGCGTGTGGCCGGCGCAGCGATGATCTGGAAGCCGGGCGCGACTTCGGCGCCGTCATGGATGCTGCTGGAACTGCTGCGTCTGGTGAAGCTGCCTGCATCGCCTGAATTTCTCCAGGCGTATCCGCACCAGCTTTCTGGCGGCCAACAGCAGCGCGTTGGCATCGCTATCCCAGTCTCGATTTGATAGGACCTATGCAATGTATGGCGGCGCCGACATCACCGTGCCGCCCGGCGGCGTCAAGCTGTCCGGTTTCGGTCGCGACAAAGTCGCTGCATGCGCTGGACAGATACACCGTCTCAAAACAGCCTGGATTTCTCTGGGCTGCCCGTTTCTCGCTAAGCGCTGCCGAGGATGAAATCGGCGCACCGATCGGCGATCATGATCACCGGCGCGTTGGTGTTGCCGCTGATGAGACGCGGCATGATCGAGGCGTCGCAGATGCGTAGGCGCGGCACGCCGCGCACGCGCAATTGCGGGTCGACCACCGCCTGGTCATCGGTGCCCATCCGGCAGGTGCCGCAGGGGTGATAAACCGTCTTGGCGTGTTCGAGGATGTGGTCTGTTATGGACTGATCGGAAAGGTCGGCGGCCCCGCCCGGCGACAGCTCCTCCGCGATCACCGCCTGCAAGGCCGGCTGACGCAGGATGGTGCGGGCGATCTTCATGCCGGCGAGCAGCAGGGCAAGGTCGCCGGGATCGGTCAGAAAGCCGGTGGTGAAGCGGATCGGGTCGGCCGCGCCGCGCGACCGCAGCCTGACCATGCCGCGCGAGTTCGGCCTGAGCACACAAGGGTTGAGCTCCATGCCGTGGCGATCGATCGAGCCGTGCTCGGCGCTTTCGATCATCACCGGCAGGACGTGGAACTGGATGTCGGGCCGGCCATCGCCATCGGTGTCGAAGAAGCCGCCGCTTTCGACGACGTTGGAGGTGAGCAGGCCGCTGCGGAACAGCATGTACTGTATGCCGTGGCGCAGCGCCCGCAGGCCACGGTCCTCGCCGAGCAGCGAGATCGGCTGGCGCGTCAGCGCATAGACGGGGGCGGCGACATGGTCCTGCAGGTCGCGGCCGACCGAAGGCATGTCGCGGATGACCGGAATGCCAAGCCCGGCCAGATGTTCGGCGGGTCCCAGTCCCGACAGCATCATCAATTTCGGCGTTGCCAGCGCGCCCGAGGTGAGGATCACCTCGGCCTTTGCCGTCGCCGCGTGGTTCCGGCCATCCGAAGTGGTGTAGGCAACGCCGCTCGCCGCGCCGTTTTCCAGCGTCACGCCGGTGACCAGCGCATCGGTGACGACGGTGAGATTGGTATTGCCGGCCAGCGGCTTGAGGAACACTTTTGCCGCCGACTGGCGTTCGCCATTCGATGTAGTCGTCTGGTAGAAGCCGACGCCCTCCTGCCCGGCGCCGTTGAAGTCGTCATTGTAGCGGAAGCCGGCCTGTTGCGCCGCCTTGACATAGGCCATGGACAACGGATGGCGGTAGCGCGGATCGGAGACCGGGAGCGGTCCCTCGGTGCCGTGGCGTTCGCCGGCGAGGCGCTCGTTGCGCTCAAGCCGCCGGAACACCGGCAGCACCTCGTCCCAGCCCCAGCCGGGGCAGCCGAGGTCGCGCCAGCCATCATAATCCTGCGGCTGGCCCCTGACATAGAGCATGGCATTGATCGAAGAGCCGCCGCCCAGTGTGCGGCCCTGCGGCACCGGCAGCCGGCGTCCGCCGACGCTCGGTTCCGGCTCGGATTCGTAGATCCAGCTGCGCGCCGTGCCGATCACCTTGGCGAAGGTGGCGGGCATGTCGATGAGCCTGGTGTTGTCGGCCGGCCCGGCCTCGACGAGGAGCACGCGCTTGCCTGATCCGACCAGCCGGTTGGCCAGCGTGCAGCCGGCCGATCCGGCGCCGGCGATGATGTAGTCGTATTCGGCGCTCATCGTGTCAGGCGTAGCGCATGATGACGGTCTTGGTCTCGAGATAGCCTTCGATCGCGGCGCGGCCATGTTCGCGGCCGATGCCGGACTGCTTGAAGCCGCCGAACGGTGCGGCGGGGTCGAGCGTGTTGTGCGAATTGACCCACACGGTGCCGGCCTTTAGGCTGTGGATGGCGGTCATCGCCTTGCCCAGGTCGCGGGTCCAGATCGAGGCTGAGAGACCATAGCGCGTGTCGTTGGCGATGCGGATCGCCTCGTCGAGGTCGGCGACTGGCATTGCCGCCACCACCGGCCCGAACACCTCCTCGCGCACGATCTCCATGTCGGGGCGGACATTGTGCAGGATGGTCGGTGCCACGTAATGCCCCCTGGCCGGCACCGGCCGCGCACCGCTGACCCGCTCGCCGCCGGCGGCGAGCCCGCGTTCGACGAAGCCCTCGACGCTTTTCCGGTGCTTGGCCGAGACCAGCGGATTGATTTGCGCTTCGGCATCGCGGCCGGCGCCCAGCGTCATGCCGTCGGCGATTTCGGCCAGCCTTGCCAGCGTGCGGTCGTAGATCGATTTCTCGATCAAGAGCCGCGAAGCCGAGGTGCAGACCTGGCCCTGGTTGAAGAACATGCCAAGCCCGGCGACCAGCGGCTCGATGCCTTCCTCCATGTCGGCAAGCAGGATCATCGGCGATTTCGAGCCGAGCTCCAGCGTGAAGCGGGCGACACGGTCGACCGCCGCATGGCCGACGCGTTTGCCGACTTCCGTCGAGCCGGTGAAGGTCAGCTTGTCGATGCCGGGATGGCGGATCAGCGCTTCGCCGGTGACGCTGCCGCTGCCAGTGACGATGTTGACGACGCCCGGCGGGAAGCCAACGGCTTCGATCAGTTCGGCGAGCCTGAGCAGGCCTAGTGGCGTTTCCTGCGGCGGCTTCAGCACCACGGTGCAGCCGCAAGCGAGCGCCGGCGCGATCTTCCACATTCCGATCAGCAGCGGGAAATTCCACGGCACTATGGCGCCGACGACGCCGACCGGCTCCATCACCGTCATCGCCTGGTGTCTGGCGCCCGGCGGCACGGGGATGGACACCTGGAAGGTCGAGCCCTCGATCTTGGTCGCCCAGCCGGCATAGTAGCGCAGCCAGTCGACGGTGCCGCCGGCGCTGAGCATACGGGCGACGCCGAGCGACTTGCCGTTCTCGATGCTTTCGATCTCGGCCAGAAGGTCGGCGTCGGCCTCGACCGCGTCGGCGAGTTTCAGCATCAGGTTCTGGCGATCGACCGGCGGCATCGACGCCCAGGGGCCTTCAAGGGCGGCACGCGCAGCGCGCACCGCCTGGTCGACCAGTTCGGGGCCGCTCTCGGGAACGTGGGCGACGATCTCGCCGGAGGCGGAGTCGTCGACGGGGAGGTCGTTACCGGCAAGGCCGTCAACAAAGCGGCCATTGATGAAGGGCCGGTGCGAACGCGCAAGGAACGCGGCGGCGGCTGGGCTGATCGGCGGCACCATTCTCTCGTTCATGCCATCCTCCTCGATGCTGACGGACACAGTGCGCAGAGGGTTAGGGAGCGTGCCAGCCGGCTTCAAGCCGCCGGAAGCGCGAGTGCGCTCTCAGTCAAAACAAAGTTCCCGCTCGGACAAGACGCAGCGCGACTGGCCGGCCAAGATCAGAGCTGCATCGGGCCGCACGTTTTGCACGGCCGCCGATGCCGGAGGGGTGTCGGCCATTGAGCGCATTGCTGGGCAATCCGATGGTCACCACGGCGGCGCTGCCGCTTGTGCTCGGCATGGCGATGGCGTTGCTGGAACGATTTGCGCTGCCGGCATCCTCGCTGGCGCTCTCGTTAATCTGGGCGGCGTTGCTGCTGTTCTTCTACTGGGACACGCTTGGCCCGCCGGTCGTGCCGCCCGTCGCCGCCAGCCAGAAGCTGATCTATCTCGCTGTTGCCGCTATTCTCATCGGGCTGTTGCCCGAGCGCCTGTTGAGCACCCCGGGCGTGCTGGTCGCCGCGGCCCTTGCGGCGGCGCTGTTGTGGCTCGGCTGGCGCCGCCTTGCCGGCGGTTCGCTCGATCCTCAGATGATCGCAGCCCTCGTCACCGGCCTTCTCGCAACCGTCGGCGTCGCGATGCTGCTGTCCCTGAAGGCTTTGCCGTCCCCGCCGGTGGAGGATCCGTTCCTGGCACCCGCGGCCATGCTCGCCATGTGCCTGGCCGGCGCCATCATCTCGGTGCTTGGCGCGTCGATCGTCACCGGGCAGTTGCTGGGATCGCTGGCCGCGCTCGCCGGCGGCTGGTGCCTCGTCCAGTACATCGCGGTCCTGCGCGGCGGCACGGCGGCCGCCTGGAGCAAGGGCGCCGAGATGATCCTCGTCTACGCCGCGGCCACGGTGCTGATCCAGATGGCGCTGCTGGCGCCTAAGGCCAATCCGGTCGCGCTGGTGCTTTCGCCCTTGCCGCTGATCGTGGCTGCCCTGGTGCCCGGTCCGCTGCGGCGCCTTGTTCCCGGCATCAGGCCGTTGCGGCCGCTGGTTGCCGGTCTGCTGATCGCCATCCCGGCGATGCTGGCCATCCTGACGGCGATCGTTCGGGCGCCGCACGGAGCCGCGCTTGGCTTTTCCTGAGCCAAGAGATGACAACCAACAATGGGGAGAGATACGTGACAATAGGAAAACTGACGGCCGCGCTGGCCTTTGCCTCGACGTGCGCGTTCGCATCGGCCGCGCACGCCGAAAACTACGAGATCGATGGCCAGCACGCCTGGGTTACCTTCACCATCAAGCACGGCATCTATGGCATCGCGCATGGCCAGTTCGATGCCGTGAAGGGCGCCATCGTCATGGACAAGGCCGATCCGTCGAAGAGCAGCGTAAAGGCCGAGCTCGACGTCGGCTCGGTGCACACCGCCTATGACCAGCGCGACAGCGACCTGAAAGGCCCGGACTTCTTCAACGCCGCCGAATTCCCGGCGATTTCGTTCGAGAGCAGCAAGGTCGAGAAGGTCAGCGACAAGACCGGCAAGGTCACGGGCAATCTCACCATCAGCGGTGTGTCCAAGGAGATCACGCTCGACGTGACGCTGGTCAATGAGGCGCCGGCGCCGTGGGATGCGACGCTGACCAAGGCAGCGTTCACCGCCACGGGAAAAGTCAGCACCGCGGACTTCCCGATGGCCAAGGCTGCCGCCGGCTTCGGCCTCGGCCCGGATGTCGACATCGTCATCGATCTCGAAGCGGTGAAGAAATAGGCTGCTTTCTTTGTTTGGCGCAATTCCCCAGGGGAAGCGCTACGCACTTTCCCCGGGAAAACCGCTTCACACTTTCCTGGAATTGCTCTTGCGGGGGTGGCGGCTGCCGCGCGGCCGAGAGGTCGCGCGGCTTCAACGGACGAGGCGCGAAGTGCGCGCTCAGTCAAAACAAAGTTCCCGCTTGGACAAGACGCGAAACGGCTGATGCCGCACTATGCCCAGCGAAGATCGGCGCATAGCCGGCACAGCACCAATCGGGATGGAACCATGCGATTTTCCGGAAAGACGGCTTTCATCACCGGCGGCGGCACCGGCATTGGTGCCGCGGTCGCAAGGCGCATGGCGGCGGACGGCGCCAAGGTGGTGCTGATGGGCCGGCGGCGCGAGCCGCTGGAGGCCGTCACCAGGGATATTGGCGGTCTGGTGGTGCAGGGCGATGCCGCCGATCCGAAGGCGGTGCGTGCAGCGCTTGCCGAAGTGCATGAAAAAATCGGACCGGTCGATATCCTCGTCGCCAATGCCGGCGGCCATGGTGTCGGCCCGACGATTTCGATGAGCGACGAAACCTGGAGCCTGGCGACGCGCACCAATCTCGACACCGCTTTCGTTTGCGCCCGCGAATGCCTGCCGGACCTGATCGCGCGGAAGGGCAACATCGTCGTCGTTGCCTCGATCGCCGGGCTGTTTGCCGGCCCGGACGCTGCCGGCTACGTCACCATGAAGCATGCCTGCATCGGCTTCGGCAAATCGTTGGCGCGCGACTATGGCCGCAAGGGCGTGCGCACCAATATCATCTGCCCGGGCTGGGTCTCAACCGACATGGCCGACGAGCAGATGGCGCTGATCGTCGAGAAACACGGACTTGGCTCGACCGACGAGGCCTACCGTCTGGTGACCAAGGATGTGCCGCTCGGCCGTCCGGCGACACCGGAAGAGGTTTCCAACGTTATCTGCTTCGTCGCTTCGAGCGAGGCGGCCATGATGAACGGTTCGATCCTGACCGTCGACGGCGGCGCTACCGTCGTCGACCTGCCGACATTAGCTTTTGTCGATTGATTGGGAGAGTGCGATGAAGGACCAGAACAGGCCGGCGGACTGGAAGCATTTCGATGATTTCGCCGCCGGCATCGCCACCAACCGGCTGGCGACGACGTCAGCGTTGCGCGGCCAGACCTTCAAGATCACGCTGGACACCGGGCGCACAATCGACCTTGCCTTCACGTCGGCCGACACGGTGGCGTGGAGCGAGGGTAGCGAGGCGGGGGCGGACTGGTACGAGGCGCTCGAAGTCGCCGCTAACGTGTTCTTCATCAACATGACTTTCGCCGCCCGGCCGACCGAGGATGAGGCCTACGTCGTGAACACCAGCACGCGCCGGGTGCTGTCGGTGCGCGAACGGGTGCGTGAAGAAGGCGAAGCGCCCGGCGAGCCGCTCGTCGCGCAGACCTGGTCGGCCGGCGTACTCGGGGATCCCGGCAAGGCGCCGACCGGTATCAAGCCGGCGCCGAGCCGGGACCTGGTCGGGCTCACCGCGCACTACACCTACAGCCCCAACCACGTCTACGAGCACATCTATCTGAGCTCCGAGCGTTATGGCTGGCAGAACCTCGTCGGCATCCAGCGTGGCCATGGCGACGTCGACCTCGCGACCACCTGGAAGTTTGCAGACAACCAATATGTGTTCGGCTTTCGCGAGTTCATCATCCCGGTCGCCTCGCTGTTCTTCTACAATTGGGACGTCATGCGCTCGACCGGGAAATTCCTCGGCGTGACCAGCCTGGGCAAGGTCGAGAACAAGCCGGCAGGCGCTCACATCGAGAAGAAATCCAGAACCGTCTATGACGAAGGCAAGGCGCCGGTCTGACCGTGCGGGAGAACGCGATGAACAAGAACTACGAAGCTATCAAGGCTCATTACGCCGGCTCCGATGCCAAGGATTTGGCCGCGATGATGGCGCCGATCACCAGCCGCACCGCCTGGACCGAAATGGCGGGCTTCCCCTATGCCGGCACCTATGTCGGCCCCGACGCCATCATAGCGGGGGTCTTCAAGCGCATCGGCGAGGAGTGGGACGGCTACGCGCTGAAGCTCGAAAGACTGGTCGATGGCGGCGCCACAATCGTCGGCATCGGCACCTATTCGGGCACCTACAGGAAGACCGGCAAGCCAATGTCCGCGCGCGTCGTCCATGTCTGGGAGATGGACGACGGTAAAGCCGTGAGTTTCGAGCAATTCACCGACACCAGACTGGTCGCGGCAGCGACGGTCTGAGGCATGCGGGCGGGCGCCGATGCGTCTGGCCGATGAAACAACCTGGGAGGATGCAATGGGAAAAAATCTGAAGGCAATTCTGGCGGGCCTGGTGCTGGCGACCGCACTTGCGGCCGGCGTCACAGGGGTCGCGAATGCCGCCGGCGATGAGATCGTCATCGGCGCGCCGATCTCCTTGACCGGGCCGCTGGCCGGCGACGGCAAGGAGCAGAAATGGGCCTATGAGCAAGCGGTGGCCGATATCAACAAGGCTGGCGGCATCATGCTCATGTCGGCCGGCAAGAAGCTGCCGGTGCGCCTCGTCGTCGCCGACGACGAAAGCTCGGAAGGCAAGGTCGCCTCGGCGCTGGAAAACCTGATCAAGGTGCAGAAGGTCGACGCGCTGCTATCGACCCATTCCGGGCCGATGAACATCGCCGGCGCCATCGTCGCCGAGAAATACAAGAAGTTCTACATGATCACGACGGCGTTCCCGTTCGAGTGGCAGCCGTTGAAGCTCAAATATTCGGCCCTCTTCTTCTTCCACCCGGGGCCGGGCGCCGAAGTGCCGTTCGAGATCTGGAACAAGCTGCCGGCCAATGAGAAGCCGAAGAACCCGGCTCTTGTCACCGAGGATTCGCCCGACGGCAAGGGCTTTGGCGGCGCCTTCGAGGCGGCTGCGAAGAAATATGGTTACACTTTCGCCGTGGACGATCCCTGGGCGATCGGGGCCACCGACTACTCGGCACTGATCACCAAGCTCAAGGCCGCCAACGTCGACGCCATGCTGGTGTTCGGCTCGCCGGCCGACACCGTGACGCTGCTGCGCCAGATGAAGGAGCTCGGCTTCTCCGTGCCCTATCTGCATGGCTGGAAGGGCACCTGGACGGGCGAGTTCCACGAAGCGCTCGGAGCGGATTCAGACTACATCATGACTGACGGTTTCTGGTCGTCGAGCTATCCCTATCGAGGCGCCAAGGAACTCGGAGATCGCTACGAGGCCGAATTCAAGAAGGACTCCGTCACAGTCGGCGCCTTCTACGCTAATGCGCAGGTGCTGGCGCAGGCGATCGAAAAGGCGGGAACCACCGATGCCGCCGCGCTGCATGACGTGATCTTCAACCAGGAATTCAAGGACACCGTCGTCGGCGATCTCAAATTCGACCAGACAGGCTTTGCCCTGATCCCCAGCGTTGCCACGCAATGGTGGCAAGGCAAGCACCAGCTAATCTTCCCTAATGGCAACTGGACCTACAAGCCGGCCCCGGCCTGGGACAAGCGCTGAGCGGCGAGGGCACGGGCTCCGACATTGCCGCCTGCCCCTTCTCCCCCGTCCTACGCGGGGAGAAGGGTCGCGGGGCGACGAGGGCGGCGCTGACCTCGACAGATTGCATGGACAGCTTCCCCTGGAGAAACGGAAACACACGATGCAGCCTGACGAAACCTTGCTTCGCCTCGAGGCAATCCAGAAGCGGTTCGGCGGGCTTGTCGTGCTCAACAACATCGACATCGCCGTCGGACCCAATGAGCTGATCGGCCTGATCGGTCCCAACGGCGCCGGCAAGTCGACACTGTTCAACGTAATTACCGCGCTCTACACCCCAACCCAGGGCCGTATCCGCTTCCGTGGCGAGGACATCACCGGCACGGCCCCGCATCGAATCTGTCGGCTCGGCATTGCCCGCACTTTCCAGCTGGTGCGCACGTTCCTGACCATGACCGCCTTCGAGAACGTCATGGTTGGCGCCGTCTATGGCTCCGGCGGCCGGGTCAAGCATGCGACGGCAGCCGCCGAGGAGGCCCTTGAACTGGTCGGGCTGACTGGCAAGCGCGATATCCGCACTGCACACATGACGCTGTCGGACCGGCGACTGCTGGAGATCGCGCGAGCCGTTGCCTCCCGCCCGGGGCTGCTGTTGCTGGACGAGCCGATGGCGGGGCTGAATCCGACCGAGATCCAGCGCATGGTCGATGTCATTCGCCGCGTGCGCACAGACAAGGGGGTCTCGATCCTGTGGGTAGAGCACAAGGTCGATGCCATCATGAAGGTGTGCAGCCGGGTAATCGTGCTGGACCATGGCGAGAAGATCGCCGACGGCACGCCGCGCGAGATCGTTGCCAACCGCAAAGTGATAGAGGCCTATCTTGGCGAACCGGCTGCTTGAAGTGAACAACGTGGAAGTCGCCTATGGCGACGTCGGCGCGTTGTGGGGCGTGTCGATCCACGTCGAGCCCGGCAGCATCGTCGCCATTGTCGGCGCCAACGGCGCGGGAAAGACGACGCTGCTGAAGACCATCTCCGGTCTGCTGAAGCCGAAGCGCGGCGAGATCTTCCTCTCTGGCGCGCTGCTGGCCGGCAAGGCGCCGGAGGAGATCGCGACGATGGGCATCGCGCATGTGCCGGAAGGGCGCGGCCTGTTCCGGCAGATGACGGTGCTGGAAAACCTCGAACTCGGCGCCTTCCAACCCAAAGTTCGGAAGCGCTTCAAGCAGTCGCTGGAGAAAGCTTACACGCTGTTTCCGCGGCTAAAGGAGCGGGCAGGGCAGAAGGCCGGTTCGCTCTCCGGCGGCGAGCAGCAGATGCTGGCCATCGCGCGCGCCACCATGTCGGACCCGTCGCTGCTGATTCTCGATGAACCGTCGTTGGGGCTGAGCCCGATCGTGGTGCAGCAGATGTTCGCTCTGATCGAGACCTTGCACAAGCAGGGCGTCACCATCCTCTTGGTCGAGCAGAATATCCATCAGGCACTGAAGGTCGCCGACTACGCCTTTGTGCTGAAAACCGGCGAGCTTGCCATGCAAGGCACCGGTGCCGAGCTCATCGCCGATCCCGAAATCCAGAAGGCCTATATGGGCGTATTGGAGGTGCAATGATGCAGAACATTCCGCCTCCCGAAATCCTGCTGCAACTGTCGCTCAACGGCGCGCTGGGTGGCGCCATGTACGGCGTTGCGGCGGTGGGCCTCAGCCTCATCTTCGGCACCATGCGGCTGATCTTTCTGGCGCAGGGCGCGATGATCATCCTGTCCGCCTATTTCGTACGAGCGCTGTTCTACGGCGTCGGCATCGACCCTTTCGTGTCGCTGCTGATCGTCGTGCCCGTCGGGCTCGTTGTCGGCTGGCTGGTCTACCAAGGCCTGTTTCGCCGCGCGGCGGCAGCGGAGGACCGCAACATCTCGCTCTTGATCGCGGTCGGTCTGATGTTCCTGATCCAGAACCTGATGACGGTTATCTGGGGCGGCAACACCGCGGCAATCGTCACCTCCTACACGGCGAGCGGCATCGAGATTTTGGGCGTGCGCACCTCCTTCACCCGTTCGATGGGCTTCGTGATTGCGCTCGCCGGTACCGGCCTGGTGGTGCTGTTCCTGCGCAAGACATTGGTCGGTAAGGCGGTGCGCGCGGCCTCCGAGGACATTGAGGCGGCGACTCTGATGGGCATCAGCCCGCACCGCGTCAACGCCATCGCCTTCGCGATCGGCATAGCGCTTGCCGGAGCGGCCGGGGTCGCGGTGGCGACGACATTCCCGTTCAATCCGTTCGCCGGCTTCATCTTCAGCCTCAAGGCGCTGGTGGCGCTGGCGCTGGGCGGGATCGGCAATGTCGCGGGCGCACTTGCCGGCGGCATCATCCTCGGTTTGATCGAAGCCTATGTGCAGTATTTCATCTCGGGCGGCTGGACCAACGCCATCGCCTACGGCGTGTTCCTGGCGGTGCTCATGTTCAAGCCGGAAGGCCTGTTCAGCCGGCCCTACAAGAAGGCTTGAGCGTCATGATCAAGAAAGCCTTGCCGAAACAATTCTGGATTGGGATCGCAATTGCTGTGGTCGCAGCCCTCGCGCTGGTGCCGCTCGTGCCCGGCGCGATCGATTCTTATGCCTTTTCGCTCCTGTTCTTCGTTTTCATCTACGCCACCATGGCGCAAGGCTGGAACCTCGTTGCCGGCTTCGGCGGCCAGATCAGCCTCGGTAACCATGCCTTCTTCGGGCTCGGCGCCTACACCACCGCCATCCTGTGGAGCGGCAATTATCTCTGGGGCTCGTTCTATGACGCTTATCCGCGGATCTACTATTTCGACCCGGCGACGATGATGCTGGGCGGACTGGTCGCGGCCGTCGCCGCCATCATCATCGGCCTGCCGTTGCTGTCAAAGCTGCGCGGCGACTATTTCGCGCTCGGCACGCTCGGCTTCGGCGAGATCGTCAAGGTGATGTTCATCAATGGCGGTGATTTCACCGGCGGCGCCTTCGGCGTCGTGGCGCCCGCCGGCACCTTCGATACGCTCTTGCCGCACTATCTGGTCGGGCTCGGCCTGATGGTGGGCACGGCGCTTGCCATCCGCTTGCTGATGCGCTCGCGCTACGGCCTGGCGCTAGTCGCCGTTCGCGACGACGAGATGGCGGCATCGGCCAACGGCATTGACACGCTAAGGGTCAAGGTCGCCGCCTTTGCTGGCAGCGCCTTTATCGCCGGCGTCGCCGGCAGCCTGTACACCTACTACATCTTCCATGTCGGCCCGGACTCCGTCTTTGACCTTGACTGGATGCTTTTGCCGCTGATGATGACGGTGGTCGGCGGCACCGGCACGGTGCTCGGCCCGATCCTCGGTGCCTTCGTCATGTACGCGGTGTTCGACCTGGCGCGCATAGTGGTGCCGGATTACCACCCGGTGATTTCGGGTCTGACCATCATCTTGGCGATGCTGTTCTTGCCGAAGGGGCTGATGCGAAGTTTTGCGGGCCGGGCGCGGACGGCTTGAGGCCTGAGTATAGCCCTATTGAGACGTAAGCGCTGCAGGTCGGGAGTGAGAGTCCTCGAGAAGGTGAGATAGAATGTGCCCGTATGTGGGTGCAAAACAATTTGCTGTGTCCGATAAAGGTACGGCTAGCAGCACCTTCCTAATGCACCACCACCATTCGCACTCGCTCCCGCAAGTCTCTCGGCGTAACATCATACTTGCTTCTGAACGCCCGCGAAAAATGTGCGCTAGAATTGAACCCGCAGGCAAACGCGACTTCCGAGATGGAGGCTGAGGCGCGGGCGGGCGACAGCAGCTCCTCCTTGCTGCGCTCCAGCCGCCTATCCCACACGAATCGCTCCAGTGTGGTGCCTTCGCCTTCGAAGGCGCGGTGCAGATAGCGGCGGGAGCAGCCCATGTGGCGGGCTATGTCCTCGGCCGACAGGTTTGAACGCGCCAAGTTGGCGTCGATATAGGCGACGATGCGTTCACGCAGCGCTTCCAGCGGCGAGCGGCGGAACTCCGGTGCCGTCGGCCTTGCCTGGATGAGTCCGTTGACGAGTTGTATAAGGCTTTCTCCGACACGGCGGCAATTGGCCTCGTCGAGCTTGTGCGCGGTGCCGATCGCCATCTGCATCAGACCGGAAACGATATGGGTGAGGCTATCGTCGTTGCCAGGCAACGGCACCGGCGCCGAGAGACGCGTCAACGTCCCGTCGCCGAAAGTCGAGCGCGGCACCTGCAGGATGAGTTGGTCGACATCCGACAGGTTTTGCAGCGAATAGCTGCGCATTGGATCATAGATGATCGCAGCGCGTGGGCCGAGATCGACCGCGACCTCCTTCTGCTCGAATCGGCTGCGGCCGCTGAGCTGCATCAGGATCTTGATCGCATCGGGATCGAAGCTACGCCAGAAGGTGCGGTCGCTGACGACGAGATGCGACTTGGCCTTGATCTCGGAGAGCCGGCAGGAGCCGAGATGCACGGACACGAGCTTCGGCAGCGACGGCGCTTCGCCGCGCGAGAAACGCTGGGTGATCGGGCCGAACAGCATCCGCGACGCGGATAGGAAAGCCTCGCCATCGGCGACGCTCACGTGGTGGGCGGTCATAGTCTCCTCCACATTCTCACTGTTCCCGTCTTGTCGCGGGATTGTGACGCTGCGGCAGCGCCGCGCCATCCTTAACATGATAAGCATCTTTGCCGCAACGGCGGAGGTGCTCCACGCCGCGCCGCCCGGCCAGCCGGGAGCCGGATGGGCGCTGGTCAGCATCAGCCATGTCGGACTCTGTGGGACCGACTACCATATTTTTGAAGGCAAGCTCCCTACCTGGCCTATCCGCGCATCATGGGGCATGAACTCTCGGGCACCGTGACCGCGGTCGGTGAGGGCGTCGCCATCGAGTTCGGTGAGCGGGTCGAAGCCGGCTCGCGGCCGCCGAAGGTAGGGCTGCGATGCCCGAGCCGGTGAAATAGATGTTCGCGGCAGTTGCGATCGCCGACCGGTTGGCTGCTTGCGCCCGGGGGGCAGCCGAAGGCCGGGATCTAAAAGGCCGCAATATTGCCTCTCGAGCGGCTCCTGCTTCGAAGGCAGTCGCCGCAATGTCGATGCAGTCGGCTCATGATGTGCCGAGTTTGATCTCGCATGGTGATGTAACTTATGCGATCAGCCCGTACTGCCGTGCCTTGTTGCGCAAGAACGGCAGACCGTTGCCCATCACAACCGCTTCACTCTCGGCCACCGGACGCCACACGCTGAGGCCAAACGCCAGACGCGGATCCATGTTGATGAAGCTCTCCATCGCGAGCCCGCCCTTGAAGCCGATCGCGGCCAGCGTCGCGAACGTCTCATCCCAATTGCAATTGCCCTCGCCCGGGGTGCCGCGATCAGACTCGGAGAGGTGGATATATTTGAGGTAATCGCGGGCGACGATAATACCGTTGCCCATACCTTTCTCCTCTATGTTCATGTGATAGGTATCAAGGTGCACGAACATATTGTCGGCGCCGACTCTCTCGATTAGTGCCACCGCCTGAGCCGCGGTGTTGATGATGTGGTTCTCGTAACGGTTCACGGCTTCGACACCGAGTTCGACGCCGCGAGACTTGGCTTGCGCGGCGGCGGACGTCATCACTTTCGCAATGTTATCAAGTTCGTCCTGGGTAGGTGGCACGCCAGTACGCTCGCCGATGCCGCCATAGATTACGCCGCACAGCGCCTGGGCTCCGATGTCGGCCGTCTTGTCGATAGCCACCTTGAGAAAGTCAATCGCCTCCTGTGGGTGGCGCGATGCCCAAGCATGTTCGGGCAACCCTAGCGAGCACACCGCCTGCATGCCATTTGCCGCCAGCAGCTTGCGGGTGTGATCGGCATCGCAAGAAAATGGATCGGCCAGCGAAATTTCAATGAAATCGAGATCGTATTTTTTCACCGCCGCTACAGTGTGCTCGGCGCCCTCTACGGACCAACCACTCGTCCACATGCTCGTATGAACGCCAAAACCCTTCATCGTGTTATCCTCATGAAATTGAGCTGCCCGGCAGCCCATCGCAAGATCATGACGCCGATCAGCATGATGCCCCAAATGGCTGTGGCCAGGTGCTGGCTGGCGCCCAAGAGATTCAGTCCCGAAGAAAGCAACTGCAAAACGATGAGGGCTAGGAAGACCGAAACGACCTTGCCGAAGCCGCCAAACGGATTCACCCCGCCCAAGAAGCAGGCAAGCACCGTAATCAGCACATAGGACTCGCCATGGCCGACACGGACGGAATTGAATCGTGCCATCATGATAATGCCGGCCAACGCACACATGGCGCCAGACAGCGCGTAGATCAGAATGATCACGCGTCGCGTCGAGATGCCGGAATAGCGCGTCGCCTCGATGTTGGAGCCGACCATATAGTTTGAAAAACCAAGCCTGGTTCGGGTCATCAAGACATGCCAGACGATGACTGCGCCGAGCAGTATCAGCAGCGGGACAGGAATGCCGACGATGCTGCCGTGGCCCAGGGGCTGGATGAATTCGGGAAAGCCCGAAATGTCGGCGCCGCGGGTCAGAAACTCGCCAAGGCCGCGCAGGAAAATCATCACCGAGAGCGAAACGAGGATAGGGTGCGCGCCGGTATAGGCTATCACCGGGCCCATGACCAAGCCGCTTGCCGTGCCAACGCCGACCGCAAGAACGGAACCGAGTAGAAAGGCATAGATGCTTGCGTCCGGTCCTCCGTTGGCCTGAAGAACCCAGGCGAGCGTGAGGCCACAGAGATTGGCCGTGAACGTCACGGCGAGATTGATGCCGCCCGAGATGATCGGCATCAACATCGCAAGCGTAAGCAGTCCAAGTTCAGGCAACTGGAAGGCCACCGATTCAAAAGTAGCTTTGGACAGGAACCGCGGCGAGAGGGACCCGAAGAATGCAATCACCAAAATCAATGCCAGCAAAAGCCCGATATTCTCGGCGCCCAACGTGCCGGCAAGACGGCGCAAGAATCCGTGCCGTAGCGCTCCAGTTTCGAGCACGCGCTGCGTCATGTACCCAGCCTCTGCCGCAAGCCCGCGAGGATATGCCCGAGCGGCGCGTTGGACAGCGTGATGGCAATCAAGATGATCGCCCCGACGATCATCTTGAAAGCATAGGGAGAGATGCCGAGGAGGTTCAGCCCGTTTTGCGTCACCGACACAAGAAACACGCCAAGGATGCAACCGAGCACGGTGCCGCGCCCGCCACCCAGTCTGGCACCGCCAAGCACTACAGCCGCCAGCACGTCCAGCTCGCGCCCCACCAATGCGTTGGGCACGACTTCCTGGGAATAGTGCACCTGCACAAGTCCCGCGATCCCGGCCATCAAACCAAGCCAGCCGAAGGCAATGAAGTGCATCGCCGCGATGTTGATACCGAGGCGACGGGCGCCCTCCGGGTTATCGCCAAAAGCGTATAGCTGCCGTCCCGTGGTGGTGAACCGGATAAGCCCCCACGTGGCGGCGACGCAGACCGCCATGATCGCAACCGGCAGGGTTAGCTCGGCCCAATTGCCATTCGCCTGTTGGAACTCGAAAATCACAGTGCGATGCGTCCACCATGCAGGCAGATTGTAGATCGATACACCGTGCGTGAAGAACATCAGCAGGCCGAAAAAAATATTGAAGGTGGCGATGGTGACAACGATTGAAATGATCTGGAAATAGTAGATGAGGCCGGCGTTCACCGCACCCAGGGCGATCCCGACAATTGCCGCCAAGGTGAGGCCGATGAACCAATCACCACCTCCCATTTGGGCTAGAGCCAGCGCCACGACGTATTGAACCACTGACGCGGCCACAGCGAAGGAGATGTCGATGCCCCCAGCGATCAACACCACCAGCAGCCCAACCGCGAAGATCAGATTTGTCGAGCTTGTGTTGAGCAGGTTGAAGAGATTGGCAATGGTGAAGAATTTGTCGCTCGCAACGGAGAGACCTGCGCTCATGATGAGAAGAACCACAACGAGCCATGTCTCGGTGGGATGAGCCCGGAAGAGCTTGCCGCGGTTACGCATAGACGGCAGCTTCCAGGTCGCCGAGCGAGATGGCGTGCGGGTCGTATTCGGCGACTATCTTGCCCGCGGCCATATGGAGGATGCGATCGGCGTTGAAATAGACCTCCGGCACTTCATCGGATATCAGCAGAATCGCCAGGCCTTCGGCAGCGAGCTTGGCGACAATCTCGAAGATGCCGGCCCGCGCGCCAACGTCCACCCCCACGGTTGGCGAATCAAGAATGATCAGTTTCAGGCCGACCGCCAGCCATTTGGCGATGGCCACCCTTTGCTGGTTGCCGCCCGAGAGTGTGGAAATCGCATCCGTATGCCGCCCGATTTTTATCGCCAATTCCTCGATCCAATGATTGACGAGCGCATCCTTCTTCTCCGAGGAGATCAGCCCTCGATCTTCTCCGAGGAGATCAGCCCTCGATCAAGGATCTTGTCGAGCACCGGGATAACGGCGTTGTCGGCGATGGACTGAGCTTGTATGAGACCAAGGGAC
The DNA here is from genome assembly GCF_000502815.1 of Mesorhizobium sp. LSJC269B00. Classification (NCBI taxonomy): domain Bacteria; kingdom Pseudomonadati; phylum Pseudomonadota; class Alphaproteobacteria; order Hyphomicrobiales; family Phyllobacteriaceae; genus Mesorhizobium; species Mesorhizobium sp. LSJC269B00. Next base: position 152,205 of record NZ_AYVN01000002.1, read on the forward strand.
AAGCGGTCTTCGGAGAGATATCCAATACCCGCGCGGATTGCGTCGCGGTTGGAGTTCAGATGAAGAACCGTCCCGTTGAGTGCGATGCTGCCGCGGTCTGGGCGCAGCATGCCGAAAATAGAAAGCGCGAGTTCTGTGCGACCGGCGCCGAGTAGCCCGGTCAAGCCAAGCGTTTCACCTCGCCGTATTGTCAGCGAAACGTCGTCATAGTCGCCTGCGCGGGTCAATCGATCGATCTTCAACACGACGGGTGATCCACTAAGGTTTCTCGTGCTCACGGTTTGGTCGAACGTCTTGCCGGTCATCAGTTCGGTGAGGCGTGATTGGGTCATTCCGGCGGTCGGGAACACCCCAACGACCTTACCGTCGCGCAGAACGGTGACGCGACTTGAGATCTCCAGAACTTCCGCAAGGCGATGGCTGACGAAGACGATGGCCATGCCTTCATTCGAGAGTGTTCGAACGATCGCGAGCAACCGGTCTGTTTCCGATTGAGTAAGCGACGATGTGGGCTCGTCCATGAAAATAACCTTCGCATCGCCGGCGAGCGCCCGGGCGATGGCGACGATCTGACGTTGGGCGATTGCAAAGCTACGCAGAGGCGCGTCGACATCGAGGTCGGCGCCAAGCCGCACCAACAGCCCTCGCGCCACCTCGCGAATGCGCGAATGATCGACGAGCCGAGGCATGTTGCCGAGGACAGTTCTGATCCCGATATTTTCCGCGACTGTCATTTCAGGAAACAGTGCGAGGTCCTGCCAGATGACTTCCACCCCGGCGCTGCGCGCCGCAGCCGGCGACATGATGTCGACAGACTTTCCTGCGATCGACATGTTTGCGCCGGCTAGCGGCTGACAAACGCCGGTGATTACCTTGATCAGGGTGCTCTTGCCGCTGCCGTTCTCACCGGCGATGCATTGCACTTCACCCGGGAGAACCTCGAAGGCGACATCCTGGAGGGCTCTAACGCCACCAAATGTGACGCTTATGTTGCTAAACGACAGAACCGATGGGAGGTCCTGCGTCGTAGACGCGACGAGGTTCACGGCGGGCCCTTCTGAAATGACAAGGATGGGGCGTGCCGGGATTGATTTGCCACCCCGGCACGCCAGCCATGGTCCGCCATCTAAAGCCCTAGGGCTGCAAGACCATCGACCGTTTCGACCGTGATAGGCTGCACAGCGTCCACGATGATGGTGCCGGTTTTGAAGTCAGGGTGAACGACACCCAGACCTTCGATCGTCATGCCGTCGGTGATTTCACCGCCGCCCGCCAGAAAATCAGCCATCGTTACGAATACTTTGCCCGCTTCCAGAGGATTCCACATATAGCCGCCGTCAATAATGCCGGATTTGAGCATTGCGCTGCCTTGGCTAGGCGAGAATGAACCGACAAGAACCACCTTGTCACCAAGCTTCTGCTCCTCGATCGCGCGTCCGGCGCCGATCGGTCCCTGACTGCCGAACGTCAGGAAGCCGCCGAGGTCAGGATTGGCGGCAAGCACATCCAGAGCCGTCTTTCGGCTGTCATCGGCGCTCTCGGCGACGCCATATCTGTCGCCAACCATCTGCATGTCGGGAAAGTTCTTCTTCAGGTAGGCGATTGCAGCATCGGCCCAGGCATTGTGTGCGGGCACAGTAAGAGAACCTACGTACACCACGTACTTGCCTTTGCCGCCCATTTTCTCGGCAAATAGCTTAGCATGGGCCTCACCGAAACCAACGGCCGAGACCATTTCGAAGTCCCAATCAGCGTTCACCTGGTCTGGCGATTCATGGGTTATGACCTTGATGCCCGTTTCGCGCGCCTTTTTTAGAACTGGCTCGAGAACGTTTGCATCATTCGGCACGACCCCAATTACGCTGACGCCCTGAGCTATCAGGTCTTCGATCGCGCGGACCTGAAGTGCCGGGTCGGCGCTGGTCGGCCCGACCATGAAGCCGTCGTCGCCAAGCTCTTTCGACTTTTCCTTTATTCCCGTTTCCATCGCATTGAACCAGGGAATGCCGCCGATCTTCACGACAACTCCAACCTTGACGTCCTTTGCCAGCGCAGCATTCATTGTGGCGACCGAAAGGGCTGCGCCGAACGCTGCCGCGAGTATAGTTTTTGCTAACATTTAATTCCTCCCTGATTGACGAGTTTTTCAGTTGCCTATTGCCCATGTCGGCTTTGTTTGGCTCACCCCTTTGTGCCCGACGGCATTGACGCACTCGGCGCCGCATTCCTCCCAGAACGCGCCATAAAAGACTTTGAATGCCGGCCGGTCCAGGTGCTAAATAGATTTAGCAAGGCGGTCACGCCACCAGCGTCTAAAAACATTTCTCGATTGATGTAAACGATCCGCCCTTCGCACTCAGGCTGCACCCGTAGAACGACATGCGATCGCCCGCGAGCCTTGGGTGGAGGCGGTGCTACCCAGATCCGAGGTGCTGATGAACGGAGTTGAACTTCTGCAACGATGTCTCGTGACAAAGAATTGCTAGTGGTCGATGCTCGATTTGGATGCCGAATCCCAATCTTCTTGGGCGCCGTCATGCTCTCCGGTTCGCCCAAAGCTGGTCGGTACGGTCACCAGCGGAAAGTGGTCTATCGAATAATTCTCGAGAAGCGAAAATCCTTCAGCAATCATCACCTCGACATTCTGTCGGACCATGGTCACATCGAAGGGCAAATGCGCCGCGAATGGATCCCAGTCGAAGCTTCCGACAACAACCCGTCCAAGCTCACTTGAGGCTAGTGTCGAAGTGAACCGCAATGTTCCTTCAAGAGCGGTCACGCCGTTGACGAACATACCTGAGGGCAGATGCCCAAGCTGAGCGTATCGTGCAGCGAGAGACCGAGCAGCGTTGGTCGGTGCGTATCCGCAGCAGTCAATCGTGCCCGGGCCCGTAACAATCCCATGCGCTGCCAGCGCATCGTGAAAACCCAGCAAACGGCTACGTGTTGCGTCATCATCGCTGACCCCGCCAAAGAAGAAGAGATCTTCGGTGGAGCCCCCTCGTTCTTTCAATTTCTTAACAATGATCTCTGTGAGCGCCTTGGCGCCCCCGTAGTTGTCAGAAACAACTGAGGGAGCCCGGCGGCCTGGCAGATCGATGTTGATGCACCGGACGCCCGCTGCCCGGCACAGATCATTCAGCGGATCGGGGTCACGAACGCCCGCAAGGAAGAGAAATTCCACCTGCTGAGCCAGCAGGGTTTCCGTCACACTCAACTCGTTATCAGGATTGCGATGGGTGCTGACGACGATCGGGCACAAGCGGTGGACGCGGGATTCCGCTTCAAAGGCTTCGGCCAATCCGGCGAAGAAGCGATTGCGGTAATGTGGCAAGATCATTCCAGCGAGTCCGGATCGGGAAAGCCGCAATCCTCGTGCCTTGAGGTTGACAGCATAGCCAAGCCGCTCAGCCCAATCGAGGATGGTCGCTGCGGTTTCCGCCTTGATCCGGTGCTGTTGCCACGAGCCATTGAGGACGAGACTGACGGCGGTCGGGGACGACTTTGCCGCCACCGCGATATCATAAATCGTTGACTTGCGTCGGACAGACTTTCTCGCCATTGGTGACGCTCCCGCTGGGAGATGCAGTAGACGCTAGTGCGGGGTCAAGGCAACATCTCTAAATTGCGTCAAACGGTTTGGAGGAGCGACCCCACGGAAGGACGCGGCGTCTCGTGCCTCCGGTCCGGTCTCCCTGATTGTCTCGATCGTTGCAATGACAGCGCCAGGGAAATCGGCAGATTTGGGATTTTCCCTGAAGCTTCGTTCAGCGTCACTGGAGACACCAACCCCAGTGTTTCGGCTTTGGTCTCCCCGATGATCAATCACCTTGCAAAGGTCGACGAGAAGTTTCGATCAGTTTGGAGCCCACCGTTGGCGATGGTCGGGCGCACGCGTCACGATCGAGTCCTCCGTTTCAATAGCGGGAAGATGAAAGCTTTGGGTTTCTGAGTCTCTATCTGGCCCCAAAAGGGTGCTGCCGGATGCGCCTCGTCTCCGGGCGTTGTTTGCGTACTTGGCCGAGGTGCCCTTGCTTGGCAAGTTCCTTCCGCGACAAGGGTCTGCTCGACAGCATTTTCGTCGCTATTGCCAATGCGGAGCCCCGAAGGATCAAAACCGGTTAGCAGCATGATGCCGACGGTTCAGAGCAAGCGACTCAGATTCCCGATTTGCTCAGAGTCTCCCAGCCTGTGGCTCTCCGTGCAGCGGGCCTTGAGCGTCTGGCTCGGCCTTTTTGAAAGCTCGCCTCCAATCGCTGGACGAGTTTGGCGGCAAGGCTAGTCGTCTCCATCGGTGTTATGATCGATGCCAGGGAGGCCGCCTGGACCATGGCGTGAACTCATTGCCGTATGCTGGCAGTGCAAGGCAATGAACTGACTGCACAACATGTAGGTGCATTCGTGGATCAAATTTCCAGATAGCCAAACAGCGCGCGTATCTCGATTAGGTGGCAAGGAGTTGCGAAAGCTATGTTCGCAGTTTGAGAATCGTCCGATATGCCGCACAACGATGCCGGCAAGACGAGCCGAGAATGATCTGACGCAATGTTCAGATCCAAGAAGGACGGTTACCTGTGGCCCAGAAAGGAATCACACTAAAGGACGTTGCCGCAGCGGCTAAGGTGTCGCGCGCCACGGCCGCCCGGGCGCTCAACAGCTATGGTTACGTTGGCGACGAGACGGCGCTCCGCGTGGTTGAGGCAGCCGAAAGGCTGGGCTATCGGGCCAACCTCGTCGCGCAGGCGCTGCGCAGCGGACAATTGCCGATCATAGGCTTCGTGCCCGGCGATATCCAGAATCCGTTCTTCGCCCGAATCGCGCACGACATAGAGGTGGAACTGCGCAAGCACCGCCACAATCTTCTGATTGCCAGCAGCGAGGAGAATGTAGAACAGGAGAAAGAACTGCTTGAGAGCCTTCGCTCGCTCAGCATTCGCGGCTTCATCCTTGCCCCAACGTCTGCAACCGACAGCCAGCATATTGTGCAACTGGCCCGCGAAGGCGCACCGATCGTGCTCATCGACCGCGTGGTAAAGGACCTGCAATGCGACAGCGTCGTCGTCGACAACGAGGGCGGGGCACGCGAGGCAGTGGACTATCTAGTTGGCAACGGTCACCACCGGATCGGTCTTTTGCGCGACGAGTCACGCATCTTTACGGCACAGGAACGCTTGGCTGGCTACCAAAACTCGCTCCACTCGCATGGGATCGCAATCGATGAAGCGCTCATCGGCGTATCGCGCTCGACCGTCGAGCACGCCATCGAAGCCACGATCCGCCTGTTCAGCCGGCGCAATCGCCCGACCGCACTGTTCACGGTGGACAGCCTCATGACGCAAGGCGCGCTTCTTGGCCTGCGTTCAATGGGGCTCTCGATTCCGCATGATGTGTCGGTGGTTGGCTTCGATGACTTCAACCTCGCCACGTTCACCGATCCGCAGATAACGGTCGTGGCGCAACCCATCTCCGAGATCGGACCGCTCGCCGCCAGATATCTGCTGGAGCGGCTTGCCGGCAAAAAGGTTGCACCGCGCCGTACCCGATTTCAGACCCGCTTGATCGTACGCGGATCGGTTGCCCGGCGCGCTGTGCGCTAAAGAGCAAACCCCTCGATTTCGGAGAATTTCGTCTAAAGGACTTGCCATTGGCGAAATTGCGTGCCCATTATTGCTTGTGAGATCGATCTCACATCGGAAAAACGAGCTAGACGGCCCACCGACGCCTAAGGCGGGCTAGAGGCCTGTCACATGCGAAATACAAGGAAAACGTCATGCTGAACTTCGATAGGGACCGCTTCGTGAAGATCCAAAGCGGGGCCGTCGCCGTCGCAGGTGAGGTTCGCTCACTCATGCGCACACTGCTGGCAGATGGCGTCGAGCGGCTGTTTTTCATGGGCACCGGCGGCGTGCAGCTTCTAACCTTGCCCGCGATCGAGTTGGCGCAGCGCTGTTCTACCTTCCCGGTGAGCGGTGCCTATCCGGCGCAGGTCGTGATCGATCCGCCCGCCGGTCTCGACAGCAAGGCCGTGGTGGTCATCCCGTCCTTGTCGGGCACGACCAAGGAAGGCGTCGAGCTCATGGCCTTTCTGAAAAAACGTGGTGTGCGCACGATTTCGCTCACCGGCCATTCGGATACGCCAATCGCACGGGAGGCTGACCACAATTTCACGAACTTCGCCGAAGACGACACCTCGTCGGAATCCTTCTACCTGCAGACGCTGCTGATCGTCCTGGCCCTGCTGGAAGAGCGCGGCGAATATGATGATTTTGATGGCACTGTCGCCGAACTCAAACTGCTGCCGGATCTGCTTGCCGACGCCAAGGCTGCCTTTGAGGACAGGGCGGCCGAACTGGCCCAGACAATCAAGGACGATACCTATCACATCTTCACCGGCGCCGGCTCGGTGTGGCCGGAGGCACACTATTACGGCATGTGCATCCTCGAAGAGATGCAGTGGATTCGCACCCGCCCGGTGCACGCCGCCGACTTCTTCCACGGTACGCTCGAGTTGGTCGAGCCGGGCGTCAGCGTTTTCGTGTTCAAGGGCGAAGATGCCCTTCGGCCCCTGGCCGACCGGGTCGAGAACTTCGCCAGGCGCTACACGGACCGCGTTCGCACGCTGGACGCGGCCTCGGTCAAGTTGCCGGGCATCTCCGCAAAGGTCCGCGGCATGATCTCGCCGGTTCTGCTCGCCACCTTGCTCGAGCGGCTGAGCGCCCATCTCGAGGTGCTGCGCAACCACCCGCTGACCACCCGTCGCTACTACAAACGCGTGGAATATTGATCCCCTCTTACCTCTGAAGGAGCTATCCATGAAACGTTCGCTGCAAGTCGTGGCGGTCACGGTGGCCGCGGTATCATCATTGGGGTTGTCGATAAGCGGCAGTTCCGCCGCTTCGCCGGCTGTCACGGCCGACCCAAACGCCAAGGTGGAATACACCGGCACGCTTTCGGTCCTGACCAAGTTCGGGCTGCAACAGCTGTCGCCCTATTTCGTCAACCTGGCACAGGCCTATGAGAAGCTCCATCCGGATGTGAAGGTCGAACTTATCCAGGAGAGCGACGACAGCGTGAAGGGCAAGACCAAGACGCTGGTCGCTTCCAACTCGCTGCCCGATATCTATTTCTCCTGGACAGGCAGCTGGGGTGGCAATTTCGTGCGCGGCAATCGCGCCGTTGATCTCACGCCCGTCATTGCTGCCGATACCGAGTGGGGCAAGTCGCTGTCTCCAGCCGCCGTCAAGGCGTTCCAGTACAACGGCAAGTTCTATGGCATTCCGCTTTACCAGGATGCCAAGTTCATGGGCTACAACAAGCAGATCTTCGCCAAGCTCAGCCTCAAGGCACCCGCCACTTTCGAGGACTTGCTGACCAGCTGCGACGCCATCCGCAAATCCGGCGTGACACCGATCTCCTTCGGCAACAAGGAGGCTTGGCCGGCGATCCACTTTGCAGGCCAGCTGCTCGCCTACAACGTGCCGCAGGCAACGCTGGAACGCGACTTCGATCCGGCCACCGCCCAATACAGCGATCCAGGCTATGTCGCAGCACTCAAGCAGTTCAGCCAGCTTGTCGAGCGCTGCACCGATGGCGCCGGCGTCAACGGCACATCCTATGCCTCGGCTCTCCAGGCCTTCACCAACGCCCAGTCGGCCATGTACTACCAGGAAATCATCGAGTTCGATCAGGCCGCCACGCCGGAGTCGGCGTTAAAGCCCGCCGATTTCGGATTCTTCCGGCTGCCGGTGCCCGCCGGCGCCAAGGGTGACGCCAAGTCGATCGAGGGCGCGCCGGAGGGCTACATGATCAATGCGGCATCGAAGAACATCCCGCTGGCGATCGATTTCATGAAGTTCGTGACCTCGAAGGAAAATGCGCAGGTCTTGTCTGCGCCACCCTATGGCCAGCCGAGCGCCACCATCGGCGGCGCCTCGGAATCGAACATGAGCGCGGCTGTGGTCGATGGCCTCAAGGATATCAACGCCGCCTCATACCTCATGCCCTGGCTGGATACGGCCAACCCACCGCGCGTCGCCGCCGTCTGGCTGTCCAGCCTGCAGGCGCTGGCGGGCGGCTCGATGACGCCCGAGCAAGTGATGGACGAGGTGCGCAAAGCCGCATCCGCGGCCAAATAAAGCAGGCGAGCATGGCAAGGGCCTCGGACACAGTGGACAGCGGCGCCGACATCGGCGTCGCCAGGCCGCAACGGCCAAAGAGCCGGCGGGCCTGCTTCGCCAACCTGTTGTCGTTGCGATGGGCGGCGATCGCGCTCATCCTCATCGGCTGGTTCGTCTATTATCCGATCGTCGACAATTTCATCGTCAGCACCACCGACCAGGACATCTACACCGGCGAGGTCACCAATGTCGGCCTCGCCAACTACGACCGGCTGCTGCATGACCCGGTCGTGCTGCTGGCGCTGTGGAACAACTGCCTCTACGCTCTCATCTCCGTCATCTTCCAGGTCTTCGGCGCGTTCCTGCTGGCGGCCATTATCGAGGACCTGAAAAGCGAAAGCTGGCGCCGGCTGTGGCGCGCCGTCTATTTCGTGCCGTCGGCAATCTCGATCACGGTGACCGGCCTGCTGTTTTATTTCATCTACCAGCCGCAGATCGGCTTGCTGGATGCCGCGCTCAGCCGTGTTGGACTGAGCCAGCTCGTCATGCCTTGGCTCGGCAATGAGCACACCGCCATCTATGCCATCATCGCCATGAGCCAATGGCAGGGTTTTGGCTATTCGACGCTGCTGTTCGCCATCGCCATCCAGAAGATCCCGCGCGACCTCTACGATGCCGCAACGATCGACGGCGCGGGTCCTCTTCGCCGCCTGTGGAGCATCACCTTTCCGCTGACCCGGGAAATGACGGGGTTGATGATCATCGTCACCATCACGGGCGCGTTCCAGGTGTTCAACGAGGTCATGGTGATGACCGCAGGCGGGCCCAACAACAGCAGCCAGGTGCTGGGCACGTGGCTCTACCAGAAGGCCTTCATCGAGGACAATTTCGGCTATGGCGCGGCGATCGCCGCCGTCATCTTCATGTTGACCATGCTCACAGGTGCGGCACAGCTCTGGTACACCAAGCGCCGCCGGGTGCAGCTATGAGTGCGATGGTCGCAGCCGGTCGCAGCCGGCACGTCAATGTGTGGTCGGTCATCGCCAGGACGTTGCTCTATTCATTCCTGGTCTGCCTTGGTGTCGTCGTCATCTATCCGCTGATCTGGATGGCGCTGAGCGGCTTCAAGGACAATGCGCAGATCTTCGGCGATCCCTTCGCCCTGCCCACCCATTGGTCGTGGAACAATTACGTGCAAGCGTGGAACCAGGGCGTGCGTGGCTACGTGACAGTCTCGGTGCTGGTGACCGTCGCTTCGGCCATATGCACCGTGCTGATCAGCGCCTGGACGGCTTTCGGCCTGACCCGCACCAAGATGCCGGCAAAGCCGCTGGTTATCGCCATCGTTCTGGGCGGCTTGATGCTGAGCCCCACGGTGGCGATCATTCCACTGGTGAAGATGTTGCAGGCGCTCGGTCTCTACAACACCTACTGGGCGCTGATCATTCTCTACACGGCGTTCCGTGTGCCGTTCACCACCTTCCTCATCCGCGCCTACATGCTGGATCTGCCTGAAGACATCGACGAGGCGGCGACGATGGATGGCGCCAGCGAGGGTCAGATCTTCTGGCGCATCACCTTGCCGCTGTGCCGGCCGATCATCATTTCCTGCGTCATCCTGCACGTCCTGTTCGCCTGGAACGAATATCTCTTCGCCATGATCTTCACGAGCGGCTCGGATGTGCAGACGCTGCCGGTCGGACTGACGTCGATCATGGCAACCCACGGGACCAACTATGCCGTGGTGTTCGCGGCCATGACGATCTCGGCGCTGCCTATCGTGATCGTGTTCTTTGGCGCGCAACGCTACTTCATCCGTGGCTTGGCCGAAGGCATCGGCAAATAACAATTCCCGAAAGGAGCCTTCATGCCGCAGCTCGCTGCTCATCAGCTGATCGGAGCCAATTTCAGCTTCCAGCACTTCCCCTTCGATGAGGTCGCCAGGACGATCCGAGGCTTTGGCCTGCGCGAGATCGAGCTGTGGGGGATTGCCCAGCATCTGGACCTGTTCCACGCCACGGACGCACGTGTCGAATCCGTTCGCCGGGTACTCGCCGACAACGAGCTGTCGGCCTGGTGCTTTACGCCTGAGCAGGTGTTGTATCCAATCAACATTGCCTCCGGCGACGCCGCACTGCGCCAGGACAGCATCGAGCGGTTTTGGCGTGCAGCCGACATCTGCGCGGCGCTTGGCGCCCGCTATCTCTTCCTGACGCCCGGCCGGGGCTACGAGAGCGAACCCCGGCAACCGGCATGGGACCGCGCGGTCGGTTCGATCGGCGAGATCGCCCGGCGCGCCGCCGCAAACGGGGTGCGCTGCCTGCTCGAGCCGTTGCAGCGGTTCGAGAGCAACCTCGTCAATAATGCGGCAGGCCTGCGCCAAATGCTGGATGAGGTGGGCGCCGGCAATATCGATATCGTGCTCGACACTGTCGCCATGGCCACGGCCGGCGACACCGTGGCCGGCTATGTCGACCTGTTCGGCTCGCGGCTGGCGCATGTTCATCTGGTCGACGGCACGCCAGGCGGGCATCTGGTGTGGGGGGAGGGCACGCTGCCGCTCGACCACTATGTCAGCGAACTCGCGCGCCTCGGCTATGCCGGTAAGTTCACCTTCGAGCCGTTCGGCAACGGCTCCTACGCGCTCGATCCGGTAAAAGCCTGGACACGCTGCCTTGGCGCCATCGCGCCGTATATCGATCGCGCAACGGTGCCGGCATGAGGTCGAAAAAGCTTATCGCGGTCGGGGACAATTGCCTTGATGCCTATTTGACCAACAACTTGATGACGGTGGGCGGCAATGCCTTGAATGTCGCGGCGCAATGGCGGCGCAACGGCTGGTCCGCGCGCTATTTCGGCGCCGTCGGGAACGATCCCGAAGGCGACGTGGTGCTTGCCGAACTGCAAGGTGCCGGCCTATCTCCGGACGACGTCGAACGGCGTCCCGGCGATACGGCCGTCACCTTGCTGCGCGATGAATCCGGCGACCGGAAGTTCCTGCACGAATCCTTCGGTGTGGGCGAAAACTACATGCCGGCGCCCGCGCATTATGCGGTCATCGCCGCGGCTGACTGGGTGCATCTCGGCACCAACGCCAACAAGCACCTTGTTCAACGATTGGTGACGGACCATGTGCCGTTCAGCATCGATCTATCGACCGCCCATATGGCGCTGCCGCTCGACGGTGTCCCGCTTTTGTTTGCGTCCGGACCGGACGATGTCGATGTTCCCATCGAGCCATCGCTGGGCGCGCTCAGGGCGGCCGGCGCAAGGCAGGTAGTTTTGACCTGTGGTCGACGCGGCTCCTACTTCGACGATGGCACGAATGTCGTGCATGCGCCGGCGACGCTTGTCGATGTCGTGGATACGTGTGGCGCCGGCGACAGTTTCATTGCCACTTTCCTCGCCGGCTTCCATTTCGGCGGCCTCGGCGCCCTGGAGGCATTGCACAGGGCGTCGATCGCGGCGGCGCAGACCTGCACCCATCTTGGCGGGTTTCCCCAGAGACCGCGTCCGATACCCGATTGGCTGCCAGCCAAATATGCCAGCTTCATTGTCGATGCGCAGGGAGCCCAAGCGTGAGTACAATTCGTTTGCGGCAGCCTGCGGTCGCGCTTGCATCTGACCGGTCGTTTTGGCTGCAGGACATTGCCGCCGCCCCTGCGACCGAGCCATTGCGAGGCGACGAGCGCGCCGACGTGGTGATCGTCGGTGGCGGCTATACCGGTCTGTGGACGGCGCTGCGGATCCTTGAACTTGCGCCGCAAACACGGGTGGTGATCCTTGAAGCCGATCTGTGCGGATCGGGGGCCTCGGGGCGCAACGGCGGTCAGGTCCATTCATGGTTCGCCGAAATCGACCAGATCAGTGCGGTCGTCGGTCTCGAGGAAGCGCGCCTGCTGTGCGCCGACACGGTGGCATCGATCGCGGAGCTGAAGACGCTGCAGCAAAACGGCACCATAGACATGGACCTGAGGCTGGACGGATGGTTGTGGACAGCAAGCTCCATTGCGCAGGAAGGCGCCTGGGAGACCGCCGTGGCCTTGACGGCGGTTGTTGGAGAAAACCGTTTCAGCCCGCTGAAAGCCGAGGACATTCAACGCCGCACCGGTTCATCGGCCTCCTATGTCGGCGTCGTCGAGACCACTGCCGGCACGGTCCATCCCGCCAAACTTGCCATCGGATTGCGCAAGCTGGCACTGGCACGCGGCGTCATCATCCATGAGCGCAGCCCGGTCCTCGCCATCGAACCCGGCATGACATGCACGGTGCGCACGGCGCATGGCGCGGTACGGGCTGACAAAATCGTGCTTGCCGCCAACGCCTGGCTTTCCGCGCTGCCGGAACTGCGGCGACATCTTTATGTCGTCGGCAGCGAGGTGATTGCCACTGCCGCCGTTCCCGAACTGCTCGACAGCATCGGTTGGCGCGACGGTGCCTCGATCTGCGATTCCCAGGCCCAGGTGCTCTACTACCAGCGCACCATCGGGGGCAGGGTGGTCTTCGGTCGTGGCAGCGGCAACGTCGCCTTCAGTGGAAATTTCGGCGCCAGCTTCAACCGCAGCCCGGAGCACGGTCGCGACAATATGCGAGAGCTGCATCGGGTCTACCCCTCGCTGCGCGGTGTGGCGATCGAATATGACTGGTCGGGGCCGATCGACTGCGTGCCTGAACACGTTCCTGTCTTCGACCACCTGCGCGATCATCCCAATATCTTCTACGGCATGGGATTTAACGGCACCGGCATCGCGCAGACGCCGATAGCCGGACGCATTCTGGCGAGCCTGGTGCTCGAGCGAAAGGATCGCTGGAGCGAAAGTGGTCTGGTCGGCATCGAGCGGCGCATGTCGCTGCCGCCCGAGCCTTTGCGTTATCTCGGCGCCAGGCTTGTCCGCGCCGCGGTCCGCCGCAAGAACGAGGCCGAGATCCGCAACCGAAAGGCGGGCAGGATCACCAATCTTCTGGCAGCCCTGAAGCCAGGCAGGCCCAAGAAGTAGCCGGGCATCTGGCTCATCGTCACGCTCTTCAAACCATGAGCCGGCACGTGCCGTCCCGATGACGGTGGACGCGGCATTGCGATCAGGGTGCTTGCTGGGTTGATCGACGTACATTCTTAAAGCGGAGTGCGTCGACCTTGTTCTAACGTATTCATGTGGGCCGTACCGCCGTCACACCTATGCTTGGCGCACTTGCGGCTTTCCATTCAAGGGCGGGCCAACGGATCCGCGTGCAATGATGGCGGTCGGCAAAACGAGCTTTTCCGCCGGGCGGGAATCTCCCTTCAATCGCCGGATGAGCAATTCCGCGACGCTCTTGCCAAGCGCGTAGACGGGCTGGTCGATAACGGTGATGGGCGGCGTGGTGACGCTCGTCCAGTCCGCATCATGGAAAGTGATGAGCGAAATGTCGTCGGGAACCCGCAGGCCGCGCTCGCGGGTCACCTTGAAGATCTCCAGCGCAATGACGCTGTCGGAGGCGAGGATCGCCGTCGGCCGATCCGGCGCCGACAGCATCTCGCCGGCAACCCTGCGCGTTTCGGTGGGGCTTGTCGCGCCAAGGCGAACAAAGCGTTCTGGCCGATCAAGTCCGGCCTCTCGGCACACGGTGAGGAAACCGTCGATGCGCTCACGGACCGACGAGGTGTAGATCTGCCCGAGATCGCGGTACTCGTGCCCTTCGGCGTCGACCGCGGTCACATAGGCGATGTTGCGGTGGCCGGCATCGGCTAGAAAGCGGGTCGCCAGCATGGCGATGCCGCGATCGTCGGTCGTGACCGTATCGACATCCAGATCTGCCAGCGCCCTATCCAGCAGGGCAAGCGGTCGGCCCGAACGGTGGATATCGCGCAGGTGCGCGATGTCGCGCGATTCCGACGGCGTGACGATCAGCCCGTCGACGCGCTTGCCGATGAGCAGTTTCACGGCCGCCTTTTCCGCCTCGATCTTCTCGCCGGAATTGGCCAGGATGACGTTGAACCCGGCTGCCTTTGCCGCGTCGCTGATGCCGCGTACCGCGAGGCTGAAGAACGGGTTCTCGATGTCGCCGACAACCACGCCGATGATGCCGGAGCGGCCGGTCGTCATGCTGCGGGCGAGCTCGTTCGCACGATAGTCCAAGGCCTTGGCCGCGGCCATGACTTCCGCGCGGATCATGTCGCTGACGACGCCGTATCCGCCGAGCACGCGCGCGGCTGTCGCTTTCGAAACATTGGCCGCGCGGGCGACGTCGCTGACCGTTATCGACGGGGTCTTGGGGGCGGTTCTTTTCATCGGATGACGACTACAAGAGTTGTTGACGGGAGGTCAACGTGGCGATAACGATTAACAAAGAGACCGGTCTCACGCAATATGAGACCGGTCTCTTTGAAAGGAGTGGAGCCGAGAGGCGTGACGGACCGTGATTTCGGCAAGGGCATGTCGGCGCGCCAGATGGCGGCTCGACGGAAATACCAAGAAGAACAGACCTTCAGAGTGGAGAAAGACATGAGCAGGAAAGAAATTCTCAAGTCGTTGATGTGCCCGGTCAGAACCGGCGCAATGGCTCTTATGGCGATGTGCGTCGGCGCTGGGCTGGTTTCAGGAGCGGCCGCCGCGGATGACAATCCCTATGGCCTCATTGATGCGAAGGTCATCAGCGTCGGAACCATGGGCGATGCCAAACCCTACGCTTTCACCCAGGCCGATGGGTCGTTCACCGGCTTCGACATCGAATTGTTCCGCAACGTCGCGAGCCGCCTTGGCTTCGAGCCCGACCAGGTGATCTTCACCGGCCAGGAATTCTCGGCGCTGATGCCTTCGGTTGCAAACGAGCGTTTCGATGTCGCGGTCGCGGCAATCGGCACGACGGAAGCACGCAAGAAGACCGTCGACTTTTCCGACGGGTATATCGCAGGCTATCTGTCCGTGCTTACTGCCGACAAGGCGATCACGTCGGCGGACGGGCTCAAGGGCAAACGTCTCGGCGTCGTGCAAGGCACGCTCCAAGAAATCTACGCGGCGAAGAATTTTGTCGGAACCGATCTCGTCAAATTCCCCGACAACAACTCCGCCGTTTCGGCGCTTAACAACGGAACCGTGGATGCCCACTTCCTCGATTACGAGGCTGCCAAGGACTATGGCGTTCGCTATCCGAACCTGAAGATCGCGGTCAATATTCCTTCCTTTGACGCCCCGGCCGGCTTCGTCCTGCGCAAGGGCAACGACAAGCTCCGCAATGCGCTGAACACCGCCCTTCACGCGGCCATGCAGGACGGCACCTGGAAAACGCTTTATGAAAAGTGGTTCCCCGGCTCGCCGATGCCCGACCAGTATCTTCCCAAGAAGTAGACCGTACCCGGCCGCTGGCTCTCATGCCGGCGGCCGGATTACGCCGCCGTCCTTGATGCGGACGATGTGAATAGCGCAACCGAAAGGGGGGCGAATGAACTGGCTCGAAAACCTGCGGCGCAGTTTCCTCGACTGGCAGGCCATGGCGGACGTGCTGCCCAGCATGATCACCATCGGATTGAAGAACACGTTGATCCTCGCCGCCGCGTCGACGGTGCTGGGTGTCATTCTCGGCATGATCCTGGCGGTCATGGGCATCTCGCAATCGCGCTGGCTGCGCATTCCGGCGCGGGTCTACACGGATATATTCCGTGGGCTGCCGGCGATCGTCACCATCCTGCTGATAGGCCAGGGCTTTGCCCGCATCGGCCGTGAAATCTTCGGCCCTTCGCCCTTTCCGCTCGGCATTCTTGCGCTGAGCCTGATCGCCGGCGCCTATATCGGCGAAATATTCCGCTCGGGCATCCAGAGCGTCGAGCGCGGGCAGATGGAGGCCTGCAGGGCGCTCAGCATGAGCTACGGCCAAGGCATGCGCCTGATCGTGATACCGCAAGGCATCCGCCGCGTCTTGCCGGCCCTCGTCAACCAGTTCATCGGCAACGTCAAGGATTCAAGCCTTGTCTACTTCCTCGGTCTGCTCGCCTCGGAGCGCGAGATTTTCCGTGTCGGTCAGGACCAGGCAGTAGTCACCGGAAACCTCTCGCCATTGCTTCTGGCCGGCGTGTTCTATCTCATCATCACCGTGCCGTTGACCCATGTGGTCAACTATATCGACAACTCGCTGCGGGTCGGAAAGCAAAAGGCCGGCCTCGTCATCAGCGGCCTGGCCGAAGCGAGCGAACTGGAGGGCGCCACCGGCAGTGCACCTTCGGAGGCCGGCTCTGATGCCCGCTCAGCGCTGCCCCGCTTCAAGGGCGGCAGTCTCGCCATCACCGGTCTCGACATGGCCTATGGCGACCTCGATGTTCTCAAAGGCGTCAGCCTGGCAGTCAAGCCTGGCACGGTCACATGCGTGATTGGCCCATCAGGTTCGGGCAAGTCGACCCTGCTGCGCTGCCTCAACCGCCTGGTCGAGCCCAAGGGCGGTGAGGTGTTGCTCGATGGTGCGAGCATCCTGGCGATGAAGCCTGAAAAACTGCGCCGGCGGGTCGGCATGGTTTTCCAGCAGTTCAATCTGTTTCCCGACCACACCGCGCTCGAAAACGTCATGCTGTCGCTGACCAAGGTAAAGGGGCTCCCTGTACAGGAAGCTGAGCGCATCGCCGAGGCACGCCTTGCCGACGTCGGGCTTGCGACCCGCAAACACCATCGTCCAGGGAGCCTTTCCGGTGGCCAGCAGCAGCGTGTGGCAATCGCTCGTGCATTGGCGATGGACCCGGAGGTCATCTTGTTCGATGAGGTAACAAGCGCACTCGATCCCGAACTGGTGAAAGGCGTGCTCAACCTCATGGCGGATCTCGGCCGGCGCGGCATGACAATGGTCGTGGTGACGCATGAAATGGGCTTCGCCCGCAAGGTCGCCGATCAGGTCGTCTTCATGGATGAAGGCCGCATCATCGAGGCCGGCACGCCTGCCGCGATTTTCGACACGCCGAAAAGCCCACGTCTGAAGCACTTCCTTGCCGAAGTGCTTTGATCACGCATGAGCCCTTCAAGACGGCCGCCCAAACCAACCTCCACCAGTGAAAGATATCTCATGGCTGCATCACATCAGGTTTCCAAGGTCGTTGTTGTCGGCGGCGGCATTTTTGGCGTCTCCTCGGCCGTTCATCTTGCAAGGCTCGGCATCGAGACCGTGCTGGTCAATGATGGACCGCTCGCCAAGGGAGCTTCCGGCCGCTCGCTCGCCTGGATCAATTCGGCGCGCAGGCGCTCGGCTGAATATCATCGCCTGCGCATGATCGGTATCGACCGCTACCGCAGTTTGTCGGCGCGATGCCCGCATGCCGCCTGGCTGCGTTTCGACGGTGGCCTGACGTGGGATGCGGACGATGCCTCAAACGAGATCGCCGATGTCTTCGCTCACGAAAAACGTCTCGGCTATGATGCGCAGCATCTGTCCGCGGACGCCATAAGGTTGGTCACGCCGGGTGTCTGCGCAAGCGCTGTCACGCCTCAAGGCGCGATCTTCAACGCGGGTGAGGGCTGGGTCGACCTGCCGTCGCTGATCGAAATATTGATCGCGGAATTCGTGGAGCGGGGCGGCCAGGTGGTCACCGAGGCCGGAAGCGCTACCGTCACCGTCGCCAACGGCCGCGCCACCGGCGTCACCACCACCAGCGGGATCAGCTTCGCCGCCAACGCGGTGCTTCTGGCGACCGGTGCGGATGTGCCGCGAATGGTCGCCGTGGCCGGTCAGCGTATTGCCGATGGGACACCGATCGCGCTGCTGGTCAGGACCAAGCCAGTCGACTTGCCGCTACGCGCCGTGCTCAACACGCCGCGCGTCGCCATCCGGCCGACGCCTGATGGCGCCCTCGCGCTCGATTCTGCCTGGTCGGAAGAAGAGGTGGTAGTCAATCCAGACGGGACTTATCGCGTAAAAGCATCGACCATCCAGGGGCTTCTCGAGGAAGCGTCGAATGTTCTGGACGGTCATCCGAAATTGGAATTGGAGAGCTACGGTGTCGGGCCCAAGCCGATCCCCGGAGACGGCGAGCCGGTCTTCGGCCAGTTGCGGGAGATCGAGGGGTATTACGTCGCCTTCAGCCACAGCGGCGCAACACTTGGCTTGATTGCCGGCGAACTGCTTGCAACCGAGATCGCCACCGGAACAGAGCACCCACTCCTTGCAAGCTTTCGACCGTCTCGATTTTCACTTTAGCCTGCCAATTCGCCTCGGAATGGGATGTAATGTGGCATGCTTGGAGTTTCGCTAGCCGAGACGGCGGCCGCCTGGCCGCTTACGCGCACCTGACAAGCGAATATGTTCCGGAACATTTTCTCCACGTTGAAGTTGGACAGCGCCAGGACCGTCGTTCGTCCAAGCTCAACCAGCGCTGAGAAATTCCATGACCAACCAACACCCCAAGACTAAACAGCCCACGGACAAGGATCTGCGAGACAACCCGGGAATCGGCACCTCGAAGGGCGCGGTCAAGGGCGGCGATATGCTCGACGAGAGCGATGCTCTCGATGGGGACAATACGTTCGAAGGCGATGTCGAGAACGACGTCACGCCTCAGGGCGGCATCAACCCTGACCAGACCGGACGCACGAACAAGTAGGAGGCACCTTGCCATGGCCGGCCGGAAGACCCACGAGCAGCAGCTGCGCATCATCGAAAAGCGCGAGAACTCCAGCAATGCCGGCGACGATTTCAATGCCGAGGATGAGCTGAAGAGATCCAAGCAGGAGCGCGAGGCGCGGCAAGACGGCGCCAATCTGCGCGACGAGGGCGTGGAATTGACCGACAAGGACGATCGCCAGATGATCCGCGGCGAAAACCAGGAGAGCGAGCACCACAAGCGCAGGCAGGACGACTAAGCCTGCCGTCTTTTTAAAGCTATCGAGGAGCCATGCCAGACTACCGGCACGCCAGGCACCGCATGGTCGAAGCGCACATCGCCCGCCGCGGTGTGCGCGACGAACGAGTCCTTTCGCCACTGAGGCGGAATCCCGCGCGGGAAATTCGTCTGCGAAGACGCGACCTGAACATCGGCCAGCTCTGCCGCGAGCGCTTTTGGCGATCAGGCAGCCTCGGCCACTACGTGCAATCCTCGGCCTCGCAACAGTTCGATGCCTTCGTCTGGTTCGATCGCACCTCGCCTGTTCAGCCGCTGACTGCCGAACACGCCTCATCGAGTGGTAATACCTGACACGTTTCGCTTGGGCACCTGAGTAGGCGGCCTTGCCTTCGGGCACGGAACATCTCACCGACTTTCTGGTTAGGCAGGCCGGATGAAGGGAGCTTTGCGCATGGCCACTAATTTGGAAGACGGCAAGACCGCTCAATCTTCCGACGAGTTGCATGGCGGCAATCGCGGCGGCAACAAAGACCAGCGTAAGACTGACAAGACCGCGAACAAGAGCAGCCAGGCGGCGGGATCCGCATCGCGGTAGGACTGAGACATGCCGACCGCCGCGGACATCCTCATCGAGACGCTGATCGACTGGAACGTCGATATCATCTTTGGCCTGCCGGGCGATGGCATCAATGGCATCATGGAGGCGCTGCGCAGGCGGCAGGACCGTATCCGCTTCATTCAGGTGCGGCACGAGGAATCCGCGGCGTTCATGGCGTGCGCCTACTCAAAATGGACAGGCAAGCTCGGTGTCTGCCTCGCAACTTCCGGCCCTGGCGGCACACACCTCCTGACGGGACTCTACGATGCCAAGCTCGACCAAGCGCCGGTGCTCGCCATTACCGGCATGCAGTTCCACGACCTCATCGAGACCTTCACCCAGCAGGATGTCGACTTGACGCGCGTCTTCAGCGATGTCGCCGTCTTCAACGCGCAGGTCTCCGACGCGGCGCATATGGAAAGCCTGGCCGGTCTCGCCTGCAGGTCGGCGCTGGCACGTCGCGGTGTTGCGCATCTCTCGATCGCCAGCGATGTGCAGGAGCACACGCTCGACCAGGCCAAGCGCTCGAAGCGCAACAAACCGTCGCATACGCCGGATCGTTGGTTCGAAGGAAGCAGGCTTCCCGACGAAGAACAACTTGCGAAAGCCGCCGAGTTCCTGAACGGCGCGACGAAGGTCGCTATCCTCGCCGGTCGGGGCGCGCTTGGTGCCAGGCACGAGTTGGAAGAGACGGCGGAGCTGCTTGGTGCCCCCGTCGCAAAGGCCTTGCTCGGTAAGGCTGCCTTGCCCGACGATCACCCGCTGACGACTGGCGGCATCGGAATTCTCGGGACGCGGCCGTCGCAGGAAATCATGGAGGAATGTGACGCGCTGCTCGTCGTCGGCTCGACCTTTCCCTACATCGAATACTACCCGAAGCCGGGACAGGCGCGCGGGGTGCAGATCGAGCGCGACCCGCAGCGCATCGGCCTGCGCTATCCCGTTGAGGCCGGCCTTGCCGGCGATGCCGCCGTGACGCTGCGATTGCTGAACAAGCGCCTGAAGCGCAAGGATGATCGCAGCTTCCTCGAGAAGGCGCAGGCGGGCATGCGACGCTGGCGCGAGATGATGGCGCAGTCGGAGCAAAAGGCCGCCACTTCGCTCAAGCCCCAGGTGGTTACACGCGCATTTGGGAAACGATTGCCCGATGATGCGATCCTGGTTGCCGATTCCGGCCAGAACACCGAGATGGCGGCCCGCCATATCGAGCTGCGTGACGGGCAGGCCTTCGGCGTCTCGGGCGCGCTGGCCTCGATGGCATGCGGACTGCCCTATGCGATCGCCGCGGGCCTGGCCTTTCCCGGCCGGCCGGTCTTCGCGGTCGTCGGCGACGGCGGTCTCGCGATGCAACTCGGCGAGTTCTCGACGGCAGTTCGGTACCGGGTCCCACTCAAGGTGCTCGTGCTCAAGAACGGCATGCTCAATCAGATCGCCTGGGAGCAGATGATGTTCCTCGGTAACCCGCAATTCGCCTGCGAACTCCAGCCCATCGACTTCGCCATGGCCGCCGAAGCCATGGGCGGCATTGGCTACAGCGTCTCTCGCTCCGAGGAGGTGGAAGGCGTTCTCGACGCTGCCCTGGCTGCTGAGGGTCCGGTGGTCATCGAGGCCGTGGTCGACCCGTACGAACCGATGATGCCACCGAAGATGCCGCCGGATTATGCGAAAAATTTCCGCAAGGCGCTACCGGATACCCCCGGACGCGCGGAAATCGAGGCGAATGTGGCGCAAGAGCCGCTGAGGTCGATGATTACCGCTGGCGAGAAAGAATGACGAGCCACGCAAGAAGGAGCACGAGTTGAAGAAGACGGACAGCGGCACCGCAAATCGCGGTTCGCCGGACCTCATGGGCGGCGACCAAGCGTGCGAGTCCGAGGAATGGGGCGGTGGCTCGAAAGCCGCCAAGGGACCGATCACGGAACCGGATCGACACAACCGCAACTCCAGCCAAAAAAGGAGCTGACATGCAGGATGCCCAGCAGAAATATCCTCGGCCGCCGCTTCCCGAACAGCAGCAGGACATGCCCGGCTACACCGACGAGATGGATCCACGGCCCGACCACGGAGAGGAGAGCTATCGCGGCAGCGGTAAGCTGACGGACCGCGTCGCGCTGATCACCGGCGCGGACTCGGGCATCGGCCGGGCGGTGGCTATCGCGTTTGCACGCGAAGGCGCCGACGTCATCATCTCCTATCTTGAAGAGGACGAAGATGCGCAGGAGACGGCGCGCTTGGTCGAGGAAGCGGGGCGCAAGGCGGTGCTCGCACCCGGCGACATCTCGGACGAAATCTTCGCGCGGTCGCTTGTGCAGCGAGCTATCGATGAATGCGGGCGCCTGGACATCCTCGTCAACAATGCAGCCCACCAGGCGTCGTTCGAGAAGCTGGAGGACATCAGCGCGGAGGAATGGGATCTCACCTTTCGCACCAATGTCTATGCGATGTTCTATCTGTCCCAGGAAGCAGTGAAGCACATGGAACCCGGCTCGACCATCATCAACACATCCTCAATCAACGCGACCAGTCCCTCGCCGGCACTGCTTGCCTACGCCACTACCAAAGGAGCGATCGCCAACTTCACCGCCGGACTTGCAGGTCTGGTAGCTGAACGCGGCATTCGGGTAAACGCGGTCGCTCCCGGGCCGATTTGGACGCCGCTGATCCCGTCGACAATGCCCTCTGAGAAGGTCAAGGAGTTCGGCAAGAACACGCCGCTCAAGCGTCCCGGGCAACCGGCAGAGCTTGCAGCGACCTATGTGCTGCTTGCCTCGGAAGGATCGAGCTACACCACCGGCGCACTCTACGAGGTCACCGGCGGACGGCCGATGCTTTGAGCGAGCGTACCTGCCAGCTCCACGGCGCCCACTCCCCGTAGCACACCGACATGTGGCGAGGCTCATGCCGATCACGATCGCGGACAACCGCCACGTCCGCAAACTGGTCGAGGCGGATGCCGAAGCCTCCCACCAGACCCTGAACCGGAGGTTGGTAGACGGGAAGCTGATTTCATTCCGGGTTCAACCGGAGCGTCAGGTTTCGGGGGGGCAAACGCTGGGTGAATGTCCCTGATAGGCGCATTGCAGCCATGCCGCCGTCGCGTTGTGAGACTGATTTGGCGGCCAGCAAAACAGCAGCCTCTACGACTCGTCCCTCTCATCGCGCAAATTAGACACAACGCGGCGGTTCTGCGACCTGCAGGCGGAGTCGGGGCAGTCGCGGACGAGCCTGTCCTTGCCGTAGCCCTTGGCCCACATGCGGTTCCGGTCTATGCCGCCGGCGGCGAGGTAGTCCATCACCGCATCGGCGCGCTGCTGCGACAGCGCCGTTTCACTTGCGCCGGGATCGTCGGCGAAACCCTGCAGCTTGAGCAGCCAGCGCGGATGCTTTGTCAACCAGGCGATCTGGGTGTCGAGGGTGGCCTTGGCGACAGAATCGAGCGCGGCCGAACCTTTCGTGAAATAGGTGCGGCGGCCGACATTGAGGATAAAATCCTCCTCGCTTCCCGGCTGCACGTTCTGGAAGCCGGCAATCTCGGCGTTGGTGACGTCAGGCGTGGACGGGGCCAGCGTGTTGCTGGTCGAGCAGGATGCGGCCACAACCAGCAGGCCGGCTGCGAGCAGCCGGCACGTGTTTTCAATCATGCGGTTCATGATGCGCCAATCATTCGACAGTGGTGGAAGCGGGCGCCTGGTCGGCGATGTGCGGCAGGACCTCCACCGCGGTGCCGATCGGGCACCGCTGGTAGAGGTCGATGATGTCCTCGGGGAACATGCGGATGCAGCCGCTGGAAGCGTCGGTGCCGATGCTCCATGGCTCCAGCGTGCCATGCAGGCGGTAGCCGATGTCGGCGCCGTCGCGGTACAGATAGAGCGCGCGCGGCCCGAGCGGATTGTTGGACGCGCCGCCTGCGATCATGGGCGGCAGGTCCGGTTTGCGCTCACGCATTTCGGGGGGCGGGACCCATTGCGGCCACAGCGCGCGGCGATCGATCGTCGCGCGGCCGTACCATTTGAAGCCTTCCTTGCCGACGCCGACGCCGTAGCGGATGGCAGTCTTGTTTTCCATGATGAGGTAGAGGAAGTGGTGGCGGGTATCGACCACGACGGTGCCGACCGGCTCGCTGCTGAAATACTTGACGATCTGGCGATGCCATCTCTTGTCGATCTTGGCGAAGTTGGTCTTGCGATAGACGAAATCGTTATCGCTTGCGGTACCGGCGAAAAAGGATTTTGCCGCCGCGGCTTGAACAATATTGCCGGTTCCACCGACCGCGACCAGCGCCAGACCGCCGAGCACGACACCCCTGCGTGATAAAACCATCGGCAATCCCCCATGCCTTAAGCCTGGCGAACCATAGTTGAGAATGATTTCGGCTCAAAGTGGAAAAATGCTGCAGTGGGTGGGCCGCAAGCGGTCTGTCCTCTTGACGGCAAAATAGCGGCTGCCCGCCGGCTCACGCCGGCGGTTTTTTTGCGCGGACGGGAACATCCTCGCTCCAAGGGTGTTCTGTCACACCCGGCTCGTTCTTCATCGGTCGTGCCGGTGACCAAGATGTCCCCTCATTCATCATGGTCGGCCCGCGCAGCCTTGACCGCACGCGCGGGCCATCCCATCACAAGGCCCGCTGGCTCAAGCTGGCGGGTTTTTCCGCGTCCATGCGCCGACACTCATCTTCGCATGCCTGTCACAACGAGCCAGGCGGATTCCAGTATCCGCACGCGGCGAGGAAGACTTGCGACATGCCTCGCTGCGGGATTTTCGCGATGAGTCTACCTGGCTCCCGCTGAACGCCATGGCCTGACCACCGGGCGCGTTGGACGACCTTCAAGTCGAAAAAGCCCGCGGCAATCGCACCTTAGGCGAAGAGGCTTTGTTTTGTTGATGCAGTTGTCATCGCATCAATCGTGGGTAGCAACGCGGTTGTTGCGTGTTGTTGGAGAGATGGGGTTTCCCGAAAAGAATGAACATGCGCAGACAAAAGAAGCGAGCAGGATGGCCGTGAGTACATCTGCCAAATATCTATTACCTTATATGCGCTCGCTCCTCGGAAGGCGATCCCGCCACCCTCTCGACAGTGAAGATGGCGGGATCTCAACCGGCGACAAGGGACTTCGATCGACGGTGGGTTTCCAATTCTGCGTCCGGCTGCGTGTTCCGCCGTTCGGGCTTCTTCCAACCGCAATCAGACGCAAGTCCTATCCCATAAGACTGATGGCCAAATTCGGAACATCCGCTGAAGCATTGCGTTCGGCAGCCTGAAACCCCAAGGCAAAGGATGACTAATCATGTCGAATTGCGAGACTGCAAAATCACATTCGTTAGGAAATCGCGTGGCTGATCTCACAGCCAAGATGCGTGAAGCGCAGATTGACGCGGGTGAAATGATGGCCTTCCACAAGGTTGCAACTATGTTGGAGGACAGCCAAGGACGTATCAATGGCGACGACTTGATCGCCGCATCCTTCGTTCTGCTGGAAGACCGAGCGCCCGAGTGACCTTGCGTTGGTCGGCTTCGATCGTTCCTCGATCAGCAATGCGAAGCCTTTTTTGTCACGGCTGGCGTCTCGCGGGACTGCGGGAATAGCTCAAGCCTAAAGGGTGCTGGCCGGGCGCCTAACAGCCAAGAGACACCGCTTCGGGATCGGCCGCCACGCGCCCGCTTTGTCCGAGGGAGGGCATTCCCTTTGAAGACAGCTACGGCCTGTCCTCGCTATCAGTGCCATGCATGCTGGAGCCATGCATGAAGGACTGGATCTCGTTCACATCGATCTTGCCATCACCATTCTCGTCAACGCTACTGAACATCCTGCCCACCGCGCGTTGAACCTCGTCCTCGGACACCGATCCGTCGCCATCGGTGTCCAACAGCCCGAACATCAGTCGCATGCCGGCACCGCGCATCATCTGATGATGCCAGCGTCCAGCCATTCTGTGTCCACGATCGCGGTCACCGTGGTTCTGCCAACGGTCGCCATCTTCATCGTGGCGGTCAGCATCCTCGTTGCGATCGCCTTGATAGTTGCGACTATCTTCCTCGCGGAAACCCTCTTCGGAACCGCGATCCTGCTGCAGTCGGTCACGGACAGCTTGCTCAACCATCTGGCGGATCATTTCGCGTGTTGGTCCATCCGCTTGTCCGGTCGCATCCGGCAACTGTCCGGCGGTCGGCGGTTCGGTTGCCGGAGCGGGTGCAGGTGTCGAGGGTGATGGTGTTCCGCTTGTCTGGGCGAGTGCGGGGGAGGTCAGGGCAATGAAAACGGCGGCCGCGGCCGTCGTGCTGTGTGGAAATCTCATGGCATGCTCCATCAGTGCTTTCGCTTGAAGGCCAAACTGGAGCTCGATCTGATTGTTCCCCGAAGGGGATCAGGTCACGGCGAAGTTACAGGGCATGCCCCCCGTCTGAGGTAGATCAGGGTCTTCGTCAGGGAATAATTTCGGCTCTTCTTCCCTAGGCACAAGAGGAAGCCGGCGCCCATTTTTGCGGGCAATGAACGTTGGACATTCGGCCTCGCCAATTTTCTGCCAGTCGATCATACCGACGCACCAATTCCCTCTGCGTCCTCTCCTTTCGTGGGACGGAAGCCGTTTCGACCGCACGCCGTCAATCGCGAATCCCGCGTCCATATGCTGCGCGGCCATGATTCATATTTTTTATGTCACGGACCTCTGTCCGTCTGGACACCATGTTAGCCAGCGCTAAATCAGAGCAATGCGACGCCTCCTGCTGGGACTTACAGTTTTTCTCTTTTGGACCACGTTGCTTCAGGCCGAGGCGTGGCAGCCCTTCGGCGTCCGACAGCTTGGCTTTAGTTTCGATATTCCTCCGAATTTCGTCCTGACCCAGAATTCGCAGCAGGGCGCGGCTTTTCAGGGCCCAAGAGACGCGTTTCTGGTCGTTTGGGGCGCGCGACTGGGCAAAGCAAGTTTTCGCGCCGAGATTGAACATCGCATGATCGAGGACGAAAAGGCCGGTTGGCGACTGACCTATCGGCGCCTAGCCCCGAAATGGGCCAGCTACTCCGGGGTCAAGAATGGCGAGATTCGCTACGTCCGTGCAATTATGGTCTGCAACCAGCGTGCCGCGCTTTTCACAATGAATTATCGGAAATCCGAAAAGAAACCGTATGACCCTGTTGTTGTGCGCATGGTCCGGTCCCTGAGAGCGGAAGGATGTTAGCCAGCAAAAGGCGAGGTTGCCGTGCTGTGCTTCCCTCGGCTAAGGGCCCAGTGGTCAACCCGGCTCCCCAATAGCCCCGCCCAGTCACATGAAAGCAGGCACCGGCAGATATGCGGCCGAACGTTCTCACGCTGGCTCAGCCGCTCAAAGCCCATCACCGAAAAGCTGCTTAGTGCGGTCGCCAGCTAGAGCTACCACTGAGCCATTCCCGCTGCGGCTGGGTAGCGCCTCAGTTCCGTACGCGTTCATACCAAGAACGGGCGGGGCGAACGTCCTGATAGAGCTACGGCTGTAGAAGCGCGCCGCCAAACTGCGCCCACAAGCGCTCGCACTCTCTCGCCCTTAGGCTCGGGGTACCGGGCGCGCCATAGAAGAACCATGGCGCCGCGAATGTCGTATCCAAGCACCGAGGCGTTGGCCACGAACTGGATGGCTCTTCCCAAGCTGGTGATGCCGATGTCGACCTCAGCTTTGTTGGTGAGGTCGACCACGCCTACTATTTCCGCATTGGCGCTCCTGCCCGCCAAAACGGCCGTCGACATCGCATCATGCACGGCAAGAAGCACTTCGGTGAGTTGCCCGGTGGAAGGGCTCTACAAACGCTTAAACGTCAGGTTTGTTCCCAACTGGCCTTGGCGGCTTTCCGACGACCAAGAATGCGACTGCGATTACGCTCAATAGAATCACTGCGAACAGGATTGCCATGATTTCCGCGCACTGTATCGGATCACTCCGCGGCGAAGAAAACCCCGCAACATATCTCAGATAGCGGCGGGTGTTCGGCTGTAAGAACCAAACTGGGTCCCGCGGCCTCTCATGTGCGCGTAGTTGACATCGTCTGCTGGACCGAACGGTCAAGCCGAAGAGCCCAGTTCCTCTCAGCATCGAGCAGTTCATTCTGCTCAATCAAGCCATTCATAAACAGCCTGAGTATATGCGCAGCTATGCGCTCTCCGTTCTGCGAAGCAAGAGGTAGGGCGCGCTCTTTGCAGACCGTGTGACAAACCTGGGCGAGCATCTCAATCTCGCTTGGCCCCAAAAACCGACCCGGATACAACATACCGTTTTCCTGTTGGAGAGTTGGAATGGCTATCCATTACGCAGGGTCACCGGCAGCCACAATCAACTATGATAGTGAGATGTCGAGTCCCGGTGGAAAAAACAGTGAGGTCCCAAAAGCGGTCGCGCTTGTCTCCGGTTGACAGATGCCTCGACGCTACACCGACCAGCGCTACCGCACCCGCTTAATCGACGCGGCTTTGCAAAGGCCTATGACCAGTTCGCTACCAGCTGCCGGACCGCCCAGGCGAGCATGCCGCCGGCCATTACCGAAAGCGCGATGTCGTGGATGAGGCAGCCTTTTCCGTATACATCCAGTTGTTACGCTGCGCATCTGCTTCGGTTCGAAAACTCGCCGCGAGCCTGGCGTGCTCGCGTGTCCGGGCCGAAAACGCCTTCACAGCCCACATGTTGATAACGACATCGATGAGGCTGCCGCCGATCTCGTTGGCATAGGATGCTTCCCGGCAAGGGCATCGACCAATGCCCCGGGGCCGACCAGCACGAACCTGCGGGGGCTTTCCCGGAACAAAGCGTCGACGATCCGGTTCGGCAGGGAAGCGGCCAAAATTCATGCCATCGGAGATGCCGAGGCAGATGACAGATGAAAGGGAAGCTGAAGATGACGAAGTCTCGCGACCGCACCGTTCCCGGCGACGGCAAGATCGAAACCGGCCCGAACACATCTCCGCAACAGGATCCGGCAGAGGGGTCGCGCGAGACAATCGATCGCGAACTCGAGCGGACAGACGACGATAATAATTCCGACGAAGCGGAACGCTTGCGCCGAGACCTGCGGAAAGGGGTGGCGGAAGAGACCGAGCTTCCCGAACGCGGCTCGGCCTGAGGATCGCCGGAACCTTGCCAAGGCAAGAGACATGGAAGGCTCGACGCCGGTCGGATCGCTGCTTGCTTCGTGCCTTTAACGCACCGGCCACACAACCCATGCGCGGCGGTGACCCAGGAGACGGCGAGAACGGCCGCGCGACGGTCCACTCTGTTCCAGCAAACTCGGCTCGCCGAGAGCTACCACCTCTGGCGTTAGGGCCTGACGAGATGCCACCTGTCCAGGTCGCATGCCGCCAGGGTTCCGCAATCTCTATCAGGCTGCGCCGGCCTTCTGGCTGCGCTGCGAGCGGGCACGGTCGCGGGCTGCGGCAGTGCCTCCGGGAAAGCCGCTTCGATCGCTGTAGTCGCGTGGCTTGGTCCCCCTCCGAGAGTGGCGCGCGGTCACGCTTTTCGCACCGATGATGTCGAGCAATGTGATGCCGGCGACCATCGCAAGCGCAAGGCCCACATTATCGCGCTTTGGGTTGCCATGCCGATACGCTGTCAGCAATGTCGCGATATCCAGGCCGTCGCCGGCCACCCGGCTCCACAGCCCCGCTTGCTTGTCCACTGAAAGCGAGAGTATGCCGCTGCTTATTTCCCGCGCCCCATAAGCGCGGATCAGATCTTCCTTGCCGCGCATGCCGAGCGCGCCGGCAATCCGCTCGGCGCCAACCAACTCGGCGACGCCAAGCGCGATGCTGAACCAGCCGAGCTTGCGGGCAAGGCCATCGGAGGCCCCGACCGCACTCTGCCCAGTCTTCAGCACTTTGGGATCGCCAGGCGATCGGGTGATGTTGGTAAGTTTGGCAATCACGTTCATGACGATTTCCCTACGGTTTCAGTACAACCTTGATGCAGCTGTCCTGCTTGTCGCGAAACACCTTGTACATCTCGGGTCCCTGCTCGAGCCCCACGGTATGGGTGATGACGAAGGATGGGTCGATCTGGCCATCTTCGATGCGGCGCAACAGATCCTCGGTCCAACGGTTGACATGGGTCTGCCCCATTCGGAAGGTGAGCCCCTTGTTCATTGCCTGTCCCATCGGAATCTTGTCGACCAGCCCGCTGTAGACGCCGGGGATCGAGATCACGCCGGCCGGCCGGCAGACATAGATCATCTCACGCAAAACGTGCGGTCGATCATTTTCCATCAGCATCAACTGCTTTGCGCGATCGTACACGGTATCGGGCTGGGCCAGCGAGACGTGGCTTTCCATGCCGACGCAATCGATGCACTTCTCCGGGCCCTTTCCGCCGGTGAGTTCCCGCAGTCGTTCGACGACACTTTCCTCGGCGAAATTGATGGCGATGGCGCCGCCGGCCGCGGCCATGGAAAGCCGTTCCGGCAAGCAATCGATCGCCACCACCTGTTTCGCGCCGAGCAGCAGGGCGCTGCGTATGGCCATCTGCCCGACTGGGCCGCAGCCCCACACCGCAACCGTATCGGTAGGCTCAATGTCGCACTGTGCCGCCGCCTGCCAGCCGGTAGGAAAAATATCGCCGAGGAAGAGAACCTGCTCGTCGGTAAGGCTGTCAGGCACCTTTACGTGCGTGGCATCGGCGAACGGCACACGCATGTATTCCGCCTGTCCCCCGGGATAGCCGCCGGTCAAATGAGTGTAGCCGAACAGACCCGCGGTGGTGTGCCCGAACACCTTGTCACCGAGATTCTTCTTGCGGTTTGTGCGTTCGCAAACCGAAAAGTTCTGTCGCTTGCACTGGTCGCACTCACCGCAGATTATGGTGAACGGCACGACGATGCGGTCTCCCTCCTTCAGAGCGCCGTTGACGCCCTTGCCGACCTCGACGACCTCTCCCATCATCTCGTGGCCCATGATGTCGCCGGGCAGCATGGCTGGCACATAGTTGTGGTAGAGGTGAAGGTCGGAGCCGCATATGGCACAACTCGTCACCTTGATGATCGCGTCACGTTCATCCTCAATTTCCGGGTCCGAAACCTGATCGCAGCGTATGTCTTCCTTGCCGTGCCAGACCAACGCTCGCATAGCTTGCTCCTATTTTCGCAAGATCTGTGGGTAGGGACCTCGCGCCTGTCCTAAGCGGGCCGATGCCTGGTTGGATCGACTGTGCCGCTGCTTGTCGAACCACAGGGGCGGACCGATGTTCCGGGAGCTCGAGAGAATTTTTGGGCCATTCCAGACCCGCACCTTGGAAGGATCTGTCGCGGGCACCAGCGGCCTTCGCGGGCGCGTCGGGGCACGAACCGCCGGAGCCCGAGCCACGAATGGACGTACTCAAGTGTACCAAAGAAGGTCCGTCCGCAGGTGTCCCTTCGCGGCGATCGACACCTCATCTGCTCGATTCTCGCGGCCATAACCGGCATTCTCTTCCTCGCCCTCACAGGTCGGCCGAGGCGCTCAAGGGTCAGCGCTGTGACCGGAGCAGGTAGGAGATGCCGCTCACCGGCGGGCGCGCAGCCCGACCGACGCGATCGACATGAGGTGGATGGGCGCCATCGCGACGGCGGCTCTAGCGGAGTATTTCGCAGAAATACAATGATTAGCGGGCAGGGCGGACTGCTAGCCGTGCGCAGCGATGAACATGGCGACGGCCGACCGGCAATAGGATTCGATTTCGTTGTCGTCCGCTGCTCTCGCGTCGTCGAAGCGTGCGATAATCAAAAGATCGGATCCTTTGAAAAGCGCGGCAAACAAGCGGGCGGACCGGAGAGGATCGGGCACGTTCAGAACCGCCTTCGCGTGCAACTGACGCAACAGGACCTCGATTTGGGCGATGACATGGGCGGGGCCGGCTTCGAAATGGAGCTTGCTTAACGACCTTGGATTCGTCTGGTCGGCCATGACCATGGCTTCGACACTGCGGACATCTGATCTCAACAGCGTCCGAAGCAGGGATGATCCCACCGCCATGAGCTGATCTTCGACCGAACCGCCGACGCCTTCAAGAAGGGCCAGTGGCGCAAACAACTGATGGCAGCCGGCCGAGATGGCCGCGCTGAACAGCGCCTCCTTGTTCTCGAAATGCCGATAGATGCTGAGCTTGGATATCTTCGCCCGCTGGGCGACCTTGTCCAATGTGGTCGCTTGAAAACCCAATTCCACAAAGAGTTCGGACGCAGCGTCGAGTATCGTTTGGCCAAGCGCCTCGTTGGCGGGCCGGCCGCGCCGGCCCTGGCTATTTTCGGTCACGACAATTCCAGTCCTTGACAGTATCCAAATTCTCGGATTACGATACCATGTAGTTTCTGAAATGCGCAAGCCGATGGGTAGGTTTCAACCAGGTCCAACCAGCCCCTCATCCACAACACGGAGCCCATCATGGATGACGTCATCATCATCGGCGGCAGCTTTGCCGGTCTCGCCGGCGCCCTGCAACTCGGCCGTGCCCGCCGTAAGGTCACCGTTCTCGATACCGGCCTGCCGCGCAACCGCTTCGCCGGCCACTCGCATGGCCTGCTCGGCCACGATCACAAGCCACCGCTGGACATCCTGGCCGAGGCGCGGCGGCAGCTGGCGCGCTATCCCACGATCAAGCTGGTCAATGCCCGGGCCGACAGCCTCTCCGGGGCCATCGACGATTTCTCCGTCCTCACTGGCGATGGCGGAAGCCTCGGCGCGCGCCGGCTGATCCTGAGCTATGGCGTCGCCGACCAGATGCCTGATGTTCCGGGCTTTGCCGAAGGTTGGGGCACGTCCATCGTGCCCTGCCCCTATTGCGACGGCTTTGAAGTCGCCGGCCAGCATTGGGGCCTCGTCTGGTCCGGCCCACAGTCGACGAATCAGGTCAGGCTGTTCCACGATTGGACCGACAGGTTGACGGTCTTCGCTGATGGTCACGACATTCCGCCCGATATCCGGGCCGGTCTGGCGCGCCGCAACATACCTGTCGTCGACGGCCGGATCAGCGAGATCGCCCATCACGGGGGGCATAACGCCACCGTCAAGCTCGATACCGGCCCCAAGGTCGCGGTCGACATCCTGTTCGCGCATCCGCGCAACAAGCCGTCCGCAAGCCTGCATGAATCACTGGGCCTCGCCACGGTCGATACGCCCCTCGGCGTAATCCTCAAGGTCGACGAGCGCCGCGAAACCAGCATGCCCGGCATCTACGCCGCGGGCGACCTCGCCAACCCCCTCACGCCGCCATCGGTCACCCTGGCAATATCGCACGGCGCGACGGCGGGCATCTTCGCCCAGCAGTCGATGCTGGTGTGAGAGCGCAGATTCCCTTCTCCGGGGTGCCGCGGGCTATCATATTCTGAAGGTTGCGGGCCGGTGTTGCGGAACGTCGGCCCGCTCTCCGCTGAAGGGCGTCTTTGGCCGGCCAGCCTTGAGAACTCAACTGGGCTGCCTGCATGACGGCGATCGCCGACATCGGTTATCAAGCTCAATCACGCTGGAAAGCATGAACCACGTCGACGTCGACATCGCCGGCGGGCTTACGGTATGGCGACCGGTGGCGGAAGATTTGCCACCGCTGTCGGCACCTCGATGCTGCGACGCTACTTTGAAGAACGGTCGCGCCCAGCAGCGCTTCTGGCGGAAGTCTCAGGCGGCCACGACGCGGGCCAGCAGTGACGCGGCCTCGGTACCAGCCAAGCCAAGGTCACGGACGCTGCTCATGTGATTGGCCCCACCAAGGGTGGTGCACGAAACAGTCAGTCCCTGTGTGTCAAGGTGGTCCGTGAAGAGTGCGGCCTGGCTGTGGAACGGCGGCGTTTCATCGGCGCCGACCGAGATATCTACGCCCACGGATGGATCGAAACTGTGGTCGATCGGCGAGAATCGGCGGGCCTCCTCGTCGGTGATCGCGATCTCCGCGGCAAGGAACGACATCTGCAATGGCTTCAGGTCGTAAAGGCCGCCAAGCAGCAGCGCAGCTTTGATGCCGGAAGGCCGCTCGTCACCGTCGAAAAGCATTGTTGCCAGATGCGCACCGGCGGAATGACCGCTAACGGTCAGCAGGCCGGGATTGCCGCCATGGTGTGCGACATTGTCAAATACCCATCGCTTGGCGCGGCGCACCTGGTCGACGATCCTGGCCATCCTGACGGTCGGCATCAGCGCGTAGTCGACAATGACCGCGATCGCGCCTGCGTTCGTAACGGTCTCGGCGACGTAGGAATAGTCGCGCTTGGAGAACATGCGCCAATAGCCCCCGTGGATGAACATGTGCACCGGCAGGCGGTCCCGTTTGCCCTCGGGAAAGAACAGATCCATGGTTTCGGTGGCGTCAGCCCCGTAGGCGACATCGGCGACCATGGGAACGTTCGCCCTGGTCTCCTCGCTTCTGCGAACGATCTCGGCGACCATGTCGTCGAACTCGACCACATGATCGCGAATGCGAAACGGATCTTTGGCGGGATGTCCGCTCACAGGGTCACGGCGATGTACTTGGCCTCCATGAACTCGGCAACGCCATGCTTCTGGCCGCCTTCTCGCCCCAACCCGCTTTGCTTGACTCCGCCGAAGGGCGCCGCCGGATCCGACATCAGGCCGCGGTTGAGCGCGATCATGCCCGACTCGATCTTCGATGCCACGCGCATTCCTCTGGCCAGGTCGCGCGTGTAGATGTAGGCCGCGAGACCGTATTCTGTGTCGTTGGCCTTGGCGATGACCTCCGCCTCGCTGTCGAAGCGACTGATCGGCGCCACGGGACCGAAGATCTCCTCGTGAGCCATGGCAACGTCGGCCGGCACGTCCTTGAGCACCGTTGGCGGATAGAAAAAGCCTCTGCCTTCAGATACGCCGCCACCACACAGGATTTTGGCGCCGCGGGCAACGGCGTCCTGCACAAGCCGGTCGATCTTGTGCACAGCCTTCCTGGTGATCATCGGCCCGCATTCTGTGTCTGAGTCTGTGCCCGGGCCCACGTTGAGTGCCGCCATGCGTTTGCTCAAGCCTTCCGCGAAAGCATCATGGATGCCGGCCTGGACGTAAAGCCGGTTGGCGGCCGTGCAGGCTTCGCCGGCGTTGCGCATCTTGGCAACCATCGCACCGTCGAGGGCTGCTTCCAGGTCGGCGTCGTCGAAGACGATGAAGGGTGCGTTGCCGCCAAGCTCCATGGAACAGGAAATGACGTGCTTTGCGGCTTCGGCCAGCAGCACGCGGCCGACGCCGGTCGAGCCGGTGAAGGACAGCTTTCGCACGCGCGGATCGGCCAGCATGGCCGCCGTCACCGGCCCGGGGGTCGAGGTCGTCAGCACGTTGACGACGCCGGGCGGCACGCCGGCCTCCTCGTAGAGCGCCGCAAGCGCATAGGCCGTCAGCGGCGTCTCGCTGGCGGGCTTCAGGATCACCGTGCAGCCGGCCGCGAGCGCCGGAGCGATTTTGCGTGTCGCCATGGCAGCCGGGAAATTCCATGGGGTGATGAGCACGCAAATGCCGATGGGCTGGTAGTCGACAATGATCCGGTTCGCGCCCGAGGGCGCAAGGCCGAACTCGCCGTTGATGCGGACCGCTTCCTCGGCGTTCCAGCGAAAGAACTCCGCCGCATAGGCGACTTCGCCGCGCGCATCGCGCAGCGCCTTGCCGTTCTCCAGCGAGATCAGCGCGGCCAACGTCTCCGCCCGTTCCGTCATCAGTTCGAAGCAGCGTCGCAGGATTTCCGATCGCCTGCGTGGCGGGGTCTCGCGCCAGCCGGCCGCCGCCTTCGCGGCAGCGTCGACGGCGGCGGCGGCATCAGTGAGCGTTGCATCGGGAACCGCAGCGATCACGGCTTCAGTCGAGGGATCGACCACTTCGATCACGCGGCCCTCCGATGAGGGCCGCCAGCGTCCGCCAATGTAGAGACCGTGCGAGACCGTGGCGTAGTCGAACATATCTTGATCCTCGTCGGATATGCCTGCGGCGATGTTCATTTTGGATGAGCTCCTGGTCGATCACATCGTGGTGGCGGACATGTCGCCGTCATAAGCAGCCCTGACCAGCTGTCGCATCGCGGTAAGGTCGAACGGGCGGGGATTGTTCTTGATCAACCGGTCGATGCCCAGCGCCTGCTCAGCCGTCCAGTCGATCTTGTCTTCGGGAAGACCCAGTTCGGCCAATGTCGGTGTGATGCCGATGGCGCCAAACAGCCGGCTCACCTCACGGATGGTGGCGTGCGCCAAGGCATCGGCGTCGCCGCCGCCCTGATGGGAAAGGCCGAGAGCAGTGCCGACTTCCGCAATCTCCGCGGCTGCTGCGGCCAGATTGTAGGTCATCACGTAGGGCAGCATCGTGGCCACTCCCAGGCCATGCGGGGTGTGGGTAAGCGCGCCAACGGGATACTGCACCGCATGGGCGGCGGCCGTTCCCGCCGTACCGAAGGCGCAACCGGCGGCCAGCGCTCCCATCATGACGTCGGCGCGCGCATCCTCGTCCGATCCGTCGCGATATGCCTTTTCCAGACTGCGGCCGAGCAGCCTGATGGCCAGAAGCGCGAAATGATCGGTCAGAGCGCTCTTGCCGATGAACACGTGCTGTTGCGGCAAATGAGGGTCGGCGCCGCGTTTGGCCGCTGTGAAGGCCTCGATTGCGTGCGTCAGCGCGTCGGCGCCGGCGATCGCCGTCAAGGATGGTGGACAGGTCACCGTCAGATCCGGATCGCAAAGCGCCACTGCCGCGATGAGATGCGGACTGGCGATACCCACTTTCAGCGTCCGATCCGGGTCGGAGATCACGGCGACGGGGGTCACCTCGGAGCCTGTTCCAGCCGTCGTCGGCACTGCGATCACCGGAAGGGTAGGGCCGGGTACCTTGAACTCGCCATAGTAGTCCTCGAGCTTGCCGCCGTGGCTGAGCAGAAGTGCAGCGCATTTGGCCATATCGAGGCAGCTGCCGCCCCCGATGCCGATCACCATGTCCGGCTTGAAATCTTTCGCTTGCACAATGCAGGCGGCGACGCTGTCGCGCGGCACATCCGGCAGCGTTCGGTCGAAGACCAACGTCTCGATCGCCGCGTTGTGCAAGCCAGCGAGAATCTCGGCGAACTGCGACGTCGCCGCGAAGCGCTCATCGGTACAGACGAACGCGCGGCGCCCATATTTGGCGGCGATGGAAGGCAGGACATGGCGCTGGCCTTTGCCGAACAGAATCTCGCTCGGCAGGCGCGCCGCTGCAAACAAGCTCATGTACAAGATCCTGCGAAGACGGGTTGGAAGCCGACAGGCTTGGCTTCGTGCCAGAGGCCGACCTCGGCGCTGCAGGTCATGATCATGCGATGCCCTCTAATAAAATCGTATAGGATATAGGATTGAGTTTCGCGGAGCATCGTGTTAGTGGGTGGTTCTGTCAAGAGGCAAACGATGCAGAACACGGACCTGACGGTTGACAATGAAGCCCGTGCCAGGGGTCGTATCCAGCGCGCCAACAGTCTGGCCGGCGACGTTTACGAAGCAATCTTCGCGCAGCTCATGTCCTTGAGGATTGCTCCGGGATCGCGCATCACCGTCGACAATCTCGTCAAGGAATTCAACGTCTCGCATACCCCCATTCGTGAAGCGCTTGGCAGGCTGGAGGGGGAAGGGCTGGTTCTGAAAACCCATCTGATCGGCTATCGCGCCGCCCCGCAAATCACCCGCCGGCGCTTCGACGAGCTTTACGAGCTGCGTCTGTTGCTTGAACCTGCCGCCGCGGCCAAAGCCACCGCAACAATGGACGGCGAGCGCCTTGCCGCGCTGCAGGAGACGGCCGGCGTCATGGCTCGGCGGGTGGGGAAAGACGAACGCCTGCGCTATTCGAACTTCGCCCGTCAGGATGCGATCTTCCACGACAAGATCGTCGAGTTCGCCCAAAACGAACTCATTCGCGAGACACTGAATCACCAGCATACCCACTTCCATATCTTCCGGCTGATGTATCACTCCAGGGTGACCGAAGAGGCGCTCGACGAGCACGAGGCTATTCTCGCTGCCTTTGCCGCGGGCGATCCGGACGCCGCCGAAAAAGCCATGCGTGCGCACATCGAAAATTCGCGGGACAGGCTCCTGCCTGCGTTCGAGTAGCCTGGCGATGCTGCTTGCCCGAGGCACCCTCAAGCGCGGCGCGCCGCTGTCCGCCCAGCCTGCCGCCTACGAATTCTCGTTCTGAGCCGATTTCGATACCGGGAAGGAGGCGCGCAGTGCACCTCGCCCCTGAAACAAGCCGAGAGGAAAAGACATGCCAGCCAAAAAAATCCTGATGCTGACCGGTGATTTCACCGAGGAGTATGAAATCTTCGTCTATCAGCAGGCGATGGAAGCGGTGGGACACACCGTTCATGTCGTGTGCCCCGACAAAAGCGCCGGAGACATGATCAAGACGTCGCTGCACGATTTCGAGGGCGATCAGACCTACACCGAAAAGCCCGGCCACAATGCGCTGATCAACAAGACCTTCGCCGACGCCGAGAGGCAGCTGAGCCAGTACGACGCTGTGTATTGCGCCGGCGGTCGTGGCCCCGAATACATCCGCACCGACAAGCGGATCCAGGCAATGGTGCGCCATTTCCACGAGGCAAAAAAGCCGATCTTCACGATCTGCCATGGCGTCCAGATTCTGATCGCGGTGGACGGCGTCGTGCGCGGCAAGAAGGTGGCGGCGCTCGCCGCTTGCGAGCCGGAGGTGACGCTTGCCGGCGGCACTTATATCGATTTGTCTCCCACCGACGCCTATGTCGATGGGACCATGGTTTCAGCCAAAGGCTGGACCGCGCTTGCGGCATTCATCCGTGAATGCCTGAAGGTGCTGGGAACGGAAATCCACCATTCTTGAACCGTTTGTCCCGGCGCATCCTGAGGGGATGCGCCGGCTCCCTAAACGGCGCGGCGACTTCCGTCATTTCATCAGGTTCAGATCAGGAACCTGCGGCAGGTGTGCTCCAGAACCTGTGGCCATCATCACCTCGGACGCCTTCAAGGCGCTGCCGCATCGCGTGCGTGCACAGCGCGCCATCCTCGTTGAGCTTTCCCAGCTTGACGGGTGCGAACCCGAGTTGATGGACTCAATGGGAGGTCGACATGAAGTCGGCGCCCGGGAGCTGTCAGGGCTTCACGAACCGAAACGCGAAGCGATCGGTCTCGCCCTTGGTCGCGGGATCGAACACCTTGATCGAGTGCGGGTCATCATTATTCACCGGCACGGTGCTTTCCGCGTCCAGTACGAAGCCGGCCGCCTCCACCTCCTCGCGGACGAATGCAGTCGATCCGATGCAGCGACTGAGGTCGCTCGTGCCCGACCCAGCGGCGGCGGCGTGGTCAACGATGACGTAGGAC
Source organism: Mesorhizobium sp. LSJC269B00 (assembly GCF_000502815.1). Classification (NCBI taxonomy): domain Bacteria; kingdom Pseudomonadati; phylum Pseudomonadota; class Alphaproteobacteria; order Hyphomicrobiales; family Phyllobacteriaceae; genus Mesorhizobium; species Mesorhizobium sp. LSJC269B00. The sequence goes on from NZ_AYVN01000002.1 coordinate 190,992, forward strand.
CCACCGGGTTTCAGCCGCTTGTAGACAGCTCGATTGAAGTCGGCCGCCGTCGCACCTTTCTTCTGGATCAGGGCGGTGTGAAGATCGTGGTAAAACAGGTGCAGCCATAGGACATCGGCTGCCTGCGTGACCTCCGGCATCGCGACGAGGTCCGCCGAGGCGGCTTCGACGTTCTCTCGGCCCGGCTCCTTCGCGAGCGTCCGCATGAGGCCGACCGGATCGTTCTTGAAGTGGGCGACTTCGGCCGGCACGAAGCTGTAGACCCGCCCCTCTGATCCGACGATGTCGGAGAAGAGGCGCGTCCAGTCTCCGTCGCCAGGGTAGACGTCGATCACGGTGGAGCCCGCCTCGATTCGTGCGAACCGGATTAATTCGGACACCTTGGATTGGTCGTACATCGAAATCTCCTTAGGAGTGGATATTCTTCTCGGTGCTCATAGTGATTTCTCCATTTGCTCGGATCGGATCGGGCTTGATCCGATCCGAGTTCCGATCGCGTGCGTCGTCTCTTTGCCGAGGACGTCGCGCTCGTCAGTCGAATTTGACCAGGTCCTTGGAGATCAGATGACCCCAGCTGTTTCCGCGCGCCTGGACCAGCAGGCCACCTTCCGACACCCCGCCAAGCTTGATCGGCGCGAAACCGAGATTTTCCGCAAGCTCCCCAATCTGTGTTGCGGCAGCGTCATCGTCGCTTGCCAGGAACACGACCCTCCGGCCACCATGTACGGCCGGATCCTGATCAAGCACCGGGGCGACCAAATGGTTGAAGCCCTTGACCAGTTTTGCGCGAGAGAAGGCCTGCGCGATGAACTTGGAAGAAGGTTGTCCTCCCAGTTCCTCCGGGGGCACGCCATAGGCATTGGTCACATCGATGATCGTCTTCCCCTGCCAGGTGGGGAGCGCCTTCGCGACATCCGGGTGCGCCTCGAAGCGGACAGCCAAAAAGATGATGTCTGCCTTGATGGCTTCCGCCAGTTTTTTGGGGATGATCGTGGGTCCGATCGCGGCCGCATCGGCGGCAAAGCTTTCCGGGTCGCGTGTGGTTGCAACGGAAACTTCGATGCCGTTTCGGGCAAACGCCTTGGCAAGGGCCTGTCCGATATTGCCGAATCCTACGATTGCATAGTTCATAGTGCTTCTCCGATCTTGGTGCTAATGCCGGGATCAGACTTGCGCCATGCCTCCGTCGACGGCGAGATCCACGCCGGTGACGAAAGAACTTTCATCGGAGGCGAGGAACGTGACGGCAGCAGCGATTTCCTCTGGTTTGCCCCTGCGGCCCATTGGGATCTGTGACGCAAACTGGGCGGCCGCTTGCTCGGCTTGCTCAGGCGTAAGGCCAGTCGTTGTCTCCAAGGCCGGCGTTTCGATTGGTCCCGGACTCATTGCATTGACGCGGATTTTGCGGTCTTTGAATTCCAGTGTCCAAGCGCGCGCGAAGTTGCGTACAGCCGCCTTGCTCGCGGCGTAGGTACTAAACCCTGGAAGCCCCAACACGTTCGACACTGAAGAATTCAGGATGATCGAACCGCCGTCTTTGAACAGGGGAAGGGCCTTCTGCACCGTAAAGAACAGACCCTTCACGTTCACATCGAAGGTCTGATCAAAATGTGCCTCGGTAGCGACGGCGAGCGGTGCGATCGTCCCCGCGCCGGCGTTGGCGAAGAGAATGTCGATATGACCATGTTTCTCCTTCACGACGGCATAGAGGCGATCCAGATCTTCCAGGAGCGACACGTCACCCACGACCGTCGTAACGTTTTTCATGATGAAGGCTGCGGCCTCCTTCAGCTCCTTCTCTCTTCGCCCGGTAATCACGACGTGCGCTCCTTCTTCTACGAAGCGCTTGGCTGTGGCCAATCCGATCCCGCTGCTTCCGCCCGTGATGACTGCGATCTTGCCTTCGAGTTTTTTCATAATTCTTTGTCTTTCGTTGCGCACGGGCCAGGTACGGACCGCGCTGGGGGTCAGAGTTGAGCCAGGCCGCCGTCGACGGCGACCTCGCTGGCGGTCATGAAGCTGCTGTCCGGCGACGCGAGGAAGGCGGCCGCGGCGCCGATCTCCGCCGGATCGGCCATGCGCTGGAGCGGGGTCATCGCGCCGTAGGCCTTCTGGCCTTCCTCGCCTAACGCCTCCTTCGCGAGTTCGGTCGCCGTCGCCCCGGGCGACAACACGTTTACCCGGATGCCGGTGCCCTTCAGNTAACGCCTCCTTCGCGAGTTCGGTCGCCGTCGCCCCGGGCGACAACACGTTTACCCGGATGCCGGTGCCCTTCAGGTCCTCCGCCCAGGTCCGCGCCAGGTTGCGCACTGCCGCCTTGCTCGCGCTATAGGCAGTGAACCCCGGAGCGCCCGTGGTGCCGGCGCTCGACCCGGTCAGGATGATCGAACCGCCCTGGCTCATCAGCGGCAGCGCCTTCTGGACCGTGAAGATCGTACCCTTCACATTAGTGTCGAAGGTTTCGTCAATGTGCCTGGCGGTGATCTGCCCGAGCGGAAGCGGACTTCCCGCCCCGGCATTGGCGAAGACGATATCGAGGCTTCCGCGCTCGGCCTTCACCGCAGCGTAGAGTCGGTCGAGGTCGGCCTCATCCGAGACCGAGCCCTTAACCGCGCGGGCACTAGGCCCAAGGTCAGCCACGGCGGCGTTGAGCGCTTCCTGCCGGCGGCCGAAGATGAAGACGAAGGCGCCCTCCTCGATAAAGCGCTTGGCTGCGGCGCGGCCGATGCCCGTAGCGCCGCCAGTTATCACAGCGGTCTTTCCATTCAGTCTGTTCATGTCATGCATCCTTTGTTTCGCCGTCTCGTATCTTTGGATGTACGGGAAAGTCCCGCGAGAGCCTCAAGATGGGTTCGCCGAAGTCGGGCGGTGAGTGCGCAATCGCGCACATCGCTGGTGCGAAAACGATCCAGCTAGATGATTGAACGCCGCGGCGACCGCACGAACTACGGCTGATCGTGTTAGTATGGGCTTTGCAAGCCGCACTTCGCTGCGCAGGAATGCACCATGATCGACTGGGATGACGTTCGCTACTTTCTTGCCGCCGCGCGCGTAGGCTCGGTGCGTGCTGCCGCCGCACACCTCGGTGTGAACCACTCGACCGTGCTGCGACGCATCGCTCAGCTCGAGGAACGCCTCGGGGCGCAGATGTTCGAAAAGCTGCCTTCCGGCTACCGCTTGACGGCTGCGGGCGAGGAGGTCCTCGATCTCGCGACCCAGATGGAAGCGTCGTCGCACCAGCTGGAGACGCGCGTCTTCGGTCGTGACCAGAGCGCGCGCGGACTTTTGCGGGTGACGCTTCCACCGTTCCTCGCCACACACCTGCTCATGTCGGATCTCGCCGACTTCGCGCGTTTGCATCGCGACATCGAGATGGAAATCTTGTCGTCCGGTGAGCTGGCAAATCTGACCAACCGAGAGGCCGACGTCGCGATCCGCATTGTCGCCGACCGCAAGACCCTGCCGCTCAATCTTCACGGCCTGAAGGGACCGGAGCTGTTCAGCGGCGTCTACATGTCTCGCGATCGACTAGCCGCGTGGCGTGCGGGCACGCTTGATCCCATCCGATGGATAGGCATAGACAATCATGGAATTCCGGACTGGGCGCGCGAGGGAGAAGTTCACGTCACGGGAGTACCGTTCAGGACACCTGACGCCGAGACGCAGATCATCGCGGCGCACCAGGGGATTGGGATAACGAAACTGCCGTGCTTCGTCGGAGATACCGACCCCCTGCTGGTGAGGGTGCCGGGGATCGACGTGCCCATGCATGGGACACTCTGGCTTCTCACGCAAGGCGAGACACGCAAGACGAAGCGGGTGCGGCTCTTCACAGAGTTCGTATCCCGCAGGCTCGCCGCGTACGCTCCGCTTCTCTCGGGGCTGTCCATATCGCGCGACTGACGCCCGGCAGATCCGCCGGCAACGCTTCCCGCAATCCGGGTGGAAGCCGAGCTGCGATCGCTTGAAGCGGCGTGTTCAATCCGCGAATCCAGTGGGAGTAGGGAAACGGCGGCAGTAGCGTAGAGGTACCAGCCTAAGCTCGACCTCTTCCCACACCATGATCAGACAACGATGCCACCGTCTTCAGCGCGCCATCGAGCATGTCGCCTTTCTCGTCTTTCAGCGCAGCTTCGCGCAACCGCCTGATCCAGTCGGCAGCGTCATCGCGGCCCTTGACCAGATCGAGCGCCGACAGCACGCGATCGAATTTGGACTGGGCGCGGAGGTGGGTGTCGCTGTAGCCCTTGATCAGCCGGCGGCAGTTCAAGATTTCGACGGCGAGCGCGTAGTCCTGAGGCGCGTGGCCGAGCGCCAGCGCATACCAGCGCTCCAGATGCGCCGTCTCGACCTTGTGGCGCAACAGGCGGCGGCGCCAGCGGCGCAGGCCGCCGATGAACCAGAGGACCGCAAAGCCGGCAAAGCTGTCGGTTCGGATGCGCCGGCCGTGATTGATGCGCCGGTCGAGAAAGCCGGCAAGTTTCGGTCGGTTCTCGATGTAGCTGCCCAACCCCACCGGCAAAGTGCCGCAGAACTCCTCGATGCGCGGATGGAAATACTCGGTCACCTGCAGGATGGAGCCGTTCTTGACGCCCACCTCCTTGCGCACCCGCCGGTCACGCGTCGAACGTGTCTTGAGATCGGCGACGCGGATCATGTCGTCGTAGCACAGCGCGTTGGCCAGATGCTTGGCGGCAGCGATGGACAATGCATGGGCATGTTCAGCGCTATCCAGCGCGACCGCCTGGTCGAGCCGGTCGAGATACTCGCCGCCATAGGAGATGTCCTGGTAGTCGACGACCTTTCTCAGGCCCCGGAGCGCCATGTCGCGCACCGCCGCGGGCATCAGGTCGATGCGGGCGGCCAGCGCCTGCCAACCCTGCAGCAGGTTCTGCGGACCGCTCACGCGCCCTGTACCCGGAGCGGGGTCGACCGTGGCCGGTTCTGCCGCCTGTCGCGCGGGGGCCGTCGTACCGCGCGCGCGGTCGTAGGCGACGGCGAAGGCAGCGAGGCTGGCTTTCGCGCCCCGGCCGCCGGCGCCGATCGCTTGCTCATAGCTTTCACGCGTGAACGGCAATGCGTCGGAGCCGGCCAGCGCGCCAAGCAGGCTGGCGGAAATCATCGAGCCATTGTCGGCGGCGATCTTTTCCATGTCGAAGGCGATGAAGCGTTTCGATGCAGCTTCCGCCGTCGCGCGTACCTTGGAAGACGAGGCCCGGCCGTCACCCGGCTCGATCTTTTCCGACACCGCGGCGATACGGTGCGAGGAGGTGATCAGCGTGGTGCGATCGGGCGTGACGAAGCCCCTGATGATGGCGCGGCCGGCTTCCATCAGCTCGGCGGCGATCAATATGTCGACATCGCCTTGCGAAGGCGACAGGGCAAAGACCGGCAGCCGGCCGGTGTCGCGGGCCATCTCGACGTAATAGATCGTAGCGCCGGTGCGCTGGGCGACGCCGGCGACCGAGGTCGATTGCGCGACATAGGAATTGCGCTCGGCGACATCGGTGATCCAGTCGGCGAGCACGCCTCCGCCCTGGCCGCCGACCGCGAGCAAAGCGAGTTTGATCACCGGCTCGGTATCGGTGGCACCGGATTTCGGGCGCAAGGGCGAAGCCTGGTCAAGCATCGGCGAACGTCAATCTGCGGCTCTCGCGGCGGCGCTGCATCAGGCCGATCACGGCGCGGCGCGTGCCTTCCAAAAAACGGTCCCAGCGGCTCGGATTGTGCACCACATCGGCGCGATAGAAAGACGGGCAGAGCACGGCGGCGTCCGCCACCTCGCCGCAATTGCCGCAACCGACGCAGCTCGGGTCGATCGATGCCACCGGATCGTCGCGCAACGGATCGTCGAGCGACTTCACCGACAGCGACGGGCAGCCGGACAGCCGCATGCAGGCGTGGTCGCCGGTGCAGATGTCTTCGTCGACGCCGAATTTCGGCTTGACGACACGGGTCCCGCCCTTGATCGCCTTGTCGACCAGCGGCTTTTCGCGGCGCTGGCGGTTGAGCATGCATTCGGACGAGGCGACGATGACTTTCGGTCCCTTTTCCTCCGTCGTCAGCGCTTCGCGCAGCGTGTCCTGCATCTTGCCGACATCGTAGGTGCGGTCGATGTGGCGCAGCCATTTGACGCCCATGCCTTTCACCGCCTCGGTGATCGGATGTTTTGTCGACTTGGTTTTGTTGCCCGCGCGCGACGACAATATGTCCTGCCCGCCGGTCGCGGCGGAGTAAAAGTTGTCGACGATGACGATGACGCCGTCGTTCTTGTTGAAGACCGCGTTGCCGATCGAGGAGGTCAGGCCATTGTGCCAGAAGCCGCCATCGCCGACGAAGGAGATCGACCTCCGTTTGGCGTCGGGCGAATTGAAGGCTGAAGCCGAGGCCGGCCCGAGCCCGTAACCCATGGTGGTGGCGCCGAGCTCGAAGGGCGGCATGATCGAGAACAAATGGCAGCCGATGTCGGAGGCGATGTGGTGCTTGCCGAGTTCCTGCTCGACCAGCTTTGTCGCGGCAAAGATCGGCCGCTCCGGGCAACCGATGCAGAAGCCCGGCGGACGGCCCGGCACGACATTGATCAGGTCGGCGGTGTCGACGCCGTCGCCGACCTTGTTGGGCGCGCGCACCTCGCCCGGCAAGAGATGCGGGGCCTCGGCGCGCAGGAAGGCGCCGATGCCGTCCAGCATGACCTGGCCGGTATATTCGCCGGCCATCGGCAGATACTCCTTGCCGACCAGCCTGGTACCGCGCCCGGCCTTGTGCAGCATGGCGGCAAAGGCTTGCTCGATGTAGTTGGGCTGGCCCTCCTCGACCACGAGCACCGCGTGCTTGCCTTCGCAGAAAGACAGGAACTCATCGTCGATCAGCGGATAGACGGCGTTGAGCACGTAGAGCGGCACATCCGTCTCGCCATAGGTGTCGGCAAGGCCGAGACGCTGCAAGGCGCGGATGACCGAATTGTACATGCCGCCCTGCATGACGATGCCGACCGAACCATGATCCGAGCCGAAGAACTCGTTGATCTTGTTCCTGGTGATGAAATCGACCGCCGCCGGCCAGCGTTTTTGCACTTTCTCCTTCTCGTGCAGGAAGGAGGCGGGTGGCAGCACGATTCGGCCGGTGTCGCGGCGCGGCGCATCCAGCGCATCGGCCACCGTCATCGGCGGGCGCTTGTTGTCCTTGGCGATGAAATGGCCGTGGACGTGGCAGCAGCGGATGCGCACCTGCAGCATCACCGGCGTATTGGACGCTTCGGACAGCTCGAAGCCATCCTCGACCGCCTTGACGATCGACGGCAGGTTCGGGCGCGGGTCGAGCAGCCAGACCTGGCTTTTCATGGCAAAGGCATGGCTGCGCTCCTGCATGATCGAGGAACCCTCGCCATAATCCTCGCCGACGATGATCAGCGCGCCGCCGGTTACGCCGCCGGAGGCAAGGTTGGCCAGCGCGTCGGACGCGACATTGGTGCCGACCGTCGACTTGAAGGTCGCCGCGCCACGGATGGGGTAATGCACCGAGGCAGCGAGCATGGCGGTGGCGGTGGCTTCCGAGGCGCTCGCCTCGAAATGCACGCCGAGTTCGCCCAGAATGTCCTGTGCGTCGGCCAGCACGTCCATCAGATGGCTGATCGGCGCGCCCTGGTAGCCGCCGACATAGCCGACGCCGCATTGCAGCAGCGCCTTGGTGATGGCGAGAATGCCTTCGCCGGCAAATTCCTCGCCAGCGCCGAGCCTGAGTTTTTCGACTTCCTTGGCAAAAGACCGTTCGGCCATTTTTCCAACCTTCCGTTGCCGGCGGTGCGGCCGGCGCCTGCGTCTAGATGTCGTGCTTGCGAATGTTCTTCAGCATCTTCTGCAATGTGGCGATCAGCGCCGCGTATTCGGCGTCGTCGACATCGTCGAACATCGCCTCGAACGCATCATGCATGGCCGGCCAGGCGCGCGCGAACTCGGCGCGGCCGTCATCGGTCAGGAAGACATGGCGGATGCGGCTGTCGGTAACGCCCTGCTCGCGCCTCACGAAGCCTTGCCCTTCCAGCGTGTCGAGCGTGCGGCTCAAGGTCGACTGCTCGATGACGGTGTAGACCGAGAGGTCGTTGACGGTGACACCGTCGGTGACCGACAGCACGGCGAGCGTGCGGACCTGCGGAATGGTCAGGCCCTGCTTGCGGAAATCGTCGCGCAAGGTGGCGTTGTAGCGCCCCATGATGCGGTTCATCAGATAGGGCGCGAATTGCTGCAGGCCGATCTGGCCAAGCGTCGAAATGCGCTGGCGCTTTTCCGGAACCTTCTGCTCCATCACAGCCTCCCCGCCAGGAGAAAGCCGGAACCGCCACCGAGGCCCGCGCCCGGATGGGTGGAAGCGCCGATATGATAGAGGTTTTTGATACCGGTCTGATGATTGCGGCTGGTCTTGAACGGACGCCAGAGGAACGACTGGTCGATGGTCGAGGAGCCGCCATAGGGGTCGCCGCCCACCAGGTTGATGTTCATCGCTTCGAGATCGGCCGGCGAATAAGCGCGCCGCGCAATGACGCTATCCTTGAAGCCATCGATATGGCTGGCCAGGATGGCTTCGGCACGATCCGCATAGGCTTCGCGCAACGCCTCGGTCCATTGTCCGTCGGCGGGCGCCTGCAGCGTGCCGGCAGCATCGCCCTTGATGTGACGTGGCGCTTCGGGCAATTGCAGCCACAGTATTGCTTTGCCAGGCGGGCAGCGCGATGGGTCGAGCGCATGCGGCTGGCCGACACAGATGGTCGGCACGTCCGGCAGCATGCCGCGCGCCGCTTCGTTGCAGGCTTTCGAGACGCCGTCGAGCCCCGGCGTCAGGTGCAGCAGCGCGACTTTGTCGAGGCCTTCGCCGCGCCATGCCGGCGGCTTGTTCAGCGCATAGTGAATCTGGAAATTGCCCTTGCCGTAGCGATATCTCCGCGTTGCTTCGATATCGGCTTCGGGAGCCTCGCTGCCGAGCAACCGGTGGTAAAGCTGCGTCGGCGTGACCGAGCATATGACGCTCTTGTTGGCGGTAATCGTTTCGCCGGATGCCAGCCGGACTCCGCTCGCGCGGCCACCGCTCTGGACGATCGAGGCGACATCGGCGCCGGTGCGGATATCGCCGCCGCGTTCCCTGATCAAAGCCTCGAAAGCTGAGAGCAGGTTCTTCGCGCCGCCCTTGACGATCGGCGCGCCGGCCGCTTCCAGCGCGAAGGCAATGACCTTGGCGATCTGCCCTGAGAAAGCATCTTCCGGTCCAAGCCCGGCATGCAGCACCCAGGGCGCCCACAGCGCGCGGATTGTCTCGGACTGATAGGTGCTTTCCAACCAGCTGCGCGCCGGCACCAGTGCCTCACCCAGAAAGGCGGCAAGGCCGCGTGGGCTGCGCCGCCAGGCATCGCCGGCCAGCAGTTTCGCCGTCGGATAGGACCACAGGCTGCCGCCGAGCAGGCCGAACAACAGGCCGGCATTGCGCTCGATGCCGCTGACATCGTCCGCATGCCGGTCGCCATCGTCGGCGGCAATCGCATTGATTGCCGCGACATTGGCGGCGCGGTTGGTGGTGAGCACTGCATGACTGCCGTCCGGCCGCAGCACGCCGGTTGGCGTGCCGGTGTGACAGAACTCCAGCCCGTGCCGCGCGAGATCGCTGCCCAATGCCGCAAAGGCCGGCGAGGTGATGAACAGCACGAAGGTGGTCGCCATCACGTCATGGATGAAGCCGGGCGCGGTGATCTCCTCGGTACGCATGCAGCCGCCGATGCGGTCGTTGCGCTCGAGGACGAGCACCTTCGCGCCCTTGCCGCCAAGCATCGCCGCGCAGACCAGCGCGTTGATGCCGCTGCCGACGATGATGTGATCCGGCTGGCTCACCTCAGCGTGCTTTCTCAGCCTTTCGACACCAGCGCCAGCGCGCGGATCGGGCTGCCGGTGCCATGTTCGATCTTGAGCGGTGCGGCGATCAGGATGGCGCCTTTTGGCGGCAACTGGTCGAGGTTGCAGAGGCTGGCAAGGCCATAGCGGTTGGCCTTGTGCATCAGCGTGTGCGCCGGGAATGGCGGCTCCATGCCGCCGGCCTTGCCGGCATCGGTGCCGATCGTCTCCGAGCCCCAGCCCTTGATATCCTTGCTGATCAGGAACTGGATGGCTTCGGCTGTGGGACCTGGCGTATGCGGGCCGGTTTCGTTGGCGTTGAGGAATTCGGCTTCCGAACCGTTGCGTTTGTACCAGTCGGTGCGCATCACCACCCACTCGCCGGCGTTGATGGCGCCATGCTTGGCTTCCCACGCCTTGATGTGGTCGACGGTGAGCAGGAAATCGTGATCGGCGGCGGCTTCCTTCGAGCAGTCGATGACATTGACCGGGCCGACGAAGTTCTGCGCCGGAATGGTGTCGGTGGCGCCGTCCGGATAATCCTTGCCGCTGATCCAATGCTGCGGCGCATCGAAATGCGTGCCCGAATGCTCCCCAAGCTTCAGCCAGTTCCATGCCCACCACGGGCCGTTCTTGTCATAACGGGAGATGTTATGGATCTCGACCTTTGGCGTGTCGACGGCAAGCTCCGGCGGCAGCTTGATAAGGGGCGTGTCGGGTCCGAGTTGCGCAGAGAGGTCGACCACCCTGATGGCGCCTGAAAGCAGCTGGCCGGCGACTTCGCCGAGGAGTTTTTGCGTGTCCATGGTCTGAAGTTCCCTCTTTATGGTGAAGATCAAGGCTCGTCTCGGCCCTTAATATCCTACTAGACGAAAACATATGCATCTGCAATTATCTTTAAGCATAAAGGAAATGGGAACGGGGCGTGAGCGAGTTTGACGCCATATTCGTCGGGGCGGGCCACAACAGTCTGGCATGCGCCGCGCATCTCGCGCTCAAAGGCTGGAAAACCGGGATTTTCGAGCGCAGCGCAGCAATCGGTGGCGCCGTCCAGACCCACGAATACACGCTTCCCGGCTTCCGGCACGATTTCGGTGCAATGAATCTGAGCCTGTTCGCCGGCTCCGCCTTCCACCGGAAATATGCAAATGAATTGAAAGCACAGGGTCTTGAGTTCGCGCCGGTCGCCGACTGTTTTGCCAGCGCCTTCCCGGACGGACGCTGGTTCGGCGTCAGCAACGATCTGGAAAAAACCACCGGCCGCATGGCCGCTTTCTCCGCCGCCGATGCCGCGACCTGGCGTAGACTGGTCGCTGCCTTCCCGGCAGAGGCCGAGCATCTGTTCCGGCTGCTGGGCTCGCCGATGAGTGCCCGCGCGCTTGCCGGCACCGCCTGGAACCTGTGGCGCAAGAAGGGCATGTCAGGCGCGCTCGATACTGGTAGGCTTTTGCTGTCATCGCCGCGCGCCTGGCTGGAGGAAAATTTCGAGTCCGCGCATGTGCGGGCAACGCTTGCCACCTGGGGCATGCATCTCGACTTCGCCCCCGACATCGCCGGCGGCGCCGTATTCCCCTATCTTGAATCGATGGCCAATCAGAGCTTCGGCATGGTGCTGGGCAAGGGTGGCGCCGACACCATCATCCGCGCGTTGTCGGGCATGGTGGCGTCGGCCGGCGGCACGATCGTCACCGGGGCGGAAGTTGCCGAGATCACAGTTGCCGGCGGCAAGGCATCGGGCGTGCGACTCGCTTCAGGTGAGACACATACGGCGACCAAGGCAGTGATTGCCGGCGTCGCGCCCAAGGCGTTGAGCGGCAGGTTGCTACCCAACGGTTCCGGCGACACCGGCTTCGACACGGCTATGCAGAAGTTCCGGCACGCGCCGGGCACGATGATGATCCATCTGGCGCTCGACGACCTGCCGGACTGGCGCGCCGGGGCCGAGCTGCGGCAGTTCGCCTATGTGCATCTGTCGCCCTCGCTCGACGCGATGTCGCGCACCTATCAGCAGGCGATGGCGGGCATGCTGCCGGACCAACCGGTGCTGGTCGTCGGCCAGCCGACAGCGGTCGATCCGTCACGCGCGCCGCAGGGCAAGCATGTGCTGTGGGTGCAGGTGCGCATGCTGCCCGCCGAAATCCTGGGCGATGCGGCCGGCAAGATCGCGCCCGCGCATTGGGATCAGGTCAAGGACGTCTATGCCGAACGCGTGCTCGACACCATCGAGATCTACGCACCCGGACTGCACGCGAAAATCCTCGGCCGTGCAGTGTTCTCGCCAATCGACCTCGAGCGTGAGAACCCCAATCTCGTCGGTGGCGACCAGGTCTGCGGCAGCCACCATCTGGCACAGAATTTCCTGTTCCGCCCGGCGCGCGGTTATGCCGGCTGGAACACGCCGGTCGGCAATCTGCATCTCATAGGCGCCGCGACATGGCCCGGCGCCGGCACCGGCGCGGCCTCCGGCTTCATGCTCGCGCAACAGCTTGGCGGGAGGTAGCTCGCAAGATTTCATGAAGGCGACGAGAGGCAAGGCGCTGCTGCCCACGAAGCCCGGATCGATAAACTGATAGTGCCGCGCAAAGACAACAAAACCAACAAGGGGAACGACCATGACAATCAACAGACGAGAATTGCTGGGATACAGTGCCGCGGCACTTGGGGTGGCGGCGATCGGCCTGCCTGAGATCGCCAAGGCGGCAGCGGGCGAGCTGACCATCGCCTATAACGTCAACCTGCCGTCCTGGGATCCGACCACCGGACCCTCGGCCGTCAACCCGACGATCCAGGGCCTCTACCAGTCAGTGTTCGACCAGTTCATTCCGCAAAAGCCGGACCTGTCCTTTGCGCCTGGCCTGCTCACCGAATGGGGCTGGAACGAGGATCGCACCAAGGTGACGATGACGGTGCGCGAAGGCGTGACCTGGCATGACGGCTCGCCCTTCACGCCCGAGGACGTGGTCTGGTCGCTGCAGCGGGCGGGCGACGAAAAGACCGGCAATCCGATCCAGTTCGTCTGGAAGAACGTCAACAATTTCAAGATCGACGGCAACAAGATCACCGGCGACGTCGTGCAGTTCGATCCGGTCTACTTTAAATGGATGTCGTTCCTGACCGGCTACATCCTGCCGAAGGCCTATTATGAGAAGGTCGGCGCCGAAGGTTTCGAGAAGGCGCCGATCGGCACCGGCCCTTACATGGTGGAAAAATTCGAGCGAAATGCTTTCCTCCGACTGAAGGCCAACCCGCACTATTGGGGCGACAAGCCGGCCTTCGAGAATGTGACGATCAAGTTCGTCACTGATGCGGCGAGCCGCGTTGCCGAAATCGAATCCGGTTCCTCGCAGGTGACGCTGGAGGTCCCCTATGAAGAGTATGACCGGCTGATCGCCAAGGACGGGCTTGCCGGCTCGTGCAAGCCCGTTTCCGACATCGGCATGATCTTCTTCAACGACATCGAAGCGATGCTGGACAAGAACGTCCGCCAGGCCGCCGTCATGGCTGTGGACAAGGAGCTTCTGGTCAAGCGGCTGCTGCGCGGCTATGGCCAACCGATCGCTACGCTGGAGACCCCGGAGTACACGGCCTTCGACGCCTCGATCAAGGTCGAGCACAATCCGGAAAAGGCCAAGGAGCTGCTCGCGGCTTCCGGCTATTCGCCGGAAAAACCGGTCAAGTTCACCATCCAGACGACCAAGGGCTTCAAGCCCAAGGATTATGAGATGATCCAGGCGATCGTCGGCATGTGGCGTAAGGTCGGCATCGAGGCGACGATCGAGGTCTACGAGATCGCCAAGCACTATGAACTGCGCGCCGCCGACAAGCTGGCGCCGGCCGCCTTCTACAATTGGGGCAACGCCATCGGCGACCCGACGACGTCGACGGGTTTTGCCATGTATGGGCCGAGCCCGCACTCGGTGTGGGACAGCCAGGACCTGATCGACATGATCAATCCGCTCTGGGGCGAGAAGGACGAGGCCAAGCGCATCGCCGGCTGGAAGGCTGTCGACAAGTATATCGCCGAGCAGGCCTATGTGCTGCCGCTGATTCAGTATGCGCAACCTATCGTGCATGCCAAGGGCGTCAACGTGGTGCAGCATGTGTCCGGCGCGCTGCTGCCGGCGCTGATGACCCCTGCCTGATATCGGCTTGTGGGCGCCACCCTTCGCTGAGCGGCCCCCTCATCCGGCCCTTCGGGCCACCTTCTCCCCGCTGGGGAGAAGAGACCAGCTCAGCTGTCCGTGACCTCTTCTCCCCTCGGGGAGAAGGTGGCCGCGAAGCGGACGAATGAGGGGGCTCTTCGTTAGAAACGCACTGGGCCAACACCAGAATGCTCCTGCAACGATTCCTGATCCGTCTGCTGACGATGCTGATCACGCTGTTCGGCGTGGCTGTCGTCGTCTTCGTCGTGATCCGCGTCGCGCCTGGTGACCCGATCGCCATGATGCTGCCCCCCGGTGCGACAGATGCCGACATCGACCGGCTGCGTGCACTCTACGGGCTCGACAAGACCATCGTGCAGCAATTCTTCATCTGGCTGTCCGGCGTCGTCAGGGGCGATTTTGGCACCTCGATTTCGCTCAGGCAAGATGTGCTCAGCCTTGTCTTCAATCGTTTGCCGGCAACGCTGGAACTTGCCATCATCGCGCTCGTCATGGCGGTTGGGCTCGGCGGCACGACGGCGATCCTCGGAGCCCGCGAGCGCGGCACGGCGGTCGAAGCCGGCATCGATATCGCCAGCGGCGCCGCCCTTTCCATTCCCGATTTCCTGTGGGGCCTCGTGCTGATCCTTTTGTTTGGCGTGCTGGTGCCGATCTTCGATATCTCCGGCCGCGTGTCGCCGCAGCTCGATCTGCCCTTCGTCACCCAGTTCTATTTCTTCGAGAGCTTGCTTCGGCTGCGCTTCGACCTGACCTGGGATCTGCTGAAACACATGCTGATGCCGGCAGTAGCCTTGGCATTGCCGCTGGCGGCAATCATCGCGCAGTTGCTGAAACAGTCGCTGAAGGAAGTGCTTGACCTCGACTATGTCGTGCTGGCGCGGGTGAAGGGGTTTTCGGAAACGCAGGTTATCCTGCGCGAGGCGCTGAAGAACGCTGCCTTGCCGACACTGACTCTCGTCGGCGTCCAGTTCACCTTCCTTGTCGGCGGCACGGTCATCGTCGAGCGGCTGTTTTCCTACGAAGGGCTCGGCAACATGGCGATCGATGCCGTCATCAACCGCGACCTGCCGCTGATCCAAGGCATCGTGCTGGTGTTCGCGCTGCTGTTCGTGCTGATCAATCTTGCAGTCGACATGATGTATGCGCTGCTCAATCCGAGGCTGCGCCATGGGTGAGGCACGCATGGCCCGGCGCGGATTGGGCCTGAGGCTGTGGCTGGCCGGCGGCTGGCTGCTGCTGGTACTTCTTGCGGCGATGTTCGCGCCGCTGGTGGCGCCGCAGGACCCGCTGGCGCAGGATCTGATGCTGGAGCGGCTGCCGCCCTTCTGGCTCGATGGCGCCGAGCCCGGCTATTGGCTGGGCACCGATAGCCTCGGCCGCGACCTCTTGTCGCGGCTTATCTTCGGCGGCCAAATCGCCTTCATCGTCGCCTTCGCTGCGGCGATTGCCGCCTGCCTTGTCGGCTCGACGCTCGGATTGGTCGCCGGCTATTTCGGCGGCTGGGCCGACCGCATCATTTCACGCATCGTCGATGTCTGGATGGCATTTCCTCCGGTGCTGTTCGCCATCCTGCTGGTCGCGGTGCTCGGCACTGGTCTCAGCTCCGTCATCCTCGCCATCGCCATCATCGACTGGACGCGCTTTTGCCGGGTGATCCGCGCCGAAGCGATGGGCCAGTCGCGCATGGACTATGTCGAGAACGCCCGCATCGCCGGCTATGGCCGCATCGGCATCATGCTGCGCGAGGTGCTGCCCAATGTGGTGCCGTCGATCGTGGCACTGCTGTCGCTGGAGATGGGCATCGCCGTCATCGTCGAGGCCATCCTGTCCTTCGTCAATCTGTCGATCTCGACCGACGATCCGACCTGGGGCGGCATCATCGCCGAGGGCCGGCTGTCGATCCATCAGGCCTGGTGGGTGCTGGTGTTTCCGCTTGTCACGCTGATCCTCACCGTGCTGTCGTTCAGCCAGTTCGGTGAGGCGCTGAAGACACGCTTCGATCCGGTGCTGCGATGAGCGCTTGCCTGGATATTGCCAATCTGAGCGCCGTGCTGCCGAACGGCCAGCGCGTGCTGCGGTCGGTGTCGCTCTCCGTGCAGCCGGGTGAGGTGCGTGCTCTTGTTGGCGAGAGCGGCGCCGGCAAGACGATGATCGGCAAGGCGGTGCTCGGTGTGCTGCCGTCAAGCGTGCGCATCGTCGAAGGCGCCATGCAGCTCGAAGGCGAAGACCTCGGCAGGCTGCAGCCCAAGGCAAGGCGCACGCTGATCGGCGCTCGCACGGCGCTGATCCCGCAAGATCCGTTGACTGCGCTCAACCCGTCGCGCCGCATCGGTCCGCAGATGACTGACCGGCTGGTGCGCATTCTCGGCTGGAACGGTGACAAGGCGGACAAGCGTATCCGGCAATTGTTGGATGAGGTGCAGATCCGCGATCCCGACCGGGTGCTGAAATGCTATCCGCACGAGCTGTCCGGCGGCATGCGCCAGCGTGTGCTGATCGCCGCCGCCTTCGCCGCCGAGCCACGGCTGATCGTGGCCGACGAGCCGACAACCGCGCTCGACGTTACCGTGCAAAAGCAGATCCTGCGACTGATCGCCGAGCTGCAGCGCGAGCATGGCACCGCGATCCTGTTCGTCACCCACGATCTCGGCGTCGTTGCAAAGATCAGCCAGCAAGTGTCTGTGCTCTACGCCGGCAAGGTGGTGGAAGAGGCTGACACAGCCGCTCTCTTCGCCGCGCCTGAGCATCCCTATACGCGGGCATTGATGGCCGCTACGCCGCGCTACACGGATCCCTTTGCCTCGCTGAAGCCGGTGGATGAGACGGTGCTGGCAGGACTCGCTGCGGAGATCGCCGCCTCCGACCAGGCGTGGAGAGGGCCGCATGGTTGAGCCGCTGTTTTCCGTGCGCGGGCTGAAGGTGGCGCTGCCCGACATGACCCGCAAGCCGCTGATCGGGCGCGCGCCGCTGGCCGAGATTTTGAGAGGCTTGGATTTCGATTTGCCGAGAGGTTCGGTGACCGGCATCGTCGGTGAATCCGGGTCCGGAAAATCGACGCTCGGCCGCACGCTTGTCAGACTTCTGGAGCCGAGCGTCGGCAGCATCCATTTCGAGGGCCGCGATATCGCCCATCTGCCGGATGCAGAGCTGCGACCTCTGCGCCGCGACCTGCAGATGATCTTCCAGGACCCGATGTCGTCGCTCAACCCGCGTCGCACCATCGCCGGCATCATTGCCGCGCCGCTCAAGCAGAATGGGCTTGGCGACAGGCTTAGGGAACGCGTCGCCGAGGCATTGCATCGCGTCGGCCTGCCGCAAAGCTTCGCTAGTCGCTATCGTCATGAACTGTCGGGCGGGCAGCGCCAGCGCGTCGGAATTGCGCGCGCGTTGGCGCTTTCGCCGAAATTCGTGCTGGCCGACGAGATCGTCTCCGGCCTCGACGTATCGACGCAGGCGCAGATCCTCACCCTTTTGGAGAGACTGGCCGCGGAGATGGGGCTGACGGTCGCCTTCATCAGCCACGACCTGTCGGTCATCCGGCGGCTGTGCCAACAAGTGATCGTGATGCGCGAGGGCGGGATCGTCGAGGCGAGCGCCACCGATGCGCTGTTCGACAATCCCAGGGAGACCTACACGCGCGACCTGCTTGCCGCCATCCCACTGCCTGAGATCGACGCCGACTGGTTGCGGCCAGCAACGAAAGCGCCGGCATAGGACTGTTCACCCACCACGCCGAACAGCGGGCTTCGGACGTGCATGAGGGCAAAATCAGCCCGCGAACGGAGGGTAATATGAATTACGCAGCCCGCGGCACGATGCTTGCCGCGATCCTGTTCTGCTCGATGGGAACGGCTTCGGCCGATGCGATCCCCGGCATGCGCGGCCACGACCACACCGGCATCACGGTGCCCGACATGAAGCAGGCAGTCGACTTCTTCACCGAAGTCGTCGGCTGCGAGAAGGCGATGTCGTTTGGTCCGTTCGCCGATGACAAGGGCACCTTCATGCAGGATCTTCTGGGCGTCGATCCGAAGGCTGTCATCGAGCAGGTCACCATGGTGCGTTGCGGTTATGGATCGAACATCGAGCTGTTCAAGTACACTGCGCCTGACCAGAAGGATTTGACTCCGAAGAACAGCGATATCGGCGGCTTCCACATTGCCATGTATGTCGATGATGTCGCCGCGGCGAAAGCCTATCTCGACGGCAAGGGGGTGAAGACGCGGATGGGTCCGCTGCCGGTCAAGGAAGGTCCGGCGGCCGGCCAGACCATCCTCTATTTCCAGGCGCCATGGGGATTGCAACTGGAGGCGATCAGCTATCCCGATGGGATGGCCTATGAGAAGGGTGCCGAGACTGTGCTGTGGAGCCCGAAGAACCCGGACAAGTGATTTCCAGAGCGCGCTTGCGGGGCCAGCCCGCAGGCGCGCCACCCGTGTCCAGCAATCGTTCCAACATGAAACTTTAAGCTTGAAATATTTTATCTCCGGCGCGATACTTGATATGCAGCAAGCGAAGAGGAGATCGCACGGATGAAGGTTGCGGTTCTCGGTGGCGGACCAGCCGGCCTCTACTTTGCCATTTCAATGAAGCTGCGGGACGCCGCCCACGAGATCACGGTGTTCGAGCGCAATCGCGCCGACGATACGTTCGGCTGGGGCGTCGTGCTGTCGGCCGAAACACTCGACAACCTTGCCAAAAACGACCCGGTCAGCGCTGTCTGGATCAAGAAGCATTTCGCCTATTGGGACGACATCGCCGTCATCCATGACGGCGTGCGCACGGTCTCGTCGGGCCACGGTTTCTGTGGCATCGGCCGCAAGCGGCTTCTGGTCCTGCTGCAGCGACGCGCGCGCGAACTTGGCGTGAGGCTGATGTTCGAGAGCGATATCGCCGACCCTCAGCCCTATATGGCGACGCATGATCTGGTCGTCGCCGCCGATGGGCTGAACTCAAGGGCGCGCAACACCTTCGTCGAAGTCTTCAAGCCCGACATCGACACCCGCAAATGCAAATTCGTCTGGCTCGGCACCAACCAGAAATTCGACGACGCCTTCACCTTCATCTTCGAGAAGACCGAGCATGGCTGGGTGTGGGCGCACGCCTATCAATTCGACAGCGAGACAGCGACCTTCATTGTCGAGTGCAGCGAACAGACCTGGGCTGCCTTCGGCTTCGGCGCCATGTCGCAGCAGGAATCCATCGCCGTCTGCGAGCGCATCTTTGAGAAACATCTCGGCGGCCACGCGCTGATGACCAATGCCAATCACATCAGAGGTTCGGCCTGGATCAATTTCCCGCGCGTGCTGTGCGAACGCTGGTCCTACAAGAACCTGGCTCTGATGGGCGACGCGGCGGCCTCGGCACATTTCTCGATCGGCTCCGGGACCAAGCTCGCATTGGAAAGCGCGGTGGCGCTGGCCGAATATGTCAAAACCGAACCGGACCTCGACGCCGCCTTCCGCAAGTATGAGGATGCGCGCCGCACCGAGGTGCTGAAGCTGCAGTCGGCGGCGCGCAATTCGCTGGAGTGGTTCGAGGAGGTCGAGCGCTATCTCGGCCTCGATCCGGTGCAGTTCAATTATTCGCTGCTGACCCGCTCGCAACGCATCAGCCACGAGAATTTGCGGCTGCGCGATGCCAAATGGCTTGAAAGCGCCGAGGAATGGTTCCAGCGCCAGGCAGGGGCAGGCGGCAACAGGCAGCGCCGGGCACCGATGTTCGCGCCGTTCAAACTGCGCGACATGCAGCTCAACAACCGCATCGTCGTTTCGCCGATGGCGCAGTACAAGGCAGTCGATGGCTGCCCGACCGACTGGCATTTCGCCCACTATGCCGAGCGTGCCAAGGGCGGCGCCGGGCTTGTCTATATCGAGATGACCTGCGTCAGCCCGGAAGGACGCATCACGCCCGGTTGTCCCGGCTTCTATGCGTCCGAACATGAGGTGGCGTGGAAGCGGCTGGTCGATTTCGTCCACACCGAGACCGAGGCGAAAATCTGCGCCCAGATTGGCCATTCCGGGGCCAAGGGCTCGACCCGTGTCGGGTGGGAAGGCACCGACGTGCCGCTCGCCTCGGGCAATTGGCCGGTCATGGCGGCCTCGGCGATTGCATGGTCGCCTGAGAATCAGGTGCCGAAAGCCATGGACCGCGCCGACATGGACGAGGTGCGTGACCAGTTCGTCGCGTCCACCGAGATGGCAGATCGCTGCGGTTTCGACATGCTCGAGATCCATGCCGCGCATGGCTATTTGCTGTCGTCCTTCATCACGCCGGTCACCAACCAGCGCACGGATGAGTATAGCGGTTCGCTGGAAAATCGCATGCGCTATCCCCTGGAAATCTTCCATGCGGTGCGCGCCGCCTGGCCGGCGCGAAAGCCGATTTCGGTGCGCATTTCGGCCAATGATTGGGTCGGCATCGAGGGTGTGACGCCGGCCGATGCGGTGGAGATCGCGCGGATGCTGCACGAAGCCGGCGTCGACATATGCGACGTCTCGGCAGGCCAGACCTCGATTGCCGCCAAGCCTGTCTATGGCCGAATGTTCCAGACGCCGTTCTCGGACCGCATCCGCAACGAGGTCGGCATGGCGACGATGGCGGTCGGCAACATCTACGAGCCGGATCATGTCAATTCGATCCTGATGGCCGGCCGCGCCGACCTGGTGGCCCTGGCACGGCCGCATCTCGCCGATCCCTACTGGACGCTGCATGCGGCCGTGACGCTCGGTGATCGTGGTGTCAAATGGCCGGATCCCTATCTGCCCGGACGCGACCAGATCTACCGGCTGGCCGAGCGCGATGCGGCGGCGGGGCTGAAAGTATGACGACGGCCTGGGCGATTTCAGGCAAACATGCTTTGGTCACCGGCGGCGGCTCCGGCGTCGGCCGGGTCATCGCACTCGTGCTGGCCGAAGCCGGTATCGAGGTGACCATATGCGGGCGGCGCGAGGCCGAGCTTGCCAAGGTGGCTGGAGAGAACGACCGCATCCACGCCATGTCAGCCGATGTTACAAATGAGGCGGCGATAATTTCGCTCTACTCTCAGGCGGAAGCCATGCGAGGCCCGTTCGACATCGTCGTCGCCAATGCCGGCATGGCCAGCAGCACGCCGGCGTACAAGACCTCGCTTGCCGACTGGCAGCGGACGCTCGACGTCAATTTGACCGGCGCCTTCCTGACGGTGAAGCCGGCGCTGGCCGGCATGGCCGCGCGCAAGGCGGGCCGGATCGTCTTCGTCGCGTCGACGGCAGGACTGAAAGGCTACGCCTATGTCGCACCCTATGTGGCGGCCAAGCACGGCGTCGTCGGGCTGATGCGGGCACTGGCGGCCGAGACGGCGAAATCCGGCGTGACCGTGAACGCCGTGTGCCCGGGCTTCGTCGAGACCGACATGCTCGAAGCATCCGTTCAGCGCATTGTCGAAAAGACCGGCCGCTCGGCTGGCGAGGCGCGTGCGAGCCTTGCCTCGACCAACCCGCAAGGCCGTTTCATCCAGCCGCAGGAAGTTGCCGCGGCGGTGCTCTGGCTGTGCGGCGATGCGGCTGCGTCGATTACCGGACAAGCGATTTCGATCTCAGGAGGCGAAACATGGTAGCCGGCCCATTGCCCGCGCCGTCGGGACCCGGCAAGGACCGGCTGCGTCTCTGGATCAGGCTGCTGCGCGCCTCGCGCACGATCGAGGCCGAGCTGCGCGAGCGCCTGAAGAAGGAATTCGATACGACACTGCCGCGTTTCGACGTCATGGCCGCCCTCTACCGCGCGCCGGAAGGCATGCTGATGAGCGATCTGTCGCGCTTCCTGCTGGTATCCAACGGCAATGTCACCGGCATTGTCGACCGGCTGGTTTCGGAAGGGGTGGTCGCGCGCGCGCGCCGCAATGGCGATCGCCGCACATCCATGGTGCGACTGACCGACGAGGGTTCCAAATCTTTTGCCGCAATGGCCGCGGCGCATGAGGGTTGGATCGGAGAATTGCTGGCCAAGGTCAGCGAGGAGGATGCGCGCCGGCTGACCGGCATGCTGACCTCGTTCCGCAGCAACTGGGAGGGACGCGAATGAGTTCGATGGCCGGCCTCAAGCCGAAGCACTTCCTTTGGGAAGTCGAAGGCAGGATCGCCAGGGTGCGGCTCGACCGGCCGGAGCGCAAGAATCCGCTGACCTTCGACAGCTATGCGGAACTGCGCGACACGTTCCGCGATCTCGTCTATGCCGACGACGTCGACGCCGTGGTGTTCCTGCCCAATGGCGGCAATTTCTCCTCGGGCGGCGATGTCCACGACATTATCGGCCCCTTGGTCAAGATGGACATGAAGGAATTGCTCGCCTTCACCCGCATGACCGGCGATTTCGTCAAGGCGATGCTCAATTGCGGCAAGCCGATCATCGCGGCGGTCGACGGGGTCGCGGTCGGCGCCGGCGCCATCATCGCCATGAGCGCCGACATCCGCATCGCCACGCCGGAGGCCAAGACCGCTTTCCTGTTCACCCGCGTCGGGCTTGCCGGCTGCGATATGGGCGCGTGCGCGATCCTGCCGCGCATCATCGGCCAGGGCCGTGCCGCCGAATTGCTCTACACCGGCCGCACGATGACGGCGGCGGAAGGCGAGCGCTGGGGCTTCTACAACAGGCTGGTCGATGCCGCAGTGCTCGAGGCCGACGCGCTCGAGATGGCGGCGCGCATCGTCTCGGGTCCGACCTTCGCGCACGGCATCACCAAGACACAGCTCAACCAGGAATGGTCGATGGGCCTCGACCAGGCGATCGAAGCAGAAGCGCAGGCGCAGGCGATCTGCATGCAGACGCGTGACTTCGAGCGCGCCTACAAGGCCTTCGTGGCCAAGGAAAAACCGGTGTTCGAGGGCAATTGATGGCAGACAGGAGCTTCCTCAGCTGGCCGTTCTTTGAAGATCGCCACCGCGAACTGGCCGAAAGGCTGGAAGCATGGTGCGCGATAAACCTTCCCGTCGATCACCACGACGTCGATGCCGCCTGCCGCGAGCTAGTGGCGAAACTTGGCCGCGACGGCTGGCTGAAGCCGACGGCGCTCGATACCGACAATCCGGGACCGCTTGATGTCCGCACCTTGTGCATCACGCGCGAGACGCTGGCGCGCCATGACGGGTTGGCCGACTTCGCCTTCGCCATGCAGGGGCTCGGCACCGGCGCGCTCAGCCTGTTCGGCACACCCGACCAGCAGCAATGGCTGGCAAAGACCAGGGCCGGCAAGACGATTTCCGCCTTCGCGCTGTCGGAGCCACGCTCCGGGTCGGATGTCGCCAACACCGAAATGACCGCGATCCGCAATGACGACTTCTATATCCTCACCGGCGAGAAGACCTGGATTTCCAATGGCGGCATCGCCGATCTCTACGTCGTCTTTGCCCGCACCGGCGAGGCGCCGGGCGCTAAGGGACTTTCCGCCTTTCTCGTACCCACCGACACCAAGGGGCTTGGCATCGCCGAGCGCCTTGAAGTGATCGCGCCGCATCCGCTGGCGCGGCTTTCCTTCGATCAGGTGCGGGTGCCGGCTTCGGCGCTGATCGGCAAACCGGGAGACGGCTTCCGCATCGCCATGTCGGTGCTTGACGTGTTCCGCTCGACGGTAGGCGCGGCGGCACTCGGCTTTGCCCGCCGGGCGCTGGAAGAAAGCATCAGCAGGGTGGCCGAGCGCAAACTCTTCGGCGCTCCGATGGCAGAGCTGCAGATGGTGCAAGGCCATATCGCCGACATGGCGCTGGACGTCGATGCCGCGGCGCTGCTGGTCTACCGCGCTGCCTGGACCAAGGACATGGGCGCGGCGCGTGTAACCCGCGAGGCGGCGATGGCCAAGCTGTTCGCCACCGACAAGGCGCAAGAGGTGATCGACAAGGCTGTGCAGCTGCATGGCGGCGACGGCGTCCGCAAAGGTCACATCGTCGAGAGCCTGTATCGCGAAATCCGCGCGCTGCGCATTTATGAGGGCGCTTCCGACGTGCAGAAGGTGGTGATCGCGCGGCAGGTGATGGGCGCGGCCTGGACGGCGATGTATTTGATTTGAGATTGATCTTTAAGAATACCGGGGAGGCTTGAAAATGCACGAGATCCTGCAGCCGGAGGGCTGGGCGAAACCGGTCGGCTACGCCAACGGAATTGCTGCGCGCGGCAGGCTCGTCTTCGTGGGCGGACAGGTCGGCTGGAACGGGCAGTGCCAGTTCGAGACCGACGATTTCGCCAGCCAGGTGCGGCAGACGCTGCAAAACATCGTCGCCGTGCTGGCGGAAGCCGGCGCGGAGCCACGGCACATCACCGCGATGACCTGGTATTTCACCGACAAGGCCGAATATCTCGGCAATCTCAAGGGTATAGGCGAGGCCTATCGCGAGGTGATCGGCCGGCATTTCCCAGCGATGGCCGCCATGCAGGTGGTGGCGCTGGTGGAAGATCGCGCCAAGATCGAAATTCAGGCAACCGCCGTCATTCCGGATTAACGAATTCGTTATTCCCGGATTGATCAGCAGCGCAGCCCCGCCCGCTTCAGCAGCGGAAATACGTGGTCGCAGAAATAGGGCAGTTCCTGGGTGTAGTTGACGAACGACAGCGCGATGCCCTGGTAGCCATGCCCGGCTATTGCCGCCATCTCGGCGGCAATCGTCTCCGGCGTTCCAACCAGCGGGTAGGTGCCGGCGCCGCCGGCGAAACGCTGCCGGTAGCAGATCGGAAGAGCACACGTCTGAACTCCAGTNGCGCGTGTAATAGGCCTGCGCCTCTTCCATGGTTGGACGGCAGACGACATGCGCCACCGTGTAGACGCCGACGTTGCGGCCAACCTTGTCGGCCCGCTCGCTGATGTCGGCGACATGCTTGCCGGCATCGCTCATTTCCGAAAAGGTCGTGAACAGATAATCGCATCGGGCGGCGGCGAAATCCCGGCCCGGGCCACCGAAAGCAGCGTTCATGGTCACCGGGCGTGGAACCTGCAGGCTCGCCGGCCGGCTCACCGCCTCCTTGAGGCGATAGTAGGTGCCTTCATAGTCCAGAGGCTGGTCCGAGGCGTAGAGCTTTTCCAGGATTTCGATCCATTCGGCGGCCTGGTCGTAGCCCTTCTCGACCAAAGGCGTGCCGAACATGCCGAATTCCTTCGGGTTCCAGCCGCAGACGATGTTCAAGCCGGCGCGGCCCTGGCTGATATGGTCGACAGTTGCCAGCGCCTTGGCGGCATAGAGCGGATGCACCAGCGGCACATGCACGGTCATGAACAGGCCGATCTGCTCGGTGGCCACCGCCAGAGCTGCTGCCCAGGTGAAGGTCTCGAACGACCATTCGCGCACCTTGTTGCGGCCGCCAAAGCCACGCCAGCGCGCGATCGGAAGCATAAATTCCAGCCCGGCGCGGTCGGCGATCTGCGCCGCCGTCAGATTGTCCTGCCAGCTTGCCGTCCAGCGTTCCGGCACATCGGTGATGGCCAGACCGCCATCGGCATTGGTCGAAAAGACGCCGAGCTTCAGTTTGTTCGAGCCGTGCAGGGGATGCGTTTTGATCATCATGGGAACTCGTGGCGGGAGACCGACACGCTAGGCCCGCGCAAAAATATTTCAAGCCTGAAATAGCTTCGCCTCGCCGCCGATTGCGGATATGAATTTGGAGGGGAAAAGGGGATGGATATGAGCGCGTTCCGTCAGAAGTGCATCGGCAAGACCAATCTCGTCGGCTCCTTCGCCGCTATTCCCCATCCCGTCGCCGTCGAAGTGATGGCGCTCACCGGCCTCGACTTCGTCTGCATCGACTGGGAACATGCCCAGATCGCGCGCGACACGATCGAAACCATGGTGCGCGCGGCCGACGTGCATCGCGTGCCGGCCATGGTGCGTGTTCCCGGTCATGCGCCGGAAGCTATCCAAGCGGCGCTCGACAGCGGCGCACAAGGCGTGCTCGTGCCGCGCGTCTCGACCGCTGCTCAGGCCGAGGCGGCGGTGAAAGCCTCGCGCTATCCGCCGCTGGGCGAGCGCGGCGTCGGGCCTGGCCGCGCGGCCGGCTATGGCTATCGCATTCCCGAATATCTGGCCGCGGCCAATGACAGGGTGGTCGTCGCGGTCCAGGTCGAGACATCGGAGGGACTGGCCAACATCGAGGCGATCGCGGCCATAGACGGCATCGATGTGGTCTTCGTCGGCCCCGGCGATCTCTCCGTGTCGATCGATGCGATCGGGCCGAAAGGCGTGGACAAGCTCAATGAGGCGATCACAAGGATCATCCGCGCGACCGTCGCGCATGGCAGGACATCGGGTATATTTTGCGCCAGCCCACAGACGATCAGCCAGTGGGCCGCTATCGGCGCGAGCTTCTTCGTGCTGGCCAGCGATACGATGTTTCTTGGCGCCGGCGCTGCGGCCAACTGCACCGCTGCGCGCGCCGAGCTGCGGTAGATGGGCGGGATCGGGCAAAAACTTTTTAAGCTTAAAACTTTTTCCTTGAAAAGCGCAGCACATTGGATAGCATCCAAACTCGATGGCGACTGTCGTGCCGGTGGGGCTTGCCGGGCAGTCCGTCGCGGTGCTCCGGGTGGGAGGGGTTTCAGTCCTTGTCGTTCATACTGCCCCAGTCATCGTCCAGCGCGCGTTATGCTTTCGACGGCGTACGTGCCCAGATCCGTGACCTGCACACCGAAAACATTGCCAACCTTGCCGTGCGCGCCCGAGAACTGGGCGACGTGATCGCGCTCTGGTACGGCGAAGGCGACATGGTGACGCCCGCTTTCATCCGCGACGCGGCGAAGGCCGCCTTCGATGAAGGCCAGACGTTCTACGTCCCTAACATGCGTGGGCACCCCCTACTGAACGAGGCGCTGTCGGAATACCAAACGCGCATTCACGGCCGGACGATCCCGATTGCGCGCACCACGGTCACGCCCGGCGGCATGCAGGCGCTGTACCTGGCGCTGGAACTGCTGGTCGATACCGGCAGCAACGTAGTCTATGTCGCGCCGCAATGGCCCAACATCCACAACGCCATCCATCTGATCGGCGGCGAGCCAAGGCCGTTTTCGCTCGACTTCAAGGGCGACTGGCATCTCGATCTCGACCGGCTGTTCGCCACTTGCGATGCGCGCACACGCGCGATCTTCCTGTCGACGCCGTCCAACCCGACCGGCTGGACCGCGTCGCGCGAGGAGATGCAGGCGCTGCTCGACTTCAGCCGGCGCACCGGCATCTGGATCATCTCCGACGAGGTCTATGGCCGGCTCTATTTCGACGGCAATGTTGCTCCTTCCATCCTGCAGATCGCCGAGGATGGCGACCGGGTGCTGTCGGTCAACAGTTTTTCGAAGGCGTGGTCGATGACCGGCTGGCGCATCGGCTGGCTGACGCATCCGTCGGGGGTGGCCGACCAGCTTGGCGCCATGACGCAGTACATCAACAGCGGCACCGCCGCGCCTATCCA
This sequence comes from Mesorhizobium sp. LSJC269B00, assembly GCF_000502815.1. NCBI lineage: Bacteria > Pseudomonadati > Pseudomonadota > Alphaproteobacteria > Hyphomicrobiales > Phyllobacteriaceae > Mesorhizobium > Mesorhizobium sp. LSJC269B00. The sequence goes on from NZ_AYVN01000002.1 coordinate 218,446, forward strand.
GGCAGGCGCTGTCGCCGCCATCCGCCAAGGCGAGCCGCTGGTCGAGGAGATCAGGCAGCGGATCAAAACCGGCCTCGACCTTGCCTATGACAGGCTGGCCCAGATTCCCGGCATCATCCTGCCGACGAAACCGCGCGGAGGCATGTATGCCTTCTTTGCCATGGACGGCGAAAGCGACGCCCGGCAGGCCTGCGCCAGGATACTGGAGACGGCGCGCGTCGGGCTGGCTCCCGGCCACCTCTTTGGAAATTCGGCAGCGGCCTTCCTGCGGATGTGCGTGTGCCGTGAACGCGACCAGATAGCGACCGCGCTCGAGCGCATGGTCGCCGCCATGAATTGACGCCCCGCTGGGAGGTGGGACGGCAACAAACCGTGCGGGAGCAAACCCGCCCGATCACAACCAGAGGGAACACAAAATGAGCTTCACTCGTCGCAACCTGCTTCTTCTCGCCGCCACGATCGGCATCGCTGCCGGCCCGGCCACCGCCTTTGCCGCCGATGTGCTCAATGTCGGCGCCTACCCGACCAATCCGCCCTTCGAATACAAGAACGAGAGCGGCACGTTCGAGGGCTTTGAAGTCGACATCGTCAACGAAGCGGCCAAGCGTGCCGGCATGACCACCGACATTGCCGACCTCGGCTTCCAGGCGCTGTTCGCGGCTGTCAGTTCCAACCGCATCGATGTCGCGATCTCCTCGATCACCATCACGCCGGAGCGACTGAAAACGCTGTCCTTCACCCAGCCCTATTATGACTCCGACATGGGCATTGCGACGAAGACCGATAGCGCTGTTAACACCGAGGCCGACCTCAAGGGCAAGATCGTCGGCGTGCTTTCAGGCTCGACCGGCGAGACCTGGGTCAAGGCGCATCAGGAGGCTGACGGCTACAGCGACGTGAAGGGCTATGACACGCAGCAGAACCTGCTGCTCGACCTCAGCGCGGGCCGCGTGGACGCCGCCGTCAGCGATATTCCGGGCATGGAATACTCCTTCACCAAGATGAAGGACCTCAAGGTCAAGCAGCGCATCAAGACCGGCGAACAGTACGGTCTGATGATGAGCAAGGACCATCCGCTGCTCGGCAAGCTGAACGACGCGCTGACCGCGATGAAGAAGGACGGAACGCTGGCCGCGATCCACAAGAAGTGGTTCGGCAGCGACGCGCCAGCCGATTCCTCGACGGTCAAGGTAATGCCGCTGCCCAAGGCCTGACCGGCAATGCACTTAAATCGTGCCGGCTCCCAGGCCGGCACGATTCATTTCACGCTCCGGCGCCTGCTGCCACACGGATAGCCTCATCGGAGGCAAGGTCGATTGGTTTTAACTTGAGCATCCTTTGCTCTGGGGTTCGGGAACGCTCCCATGTCGCTGATCGACACCTTCTTCAATCCTGACGTGATCATGTCCAGCCTGCCGGCGCTGTTGCGTGGCTTCCTGAACACGCTGCTGCTCGGCATTTTGAGTATCGGCATCGGCATTCCCATCGGCCTGGGGATCAGCCTGTTGCGGCTCTATGCGCCGAAGCCGCTGCGCTGGCTGGCGGTCGGCTACACCGACATCTTCCGCGCCCTGCCGGTGCTGGTGGTGCTGATCCTGATCTACTATGCGCTGCCCTTCCTCGGCATCCGTCTGTCGTCCTGGGCCTCCGCCGTGACGGCGTTCGCCATCATCATGTCGGCCTATTCGGCAGAAGTGTTCCGCTCCGGCATTGAGAGCATTCCGAAAGGCCAATTCGAGGCAGCACAGGCGCTCGGCCTGCCTTTCCTTTTGACCTTGCGCAAGGTGGTGCTGCCGCAGGCGATCCGCGTCGTCATCCCGCCGATGACCAGCAATTGCGTCTCGATGTTCAAGGACACGTCGCTCGCTTCCACCGTTGCGCTGCCGGAACTGTTGAAGGAAGCGACCAACGCGCAATCGCTCTATGCCAATCCCTCGCCGCTGATCGGCGCCGCTTTGGTCTATCTCATCTTCCTCTGGCCCATGGTCCGCCTCGTCAGCCTGCTCGAAGACCGCTTCAAGACCGAGAAGACGCGCTGACCTCATCAACCGTCCCGCTTCCCAAGCCATTCGCAGGAGATACAGTTGAGCAATTCCCAAGCCGCCGGCGGCTTTCCGGTCGACACCATCCGCGCCATGTTTCCGGCCTTGCAGCGCGCCGGTGATTTCATCTTCATGGACAACGCCGCCGGCGCGCAGATCCCGCAGAGCGTGCTCGACGCGGTGACCAATCACCTGGTCTCGCACAATGTGCAGCGTGGTGGTCGCTATGGGCGCTCGGTCACGGTCGACCAATCGGTTGCGGATGCTCGGACGAGCGTGGCCTTGCTGATCAACGCCTACAGTCCGTCGGAAATCTGCTTCGGCATGAACGCCACCTCGTTCATTCGCCTGGTCAGTCTCGGCATCGGCCAGATGCTGGCCAAGGACACAGAGCGCGACGAGATCGTCATCACCGATATGGACCACGACGCCAACATCGCCACGTGGCTGGCGCTGGAGCCCGCCGGAGCCAAGTTCAAATGGTGGCGCATGCGCGAGGACGGCAACCTGCATGTCGACGACCTCAAGCCGCTGGTTTCCGATCGCACCCGTCTCGTCGCCTGCACGGTGACCGCGCATTCGATCGGCTCGATCGTCGACGTCGCTTCGGTGGCCGCGATCGCGCATGCGGCCGGCGCCGAAGTGTTCCTTGACTGCGTGCATTACGGACCGCACGGGCTGATCGACGTGCAGGCCTGGGACTGTGATTATCTCGTCTGCTCCGGCTACAAGAATTTCTCGCCCCATATGGGCTTTCTGTGGGGCCGCTTCGAAACGCTGAAGCGGCTGCCGACCTTCCGCGAGGATTTCATCCCCGACGAGCCGCCTTACAAGGTCGAGGCCGGCACCTTCATCTACGAGAACGTCTCAGGCATGGATGCCGCGGTGCAGTACCTGGAACTGATCGGCCGCAATCTGGCGCCCTCCAACAACCGCTCGCGGCGCGACAACATCGTTGCCGGCATGGGCGCTATCCGCGACTACGAAGTGCTCCTGGCGCGTGAGATGCTCGCGGTGCTCAAAGCTTGCGGCGCGACCATTTACGGGGTTTCGGAAGAGACCCGCATCAACGAGCGCGTGCCGACCTTCTGCTTCAACATCGGCAGGCTGTCGCCGCAGCGGATCGTCGAGGAAATGGCTGAGATGCAGATCGGCATCCGCGACGGCCATATGTATGCGCCCCGGTTGATGAAGCGTCTCAACCTGTCGATGGACAGCGGCGCCATCCGCGCCTCGCTGGTCCATTACAACACGGTCGACGAGGTCAGGCGTTTCGGCCAGGCGTTGCGCGCCGTCGTAGCCAAGCTGTCGTAGCTTGTCCGTCAGATGTCTCCGGCGTGGAACATCGGCCCGCCCTTGTGGGCCGGGAAGCCATAGCCGTTGATCATCACCAGATCGATGTCGGAGGCACGCGCCGCGATGCCTTCGGCAAGCAAGGCCTTGCCCTCTTCGGCCATTGCCGCCAGCAAGCGCGTGACGATCTCATCGGGCGAAAAGCGGNTCGGCAAGCAAGGCCTTGCCCTCTTCGGCCATTGCCGCCAGCAAGCGCGTGACGATCTCATCGGGCGAAAAGCGGCGCGGCACGATGTCCTTGGCCGCCCGAACGGCCTCGATCAGCGCGGCCACTTGCGGGTCGCTCCTGCGCTCGCCGTCGGAATAATCGTACCAGCCGCGCCCGGTCTTGCGGCCGAAGCGGCCGGCCTCGCACAGCCGGTCGGCGATCTCGACATAACGTGCTTGCGGATCGCGCATCGCTGCCTGTCGCTTGCGCCGCGCCCAGGCTATCTCCAGCCCAGCCATGTCGTTGACCGCGAAGATCCCCATCGGGAAGCCCCAGGCCTCCAGCGCGGCATCCACCTCTTCCGGTGCTGCGCCATCCTCCACCATGAACTCCGCCTCGCGGCGGTAGGCCGAATAGAGGCGGTTGCCGATGAAACCCTCGGTAACGCCGCACACGACAGGCAGCTTGCCGAGCTTCCTGACGAACGCGATAGCCGAGGCGAGCACATCGGGCGCCGTCGCCGCGCAATCCACCACTTCGGTGAGCCGCATGACGTTGGCCGGGGAGAAAAAATGCAGGCCGGCGATCCGTTCGGGCCGGGCGGTTGCCGAGGCGATCTCGTCGGGGTTGAGGTAGCTGGTGTTGGTCGCCAGTATGGCGTCGGGGCGGACGATACGATCAAGCTTCCGGAAGAGTTCGGTTTTTACCGCGAGATCGTCGAACACTGCCTCGATGACCAGATCGGCCTGCACCAGCCTGCCGGCGTCACTGGCCGCTTCAAACCGGCTCAGCGCCTCCCTGCGGGCATGATCGGTGAGTCGGCCGGATTGGACCGACTTGTCGAGAAGCCCGGCGATACGCTCGTATCCTTTTGCCGCGGCGTCGTCGGTCTGCTCGATGCCGATTACGCGATAGCCGGCATTCAAGGCCGAGACCGCGATGCCTGCACCCATCAGGCCGGTTCCGACGATACCGACGGTCTCGACCTTGCGAGGCGTGATACCCTCCAGCCTGTCGACTTTGCTGGCTTGCCTCTCGGCAAAGAAGACGTGGCGCAACGCTGCCGCCTCGCGAGAATCCCGGAGGCGCAGGAAGGTCGCGCGTTCGTGCACAAGACCGTCCTCAAGTCTGGCCGTGGACGCGGCCCGGACCAGTCTCACGGCTTCTGCAGGCGCGATCTGTCCACGGCTGCGGGAAAGCACCTTTCTTGCGGCTGCCGCGTCGGCCTCAGGTTGCGAGCGCGGGACGGAAAGCGCGCCCGTGCGCCGCAGCGGTTGGCCAACGAGACGGCGGGCGACATCAAGCGCGCCTTCGGGAAGATCGTCCGCAATGGTATCGATCAGACCGAGAGCGAGAGCTTCGTCGGCATTTGCGGGCCGACCCGTGCCGATCAGGTCAATTGCGGCGACCGTGCCGATGAGGCGGGGCAGGCGTTGGGTTCCGCCGGCCCCGGGCACTAACCCGAGCTTGACCTCGGGCAGGCCGAAGCTGGCCGCCTTGCTGGCCACCCGGTAGTGGCAGGCCAGCGCAATCTCGCAGCCGCCGCCGAGCGCCGCGCCGCCTACTGCCGCGACGATCGGTTTGGCGAAGCTCTCCATCGCTTCGATCACGTCAGGCAGTGTGGGCCCGATAGCGGGCTTGCCGAATTCCTTGATATCGGCGCCACCGATGAAGGTGCGCCCAATGGCGGTCAGCACCACGGCAGACACTTCATCCGACGCCGCACGCCCAAGCGCAGCCATCAGTCCGGCCCTGACATGGAGGGACAGCGCGTTGACCGGCAGATTTTCGATCGTGACGATGAGAACGCCATCGACGATCTTGCCTGTGACACTCTCGGAAAATCGTGCTGTGTTCATGGAGTTTTATTCCGGAACAACGGCAAATCTTCCTCCTCCTTCTGCTCTCCGCCAAATGCCGGTGTCCCGGCTCGGACGGATGAAGCGCCATGGATCTTCAAAATAATTTCAAGCTTAAAATAATTAGAATTCGAAAAACTTCAAGCCTACCGGAGTCGACTGCAAAAGGCGTCGCTACCACGACGGTGATCGGTCAGACTTGACGGTTGCACTGCGGTGCCGGGTCAAGGCGAGTTTGTGGAAACCTTCGGCAGCAGGGCTTTGAAATAGTCGATCGTCTGTTGCAGCCCGGCTTCTAAAGTCACCGTCGGCTCCCAGCCGACAAGCCTTTTGGCAAGGGTGATATCGGGCTGGCGGTGCCGCGGATCGTCTTGCGGAAGATCGCGGTAAATTATATCCGAACCTGATCCGGTCATCTGCGTCGTCAGTTCGGCCAAGCGCCTGATCGTTACTTCCCTTGGATTGCCGATGTTTACTGGACCGGTCACCTCCGGCCCCGTATCCATGAGGCGCAGCATGCCGCTCACCAGGTCGTCGACGTAGCAAAACGACCTTGTCTGTGAGCCGTCGCCGAAAATGGTTATCGGTTCACCACGAAGCGCCTGCACGATGAAATTTGAGACAACCCTGCCGTCTGCCGGGTGCATGCGCGGCCCGAACGTATTGAAAATCCGCGCGACCTTGACCCACAAGCCATGTTGTCGGTGATAGTCGAAGAACAGCGTTTCGGCGCAGCGTTTGCCTTCATCGTAGCATGAGCGCGGCCCGATCGGGTTTACATTGCCCCAGTAACTCTCGGGCTGCGGATGCACAGACGCGTCACCATAGACCTCACTGGTGGAGGCCTGAAAGACTTTGCATTTCAGCCGCTTTGCCAGTCCAAGAACATTGATGGCGCCGTGCACGGCGGTCTTGATCGTCTGAACCGGGTCGTACTGGTAGTGAACAGGCGAGGCCGGACACGCCAGGTTGTAAATCTCATCGACTTCGACGTAGAGCGGAAAGGTCACGTCATGGCGCATGAATTCGAAGCGGGGATGCTTGGCCAAATGGTCGATATTGCGCTTTGATCCGGTGAAAAGGTTGTCGACACACAAGATTTCGTCGCCTCGTTCCAACAGGCGGTCAATAAGATGCGAGCCGATAAACCCTGCGCCCCCGGTAACGAGAATGCGTCTGCGGCTGTCATAGAGTCTGGCCAATTTCTGCTCCCAGGCAAATGCTGATCGACCAGATATCGGTCGCCACACGCAGGATACGACGTGTCCGCAGCCAATGCACAAGGACCAAACTGAAATTTCGCAGATCCGCTCGGTGCCGATGCGAATTCCGATCCGGGCATTTGGTTTGATCAGAAGGCACGATTGAGGCCGATAGTGGCCTATGGATTGGCAGCAGAGAATATCAGCCCTGTCGTCAGGGCCGCCGCTGCGTAGATGGCCGGCAGAACCTGACGGTTCACCCCAATCCGCAGCAGAGAGTGGCTCGAAACCCGGTCCTGCTGGATTTTATCCACAACATCGATGGCATCGGCGGATGGCAACATGAAAATGGCAACGACCATTTTTCGTGAGACATTCCTCTTCGCGATAGAGCATCGTTGAATTGGCCAACAGCCTGCCATACAAGCACGTCGGCTCAACAGGTGGCTCGAGGAACCCCACGGATGTCCGAACGCATTGCAGTTATCGGCCTGGGTTATGTCGGCCTGCCGGTAGCCATTGCCTTTGGGAAGGTTTTCCCCGGCACCATAGCTTTTGACATCAGCGAGCGTCGGATCGGGGAATTGCGTGGCGGCGTCGATCGTACGGGGGAAGTTGACGCAACGGCGCTCAAGGAGACCTCGATAGGGCTGACCACCGACCGGGAGATGTTGAAAGGCGCTACTTTCTTCATCGTCGCCGTGCCAACCCCTATCGACGCAAATCGCGCTCCCGATCTAGCTTCTTTGAAACTGGCGTCCGAACTCGTCGGCGAGGCGGTGAGCAAAGGCGCCGTCGTCGTTTTTGAGTCGACAGTCTATCCAGGTGTGACCGAAGATTTCTGTGGGCCGATCATCGAGCAGGTTTCCGGCCTGCGACATCCCCGCGACTTTGCCCTCGGCTATTCGCCCGAACGCGCCAACCCCGGCGATCGAGAACACTCGCTGCAAAAGATCGTCAAAGTCGTCTCCGGCGAGAATAACGAGACGCTGGAGCGCGTCGCGAACGTTTATGGCCGTATCATCGATGCCGGCGTCTACCGCGCCCCGTCGATCAAGGTGGCCGAGGCAGCGAAGGTTATCGAGAACACCCAGCGCGATCTGAACATCGCGCTGATGAACGAACTGGCAATGATCTTCGAGCGGCTCGATATCCGGACGCAGGATGTTCTTGATGCTGCGTCGACGAAATGGAACTTCCTTCCCTTCAAACCGGGGTTCGTCGGCGGCCACTGCATCAGCGTCGATCCATATTATTTGACCGCCAAGGCCGAGGCCGAAGGTTACCATCCGCAGATCATCCTCGCCGGACGTCGCATCAATGACGGCATGGGGGCCTTCGTCGCCCAGCAGGTTGTCAAACGGCTGATTGGTTCTGACACGCCCGTCAAAGGGGCTTCTGTCGGCATTCTCGGGCTGACATTCAAGGAGGACGTGCCGGATTTGCGCAACAGCCGCGTTTTCGACATGGTCAAGGAACTAAGGCAGTTCGGAATTGTCCCCAAAGTCCATGATCCCCTTGCCGATGTCGAAACCGCTCGGCGTGATCACGGCGAAACAATCCTGCCGCTCGATGAGATAAACGATTTGCAGGCGCTTGTTCTGGCGGTGCCTCACAGGCAATATCTCACCAACGAAAGAGCGCGTCTTTTTCAAATGATCAGGCCGGGGGGGACACTGTTCGATGTCAAGTCGGCCATCAAGCCCAATGAAGTTCCCGACAACATAAAATACTGGAGCTTGTAAAGCTCGCCTGAAATTAACGCTAGGATATGCAGTGACATCAAGCAGGCCGATACTGATCACCGGCGCAGCCGGGTTCATAGGGTTTCATCTTTGCCTGAGGCTGCTTGCCGAAGGACGCCAGGTTATCGGCCTCGACTCCATGAACGAGTATTATGACGTCAGCCTGAAGCAGGCTCGTCTCGAGCGGCTGAAAGCGTTTTCGAATTTTTGTTTCGAGCATGCCGATCTCACGGAGCGGGACCGTATTTCGGAGCTCTTTCTTTCGGCCGCGCCGGAGGTTGTCGTCAATCTCGCGGCGCAAGCCGGCGTACGCTATTCGATCAGCAATCCGCACGCCTATGTGGAAAGCAACCTCAGCGGCTTTGTCAACATCCTGGAAGGATGCCGGCAGGCGTCGGTCGGCCATCTGGTCTATGCATCGTCGAGTTCGATTTATGGCGGCAGCACCCGCATGCCGTTTTCCGTGCACGATCCGGCGGACCATCCGCTCAGCCTTTACGCCGCAAGCAAGAAGGCGAACGAGCTGATGGCGCACACATACAGCCATCTGTTTGGACTGCCGACCACCGGGCTGCGTTTTTTCACCGTCTATGGTCCGTGGGGGCGGCCGGACATGGCGCTGTTCATCTTCGCCAAGGCTATCCTCGCCGGCGAGCCGATCGAGGTCTTCAACTATGGCAACATGCAGCGGGATTTCACCTATATCGACGACATTGTCGAAGGTATTATCCGCGTCATGCAGCAACCCGCGACACCCAATCCTGAGTGGAAAAGTGTCGCGCCAGACCCAGCGACCAGCAACGCCCCGTTCAGGATTCACAACATCGGCGGCAATTCGCCCGTTCAACTGAACCGATTGATCGAGGTGCTCGAAGACGCGCTGGGACGCAAGGCAAACCGCAACCTCAGGCCACTTCAGCCAGGCGACGTTCCGGCAACTTTCGCCAATGTCAGCTCGCTCGAGGAGGCGACCGGCTTCAAGCCCAAAATCCCGATCGAAATAGGGGTTCCGCGCTTTGTCGAATGGTACCGGGAGTTCTACCGAGCATGATCGGACGCTTCGCCACCTGGAGGCGGCTGGCTCCTGACCAGCCATGGCTGGCGCATGCCGCTCGGAAAACTCAATAAGCCGCAGCCGAACTGGGTGTCGCCTGAAGGCGGTCAATATCTTTCCGGGGCGGCGCACCGAACAGGCGACGATATTCTCGGCTGAACTGCGAAGGGCTGTCATAGCCCACCGCGAACCCGGCCGTGCCTGCGTTTGCGCCGCCGGCAAGCATAATCCTTCGCGCCTCCTGCAGGCGCAGCTGCTTCTGGTATTCGAGCGGGGTCATGCGCGTAATCGCCTTGAAATGGGCATGAAGGGACGACGCGCTCATGCCTGATGCCGCCGCAATCTCTTCGATGCGCAGTTGTGCCTGGAAATGATTGCGGATCGTGGCGATGGCGCGGCTGACCTGGTTCAGGTGGCTGTCCACCGACGCCATCTGGCGAAGCGTGTCACCGTGCGGTCCGGTGAGGAGCCGGTAAAGGATTTCGCGTTCGATCAGCGGCGCCAGCACGGTGATGCTCTCGGGGCGATCGAGCAGCCTGACAAGCCGACAGGCGGCATCAATCAGGTCGGGGTCACTTGGATAGGCAGCTAACACCGGCAGATCCCTGCTGGGGGATGCACGTCCTTCTTTCACAAGCAGTTCGGCCAGCGCGGTGGAATCAAAATCTATCTTGCAACAGAGGTAGGGCGCCGCCGGGCTCGCCTCCAACACATGCCCGACCAGCGGCAGGTCGACCGAGACGAGCAGGTAGCTCGATGCGTCATAGACCACGCTCTGGTCGGCCAGCGAGACGCGCTTCGATCCTTGGGCGATTATGCAAAGCGACGCCTCGTAGACCGCAGGCACGGGTGCACTGGGCTGGTTGGCGCGAATGAGCGACAGCCGCGGCACCGCAGTGCCGGCCATGCCAGATTTCGGCGCAAAGCGGGTGATCAGCTCGGCGAGTTCATTGATTTTCTCCATGCCGCATAAATCTTCATGGCGCGAAATGTTGCAAGGCATTTCGAGTTCATTTGGAGGATCGTGCAAACTCTTTGGACGATCACGCTACCGGCCTTTGCCGGTTCGCGCCATCTATCTCCCCGTCACCGCAGCGAAAAAGGAACGATCATGACGGGACTTAAAGACAAGGTTGTACTCATCACCGGCGCCTCCAGCGGCATCGGCGAAGCGACGGTTCGGGAACTTGCCGGTGCCGGCGCCAGACTGTTCATCGGGGCCCGCCGCACCGAGCGGCTCAAGGCGCTGGCCGCAGGAATAGGCAAAAGCGTCGCGTGGCGCGAACTCGACGTGACTGACGCGGCGAATTTCGACGCCTTTGCCGATGCCGCCCATGCCGAATTCGGGCAGATCGATGTGCTGGTCAACAATGCCGGCGTCATGCCGCTGTCGCCGCTTGCCGCGCTGAAGCGCGATGAGTGGTCTCGCATGATCAATGTCAACATCGGCGGCGTGCTGAACGGGATCGCCGCGGTGCTGCCGCGCTTCGTCGCCCAGAAGAATGGGCATATCGTCAATGTCGCCTCGGTCGGTGCGCATATCGTGCTGCCCACCGCGGCGGTCTATTGCGGCACGAAATATGCCGTCTGGGCAATCACCGAGGGGCTGCGGCAGGAGCATGACGACATCCGCGCCACGATCATCTCCCCCGGAGTGACCGCAACCGAACTGGGCGACGATATCAGCGATCCTCAGGTCGCCACGGCTCTGAAAGAATGGCGGCAGAAGTCGCTCACACCGGACGCCATTGCACGGGCGATCCGTTTTGCGCTTGATCAACCCGATGGCGTGGACGTCAACGAAGTGATCGTACGGCCAACCGCTGCCAATATGTAGAACTTGCTGCCGGATGCCGGCTTTAGGCAAGCTAGGGCGCTCTCCGAGATCCGGCAAACGGCCCACCCCTCAATGCACCCGCCTAAGGCTCTGGCGCAACTTCCGCGGGCCACATCGTACCGGCTCTCGAACGCGCGCGAAAAATGCGCACTCGAATTGAACCCCCAAGCAAAGGCGATTTCCGAGATCGTGGGCGACGCACGGGCGGGCGACAACAATTCTTCCTTGCTGCGCTCCAGCCGCCTGTCCCAGACGAAGCGTTCCGGTCTCGCGGCAAGGCCGGTGCGCCGCTGGGAACTTAACCCGCTAATCATCTCCCCAGCGACGGTAGAGATGTCAGGCTTCGCCGGCCAGGCGCGCTGAAATCAGCCGCGCCGCCTTGATCACCGCTTCGCCCTGGCTGGCCGCCATGCTGTCATCGGCGCGTGACACAGGCGAGGCCACCGCCAGAGTGCCTAAAGGACGGCCATCGGAGCCGAGGATTGCCGCGGCTATGCTGTGGACGCCTTCTTCATAGCCTTGGGAGCTCGAGGAATAGCCGCGCTTGGCGGCAAGCCGGATCGCCTTCATCAGCCTGTCGGGCTGCGTCACCGTGTGTGGCGTGAAGGTCGGCAACGGCTTGTCGACATAGGCCTCGGCCGCTTCCCGAGGCGAAGCGGCGAGAAAGGCGATGCCGGAGGCGGTGCCGTGCAAGGGCAGCACCTGGCCGACATCGACATTGACCCGGTTGGCCTTTGCCGACAGCTCGACATGGACCGTCAGCAGTGCGCCGGCGCTGAATTCCGACAGATGCACCGTCTCGCCGGTTTCCAGCGCCAGCTCGCGAACCACAGGTGCTGCCACGCGCACGAAGGGAAAATGCGCGTCGCGAAACCGGGCCAGCCGCGACAGGCCGGCGCCGAGCCGGTAGCGGCGGCTTGCCGGCTCTTGTTCGATCAGGCGGTGGTCGGCCATCGCCATCAGCAGGCGCCGCGCCGTCGCCTTGTCGAGGCCGGTTTTGCGGGCGAGCTCGGACAGGCCGATCTCCGGTTCGCCGAGCGTGAACTGTTCCAACAGCGATATCGCTTTGCCGACTGTGCTCATCGTGCATCCTCAAGATACTTCGCATGGGAGGGAAGCCAATCCACCTTGCAGTCCGCTCATAGCACATAAAATGGTGGTTCAAATAACGAACCGTTTGGAAGCGACAAAAAACACCAGCAAGTTTCGCGGCGACATCAATCTCGATCCGCCGCGCCGTGCGCGGGGTGATGCTGCGCGGCAACACCTATCAACAGGTGGATCAACTCGGCGGCGCTGCGCCTGGCCGGCGTGTCGACCCAAACGCCTGATCCTGGTCGGCGCGGAAGCTTCAACTCTGCCCCAGCTGCGCGCGGCGCCAGGCGGCGGGCGCCTGGCCAACCCGCTCCCGGAAGAAGCGTGAGAAATAGGCCGGATCGTCGAAGCCGATTTCGTAGGCGATGTCCTCGACGGTGCGCACGGTGAACAGCAGCAAGCGCTTGGCCTCCAGCAACCGTCGCTCGCCCATGAGCCGCTTGACGCCGCTGCCAAGCACCCTATGGGCGGCCTTGTCGAGAAGATGCGGTGTCGTGGCCAGCACCTCGACGTAGCGGTCGACGGGCCAGTTGTCGCGGAAATGCGCATCGACCAGACGGCGCAAGCCGCGCGCCAATGCAGCATCGGAAGAACCGGTGGCATCCATTACCTCGGGACCAAGACGCGCGATGTGGGAGAGCGCGACGGCAATCAGCGCCGGCAGGGTCTTGTCACTCCCGGCCTGCGCCTCGGCATATTCCGTGGCGAGCATCTCCAGCACCGCCGCAAGCCTTTTCCACGCGACGTGCTGAGGAAGGCTATCGGCAAAGACCGGCCGGTCCAATGGCAGCAGGCTGTGAGCGGCTATTGCCGCAAGCGCATCATCGGCGACCGAAACGACGATGGCGTCGGTGCCGGGCCCGATCGAGAAGCCATGCACGATGGTGCTCGGCACGAAGCTGACGGCCGGTGACGAAAAGTCCCAGGATTGGTCTTCGATGCGGTAGGTGCCGGAGCCGCTGGTCCAGTAGGTGATCTGGCCCATTTGCGGATGCTTGTGCGCGGCAACCTGGCCGAGATGAATATTGCTGCGCGCAAGCACCGTCTCGACATGCAGGAAGCCGACATCAACCGGCCGCACCGGCTCGCCATAGACAAAGAAATCAGGAATGGAATTGAGGCTCATGGCGCCGGAAAAAGTCCAATCGGTTTTGCCGTTACGTCCTAACCGATCCTTGCCAGGAGCGCTAGAGTTGATGCCATAAGTGGAGGAACATCATGCGATCGGAAGACTTTCGTGCCGACAATGGGCGCCCGTTCACCGGGGCCGAGTATCTGGAGAGCCTGCGCGACGGCCGCGAGGTCTACATCAACGGCGAGCTCATTGCCGATGTCACCACCCATCCGGCGATGCGCAATTCGGCGCGGTCGCTGGCACGCCTCTATGATGCGCTGCACGATCCCAAGCGGCGGGGCACACTGACCTCGCCGACCGATACTGGTTCGGGCGGCTACACGCACAAATATTTCCGCGTCGCCAAATCCTCCGGCGAACTCGCAGCCCAGCAGACCGCGATCGCCGAGTGGTCACGCATGTCCTATGGCTGGATGGGCCGCACGCCCGATTACAAGGCGGCACTGATGAACACGCTCGGCGCCAATGCCGACTGGTACGGCCCGTTCAAGGACAATGCGCTCGCCTGGCACAAGCGTGCGCAGGAAGCCGTGCTGTTCATGAACCACGCCATCGTCAACCCGCCGATCGACCGCCACAAGCCGGCCGAACAGGTGAAGGATGTCTTCGTCCACATCATCAAGGAGACCGACGCGGGCATCTATGTCTCCGGCGCCAAGGTGGTGGCGACGTCCTCGGCGCTGACCCACTACAATTTCCTGGCGCAGAGTTCGGCGACGGTCACCGAAGATCCGTCGCTGTCGGTCATGTTCATCGTGCCGATGAATGCGCCGGGGGTAAAGATGTTCTGCCGCGTCTCCTATGAGCAGATGTCCAACACGGTGGCGGCTCCGTTCGACTATCCGTTGTCGTCGCGCTTCGACGAGAACGATGCCATCCTGGTGCTCGACAATGTCTTCATCCCCTGGGAGGACGTGCTGGTGCTGCGCGACGCGCAGAAAATCCTGTCCTTCCATCCGGCTTCGGGCTTCATGCATGGCTATTGCTTCCAGGGCTGCACACGCTTTGCCGTCAAGCTCGACTTCCTCGCCGGGCTGCTGGCCAAGGCGCTGCGCGCCACCGGCGGAGATGCCTTCCGAGGCAACCAGGCGGCGCTGGGCGAGGTCATCGCGCTCAGGCACATGTTCTGGAGCTTTTCCAACGCCATGGCTTATAATCCGATCCCCTGGGCGAATGGCGCTGTCCTGCCCAACCTGGAAGCAGCCCTTGCCTACCGGACTTTCATGTCGGAAGCCTATCCGCGCGTCATCGACACGGTGCGCCGGGTGATCGCCTCCGGGTTGATCTACCTGCCGTCATCAGTGCGCGACTTCAACAATCCCGAGATCGACAAATACCTCGCGCAATATGTGCGCGGTTCCAACGACATGGGCCATGTCGAGCGCATCAAGATCATGAAACTGTTGTGGGACGCGACCGGCACCGAGTTCGGCGGCCGCCACGCGCTCTACGAACTCAACTATGCCGGTGCGCCGGAAGAGGTGCGGCTGCAGGTGCTGAAGGGCGCCGAACGCGGCGGCCGGCTGAAGGCCATGGAAGAACTGGTCGACACCTGCATGGCCGACTATGACGAGAACGGCTGGACGGGAGATACCTGGCTCAATCCGCTCGCTTCTACGGCCGGGTGATGTCAGATGGCCACGCAGATTTCGAAGGCCGATTTCCGCGACGCCATGGCAAGGGTCTGCGCGCCGGTCAACATCGTCACGACAGATGGTCCGGCCGGGCGCGGCGGCTTCACCGCCACCGCCATGTGCAGTGTGTCGGACGAACCGCCGACACTGCTGGTGTGCATGAACGGCCGCTCGACGCAGGCCGCCATGTTCCTCGCCAACCGGCGCTTCTGCGTCAACGTGCTGACGCATGACCATATGCACCTGGCCGGCAAGTTCGCCGGCGCGACCAGGGACATGGAGGCACGCTATTCGGCGGCGCGCTGGCAAACGCTGGCCTCAGGGACGCCAGCGCTGTCCGATGCGATCGTCAATTTCGATTGCGAGATCGAGGAAGTGCACATCGTCGGCACGCATAATGTCATGATCGGCCGCGTTATCGATGTCAGGCACGGCAGCGGCGGCTCGGCCTTGCTCTATGTCGACCGCAATTACACGCAGCCGACGGGGCTTGGCAGCTTTGGCGGCTGAGCCGCAGCAATCAGCTCTCGCCGGCGATCAGGCTCTCCAGCAGATCGAGCAATTGCTCGAGCCTCTCATGTCCGAAGCGCTGTTCGATGTCGCGGTAGATGACGAGGCGTTCCGGCGACAAGGCATCGATAAGGGCGGAGCCCGCCGGGGCGATCGTCAGAACGACACGGCGGCCATCGCCTTCCGCCTTGTTGCGGGTGATGAATTTTCGGCCCTCGAGCGTCTTGATGATGCGTGTCAGGCTGGGCGGCAGCACCGAAGCGCGATCGGCAAGTTCCGTCGCCTCGACAGGGCCGGCCTCGCTCAGAACGCGCAGCACACGCCATTGCTGTTCGGTCACGTCATGCGCCGCTAGCATAGGGCGAAACCGCGCCATCACCACTTCGCGGGCATGGAGCAGCGCCATCGGCAGAGAACGACGGGTGTTTTCAGGCAGCAAGAAGCAGCGTCCCCAATGATGCGGGCGGTCGGCGGGACCGCACGCCAAAACCTGACCTTTCCATCCCGTATCGTCGCCTCAACTTGGATGCAAGGCTTGACTTCAGTGATGCTGCATGTAATTAACGCGTTAACTACAACAGTGGAACAATCCGGGGAACGAGACGCGGTGCCTCACTTTTCCATCGAGTATTCGGCCAACCTCGATGCCAAGGTCGACATGAGCGAATTGTGCGCGCTGGTGTTGCGCACCGTGCTCGGCACCGGGCTGTTTGAAACCGGCGCGGTGCGGGTGCGGGCCTTCCGTGCGGAAGCCTATGCCATCGCCGACAGCCTGCCGGAAAACGCTTTCCTCGACATGTCGTTTCGCATTGGAACCGGGCGCAGCGCCCAGGACAAGAAACGAACCGGGGAGGCGGTCTTCGCCGCGGTGAGCGAATACCTTGGCCCCCTGTTCGAGACCCCGCACTTCGCTCTTTCCCTGGAGATCAGGGAGATCGACCCGGTACTGAGCTGGAAGAAAAACGCAATCCATCCGCGACTGCGCGGCAAGTGACGGAAGCTGATATGTCCGACCTCGAAGGCAATCTGAAAAAGGCCGAGGCCTATCTGGCCCGTTTCAAGCGCGACGGCGTGCTGAACCAGATCGGCGGCGAAGCGGTGCCGGCGGTGGATGGCTCGACCTTCGAGAGCATGTCGCCGGTCGATCTCAAGCCGCTGGCCAAGGTCGCGCGTGGCAGTGCCGCCGATATCGACCGCGCCGCCAAGGCGGCAAAGGCGGCGTTCCCGGCCTGGGCCGCCATGCCGGGCGACGGGCGCAAGAAGCTGCTGCACAAGATAGCCGATGCGATCGAAGCGCGCGCCGAGGAGATCGCCTTCGTCGAGTGCATGGACACCGGCCAGGCGCTGAAATTCATGGCCAAGGCCGCGCTGCGCGGCGCCGAGAATTTCCGCTTCTTCGCCGACCGCGCGCCGGAAGCGCGCGACGGCGAGACGCTGCGCACGACAGGCCAGGTCAACATCACCACGCGCGTGCCGATCGGCCCGGTCGGCATCATCACGCCGTGGAACACGCCGTTCATGCTGTCGACATGGAAGATCGCGCCGGCGCTGGCGGCAGGCTGCACCGTCGTCCACAAGCCGGCCGAATTTTCGCCGCTGACCGCTCGCCTGCTGGTCGAGATCGCGGAGGAGGCCGGCCTGCCGAAAGGCGTGTGGAACCTGGTCAACGGCCTCGGCGAGCACGCCGGCAAGGCGCTGACCGAGCACCCTGACATCAAGGCGATCGGTTTTGTCGGTGAGAGCCGCACCGGCTCGATGATCATGAAACAAGGCGCCGATACGCTGAAGCGCGTGCATTTCGAACTGGGCGGGAAGAACCCGGTGATCGTCTTCGCCGACGCCGATCTCGAACGTGCGGCGGATGCGGCCGTGTTCATGATCTACTCGCTCAACGGCGAACGCTGCACCTCATCGTCGCGGCTTCTGGTCGAAGCCTCGGTCTACGACACATTCACGGATCTGGTTGCGGAGAAGGCAAAGCGCATCAAGGTTGGCCATCCGCTCGATCCCAAAACGGTTGTTGGTCCGCTGATCCATCCGGTGCACGAGGAAAAGGTGCTTTCCTATATCGAGATCGGCAAATCGGAAGGCGCGGTGGTAGCCGCCGGCGGCGACAAGTTCGCCGGTCCGGGCGGTGGCTGCTATGNAAATCGGAAGGCGCGGTGGTAGCCGCCGGCGGCGACAAGTTCGCCGGTCCGGGCGGTGGCTGCTATGTCAGCCCGACGCTGTTTACCGGCGCCACCAACAGGATGCGCATTGCCCAGGAAGAGATTTTCGGGCCGGTGCTGACCGCCATTTCCTTCAAGGACGAGGCCGAAGCGCTGGCGCTGGCCAACGACACCCAATACGGCCTGACCGGCTATCTCTGGACATCGGATGTCACCCGCGCCTTCCGCTTCACCGATGCGCTGGACGCCGGCATGATCTGGGTCAATTCGGAGAATGTGCGGCATTTGCCGACGCCGTTCGGCGGCGTCAAGAATTCCGGCATCGGCCGCGACGGCGGCGACCATTCCTTCGATTTCTACATGGAGACGAAGAACATCGCCTTCGCCACTTCAGCGCACACGATCCAGAAACTCGGCGGCTGACCGGAGGACATCGCATGCCACTGCCCAAACCAAACCTCTATCCCGCCTTCAACATCGTGCGCCTCAGCCATGTCGAACTGGCGGTCACCGACCTTGCGAAATCCCGCGCCTTCTATGTCGACACGCTTGGCCTGCAGGTTACCGACGAGACATCGGAAGCCATCTATCTAAGGGCGTTGGAAGAGCGCGGACACCACTGCATCGTGCTGAAGAAGGCCGGCAGCGCTGAAGCCCGCGATCTCGGCTTCAAGGTTTTTTCGGATGAGGATCTCGACAAGGCCGAGCATTTCTTCAAGGCAAAAGGCCTGCCGGTCGAGTGGGTCGAGCGACAGTACCAGTCGCGCACCTTCCGCACCCGCGACCCGCACGGCATTCCGCTCGAGTTCTTTGCCCAAATGGAAAGGCTGCCGCCGATTCATCAGAAATATGCGCTCTACAAGGGCGTGAAGCCGCTGCGCATCGACCACTTCAACTGCTTCTCGCCCAATGTCGACGAGTCCGTCGCCTTCTACAACGAGCTTGGCTTCCGCGTCACCGAATACACCGAGGATGCGAGTAGCGGAAAGCTGTGGGCGGCCTGGACGCACCGCAAGGGCGGCGTCCACGACATCGCCTTCACCAACGGTGTGGGTCCGCGCCTGCATCACGTCGCCTTTTGGGTGCCGACACCGCTCAACATCATCGACCTGCTCGACCTGATGGCGACGACGGGTTACCTCGCAAATATCGAGCGCGGCCCAGGCCGGCATGGCATTTCCAACGCCTTCTTCCTCTATGTCAGAGACCCGGACAATCACCGCATCGAGATCTACTGCTCGGACTACCAGACGGTGGATCCGGATCTGGAGCCGATCAAGTGGGACCTCAAGGACCCGCAGCGCCAGACGCTATGGGGCGCGCCGGCGCCGAAAAGCTGGTTCGAGGAGGGCAGCACCTTTGCCGGCGCGGCCGCACGCCAACCGGATTTGACGGCGTCGCCGATCATCGCACCGTGACCACAGACGCGAACCTGACGGAGACCGGGATGACTGCACATGGGCGGCTCGCCACCTTCACTGTCGGCGGCAAGACGCGCTATGGCGCGGTCACAGATAAGGGCGTCGTCGACCTGTCGGCGCGGCACAGCCAGTGGCCGACGCTGCGCGAAGTGATCGAGGCCGGCGTGCTACGGCGGCTGGCGGAAGAGGCCGAAGCCCACGCCGTCGATTTTCCAGTCGACGCCGTCGCTTATGAAATCCCTGTGCCGTCCCCGGAAAAGATCGTCTGCGTCGGCGTCAACTATCCCGACCGCAACGAGGAGTACAAGGACGGCCAGGCAGCGCCCTCCAATCCGTCGCTGTTCATCCGCTTCCCCCGCTCCTTCGTCGGCCACGACGCGCCGCTGGTGCGGCCGCCGGAATCGCCGCAGCTGGACTATGAGGGCGAGATCGTCATCGTCATCGGCAAGGGTGGACGACGCATCGCCGAGAGGGATGCGCTTGACCATATCGCGGCACTAGCCCTGTGCAACGAAGGCACCATTCGCGATTGGGTACGGCACGCCAAGTTCAACGTCACGCAGGGCAAGAATTTCGACCGCACCGGCTCGCTCGGTCCGTGGCTGGTGCCGTTCACCGACGAGGCGCAGATTGCCGACATCGCGCTGACCACCCGCGTCAATGGCGAATTGCGCCAGCAGGACCGCACCAGCCGGATGATCTTCTCGTTCCGCAAGATCATCGCCTATGTCTCCACCTTCACCACGCTGGTGCCAGGCGATATCATCGTCACCGGTACGCCGACCGGCGCCGGCGCCCGCTTCGACCCGCCGATCTGGCTGAAGCCGGGCGACGTGATCGAAGTCGAAGCCGACGGCATCGGCGTGCTCCGCAACGGCGTCGTCGACGAGGTAGCATCGTGACCCCCGAGCAAGCTGAAGATGCCGCGGCAAGGCTGTTCGAAGCCGAGCGTTCGCGCCGCCAGATCCGTCTGCTCAGCCTCGATTTTCCCGACGCGACGATGGAGGATGCCTATCGCGTCCAGGCAGCGCTGGTGAAACGCAAGACCGATGCCGGGCTGACCCCGAAGGGCTGGAAGATCGGCCTGACATCGAAGGCGATGCAATATGCGCTCGCCATCGACACGCCGGATTCGGGCGTGCTGTTCGACGACATGTTCTTCAACGACGGCGCGACGATACCCGTCGGCCGCTTCATCCAGCCGCGCGTCGAGGCCGAGATAGCCTTCGTCATGAAGGCGCCGCTGAGGGGCCCAGGCGTGACCATCTTCGACGTGCTCAACGCCACCGATTATATCACGCCGGCGCTCGAAATCCTCGACACGCGCATCGAACGCGTCAATGCCGAGACAAAGAAGGCGCGCACTTTCTTCGATACGATTTCCGACAACGCCGCCAATGCCGGCATTGTCGTCGGCGGCCGGCCGCAACGACCCGATGAAGCCGATATGCGCTGGATCGGCGCCATCGTCTCGCGCAATGCGGAGGTCGAGGAGACCGGGCTTGGCGCCGGCGTGCTCAACCATCCGGCGATGGGCATTGCCTGGCTGGCGGACAGGCTCGCCCGCTACGGCATGTCCATCGCGGCCGGCGAGGTGGTGCTGTCCGGATCGTTCGTGCGCCCGGTCGAGGCGCGGCCCGGCGATACGATCGTCGCCGACTTCGGCAGCTCGGGAACGGTCAGTATCCATTTCGCCAAGAGCTGACGGCTCTCATCGGCTCGTCAGTTGGGCTGTTCACCGCGCAGGTAGTCAATCACCACATCGGCTGCGATGGTCGACATGCGCAAGCCGACATCCCTGGTGATGTCGCCTTCGACGCGGCTTTGCACCCAGCCAAGGAACGCGAAGGCACGCAAGGCGGCGAATAGAGGCAATGCGGCGATGTCCTGCGGGGTCAGCGCACGCTCTTGCTGGTAGCCGTCAAGCAAAGCGGTTTCGATCAGCGGGTAGATCGCCTCCTCGCGGTTCTGGTAGAGGGCGACGGCAAGGTCGTACATGTGCCAGCCATGGCCGCAATCGTCGAAGTCGATGATGCGTACGGCACGGTCATGGATGAGCACGTTCTCGCGCACCAGATCGGCGTGGATGATGCCGAAATTGCGCGCGCTGCGCTCATGTTCCGACAGCGCCTTCACTGCGTTGTCGCGCGCCTGCAAGACCAGCGCGCGGCGAGGACCATCGAGAAAGGGCGAGGTCTCGAACCGGCCCCAGACCGGGTTCGCCCCGAAGAAGCCGTCGAAGTCCCAGGCATGGCGCGCGAAGCCCGCGGGCGGCGTCCAGGAGGCAGTGACATTGTGCATATGGGCGATGGTCCGCCCGATCGCCGTGAAGATCTGGATCGACTGGTCGGCCGTGTAGGCCAGTGGCACGCCGCGTGCGCCCACGGCGCGGCCCTCCAGCCAGCTCAGGCAATCGGCCTGCCGGGGCTGCGCCGAGGTGGCCGTGCTGACAAGTACGAACGGATCGCCGGCCTGTGTTGCGACGCAAGACGGCGTGGCGACGCCGGCGGATTGCAGGAAGCCCATCCATTGCAGTTCCGAACGCAGCGCGGCGTCCGTGTGGTAGCCGAGCCGGTGGATGCGCATGGCTGCCGGCTGGCCATCCGGCAGCCGCACGCGGAAGACGGCGTTCTCGCGGTGCTTCAGAAGTTCCGGCTCAGAGTTGCGGACGCCCCAATGTTCGAGCGCACGCCTGGCGAGCTCCGTGACATCGGCGGCCGTTTCGGGCTCGGATTGGGTGGAAACAGAATTCACGCCGGCACTCCGCCGACTTCGCCCAGCACCTCGTCCAGCAGGCCGATCAGGAAGTCGGCATTGTCACGCGAGAACGGCATGGGCGGGCGGATCTTGAGCACATTGCCGTGGATGCCGGTCTTGCCCATCAGCACGCCGCGATGGCGCATGCGATTGGCGACCTGCTCGGCAATGTCGGGCGCCGGTTCGCGCGTGTCGCGGTCGTGGACCAGCTCGGCGCCGAAGAACAGTCCGGCGCCCCTGACCTCGCCGATGCACTCATGCCGATCGGCCAGCGGGCGCAGCAGGCCAAGCGCATAAGCGCCGACGTCTTGCGCGTTGGCGACAAGGTTTTCCTGTTCGATGACGTCGAGGACGGCATTGGCGACCGCGCAGGAGACCGGGTTGCCGCCGAAGGTGTTGAAGTAGCGGAAAGCGTCGCGGAAGGTCGCCAGTATCTCCTTGGTGGTGACCACGGCCGCGATCGGATGGCCATTGCCCATCGGCTTGCCCATGGTGACGATGTCGGGGACGAAGCCGGCGCGCTGATGGCCCCAGAAATGGCTGCCGGTGCGGCCGAAGCCGGGCTGCACTTCGTCGGCGATGACCAGACCACCGGCTTCGCGCACGGCCCCCAAGGCGTCGTCGAAAAATCCGGTGGGCAGAGCCGGGAAACCTTCATTGGCGAGCAGCGGACACAAGATGATGCCAGACAGGCCAATGCCGTCCTGTGCCAGCGAAGCGATCGCTTGACGCACGGCGTCGCCGAAGGCCTTGCCATTGGCCATCGCATCGGGATGGCGATAGCTGTCGGGGGCCGGCACCAGCCTGACATGGGGGGCGCGGCCGCGGATCGGAGGCATGCGCGTGCTGAGCTGCGAAACCGCCGCCGTGTTGCCATGATAGGTGGCGTCGGTGGCGATGATGCCCATATTGCCGGAGGCGGCCTGCGCCATGCGCAGCGCTATGTCGTTGGCCTCGCTGCCGGTGCAGGTCAGGATTGCGGTGGCGAGGCTTGCATCGAAGGTCGCCGTCAGCCGCTCGACATAGTCGAGAATTGCGGTGTGCAGATAGCGTGTGTGGGTGTTGAGCAGGCTTGCCTGACGGCACAAGGCCTCGACCACATGCGGGTGGCAATGGCCGACATGGGCGACGTTGTTGTAGGCATCGAGATACTTGCGGCCGTCGGCATCGTAGAGCCAGACGCCTTCGCCGCGCACCAGGTGCACGGGCTCGTCGTAGAACAATTGCGATTTCGCGCCGAGCAGGCGGGCACGCCGCTTGACGAGCGCTTCCTCGCTCGGGTTCTTCTCAGATTGGGTCATTGCGTACCAAACTCCATTGCGTCAGCGGGTCTATCAGGCCCTCGACAGACCTGCATCGATGGCCTCGCCGATCTTTGCCACGTCGGCGGCGCCGATGATCAGCGGCGGCGACAGGATGATGTTGTTGCCGGACACGCGCAGCATGACGCCGGCGTCATAAGTGGCTTCCGAAACCACGGCCATGGTCTTCTTGTCCACCGGCTTTTTCGTCGTGCGATCGGAGACCAGCTCTAGCGCAGCCATCAGGCCCTTGTACCTGATGTCGCCGACGATCGCGTGCTTGGCTTTTAGCCCCTCCAGCGTCGCCGCGAGCTCGATGCCGCGCGCGGCTGCGTTCTCGTCCAGGCGAAGCCGCTTGGTCTCGGCAAGTGCAGCCAGCCCTGCCGCGCAGCCGACAGGATGGCCGGAATAGGTATAGCCATGACCGATCGCCCCGAAGCTGGTCTTGTCGGCCTCGAAGACGTCGGCCACCTTGGCGCCGATCAAGGTGGCGCCGAGCGGGAAATAGCCCGAGGTGATCGCCTTGGCGATGGTCATAAAATCCGGCTTCACGCCGGATAGCCGCGAACCCGACCAGGCGCCGGTGCGACCGAAGCCCGTGACCACCTCGTCGGCGATCAGCAGGATTTCGTGGCGGTCGCATATCTCGCGGACCAGCGGCATGAAGCTGTCATGCGGAACGATGACGCCGCCGGCGCCGAGAACCGGCTCCATGATGAAGGCGGCAATGGTGTCGCCGCCCTGGAAGGCGATCTCGTCCTCCAGCGCTTTGGCGCACAGTTTGGCTAGCCGCGCCGGATCGGTCTCATCGAACGGATTGCGGAAGGTCCAGGGTGCGGGAATGTGGAAGACGCCGGGCATAAGCGGCTCATAGTTGCGGCGGAAATTGGCGTTGCCGTTGACTGACGCGCCACCGAAATGGGTGCCGTGATAGCCCTTCTTCAGCGCGAGGAATTTTGTCCGGTCGCCCTGGCCGCGGATCTTCCAGTATTGGCGGGCGAGCCGCAGTGCGGTTTCGACCGAATCCGAGCCGCCCGAGGTGAAGAAGGTCCGCACCATGCCTTCCGGTTCGAACCATTCGCTGAGTCCGTAAGCGAGCTCGATCGACGGGCCGGTCGACGTGCCGCGAAACCCGGAATAGTAGGGCAGGGCGCTGAGCTGGTCGGCGATGGCCTTCTTGATCGGGTCGCAGGAGTAGCCGAGATTGACGTTCCACAGGCCGCCAACCGCATCGAGCACGGTGTTGCCGTCGATGTCGGTGACCATCACGCCTTCGCCTTTCATGATCACCTTTGGCGGGTTGGCCCGCATCTCGGCCGGGTGTGCCATCGGATGCCAGATCGGCTTGGCGTTTTTCTCGGTGAGGAAATTGATGTCGCGCATCGCAAGGCTCCGCAAATGTCTCAGGAGATGAGGTCGAAATGGCCGAGGGCCTCGGCATAGGAAAGTGCCGGCCGCGCGACGTCGAAATGAACGGTGCACATGCCGGCGGCACGGCCGCCATCGACATTGCGCTGCTGGTCGTCAACGAACACACAGGCGCCGGCAGGCAGGCCAAGCGCCTCGGTCACCAAGGCATAGGCGCGCGGATCGGGCTTGAGGATGCCGGTATAAGTGGCGTCGACGATGGTGTCGAACAGCTCGAGCAGCGGCAGCCGCTGACGGAAGCCGGCGCCATAGAACAGATCTAGCTCGTTGGACACGATCGCCAGGCGAAATCCCGCCGCATGCACGGTCCGGATTGCGCGGACGGCTTCGGGCCGCACGATCTTTTCCGGCTCGGCTCCGCGTGCGCGCTGGACGAATGTCTCCATCGCCTGCCAGTCCTCGCCGACGAGCCGGCCGACTTCGCTGGTGCGGGTGCGCCAATAATCGCGCTCGCTGATCTCGTCGGCCTGCATTGAGCGCCACAGCGGATCTGAATCCGGGTCGAACGGCCCGTACCATTGCAGCGTTCCCGGCGCGAGGCCGAGCGCCTGTTCGGTCAAGGCATGGGTCTCGAAAAGGGTCCGGGTGACGACGCCGCCGAAATCGAGGACGAGCGCCTGGGCAGGAACAGCGCTCACGCAGCCACTCCCTTGGCCGGCATGCCGCGCGGGATGATGCCTTCCTCGACCCAGCGGTCGAAGATTTCGAGCGCCTTGCCGACGAACTCGTCGCTGTTGATGTGGGCGTCGATCTCGTGGAACTCGACGCCGGCGGGAATGGCCTTGCGCATCTCATCGGTGAACGCCGCGAGGGCTTCGGGTTCGTACAGCGGCTCGCCCTGCGCATCCCATTCCTGGATGCCGCCGGAGGGCAGGATGAAAGCGGAGCGCCCCTTCGACGCACCGAGCTTGGCGGCGATGGTCCTGGCGACTTCACGGCGGTCGGCGGCATCGACGGTGATCGAGCCGATCAACCTGTTATGAGCATGGAATGGCCGCTGCGCGAACTTTGTCGGCAACGCCTGCCAGGTCGGCAAATCGACCATGTCTACGGCGCCAGGGGCTGCGATCTGCGGAATGCCGCGGGCGCCGGCATTCTCGAGCCGGTCGGCGCCGGAGCTGACGACCGAACCGGCAAGATGATTGGTGATCTCCTGCAGGCTGAAGTCGAACACCGCGCAGAAATGGTCCTGGCTGGCGATCGATTCGAAGGCCCGGCCCCCCATCCCGGTGGTGTGAAAGACTGCGACGTCATAGCCGCGCTGCTCCAACGCCGGCTTCAGCGTCTTCATATAGCGCAGGCAACTGCTGCCCAGCGAAGTCATGCCGATGGTCGGTCCGACCGCCGGGGCCGAAGCACGGGATGCAAGCACGATCCTCGCCGCACCGACCACCGCGCCGCAGGCCTGGGAAAGGACCAGCTTGCAGATGGTGTTGAGGCCGTAGAGCCCGCCTGCCCACAGGATCATCATCAGGTCGGGCGCGACACGCTCGGGCGGAATGAGATGCGAGTAGGCGATGGTCGAGACGACGAATTTCGGCACGCCGAGCGGCAGGCACAGCGCGACATCGAGCGCCAAATCGGTTCCCATCGAACCACCGATGGCGATGAAGGCGTCGATCTCGCCGCGCTGGTGAAGCTGGCGCACCAGCTGAACGGCGCCGACGGCCATCAATGTCATGGCGGTGTTTTCATCGCCGCTCGAGACGATTTCGGCCATCGTCACGCCAGCGGCCCGCGCAACGGCATGCTTGTCGTGATCGGGACTATAGGCGGGGGCGCCTAGCACGCTGACATCCATCATCACGGCGCGGCCACCGGATGCCTCGATACACGCTTTCATGAACAGCAGTTCGTCGGTCTTGGTGTCGCCCGTGCCGATGACCAGGATGCGGGGCGTCGCCATATCTGCAGACATCAGGCCTGCCTCCTCAGGGTTTGCAGGTTTTCGCCATTGAGGCGCATCGAAATCTCCCGTGCCGCAGTCACAACCGCAAGCCCTCGTTCCACGATCGTAGCCGGTGTCGTCCTGGCCTTCGGGGCTGCCACCGCAATTGTCCCCAGCGCAAGACCATCGGCGGCGCGGATTGCAGCCGCGACGCCGATCACACCGTCCTCATGGCCCTGGTCGCAGATCGAATAGCCGCGGTCGCGCGCCTCGCCGATCGACTTTGAAATGGCGGCCGGCTCGACGAGGGTATGATCGGTGAAGGCCTCAAGCGAACCTGTCAGGCATGCTTTCACGGTCGCGTTGTCGGCGAAGGCCAGATAGGCGATGCCGGAGGCGGTGGAATGCAGCGGCAGAAGCTGGCCGATATCGATGTTCACCCTGTTTGCCCAGCTTGAATGCTCGACATGGACGGTGATCAGTCTGTCGACGCCGAATTCCGACAGATGCACCGTCTCGGTTGTCGAACCCGCCAGATCCTGCGCCACGGGAATTGCCGTTTGCAGGAACGGGAAGCAGGCTTCGCGGATACGCGCCAGCCGCGACAGGCCGGCGCCGAGGCGATAGTGCCGCGTGCCGGCATCCTGCTCGACGAAACCATGGCCGCCAAGCGCCACCAGCAGCCGCCGCGTCGTCGCCTTGTCGAACGCACACCGCCGCGCGAGATCGGAAAGTCCGAACTCGGGTTCGTCCACCGTGAACAGCTCCAGAAGTGAAATCGCCTTGCCGACCGTACCCATCCAGCCTCCCGCTCGGATAGAAACTTAATGTGTGAATTAACTTGACAGGCATCGGCATTCTTTGCAAGTCTATATTCAAAATAAGGGTTCAAATAATGAACCGATGGCATTCAGGGAACAGGCCGAGCGGCCGCGAACCCAGGGGTTCGTAAAACTGGAGGGACAAATGTCAGCAGTTTCGGAACAGGCGCCCGCCAACAGGCTGCGCAAGAACAGTCTTGGCGTCGGCGCTATCACCTTCATGGTGATTTCGGCGGCGGCGCCGCTCACCGCGGTCGCCGGCGGCACGCCGCTCGGCATGCTTATGGGCAATGGGGCGGGCTTTGCCGGAACCTATCTTATCGTGACCGTGTTGCTGCTGCTGTTTGCGGTCGGCTACGTCGCCATGTCGCGCCATGTCGGCAATGCCGGCGCCTTCTATGCCTATGCCGCGCGCGGGCTCGGCGGTTTTGCCGGCGGCGCAACCGCAATCATCGCGATCCTGTCCTACAACGCCATGCAGATCGGGGTCATGGGCCTGCTGGGGGCCGCGACCGCCGGCCTGTTCGCCGGCTGGGGCATCGACCTACCCTGGTGGGTGTGGAGCTTCATCGCCGTCGCCATCGTCGCGGTGTTGGGCTACCGCCAGGTCGACCTGTCGGCCAAGATCCTGACGGTGCTGGTGCTGTGCGAATACATCGTTGTGCTGGTGCTAGACCTCGCCATCCTCAAGACCGGTGGCGACAGTGGTCTCTCGGCGGCGCCGTTCAGCTGGAGCCAGATCGTCAGCGGCTCGCCCGCCATCGCCATCCTGTTCTGTTTCGCCGCCTTCATTGGTTTCGAGGCGACGACGATCTACGCCGAGGAAGCCCGCGACCCCAAGGTGACCATTCCGCGCGCCACCTATTTCTCAGTGTTGCTGATCGGCGTCTTCTACATGGTCACGGCCTGGCTGATGGCGGTCGGCGCCGGCGTCGACAAATTGTTGCCCGCACTGCAGGCGCTTCAGGATCCGACGACTTTCCTGTTCGGCCTGTCCGACCGCTACGCCGGAACCATGCTGTCGCACGCCATGGGCATCCTGTTCGTGTCGAGCCTGTTTGCCGGCGTGCTGGCGTTCCACAACGCGGTTGCCCGCTACATCTACGTCTCGGGCCGCGAGAAGCTGTTGCCTGAAGCGATCGGCGTGACGCATTCAGTGCACCAGAGCCCGCATGTTGCTTCCGTCATCCAGAGCGTGTTGGCAGCGATCGTCATCGGACTGTTCGCGGTGCTCGGCCTCGATCCGGTTCTGGCGCTGTTTTCCTGGCTGACCAATGTCGCGACGCTGGGAGTCATCGTCATGATGGCGGTGGCCTCGCTCGCCGTGGTGATGTACTTCCGCGCCAACCCGTCGACGCAGGAGAATGCGCTGAAGACCACCATCCTGCCTGGGCTGGCCTTCATCGCTTTCGTCGTCATCATCTACCTGATCGTCATTAATTTCGGTGGCCTGTCGGGCGCCAGCGGCTCCCTCGGCGTGTTCCTGCCGGGGCTGGTGCTGATTGCCGCGGTGGTCGGCCTGCTGCTTGCCGGTGCGTTGAAGAGACGGGATCCGGTTGCCTTCGAAAATCTCGGCGTGCCGCTGAAGGACTAGGACAAAGGACAAGGGGGTAGCGCGTTCGGCGCCGCCCCTTTCCATCGCAAAGGGAGTACCGGCGTTGAGCTTTGCCGAGAGCATCACCGTTGAGGCGCTGGAAGCCGATCCGTATCCGATCTATGCGGAACTGCGGCGCAGCGCGCCTGTCGCTTTCGTGCCGGCGGTCAATCTCTGGTTCGTCACCCGCTGGAAGGACGTCGAGACCGTTGCAAAGTCACCCGACATCTTCTCCGCCGTCGTCGGTACGTCTCCGGTCGAACGCTCGTTCGGCAAGCCGACCATCCTGACCACCGACGGCGAAACGCACAGACAGCTGCGCCAAGGCGTCGATCCGAAATACCGGCCGCGCACCGTCGCCGCCTATGCCGGCGACCTCGTGCGGTCGATTGCCGAACCTTTTCTCGACCGGATCGCCGAACAAGGCTCCGCCGAGCTGATGGCGGATTATTTCGAGCCGGTGTCGACGCTCAGCCTGGCGCGCTCGCTGGGCCTTGTCGACATCGACATGGCGACGCTGCGCCGCTGGTTCTATGGCCTCGCGCAGGGCGCCATCAATTTCGAGAACGACCCAAAACGGCAAGAGATCGCCGACGCGATCAGCGCCGAGGTCGGCGCTGCCATCCGGCCGACTCTGGATAGACTTGCGCGCGCCCCCGACGACTCGGCGCTGTCGCATATGCTGCATGACGGCATGCCGGAAGGCACGACGCGGCCGATCGATTTCTTGGTGCCAAGCATCAAGGTCATTCTGCTTGGCGGCATGCAGGAGCCCGGACATGGTGCCGGTTCGATCCTCGCCGGCCTGCTTGCGCATCCCGAACAATTGCGGCAGGTGCTCGCCGATCTCGAGACCTTTGTGCCCAGGGCTGTCGATGAAGGCTTGCGCTGGGTGGCGCCGATCGGAACCCAGACGCGGCAGACGACGCAGGCGGTCGAGCTTGGCGGCGTAACCATCCCTGCCGGCGCCGCGGTCGCTGCACTTGTCTCCTCGGCAAGCCGCGACGAGAGCCGCTTTGCCGATCCAGACCGCTTCGACATCAACCGCAGGGAAGGCAATCATGCCGCCTTCGGCTTTGGTCATCATTTCTGTTCGGGCCGGTTTTTCGCGCGCGAGCAGATGTGCCTTGCGTTAAGGCTGCTGCTCCTGCGCTTCCCCGATCTCAGCTTGGTGCCAGGCAAGGTGCCGGTGTTTCGCGGCTGGGAATTCCGCGCGCCAACCACGTTGTATGTTTCCCTGGGAGTCCGCCACCAATGATCAGCCAGAATGCCATCGACGCGCTGCGCAAGACGGAGATCGGCGAGCGGGGCTTGTTTATCGACGGCGTACAGGCCGCAGCGACGAGCGGCGCGACGCTGGCGGTGATTTCGCCGATCGACGGCCGCCCTTTTGCCAGCATCGCTGACGGCAATGCCGCCGACATCGATCGCGCGGTCCGATCGGCGCGGAAAGCATTCGAGAAGGGTTCATGGTCGCGCGCCGCCCCTGCCTTTCGCAAGAAGGTGCTGACGAAATTTGCCGAGCTGACCGAAAAACATGTCGATGAGCTGGCCGTGCTTGGCGTGCGCGACAACGGCACCGAGATCGGCATGGCCTACAAGGCCGAGCCGCTGTCGGCGGCCGGCACCATCCGCTACTACGCCGAGGCGATCGATAAGGTCTATGGCGAGATCGCGCCGACGGCCGACAATGTGCTCGGGCTGATCCACAGGGAGCCACTCGGTGTCGTCGGCGTCATCGTGCCGTGGAACTTCCCGCTGATGATCGGCGCCTGGAAGATTGCGCCCGCACTGGCGACCGGCAACAGCGTCGTCGTCAAGCCGCCGGAGATCGCCTCGCTGACCTTGCTGCGGCTGGCCGAACTCGCAAGCGAGGCTGGACTTCCCGAAGGCGTGTTCAACGTCGTTACCGGGCATGGTGCTGTCGCCGGCGAAGCGCTTGGCCTCCACATGGATGTCGACGCCATCGCCTTTACCGGATCGGGGCCGGTCGGCCGGCGGCTGCTCGAATACTCGGCCCGTTCCAATTTGAAGCGGGTCTTCCTCGAGCTTGGCGGCAAGTCGCCCAACATCGTCTTTGCCGACGCTCCGGACCTGAAGCAGGCGGCGGTCGTCTCGGCCAACGGCATCTTTCGCAATTCAGGCCAGGTCTGCGTTGCCGGCTCGCGTCTGCTCGTCCAGTCGTCGGTCTATGATCTTTTCATGGACGAACTTGTCTCGGCAACCACGCGGCTCAAGGTCGGCGACCCGCTCGATCTCGCCAGCGATATCGGTGCGGTATCGAGCGCCGAACAGCTGGACAAGAATCTCGGCTTCGTCGCCATGGCGCAAGCCGAAGGCGCCCGTCTCGTCGCCGGCGGCGAACGGATACTGACCGAGACCGGCGGCAGCTACATGGCGCCGACGATCTTCGAGACCGTGACGCAAGAGATGCAGTTGGCGCGCGAGGAGGTGTTCGGACCGGTGCTCGGCGTGATGCGCTTCGAGACCGAGGAGGAGGCGGTGCATCTCGCCAACTCCACTGTCTACGGACTTGCCTCGGCGGTGTGGACCGCCAATCTTTCCACGGCCCATCGCATGGTGCGCGCCATCAACGCCGGTGTCGTCCACGTCAACACCTATGGCGGAGCCGATATCACCGTGCCGCTTGGCGGCGTCAAACAGTCCGGTTTCGGCCGTGACAAGTCGCTGCATGCGCTGGAGAAATTTGTCGACCTCAAGACCGCCTGGATTGCGCTCTGAGCCTCGCGGAAAGGCCAGCGTATCTGCTCTTTTCGTCAAGCTTGGCCTCAGAAACGCTACGCTGGTGCTGGTTGGCGGCGATCGCGTCGTCGCTATCGGCAGCTCGACTAGCGTGGTGTCGCGGGTCCAGGCTTTGCGCGGAAAGCCGTGTTGCGACCGGCGGGTATCACAGCGTCCTACTCCGTTGTGCCGGCTTTTTTTCTGCGCCGATTGGTGTGCGACTGCGCGACGGCCATTCGCAATTCAGGTGTGATCTCCAAAGGCGCATTCTCTGTCCCATGCGGGTCTTGCAGCCCCTGGACGTGGACGGTCGGGAATGGGAGTTCGATGCCCTGCTCCTTGAAGGCCTGGCGGAGGCGCAAAAAGAACCTGCCTTTCATGCTGAAGGCGCCTCCAGGTCTGGTCGTGACCTTGACCCTCAAGACGATGCCGTACTCGCCGAACTCCTGCACCCCCTGCATCTTGATCGGTTCGATCACCCAGTGTTTGAACTCCGGATCTTCCGCCAGTTCCAGGCCAATTCGCTTGATCAGTTTGCGAGCAAAGTCGATATCGGTGTCATAGCCAACGGTGATGTTGAATTTGTCGGTGACCCAGTCACGGCTCTGGTTCTGCACGGCGCCGAGTTCGCCGAAAGGTATCGTGAACAGCGGACCACGATGGTGGCGCAGCTTCACCGAGCGCAGCGAAAAGCTCTCCACCGTACCCCTGTAGCTGCCCGATGAAATGTATTCGCCGACACGGAAAGCATCGTCGAGCAGATAAAACACGCCAGAGATCACGTCCTTGACGATGGTTTGCGCGCCAAAACCCACCGCGACGCCGACGACGCCGGCGCCGGCGATCAGCGGGCCGATCTGGATGCCGATCGAAGCGAGCATCATCAGCACCGCCATCACGATGATCACTGCTAGCAGAATGTTCTGGATGATCGGCAACAGCGTGTGCAGCCGCGCCTGATGCGGATCGAGGGTGAGGATGTCTTCTTCGCTCACCACCGCTTGCGGTATCGCGACGCCCAGCTTTCGTTCGATCAAGGCTTTGATGATCGACCAGCCGAAATCGGCAGCAAGGGCAATGACCACGACGTTGATCAAGCCGCGCAATATGAGCATGGTGGTCGTATCGCTGCCGCGCATGGATTGCATGTCCAGGCCCAGTACGCGTGCGAGAAGGTAAGCCGCCGCGAGGATGAAAATCATCCGGATACCGCGATCGATGACAGCGATCGTCACCGCCGGGATCGTCGGCCGGCCCGCATCTTCCGAACCGGGCCGCAGGACGAAATTAACCCCGCGCTCTGTCAGCACAATTGCCAAAGGCAGGAAGAATGCGGTGAAGGTAAACCAGAAGAATGTGTAGAGGCCGGCAATGCGTTCGAGGAACAGAACGACGAAATAAGCCGTCAACAACCATGTCACTGCCGTGTGACCGCTGTGGCGCGCGCCGTCTCGCTGCGTCCTTGGCCGACGCCAAATGGCCAGCAGGAAGAGCAACAGCAGGATGAAATCGGCGCCGACGGACAGGACCATCATTCCGTCCTGGTCTATGCCGAGACCCGGCAAGAGGACAAACGCGGCGGCGAAGAAGGCGAAAACGCCGACGATCCGGGGCAGCCAATAAGCCCAATGGTCAGCAGCTCCGTTGGTGATCGGCAGGGCACGAACCTCGATGGCGTGCTCGACCTCCATGAAGGAAGGGACGAGCGTGGCCATCACGTACAGGCGCACAGCCCACGTAAAGACCGCAGCCATCAGAAATGTCAGCACAATCTCGCGGATGAGCGCTGGCCAGTCGAACAGCATGAACGCGCCGGCGCTGCCCAATGCGAACGAGCCGATCATCATGCTGGAATAAAGGGTGCGGCCGCCGATCTTCTTGGCCCGCCCGATGGGCGTATCTCTGGGCTGCGCGATGATCCAAAGACGAAATGGACGGGTGAGCTTGTATATTGCCCAGGTGAGCGCCAGGCCGGCAGCGATAAAGATCGCAATCAGCACCAATATGCTGACGGGGCCCTTGCTGGACATATCATCCATGGTATTGGCTCGGACGCGCGCGAACTGGTCCGGCAGCGAAGGCAAGGTTCGCACGATCTTTTCGATGTGATGCTTGATCCGATCGAGCGTCGAGGATGCCATAGTATTCATCTGGCCCGGTGCGGCCACGGCGTCGGCCGGCGGAGCGCCAGTCTCGGCAGGCGCATCCGTCGATCCTGCGCCCTGATTTCGTTGCTCGGCCACCCAGGCCTTCACCGACGGATCGTCGAGAAGCTCGAACAGCTGTTTGACCTTGTCGGGCGTGACGGCGGCCGGTGCCTGGGCCTGTGCCGGACCAGCCAACAGGAGGGCGATGCCAAGGACGAGCGGCCCGGCTATCAGGACGAACATCGCCGTCAGGTTCCCGGGACGCCGTGCTGGGCGCGCCGGCTCCCTGGCCCCTAATCGTCGTTTCATGAGCAGCATCGTGCGGTAACCTTCCGGTCAGATCGGCGAGCAAGGACAGCTATGTCCGTCGTTGCCCCCACCTTTAACAAGCCGATGTTGCGGTGCAAGTCTCATCGCACCTAGACCGTTGGGTAGGGCACCAGGCGACCGGCAAGGCTGTCATCACCAGTGCCAGCGTTGCGCTGCATTCCTTGTCCCGACCACCCAGACCGGGTCGTTGTCGGTCGGGGTTTGCTCCGCGGCGGGAGCCTGTGACCATGCCGCATTGCACAATTTTGCGACCTTGCCCACAATGCACGCATGGTCCGCAGCTCACTCGCCGTCCTGGTCATCGACGAAAACCGTATCCGCGCCGCGATCATCGAGGCAGGTTTGCGCGAGGCCGGCCATGAGCGGGTCACCGTCATCCACGACGTGACCGGCATTGCGCGGCGCATTGCCGAGATCGAGCCGGACGTCATCGTCATCGACCTGGAAAACCCGAACCGCGACATGCTGGAAAACATGTTCCAGCTGTCGCGTGCGGTGAAGCGGCCAATCGCCATGTTCGTCGACCGATCGGACCAGGCATCGATCGAAGCGGCGGTCGATGCCGGCGTTTCGGCCTACGTCGTCGACGGCCTCAGGCAAGAGCGCGTCAAGCCGATCCTGGACATGGCGGTCAGCCGCTTCAACGCTTTCTCGCGCATGGCGCGCGAGCTGGAAGAGGTTCGAGGCGAGCTTGAGAGCCGCAAGGTGATCGACCGTGCCAAGGGCATCCTGATGAAGTCGCGCGGCCTGACCGAAGAGGCCGCCTACACGCTGCTGCGCAAGACGGCGATGAACCAGAACCGCAAGATCGGCGACATTGCCCAGAGCCTGGTGACTGCCGCCGGGCTGCTCGGGCCGCCGGAGGACGAATGAGCATGAGCGCCGAGCACCAGATCACCGCCGGCTTCATGCCGCTCTTCGACAGTGCCGTGCTGGTTGCGGCGGGTGAGCTTGGATTTGCCGCGCGCGAGGGCATCGATCTCACACTGCACCGCGAGACCTCCTGGGCCAACATCCGCGACCGCATCGCCATCGGCCATTTCCACCTGGCGCACATGCTGGGGCCGATGCCGCTCGCCTGCAATCTCGGGCTGACGCCGCTTGCTTCCGAGACCATCGTGCCGTTTTCGCTCGGGCTTGGCGGCAATTGCGTCACCATCTCCAACGCCGTCTGGGAAGGCATGGCGGCACACGGCGCCATACCCGATCTCGAGCCCGCGCGCGCGGGCGCAGCCCTCGGTGCCTTCATTCGCGACCGCGCCGGGGCTGGCGGCGATCCGCTGCGCTTTGCCGTGGTGCACCCGCATTCGGGGCATAATTACGAACTGCGCTACTGGCTTGCCGGGTGCGGCATCGATCCGGAGCGCGAGATCGAGATCGTCATCGTGCCACCGCCCTTCATGGCCGATGCGCTGGTCGCCGGGCGGATCGACGGCTACTGCGTCGGCGAGCCCTGGAACAGCGCCTCGGTCGCCGCCGGCACCGGCCATATCGTCACCGTCAAGGCGCTGCTGTGGCGCAACAGTCCGGAGAAGGTGATCGGCGTGCGCAAGGCCTGGTCGCAGGAGAACCCGGTCGCGCTGGCAGCATTGCTGCGCGCGCTGCATCATTCGGCGCGCTGGTGCCAGGATCGGGGCAACCACGCCGAACTGGCTGGTGTGATGGCTCAAGCTGGCTTCCTGGGCCTGCCACCAGCTGTCCAGATGCCGATCCTGACCGGCCATCTTGAACTGGGCGGCGGCGCCGAACTGGATGTCGACGACTTCTTCCTGCCCTTCGACAAGGCGGCGAACTTTCCGTGGAAGAGCCATGCGCTGTGGTTCTATACGCAGATGGTGCGCTGGGGGCATGTCGAGCACACGCCGGAAAACCTTGCTATCGCCCGTGACTGCTACCGTCCCGACCTCTACCGCTCGGCGCTAAAGCCGCTTGGCGTTGCACTTCCCGGCGCCAATGCGAAGGTCGAGGGCGCGCTTAAGGTCGCCACGGCTGTCGGTGCGACCGGGGCAGGCTTGGTGCTTGGGCCGGACGGCTTCTTCGACGGTCAGACCTTCGACCCCGACGAGATCGACGGCTATATTGCGCGCCAGAAAGCGGCTCGCGCGGAAGCCTGATCATTCTCGCGCCATTCTTGTGCATTGCACAAAAAATGTGCGTGCGATTGCTGTAATGAACAATCTTTGACCTGCTTGCGATGTCGCCTCGCGTGCCGGCGTCTGGCGCGTAATGTTGATTTCATTTAGGTTTTTCGTTTCACTCAGAACTGGCACGGTTCCTGCTTTGAATTAGCCAGGCCCTTCGCGGGTCACGGAACAGGCGTCCAATGGCGGGCGCCACAGGCAAAGCTGCCGCTCAGGTCAACGACGCGATCCCGGATGTACGGACGCGCGAGGCCTGGACGGCGGCTTTTTTGTTTTGGGCCACTCGACGAAGCGTTCAACCGGAGATCACGATGAAAGAAAAAATAGGGAAATGGATCGGGACGGGAACATCGCTCAAGGATGTGACGCGCCGCGATTTTCTTGTCAGCAGCGCCATGACGGCCGGCCTGTTCGTGGCGGCCCGCAAGCTCTTCCCCTCGGGCGCCTATGCCGCCACGACCGCTCCGGAGGTCACCGGCGCCAAGCTCGGCTTCATCGCGCTGACCGACGCGGCGCCGCTGATGATCGCCAAGGAGAAGGGGCTGTTCGCCAAGTTCGGCATGCCCGACGTCGAGGTGCTCAAGCAGGCCTCCTGGGGCGCGACGCGCGACAATCTGATGCTCGGCGGCGAAGCCAACGGCATCGACGGCGCTCACATCCTGACGCCGCTGCCGTATCTCATGCACACCGGCAAGGTGACGCAGAACAACCAGCCGATGCCGATGGCTATCGTGGCGCGGCTCAACTACGACTGCCAGGGCATTTCGGTTGCGCAGGAATACGCCGGCACCGGTGTCGGCCTCGACGCCTCCAAGCTGAAGGACGCCTTCGCCGCCAAGAAGGCGGCAGGCAAGGAAATCAAGGCCGCCATGACGTTCCCGGGCGGCACTCATGATTTGTGGCTCCGTTACTGGCTGGCCGCCGGCGGCATCGATCCCGACAAGGACGTCTCGACCATTGTCGTGCCGCCGCCGCAGATGGTCGCCAACATGAAAGTCGGCAACATGGACGTGTTCTGCGTTGGCGAACCGTGGAACGAACAGCTCGTCCACCAAGGCGTTGGTTTCACCGCCGCCACCACCGGCGAACTGTGGAAGGGTCATCCCGAAAAGGCGCTCGGCCTGCGCGCCGAATTCATCGACAAATACCCGAACGCCACCAAGGCGATCGTGATGGCCGTCATGGAGGCCCAGCAATGGTGCGAGGCCACGGAGAACAAGGACGAGATGGCCGCCATCATCGGCAAGCGGCAATGGATGAACGTGCCTGTCGCCGACATTATCGGCCGCCTCAAGGGCGACATCAACTACGGCAACGGCCGCGTGGCCACCGGCACTGACCTCTACATGAAATTCTGGAAGGGTGGCGTCTCCTATCCCTACAAGAGCCACGACAGCTGGTTCCTCGCCGAAAACATCCGTTGGGGAAAATTCGCGCCGACCACCGACATCAAGACGCTGGTCGATCAGGTCAATCGCGAGGATATCTGGCGCGAGGCGGCGAAGGATCTCGGCGTTGCCGCAGCCGATATTCCGGCCTCGTCGTCGCGCGGCGTCGAGACCTTCTTCGACGGCAAGATTTTCGACCCGGCCAACCCGTCGGCCTATCTCGACAGCCTGAAGATCAAGGCATCGGCTTGACCAGCGCAAACGGTGCGTTGCGCCGTTTGTCGCCCCAGCGCAACGGCGCTTCGCCGTTGTCGCCCGCATCGACCCCGGAGTTATACCCAGACATGTCCATCCAAGCCATTGAGGAAACCACGGTGAAGGCGTTCCCCGCCAAGCCTGCCGCGGTCATCGCTTTCACCGCCAAAGCGCGGCGCCGCTTCGACCCGATCGCGATCGCCGGCAGGCTGGCCACCGCCCTGGTGCCGCCGGTCATCGTTATCGCCTTCATGCTGGTCGTGTGGCAGATCGCCTGCTCGTCGCCGACCGCCAGCCTGCCGCCGCCCAGCCAGGTGTGGAACGAGGCCTATGATCTGATCGCGCATCCGTTCTTCAACAACGGCCCGCAGGATATCGGCCTTGCGTGGCGGGTGCTGATCTCTCTGCAGCGCGTCGCCATCGGCTTCGGCCTGGCGGCGATCGTCGGCGTCGCGCTCGGCGCCCTGGTCGGCCAGTCGATCTGGGCCATGCGTGGCCTCGATCCGGTGTTCCAGATACTGCGCACCGTGCCGCCGCTGGCCTGGTTGCCGCTGTCACTGGCTGCTTTCCGCGATTCCAGCCCGTCGGCGCTGTTCGTTATCTTCATCACCTCGATCTGGCCGATCATCATCAACACCGCCGTCGGCGTGCGAAACATTCCGGAAGACTACCGCAACGTCTCGCGCATCTTGCGGCTCAACCAGTTCGAATTCTTCGTCAAGATCATGGTTCCGGCCGCCGCACCCTACATCTTCACCGGCCTCAGAATCGGCATCGGCCTGTCCTGGCTCGCCATC
Organism: Mesorhizobium sp. LSJC269B00; assembly: GCF_000502815.1. NCBI lineage: Bacteria > Pseudomonadati > Pseudomonadota > Alphaproteobacteria > Hyphomicrobiales > Phyllobacteriaceae > Mesorhizobium > Mesorhizobium sp. LSJC269B00. Next base: position 257,238 of record NZ_AYVN01000002.1, read on the forward strand.
GTCGCCGCCGAAATGCTGACCGGCGGCGTCGGCATCGGCTTCTTCATCTGGGACGCCTGGAACTCGTCGCGGCTGCCCGACATCATCGTCGCGCTCGCCTATATCGGCGTCACCGGCTTCTGCCTCGACCGCCTGGTCGCTGCGGTCGGCGCTTTCGTCACCCGCGGCACAACGGCAAAGTGAGGAGAGGGCGATGACGGCCTATCTGAAGCTCGACCATATCGACAAATCCTTTGCCCGCGGCGGTCAGGTCAGCGAGGTGCTCAAGGACATCAGGCTGACCATCGACAAGGGCGAATTCGTCTCCATCATCGGCCATTCCGGCTGTGGCAAGTCGACCTTGCTCAATCTGATCGCCGGGCTGACCAAGGTTTCCGCCGGCGCCGTGCTGCTTGAAAACAAGGAGGTCGACAGCCCCGGACCCGAGCGCGCCGTGGTGTTCCAGAACCACAGCCTGCTGCCATGGCTCACCGTCTACGAAAACATCAGCCTGGCGGTGTCGAAAGTCTTTGGCCGTTCCAAGAGCAGGACCGAGCGACATGACTGGATCATGCGCAATCTCGATCTCGTGCAGATGGCCCATGCCAAGGACAAGCGGCCGGCCGAAATATCGGGCGGCATGAAGCAGCGCGTCGGCATTGCCCGGGCGCTTGCCATGGAGCCGAAGATCCTTTTGCTCGACGAGCCGTTCGGGGCACTCGACGCGCTGACGCGCGCCCATCTGCAGGATGCGGTCATGGACATCCATTCCAGGCTCGGCTCGACGACGATCATGATCACCCACGATGTCGACGAGGCGGTGCTGTTGTCCGACCGCATCGTCATGATGACCAACGGTCCGGCGGCGACAATCGGCGAGGTGCTTGCGGTGCCGCTGCTGCGGCCGCGTCGACGCGTCGAACTCTCTTCCGACCGCACCTTCCTGCGCTGCCGCGAAGCGGTGCTGAAGTTCCTCTATGAACGCCACCGCTTCGTCGAAGCCGCGGAGTAACGCCATGACCGAAAAACTCGTCATCATCGGCAACGGCATGGCCCCCGGGCGCATGCTGGAGCATCTGCTCGAACAGGCGCCGGGCCGCTACACCGTGACCATTTTCAACGCCGAGCCGCGGGTGAACTACGACCGCATCATGCTGTCGCCGGTTCTCTCCGGCGAAAAGGCCTATGAGGAAATCATCATCCACGGCGACGGCTGGTACATCGCCAACAACATCACCCTCTACAAAGGTCACAAGATCGTCGCCATCGACCGGGCGGCCAAGACAGTCACCTCCGATCACGGCGTCACCGAGCCTTACGACAAGCTCGTCATCGCCACCGGATCGGTGCCCTTTATCATTCCGGTGCCCGGCCATGATCTGCCGGGGGTGCTGACCTATCGCGACCTCGACGATGTTCAGGCCATGATGCTTGCCGCCCAGTCGCGCGCCAAGGCCGTGGTCATCGGCGGCGGCCTGCTCGGGCTGGAGGCGGCAGCAGGTTTGAACGCCCAAGGCATGGACGTCACCGTGCTGCATGTCATGCCGACATTGATGGAGCGTCAGCTCGATCCAGCCGCCGGCTATCTCCTGCAGCGCGCGGTGGAACAGCGCGGCATCAAGGTCATCACCAAGGCCAACACCCAGGCGATCACCGGCAACGGCAAGGTCGGGCAGGTGGAGCTTGCCGACGGCACCATCATCCCGGCAACGCTGGTGGTGATGGCGGTTGGCATCCGGCCGAATGCGGCGCTGGCCAGGGAGGCCGGCATAGCCGTCAATCGTGGTATTGTCGTCGATGCCGGCATGCGCAGCAATGACCCCGACATCTACGCGCTCGGCGAATGCGCCGAGGTCTACGGCCAGGTCTACGGGCTGGTCGCGCCGCTCTATGAGATGGCGCGCGTTGCCGCGAACCAGTTGGCCGGCAACGAGGCAGCGGCCTTCGTCCACATGGACACGCCGACCAAGCTCAAGGTCACCGGCATCGACCTGTTCTCGCTTGGCGACTTCGCCGAAGGCGAGGACCGCCAGGAGATCGTGCTGCGCGATGCCGCCGCCGGCGTCTACAAGCGCCTTGTGCTCAAGGACGACCGCATCATCGGCACCGTGCTTTATGGCGAGACGGCGGATGGGGCCTGGTTCAACGATCTCAAGAAGAAGCAGACCGACATATCGGAGATGCGCGACACGCTCATCTTCGGCCAGTCCTACCAGGGGGGTGCCCCGCTGGACCCTATGGCGGCCGTTGCAGCCTTGCCGGATGATGCGGAAATCTGCGGCTGCAACGGCGTTTGCAAGGGAAAGATCACCGGCGCGATCACGGCCAAGGGCCTGGCTTCGCTCGACGACGTGCGCGCCCACACCAAGGCATCGGCTTCCTGCGGTTCGTGCACCGGGCTGGTCGAGAAGCTGATGGTGCTGACCATCGGCGACAAATACAACCCGGCCGCCGTGCAACCGATGTGCGGCTGCACCACGCTCGGCCATGACGAGGTGCGCCGGCTGATCATCGCCAAGAGCCTGAAGACCATTCCCGCCGTCATGCAGGAGCTGGAATGGACGACCTCCTGCGGCTGCGCAAAATGTCGGCCGGCGCTCAACTACTACCTCGTCTGCGACTGGCCGAACGATTACGCCGACGACTATCAGTCGCGCTTCATCAACGAACGCGTCCACGCCAACATCCAGAAGGACGGCACCTATTCGGTGGTGCCGCGCATGTGGGGCGGCGTCACCAACGCCGCCGAACTGCGCGCCATCGCCGACGTCGTCGATAAGTTCGAGATACCGATGGTCAAGGTCACCGGCGGCCAGCGCATCGACATGCTGGGCATCCGCAAGGAGGATCTGCCGGCGGTGTGGGCCGATCTCGGCCAGGCCGGCTTCGTCTCAGGCCATGCTTACGCCAAGGGCCTGCGCACGGTGAAGACCTGTGTCGGCTCCGACTGGTGCCGCTTCGGCACGCAGGATTCGACCGGCCTCGGCATTCGCATCGAGAAATTCATGTGGGGCTCGTGGACCCCGGCCAAGGTCAAAATGGCGGTGTCGGGCTGTCCGCGTAACTGCGCCGAGGCGACCTGCAAGGATGTCGGCGTGATCTGTGTCGACAGTGGCTACGAGATCCATTTCGCCGGCGCCGCCGGCCTCGACATCAAGGGCACCGAAGTGCTTGGCCTGGTCAAGACCGAGGACGAGGCGCTGGAGCATATCGTGGCGCTGACGCAGATGTATCGCGAGCAGGGCCGCTATCTCGAGCGCATCTACAAATGGGCCAAGCGCATCGGCATCCCCGAGATCAAGCGCCAGATCATGGACGACGGTGCAAAGCGCAAGGCCTATTACGAGCGCTTCGTCTTCAGCCAGAAATTCGCCCAGGTCGACCCGTGGTCGGAACGCGTCTCCGGCAAGGACAAGCACGAGTTCCGGCCAATGGCTTCTGTCGGGTTTGCGCAGGCGGCGGAGTGATCAAAATGGACTGGATATCGATCGGCTCACTCTCCGACATCCCGCGGCGTGGCGCGCGCTGCGTCGACACACCCGAGGGTAAGATCGCCGTCTTCCGCACGCAGGACGATCAGGTCTACGCCATCGACGATCATTGCCCGCACAGAGGTGGGCCGCTGAGCCAAGGCATCGTCCACGGCACCGCCGTCACCTGTCCCTTGCACAATTGGGTCATCTCGCTGGAGACGGGCAAGGCGCTCGGCGCCGACGAGGGCGCCGTGCGCACCATTCCTGTGCGGATCGAGGGCGAGCTCCTGTTCATTGCGCTGAAAGCGCTGGCCAGCCGCGCGGCCTGAAGCATGGAACTGGGCGAAGCGCGCGAGGTGAGGACCACCTGCCCCTATTGCGGGGTGGGTTGCGGCGTGCTGGCGAAAGTCGCCGCGAACGGTGAAGTCAGCGTCCGCGGCGACCCCGACCATCCAGCGAACTTCGGCCGGCTCTGCTCCAAGGGCTCGGCCCTGGCCGAAACCATCGACCTCGACGGCAGGCTGCTCTACCCCGAAGTCCACGGTCGCCGTGCCGGCTGGGACGAGGCGCTCGACCGCGTCGCTTCGACCTTTTCGCAAACCATCGCCGAGCACGGTCCTGACTCCGTCGCCTTCTATGTCTCCGGCCAGTTGCTGACCGAAGACTACTATGTCGCCAACAAGCTGATGAAGGGCTTCATCGGCTCGGCCAACATCGACACCAATTCGCGGCTATGCATGGCCTCCTCGGTTGCCGGCCACCGCCGCGCCTTCGGCTCCGACACCGTGCCCGGCACCTACGAGGATCTCGAGCTCGCCGACCTGATCGTGCTGGTCGGCTCCAATCTCGCCTGGTGCCATCCCGTGCTCTTCCAGCGCATCGCGGCGGCCCGGGAAAAACGACCGGAGATGAAGGTCGTGCTGGTCGACCCGCGCCGCACCATGACCGCTGATATCGCCGACATTCACCTGGCGATCGCGCCGGATGGCGACGTTGCTTTGTTCACCGGCCTGCTCGCCTGGCTCGGCCGGCACAACGCACTCGACCGTGGCTATGTGACCGCACACACGACCGGCTTCGGCCAAGCTCTCTTCGCCGCATCGGCGCTCGACCTTGCCGGCATCGCCGCCGCCACCGGCCTGAGCGAGGACGAGCTCACCCGCTTCTACAACCTGTTCGCCGCGACTGCGAAAACCGTCACGGTCTACAGCCAGGGAGTGAACCAGTCGTCTTCGGGCACCGACAAGGTCAACGCCATCATCAACTGCCATCTCGCCACCGGCCGCATCGGCAAACCTGGGGCAGGGCCGTTTTCAGTGACCGGCCAGCCCAACGCCATGGGCGGCCGCGAGGTCGGCGGCATGGCCAATATGCTGGCCGCCCATATGGAGATCGAAAACCCCGAGCACCGCGACCGCGTGCAGCGTTTCTGGAATGCGCCGGCCGTCGCCCAAAAGCCCGGTCTGAAGGCGGTCGAGATGTTTCAGGCGGTGGCCGACGGGCGCATCAAGGCGCTGTGGATCATGGCCACCAACCCGGTCGATTCGATGCCGGATGCCGATGCCGTCGAGGCAGCGATCAAGGCCTGCCCGTTTGTCGCGGTTTCGGATGTGCTGGCGAGCACGGACACCGTGCGCCACGGCCATGTGCGGCTGCCCGCCGCCGCATGGGGCGAGAAGGACGGCACCGTGACCAATTCAGAGCGCCGCATCTCGCGCCAGCGCAGCTTTCTTGCGGTGCCTGGCGAGGCGCGGCCGGATTGGCAGATCATTGCCGAGGTGGGCAAGCGGATGGGGTTTGGCGAGGCGTTTGCGCATGTGACGCCGGCGGAGGTTTTCGCCGAACACGCCGCGCTGTCGGGTTTCGAGAATGACGGCGCGCGGGATTTCGATATCGGCGCTTATGGTGCGATCGATGCCGACGCCTATGAAGAATTGGCTCCGTTCCAGTGGCCGGCGCCGAGCACAGCCACCCCCCTCTGGCCTGCCGGCCATCTCCCCCGCAAGGGGGGAGATCAGCCGTCGCCTCGGCCTTCGCCAATTACCAACGATGCAGAAGATATGCCGGCGTCAAAGCTGCCAATCTCCCCCCTTGCGGGGGAGATGTCCGGCAGGACAGAGGGGGGTGTTCAAGCGGGACTTGACCCTTCCAGCACCCGCTTCTTCGCCAACGGCAATTTCTACAATCCCGACCGCAAGGCCCGCTTCATCGCCATTCGTCCCATCGTCGAGACACGCACCAGCCCGGACTATCCGCTGATCCTCAACACCGGCCGTGTTCGCGACCATTGGCACACGATGACCCGCACTGGGAAAAGCCCACGTCTCTCCCAGCACATGGCCGAGCCCTTCGTCGAGATCCACCCCGCGGATGCCACGCATCACGGCATTGGCGACGCCGACATCGTGCGCGTCTCCAGCCCGCGCGGCGATGTGCTGGTGCGCGCGCTGGTGACGGCACGCCAGCGCCAGGGCAGCGTGTTTGCGCCGATGCACTGGACTGACCAGTTTTCGGCAAAAGGCCGGCTCGACACGCTGACCGCGCCTCTGACCGATCCGGTTTCCGGTCAGCCTGCGCTGAAACATGTCGGCGCCCGCATCGAGAAGTTCGCCGCGAGAGCCTTCGGCTTCGCCGTGGTGCGCCGCAAGCCGGTGGCGGTCGCAGCAGATTACTGGGCCGTGGCCAAATGCAAGGGCGGCTGGCGGGTGGAGCTTGCCTTTGCTGACGACGACATCGACTGGGCTGGTTTTGCTGGTTCGCTTTTCGATGTTCCCGTAGCCGATACGCTCGCTTATCACGACCGCGATACCGGCCAGCATCGTATTGCTGCCTTCGACGACCAGCACCTCGCCGGGGCTTTGTTTATCGCGTCGGGACCGGTGGCGGTTTCGCGGGGTTGGGCGGCACAGCAACTCCAGGAGGTTCACACCAGCCAACGCGAACGCTTCAGGATCGTCGCCGGTCGCGCCGGCGCCGATCGGCCCGATGCGGGCGCGACCGTCTGCTCCTGTTTCAGCGTCGGGGTCAACCAGATCGCGGCGGCAGTGGCAGCCGGGTGCGCGACAGTCGAAGCCATAGGCGGCGCCCTGAAGGCCGGCACCAATTGCGGCTCCTGCCGGTCCGAGATCCGGGCGGTCATCCAGGCCAATCGGGTTCAGGCTGCGGAGTAGATGCGGCTGGATGGGGAGGGGATCTGACTATATCCTCTTGGGCCACCACGGTCATCGATTGCGGAAGGTGTGGCGGTCCTTTTCGGGTCGCTGTGAGCGCGCCGGCAGGAGGATCACCTGGCTTGGCTGTCTAATCCAGCCGGTCGCGCAGGATGCTCCAGGGGAGCAGCATATTCGGTGCATAGCGCACGAGGTTGTGCAGCGGGATCGGCGCTGGCGGTGCGAAGGGGAGCGGCAGAAATCGGGCGTCCGTTCCGCTCGCCCAGTCCGCCAGCACTTTGCCCATTGCCGTGGTCATGGCGATGCCGCGACCGTTGCAGGCGAAGCCGGCGATCAGGCCCGGGCCGAGGTCGATGAGACGCGGCAGGAAATCCGGCACCACCGCCGCCACGCCTGTCCAGCTGTAGGCAAGCGGCGGCAGGTCGGGCAAATCGAGATGCCTGGCGAGCCGTCGCCAAATCGTTTGCGGCATGCGCGTCTCAGCGCCGGCTCCGACGACATGCATGCCGCCGCTGATCAGCCGGTTCTGGCCATCGAAGCGGCACGTGAACAGGTTGCGCCTGGTGTCGCCAACGCCCTGGCCGCCGGGCAGCAGGCGCGCGCGTATGGCCCGCGACAGCGGCGCAGTGGCGATCTGGAAGACTTTCAGCGGGATATAGGTCCGCGCCAGTGTCCGGTTCAGTGCCCCGCCATAGGCGTTGGTGGCGATCACCACCTTGCCCGCACGCACGGCGCCGGATGCGGTCGTCAAGGTCCAGCCATCCGCAGCGCGGTCGATGGAAGCGACGCGCGTCTGCTCGAAGATCCGCGCGCCGGCTTTTTCGGCGGCATCGGCCAGGCCGCGCGCATACTCGACCGGATTGAGGACGCCGCCCGAGTTATCCATCCAACCGCCGGCGTAGCCGCCGATACCGGTGAGCGTCGTGACCGCCTTGGCATCGAGCGTTACGGTCGGCCTGCCCCGCGCCGCCCATTGCTCGGCGCGCGATCGCGTCTTTTCCAGCGCGGCGGACGAATGCGCCGGCTGGATCCAACCATTCTGCACAGCGTCGCATTCGATGCCATGCCGCTTGATCAGGCCGAAGACCAGGTCAGCGCTTCCCGCGGCGAAATCGATCAGCCTCCCGCCGCGCTCGGGTCCGAGTTCGGTGATGATGTCGTCTGGATCCCGCTTGGCAAAGTTCGGAACGACGAAGCCGGCATTCCGGCCGGTCGCACCACAGGCAATGAATTCGGCTTCGAGGACCGCGACCGAAAGCCCCTTCTCGGCGGCATGCAATGCCGTCGACAGGCCGGAAAAGCCGCCGCCAACGATTGCGAGATCGACGTCGAGCCCGCCTTGCAGCGTGCCCCGGTCGCGGCGGTTGCGGCTGACGGCATGCCAGAGTGAAACGCCATGCACGTCTTGCCGGATCATGGCATTCATGGTCCGGCCTCGTTCTCGCTGGCCGCCGCCTTTGTCTGTTTGCCGGGCTTCGGCCGGCGCGGCCGGTCGCCGAACAATCCGTTCGGCCGGATCAGCAGGATGACGCAGAGCATGACGCCGATGGCGACGATCTGCAGCGAGGCCGCGCGTGCTTGCTGCTCGGGCGCAAACAGCACGCTGGTCAGCGTGCCCGACCCCGCCCATATCGCCCAGACCAGGATGCTGCCGGCAATGGCGCCGGCATTGCTGCCCGAGCCGCCGACGATCAGCATCACCCAGACCTGGAAGGTCAGGATCGGCAGATAGTTATCGGGCGCGATGAAGCCGGTGAAATGCGCCTGCAAAGCGCCGGCCAGCGCCATGATGGCGCCGCCGACGGCAAAGGCCTGGACGCGGTAGAAGCGCGCGCTCTTGCCCAGCGAAATCGCCGCTCGCTCGTCCTCGCGCAGCGCCTTGAGCACGCGGCCCCAGGGGCTGCGCGACAGGTGCTCCAGAGCGAGATAGGCGATCAGCGTCACAGCCGAAACGACGGCGAGGTTCGACACGTTGAACAACAGCGGCGTTTCGGCAAGGCCGCCGAACGGGCGCGGGATGAAACCGATGCCGAACGGGCCGCCCGTGAGTTTTTGCGCGTTGAGCGCGACCAGCTGCACGACGACGGCGACGCCGAAGGTGGTGATCGCCAGGTAGTCTGATCGCAGACGCAGCGTGGCCATGCCGGTAATTGCTGCGGCGATACCGCCGACGATCATGGCGCCCGCCCAGCCGGCCAGGATCGGCAGACCGAAGCCGCCGAAGCGCGCGGCATCGTCCGGGGTCGTGAGCAGCGCCGATGTATAGGCGCCGATGGCGACGAAACCGGCAAGACCGACATTGAAAAGGCCAGTCAGCCCCCACTGCAGATTGAGCCCCAGTGTGACCAGCGAAAAGATCAGTGCGGTGGTCAGGAAGAAGGCGCCGTAGCCGAGCAGGTCCATCAGCGTTCCCTCACACCAAACAGGCCGATCGGCCGCACGAACAGCACCGCCATCAGGATGATGAAGGAGATTGCGGCGCGCCATTCGGCGCCGATCAGCTGCACCGCACCGGCTTCGGCAAGGCCAATGATCAGGCCGCCGAGCACGGCGCCCGGTATGCTGCCGATGCCGCCCAGGATGGCGGCGGCGAACATCGGTAGCAGCATGTCGAAGCCCATGAACGGGCGGATCTGCACCAGAATGCCGATCATCACGCCGGCCACACAGGCCAGCGCCCCGCCGATGATCCAGGTGACGCGCACCACGGAGGCAACATCGATGCCGACGATGCGGGCCAGGGCCGCATTCTGGCTCAGCGCCTGCATGGAGCGGCCGGTCTGCGTGCGTGTCATCAACAGATGCACGCCGAGCACCAGCACTGCGGTCAGCAGCAGCAGCGCGATCTGATCGGGCGTGATGCGGATGCCGAAGCCGACCGGCATGGCGATCTGGATCGCCCGGCTGAAATAGGTCGGGCGTGAGCTGAAGGTGAATTCGAGCAGGCTGCGCAGCGCCATCGAGGCGCCGAAGCTCGCCATCACCACGATGATGGCTTGCCCCTGCGAGCGCAGCCGCGAAAACAGCACCTTGTCGAGCAACAGCGCCAGCAGGGCGGTGAAAGTCATGCCGACAACCAGCGCAACCAGCAGCGACCAGCCGAAGGACAGCGGTCCAATGGGCTCCACCTTGCCGAACATCGCGCCGATGGTGCTGACGACGGCGAGCGTCGCATAGGTGCCCCAGGCCATGAAGTCGCCATGGGAGAAGTTCGAGAAGCGCAGGATCGAATAGGTGAGCGTCACGCCAATGGCGCCGAGGCCGATCATCGAACCGGTCAGCAACCCATCGACGACAAATTGCAGGCTCATGCCGCGCCTCCCTTGCCGGCGTGAGGGCGTTGGCCGAGATAGAGTTCGGCGACGACAGGATCGTTCCACAATTCGGACGCCACACCCTCGTGCCGGTCCTTGCCTTCGACCAGCACATAGGCGCGGTCGCCGATGGCCAGCGCTGCCTTGGCGTTCTGTTCGACCAGCAGGATGGTGACGCCGGACCTGCGGATGCCGGCCAGCATCTCGAACACCATCGATACGAATTTCGGCGAGAGGCCGGCCGATGGCTCGTCGAGCAGCAGCACCTTGGGATGGACGATCAGCGCACGTGCGACGGCGAGCATCTGCCGCTGTCCGCCCGACAGATTGCCGGCGGCGGTGCGGCGCTGGCGGACGAGGTCGGGGAAGGCCGCATACATTTCCTCGATGCGGGCAGGGATTTCGCGTCGCTCGAGGATGCCGCAGGCGACCTTCAGATTGTCCTCGACCGACATCAGCGGGAAGATGTTCTCCGTCTGCGGTACGAAGGCCAGGCCGAGCCGAACCATGGTGTGCGCGGGAGCGGCGGTGATGTCCTTGCCGTCCAGAAATACGGTGCCGCCGGTGATCGGGACAAGGCCGGCGATCGCCTTGATGAAGCTCGACTTGCCGGCGCCGTTGGGGCCGAGCACGACGACGATCTCCCCCTTGCCGACGGTGATCGAGGCGCCGCGCACAATCGGCACGCCGGGCTCATAGCCGGCCTCGAGATTGCGGACGTTGAGGACAGTTTCGCTCATGCCGCACCTCCGAGATAGGCCTCGATGACGCGCGGGTCGCGGGCGACCTCTTCCGCCGTGCCTTCGCTGAGCAACTGGCCGCTCGCCATGACGAGGACGCGATGGCAGAGCCGCGTCACCATGTCGATATTGTGCTCGATCAGCAGAAAGGTGATGCCGTGCGCGTTGATGTCGCGGATGCGGTCGATGATGATCTCGAGCAGCGTCGCGTTGACGCCGGCGGCCGGTTCGTCGAGCAGGATGATCGCCGGATCGGCCATCATGACGCGGGCGAGTTCGAGCAGCTTGCGTTGACCGCCGGAAAGCACGCGCGCCGGTTCGTGCGCCAGCCGAGCGAGCGAGACGAGCTCGAGCAGCTCGAGTGCCTTTGCCCTGGCTGCTCTTTCCTGTGCCGCCACTCGCCACGGCGTGACGAAGTTGGCGAGCAATTTTTCGCCGGCTTGGCCCTGCGCCGCCAGCATGATGTTTTCGATCAGCGTCAGATTGGGCAGGGGGCGCGGGATCTGGAAGGTGCGGCCAAGACCACGGCCGATACGCAGATGAGCGGCTTCGCCGGAGACGCGCGTGCCATTGAGCAGGATATCGCCGCTGGTTGGCAATATGCTGCCCGCCAACAGATCGAACATCGTCGTCTTGCCGGCGCCATTCGGCCCGATCAGGCCGAGGATTTCGCCCGCTTTGACATCAAACGAGACATCGTTGACGGCGACAAGGCCGCCAAAACGCCTGACGACGTTTCGTGCCGTCAGAACTGGCGCACGGGTCTCCTGCCGTTGGCGCTCCGCTGCATCGCTCATCAAACCCTCTGGCCGAAGACGATCGTTGTCGCCTCCTGATTTTTGATTTGTGATCACACTTGCTTTGATCACGCTATTCGGCTTTAATTTCATTCGCAAGCCGAAAACGGGGCAAATGCCGGTAATGCAGAAGGCTGCCATCGAAAAGAACAACGAGACGATCGCAGCCCAGCTTACGCCGGTCGGCCGCGAGACGGTGCAGGATCGCGTCTATTCCGAGTTGCGCCGTGCTCTGATCGGTGGCCTTTTCGAGCCAAACCAGGTGCTGACCATCCGTGGTCTTGCCGATGCGCTGGTCACCTCGACCATGCCGGTACGCGAAGCGCTCGGCCGGCTGATCACGGAAAAGGCGCTGGAGGCGCTGCCCAACCGTTCCGTGCGCGTGCCGCCGATCACGCTGGAGCGCATCGACGACCTCCTGCGTGCCCGCTCCCTCATCGAAGGCGAAGCGATAGCGCTTGCCGCCAGGCGCATGAGCCCGCGCCAGATCGCATCGATCGAAGCCATGCTGGGCGAGTGGGACGAGATGCGGGCCCTGAAGCACAAGAAGGATATCGATCGCGAAGCGACGCTCAACCAGAGCTTCCATTTTGAGATCTACCGCTGCTGCGGCTCGGCTGTGCTGATCCCGATGATCGAAAGCCTCTGGCTTCAATCGGGTCCCTGCATCCGCGTCGCCATCTATGCCTTCTCCGAGGCAGGCGAGGTTGATACCGCCCACTATCATCGTCGAATTGTCGCGGCACTTGCCAAACAGGATGCGCAAGCGGCGCGCGAGGCGCTGGTAGCCGACATCAGCCGCCCCTTCGCCTTCCTGCGCGACAAACTTCAATCGGCGAAGGACTGACATGCCCAAGCCCGCCATCGGCATCACAGAACCACGCTCGAAGCTTTCCGTGACGGCGCTGCTATTGCCCGAAAAGGCGCCGGAGAATGCCGCCTTCCTGCTGGCGTATCTGGCGCAGCCACGCATCATCCCAGGCATCCATGCGATGTGGACAGGACCGGAAATCTCGTGCCCGGTTCCGTCAGCCGATCTCCACGGCCAGGCCTATGCCCAGTCTTTGCCACCGGAGAATGCAACGCTGACGCCGCAGCCCGGCGATATCGTGCTGTCCTATGTGCCGCCACGCGTGTGGGGCGGCAATCCCAATGCCATCTTCGATATCGGCCTGTACTACGGGCAGGGGGCGCGGCTGCTGTTCCCGATCGGCTGGCTGGCCGGCAGCGTGGTCGCGCAAGTGCTTGCCGGAGAGCGCGATCAGTTTGCCGCCGCCTGCGGCGTCATCCGCCGCAACGGCGCCTGTGACATCACCTTCAGCCTGGTGGAGGCCTGAATGGCCGACGACAGTTTCGAACTCTTCGATCTGCGCGTCGAAGCGGTCATCCCCGAGGGCAAGCCGGTCTATTGCGGCGCCAGGGCCGGCGACTATTTCGAACTCAAGGGCGAAATGCTCTCGCTGCCGGCAGGGCAGGGTTTTTCGATCTATTCGATCTCGGCCGTGTTGCCGCTCCTGGCGGCAAAGCAGCGCCCGACGCATGCAAATGACTGGATGACCTCGGATGCCGAGATCGCCTGTCCCGATCCCAATTGCGCCAGCCGGCTCCGCATCGTCAGGCTTGCCAAGCGGCGGTTCAGCCATGCCGAAACCACGGCCGTGCCGCTGCCGAAGGAGACCGACAAGGGATGACCGCCAGGACCATCGAACTCAGCCCCGGCTATGGGATCTCGCGAGTCATCCGCGGTGGCTGGCAGCTGGCCGGCGGGCATGGCGCCGTCGACCGCAGCCAGGCGGTGACCGACCTCATCGCCACTTTCGATGCCGGCATCTGGACCTATGACTGCGCCGACATCTACACCGGCGTCGAGGAACTGATCGGCGCCGCGCGCCTGCGGCTGGCCGGCGAGCGCGGTCTCGATGTCGCGGCCAGGATGAAGGTGCACACCAAGCTGGTGCCGGACCTCGAACGACTGGCAGGCATCAGCCGCGACTACATCAGGGGCATCGTCGATCAGTCGCTTCGCAGGCTCAAGACCGAGCGGATCGACCTCGTGCAGTTTCACTGGTGGGATTATGACCAGCCTCGTTACGTCGAGGCGATGGGTTGGCTCGACGAGCTTCGGCTGGAAGGCAAGGTGCGCAATCTCGGCACCACCAATTTCGATACGCCGAGGCTAGCCGAAATCCTCTCCGCGGGCATCCCGCTGGTCAGCCAGCAACTGCAATATTCAGTGCTCGACCAGCGGCCGGCAAACAGCCTTGCGGGCCTTGCCGCTAAGAACGGTGTCCGCTTCCTCTGCTACGGCTCGGTGGCGGGCGGCTTCCTCAGCGACAAATGGCTTGGCGTGGCCGAGCCCTCCACGCCGCTCGAAAACCGCTCGCTGGTCAAATACAAGCTGATCATCGACGACTTCGGCGGCTGGGAGCTGTTCCAGTCCCTGCTCAAGGCGCTGAAAGCGGTCGGCGATCGCCACGGCGTCGACATTGCCACCATCGCCTCGGCATGGGTGCTCGAGCAGCCGCAGGTCGCGGCCGTCATTGTGGGTGCGCGCAACCAGGCACATGCGCTGGCCAATACGAAAATCATGGACGTCGCGCTCGACGCCGACGATCGCGCGCGGATTGCTGCCGCCATCGCACAAGGCACCGGCCTCGCGGGCGATGTCTACGCGCTGGAGCGCGACCGTCATGGCCGCCACGGCTCGATCATGCATTACAACCTCAATGCGGGGAAGAAATGAGCGGAGAGCCTTCCCTTTTTTCGCGTGCCAGCGCTGAAATCATCGACCTGCATCGCTTCTTCGTCGACTGGTTTGTCGCCGCGCGAGCCGACGCTGTGGAGTTCGGCCGCTTCGAGGCTGTCATGGGCGAAGGCCTCACCATGGTGGCGCCGAATGGCCAGATCCTCGATCGCGACGCGGTCGTAGATCATGTCCGGACAAGCCGCGCCACTTGCGACGACGGTTTTGCCATATCGATCGAGGACATCAGGCCGGGTTGGCAGGACGCGGACACGATCGTCATCTTCTACATCGAGGCGCAACTGCGCGCCGGCAAACACAGTCGCCGGCAGTCCAGTGCGGTCTTCACCACCAGTTCATCGGCACCAAACGGCGTCGAATGGCGGCATCTGCATGAGACCTGGCTGCAGGCGCCGGAAGGCTGAACAGGCAAAAGTTCAAACAAGAAAAGGGGAACGGCAATGAAGAAGACGATACTTCAAATCACCACAGCACTGGCTCTCGTGACGATGGCCGGCGCCGCACACGCAGCGGACTGCAAGATCACCGTCGGCCTGGTCATGGAGCTCACCGGTCCGGCCGGCGAATACGGCCAGGCCGGCGCGAAGTCCGTCGAAATGGCCTTCCGCGACATCAATGAAGCCGGTGGCGTACGCGGCTGCGATCTCGCAACCGACACGCGCGACAGCCAGAGCCAGGGCAATATCGCGGTCGATGCCGCGACCCAGCTGGTACAGGTCAAGAAGGTGCCGGTGATCATCGGCGGCATCATCTCCTCGGTGTCGATCCCGATTTTGACCTCGGTCACCGGGCCGGCCAAGATCGTGCAGGTGTCGCCGGCTTCGTCCTCGCCGACGCTGACCGCCCTTGGCCGCGACGGCAAGACCAACGGCATCTTCTTCCGCACCATCACGTCGGATGCGCTGCAAGGCGTGGCCGCCGCCAAATACGCCATCGACAAGGGCTTCAAGAAACTGTCGATCATCCATGTCAACAACGACTTCGGCGTCAACATGGTGGCCGAATTCTCGCGTGCCTACAAAGCGCTCGGCGGCACCATCGTCTCCGACACGCCCTATAATGAAAAGCAGTCGAGCTATGCTTCGGAAGTGACGGCGGCGATGGGAGGCGAGCCGGACGGACTCTACCTCGTCAGCACGCCGGTCGACGGCGCAACGGTCGCCCGCACCTGGATATCGCAGGGCGGCGTGCAGAAATTCCTGCTCAATGACGGCATGAACAGCCCGGACTTCATCGAATCCGTCGGCGCCGATTATCTGAAGGATGCCTATGGTACCTCTTCCGGCACCAGCCCGACGGCATCCACCGACTATTTCCTGAAAAACTACAAGGAGTTTTCGGGCATCGAACCGTCGAACCCGGCAGCCGACCGTTCCTATGATGCCGGCGCCATTGTCGGTCTCGCCATTGCCATTGCCGGCTCCGAGGATCCAGCCAAGATCAAGGATGCCATGTACAAGGCGGTCGATCCTGCCGGCACACCGATCTATGCCGGCAAGGACGAGTTCGCCAAGGCGCTCGGCCTGATCAAGGACGGCAGGCCGATCCGCTATGAAGGCGTCATCGGTCCGGTCAGCTTCGACAAATATGGCGACATCACCGGTCCGTTCCGGCTGTGGAAGATCGTCGACGGCAAGGTGACGACCGACGGTGAAATGACAACCGACGACGTCAACGCGCTGCAGGCGAAATTGCAGTAGGCGCCGGTACATTGTCCGGCGCGATCTCCGTTCGAGCTCTGGGAGATCGACGCCGGACAAGCAGTCCAACATCGGCGCTAGTTACGCGGTCAAGCGCGAAATCAGCCGGGTCAATATAACGACAGGCGGCTGGCCGGGCATGAAGACCTGCGGATTGGAGAGGGCGCCGACGATATGACCCACATAGTCTGATTTGTCGTAGCCGATTGACGATATCGGGTAGGCGTCGAAATTGGTCAGGGACACATTGTCGAAGCCATAGAGGCGGAAGCGGCTGGGCCGGTTGTCGGGGAAATCCGCCCGGCAGACATCCAGAACACCCATGGCCATCGCGTCGGACGTACAAAAGACCGCATCGGGACAGCCGCGTCCCGTCAGGCCGGCGGCTGCCGCATAGCCCGACTCGTAGGAATAGTCTCCCTGGACCGTCTGCAGCAGTTCAATTCCATGATGCCGGAACGCTTCGAGGTAGTGGCCGATGCGCAGCTGTTCGACCCGCGAGGACGAACGGCCGGTCAGCAGGCTGGCCGTGCGCGCGCGCTTGGCCGCCGCATCCGCCACGGCCTCGGCGATGCCGACGCCTTCATCGGGAATGACGGTGGGTGACAGATCGTCATGCAGTCCGTTCAGCATGATGACCAGGTCCGAGCGAAACATGCGCCGCACCGTCGCTGCATCGGCAAAGTCGGAGAACACCACGGCGGCATCGACATGATAGGCAACGCCGTTGCGCAGAAAATCCTCGACCCCTTCCGCCGAGCCGATGCGGATGAGGATGACCTGCTTGCCGATCGACTGGATTGCGTCGAGCAGACGGTCGAACAGGTCGAGATCTGAAAGGTCGTGAATGTGGTTGACCACGACGGCAACCAGATTGACGGTCTTGGTGGTCAGGCTTTGCGCCAGGAGATTGGGTTTGTAGCCGAGCTGCGCGGCGGCCTGCACGACACGTTCGCGTTTGTCCGCCGAGACCGGTCGCGGTCCGCTCGACAGCGCACGGCTCGCCGCGGCACGCGACACGCCTGCCAGCCGCGCGACATCGGCGATCGTTGCGACGGCGCCTCGAGTGTGCGCCGATCGGTTGCCGGTAGTGGGTGTCACCACAGCGGGTTGAGCGCCGGCGGGTTGGAGCCCGGCCCCCACCACTTCTTGTAGGTCGCCTCGTAGGTGCCCGACTGGATGAAGTCGGACACGAACATGTCGAGCCAGCGGACGAATTCGGGATCGCCCTTGGCGACCGCGATGCCGATCGGATCGTTGGAATAGAGGCCAGGCAGCGTCACCAGGCTCGGTGTCTTGGTTGCGAGGTAATCGAGCAGTGAGGAATCCTCGATCGCCGCATCGACGCGCTTCTGTTGCAGCTGCAGAACCCCGTCGGGCGCGAACTGGTCGACATAAACGAGCTCTGCGTCCGGCACGGCTGCCTTGAGGAAGGTTTCGCCCGTGGTGCCGCGGCCGACGACAACCTTCTTGCCGGCGAGCCCCTTGAGGTCGGTTATCCCGGCATCCTTCTGGACGATGACGCGCAGCCCGGCCCGGTTGTAGGGGATGGTGAAGTTGACGGTCTTGGCCCGCTCGAGCGTTGCCGAGGTGTTTGCGACCGCGACATCGATCTGTCCCGACACCAGCATGGAAATACGCGCATCGCCCGAGACGTCGACGAACTCGACCGGCACGCCGAGCTTTTGCGCCAGCAGCGTCGCGACATCGACATCGTAGCCGACAGGGTTGTTTTGTGCATCCCGAAAGCCGATCGGCTCGCCGCCGAGCGATACGCCGATGCGAATGGTGCCGCGTGAGCGGATGTCGTCAATCATGCCGGCAAGGGCTGGAAATGCCGAACCGGCCACGATGGCCAGCGCGGCGAAGGCACGCACTACGGTTTTCATGGTTCCCTCCTTATTTTCTAGTGACGCGTTTTGCTGCCCGCAATTCGGGTGCGGGCATGGAATCCTTCCAGAGCCAGTAGCGGACCTCGCCCTCGCATCTGAAATTCACCACCTCGTGGTTCTGCTCGGCGTCGACGGCGTGGATGACCACTCCGGCCAGGAAGCCGGTGTCGAGTTCAGCCAGTTCCTCGACCGCCAGCGCGACCGCATCCGACAGGGATCGGCCAAGCTTCATGGCCAGCACGACGGTCCGTGCGGTGGCGCAGCGCATCGTCATCTCGCCGGTATGGGTGCACGCCGCCGCGCCATAGCGGCTGTCGGCGTAAAAGCCTGCGCCGGGAATGGGAGAATCGCCGAGCCGGCCCGGATATTTCCACGCCCAGCCCGAGGTCGAACTCGCGGCATGGACGCCGCGCCGCGCATCCGCCGACAGGAAGACGGTGGTGTCGCGGACCCGCTCGGGATCGGTGATAGTACGGCTGAGCGGCGCCAGATCGATATCGGGGAATTTCGCCAGCTGTTGCGGTGTGAGTTCCTGTTGCAGCCGCTCCCACCAGACGCGCTTGCTGTCCTCGAACAAGACTTCGTCTTCGGCAAAACCGATTTCGCTGGCAAAGCGCCGCGCCCCTTCGCCGGTCAGCATCACATGCGGCAGGCGCTTCATCACCTGCTGGGCCAGGGCAGCGACCGCCAAGGTCCTTGGCACAGCGCCGACTGAACCGACCTCTCTTGTATTGCCATCCATGACGCCGGCGTCGAACTCCATCTTGCCCAGCATGTTCGGCCAGCCGCCATAGCCGACGCTGCGAACCTTGACCTCTTTCTCCACCATGCCGATGCCGGCAACCATCGCGTCCAGGCTGACGGCGCCATCGCGCAGCATTTGCACCGAGGTCTCGAATCCCGGCCATGCTTCGTTGTTGGCTAACAGCAGCATTCCTAGTCCTTGCGCATCCTGGAGAGAAACTGCGCAACCCGCGGCTGCGCCCGGCCGCCGTCCGCGGCGAAGAAACGATCCGTCGGCAGATCGACCACCAGCCTGCCCTTGTCGAGGAAGACGATGCGGTTGGAAATCTCGCGCGCGAATTCGATCTCGTGGGTGACGAACAGCATGGTCGTGCCTTGCGCGGCGAGATTAGCCAGGATGGCCAGCACCTCGGCCGTCATTTCCGGGTCGAGCGCACTGGTCACTTCATCGAGCAGCAGATAGCGCGGCTGCATGGCGAGCGCCCGGCAGATGCCGACACGCTGGCGCTGCCCGCCCGACAACTGCGCCGGGTAGGCGTTGGCCCGATCGGCAAGGCCGACGGACTCGAGCAGCTTGCGCGCCAGCGCCTCGGCCTCAGGGCGCGGCATCTTCAGCACCTCGATCGGGGCGAGCGTAATGTTCTGAAGCGCGCTCATATGCGGATAGAGGTTGAACAGCTGGAAAACGGTGCCTGAGCGCTTGCGCGCCTCGGCCAGCTCCTTCGGCTTGCTGACATCGAAATCGTCGACCGTGATGCGGCCCGACTTCAGCTTTTCGAGGCCGTTGATGCAACGGATCAATGTCGACTTGCCGGACCCTGACGACCCGAGGATCGAGACCACTTCGCCGGGCGCGATCGTCAGGTCGACGCCGTCCAGCACAGTGACCTCGCCGAACGCTTTGTGCACGTTTTCGATCTTGAGCATGTTAAAGCCCCCGCCAGGCGCTGTGCGCCCGCAGGCGGTTTTCAAGACGCTCGCCAAGCAGGGCGACCAGCTTTGCCGCGCCATAGTAGAGCAGTCCGACGACGGTCCAGACCACGAACGGCTTCAAGGTCCGCATGTTGAGGATGTGGCCGATCTTGGTCAGGTCGACGACGCCGATGACAGAAATCAGCGACGTCACCTGAAGCTGGTTGACCAGCAGCGCGACGAGCGGGCCGACCGCGAAGGCGGCAGCCTGGGGCGAAACGATATGGCGCAGGACCTGCCACCGGGTCAGGCCGAAGACACGCGCGGCCTCGACCTGCTCGCGTTCGATCGACTCGACCGCCGAGACCGCGATGACATAGACGAATGCCGCGGTGTTCGCCGACAGAGTGATGGTCGCTGCGGTGACCGGCGTCACCCTTATATGCAGCAGCGCCGGCAGGCCGAAGAACACCAGGAACAGCTGCACCAGCACCGGCGAGTTCTTCAACAGCTCCGACAGGAAGGTGACGATCTGGGCCAGAACCGGCACACGGTAGAACCGCACCAGCGCCCAGCTCAGGCCAATCAGCAGTCCGATCAGCGACGTGATGAGAAACAGCGCGACGTTGGTGCCGAGACCTTGCGCCAGCAGGATCAGGTCGTAGGAGGTGAAGTCGCTGAACCGCATCAGTCGACCGCCTCCATCATGTCCCGATTGAGATGGCGGTGGAGCAGGGTGACGCCCAGCGAGACCAGATAGGTCAGGGCCGCATAGGCACAGAGCAGCACCATATAGACCTCGAAGGGCCGATAGGTCTGCGAGACCACGATCTGGGCTGAGCCGGTGAGCTCGTTGAGCGTGATGGTCGAGAGGATCGAGGACGTAAGGATCATGTTGATGAGCACGGATCCGAGCGGTCGCACGGAGGTGCGCAGCGCAATCGGCAGCACGATGCGGGTGAAGATCTTGCGCCTGGACAGGCCGCTCACTTCAGCGGCGTCGATGATGCCCTGGTCGATGGCGAGGATGCCGGCGCGAATGATGTCGGAGGCATAGGCGCCGCCGGCAATCGAAAGCGCCACGACGCCGGTGGTGAAGGCATCGATGTAAATGCCGAGCTCGGGCAGGCCGTAATAGAAGAAGAACAGCTGGACGATGAACGGCACATTGCGGAAGAGATCGACATAGACGAAGGCGATCCGTCGAAGCAGTGCCGAGGCGGAGGTGCGTGCGATCGCCACCAACGCGCCCATGAAGACGCTTCCTACCAGCGACAGCGCGCAAGCCGCGGCCGTGAGTTCGGCGCCGCGCGCCAGAAAACCCAGATGCGGGAGCAGAGTGGACAGATCGAAATGCACCGGCGGTCCCCAGTGAAACCGGTTTCACTCTTTTGGCTTTCGCCTCGTCTGTCAAGATGCAGGGTCTGGTTGCCGGCCTGTGGATTGCATTCGTTGCGATGATTCCGGTTCGCCTCATGCGCGCTATGTCTCAAGCGCCGACAATTCGCCGCCGGCTTTCAACTCGACGACGCCGCCTATGCCAGCCGCGCGTCGCTGCGATGGCGGCTGGGGCGGCGCCCTCGGTTTTGCCGATCCCGGCGCCGGTGTCGGATTCGGCTACGTCACCAACCGCATGCTGGGTTTCGACGACTCCACGCCGCAAGGTGTTGATGATGCCGTTTACGACGAGCTCTGACGTAGGGGCGTTATGTGCGGATATTCGGGTTCCACATGGCGTCCGGCACGATCACCAGCTTGCCGACGAAGTCCTTGGCAATAAAGTCTGCCTGCGCCTTGTGAAAATCGGAGAGCCTGTAGACGCCGCCGACCAGCGGCCGGATTTTCTTCGCTTCGATGTATCCAATGATGCGGCGGAAGTCGGCGCGCGTGCCCTGGCTCGATCCGTGCAGTTGCAGCTGCTTGAGATACATGGTCCTGAGATCGAGCTGCACGACCGGGCCGGCGATGGCGCCGGCGGTGGTGTACCGGCCTTCAGGTCGCAGGATGCGCAGCAGGTCGTTGAAGATCGCGCCGCCGACGAGATCGGCGACCACATCGATCGGCTGGTCGCCAGTGGCTTCATTCACGGCGGCGGGAAGATCGGCAACCCCACGGGTAATGACCGCTTCGGCGCCGATGTCGCGCACCGCCTGCTCCTTGCCCTTGCCGACGACCGCATAGGGAATGGCGCCGCGCGCCCGCGCCAGCTGCACGATGCCGGAACCGACGCCGCCCGAGGCGCCGGTGACCAGCACGCGTTCGCCGGCTTTCAGCCCGGCGCGCTCCAGCATCTGTTCGCCGGTGAGGTAGGCGCAGCAGAAGGTGGCGAGTTCGACGTCGCTCATGTCAGTATCGACGAAATGCGCATTCTCGCCCGGCACCGTCTGGTACTCGGCGTACCCGCCGTCGCGACCGTGGCCCATATAGTCGATGTCGGCGAGCGAATCGTCGTCGCGGTTGTAGATCGAAAAGTCGACCATTACCCGTTCGCCGATACGGCCCGGGGAAACGCCTTCGCCGACGGCAGCGATGGTGCCGACCGTGTCGGTGCCCTGGATGCGCGGGAAGGTAAGCGTGTTGCCTTGCCGCCGCCACGTCGACACGGCGGTAGCGTCCTCCTCCGTGCCATAGGCGCCCTGGCGTACCCAGACATCGGTGTTGTTCATACCGCAAGCGCTGACCTTAACCAGCACCTCGCCGGCGGCAGGCACAGGCACTTTCACATCGCTGCGATAGACGAGCTTTTCCGGTCCGCCATGCCCGGTGAGCAGCACGGCGGCCATGGTGGCGGGGAGGGTCTTGGTCATGGCATTCACGGTCGATCTCAGAGATTGGAAAACACGCTGTTGACGGCATCGGCGGTTTTGGAAACGACGATGTCGGCTTCCTCACGCGTCAGGCAGAGCGGCGGCGCGAAGCCTAGTATGTCGCCCTGCGGCATGGCGCGGCCGATGACGCCGCTGGCGGCAAGTGCTGTCGCCACTTGCGGCCCGATCTTGAGCGAGGCGTCGAAGAACACCCGGTCGTCCTTGTCGGCGACAAATTCGACCGCCGCCAGCATGCCATCGCCGCGCACGTCGCCGACGTGTCTGTGCCCGCCGACAGCCTTGGTCAGTTCGGCGCGGAAATAAGCGCCGGTCTCACCGGCGTTCGTCACCAGGTCCAGTTCGTCGATCAGTTCGAGATTGGCGACACCTGCGGCGACGCAGATCGGATGCGCGGCATAGGTCCAGCCATGGCCGAGCGAACCAAGCTTGTCGGAGCCCTGCACCAGCACCTGCCACATCTTGTCGGCAACGATGACGCCCGACAGCGGCGCGTAGGCCGAGGTCAGCCCCTTGGCGATGGTGATGAGGTCTGGCTTGATGCCGTAATGGTCGGAGCCGAACATGGTGCCCAGACGGCCGAAGCCCGTCACCACCTCGTCGGCGACCAGCAGCACGTCATACTTCTTCAGCACCGCCTGGATCTTCTCCCAGTAGCCGGCCGGCGGCGGCACGATGCCGCCAGTACCGAGGATCGGCTCGCCGATGAAGGCGGCGACGGTTTCGGGACCTTCGGCCAGGATCATCTCTTCCAGTCTGTCGGCGCAATGCTGCGAGAACTGCTCCTCGCTCATCGAGCGGTCGGCGCGGCGGAAATAGTAGGGCGCTTCGGTGTGCAGGACCGGCGCGCGCGGCAGGTCGAAGGCGTTGTGGAACAGGTCGAGCCCGGTCAGTGATCCCGTCATCACGCCCGAACCGTGATAGCCGCGCCAGCGCGAGATGATCTTCTTCTTCTCCGGCCGCCCAAGCACGTTGTTGTAGTACCAGATCAGCTTGATGTTGGTCTCGTTGGCATCCGAACCCGAGAGGCCGAAATAGACCCTCGACATGCCCTTCGGCGCGCGGTCGATGATCATCTTGGCCAGTGTGATCGAAGCCTCGGTGCCGTGGCCGACATAGGCGTGGTAATAGGCGAGGTTCTTCGCCTGGGTGGCGATGGCATCCGCGATCTTTTGGCGGCCATAGCCGACATTGACGCAATAGAGACCGGCAAAGGCATCGATGCTCTTCTTGCCATTGTTGTCCCAGACGGTGACGCCTTCACCGCCGGCCATGATGCGGGTCGGGCTCTCGCCCCGCGCATGCGTGCCCATATGGGTCGAAGGATGGAAGAAATGGTCGCGATCCCAGGCGTTGAGTTCGTTGGACTGGTCGAGCATTTTTTGACTCCTTGAGAGATGGCCGGACGGACTATGTGACGTCCAGACAGAGGTACTTCAGATCGGTGAAAGCTTCGAGCCCGTGGCGCGAGCCTTCGCGGCCGATGCCGGATTGCTTGACGCCGCCGAAGGGGATCGGCGCTCCGGTGATCTTGACGCGGTTGATGGCGACCATGCCGTAGTCGAGCGCGCGGCCCATACGTTGCTGGCGGGCGCCATTCTCGGTAACGACATAGGCGACGAGGCCATATTCTGTGGCGTTGGCACGGGCGATCACCTCGTCCTCACTGTCGAACGGCGTGACTGCGGCGACCGGCCCAAAGGTCTCCTCGCGCATGATCAGCGCTTCGTCGCTGACATCGGCCAGCAACGTCGGCTGGTAGAACAGCGGCCCGGCCTGATGCCGCTTGCCGCCGGTGAGGCAGCGCGCGCCATGGGCGACGGCATCGGCGACCTGTTCCTCGACCTTGGTCACGGCGCGCTCATGCATCAGCGGTCCGATATCGATCTTTTCGACAAGCCCATTGCCGGTCCGCAGCGCCTCGATGCGCTCGGCAAAGGCGGCGCAGAAGCGATCGTAGATCGGGCGCTGGACATAGATGCGGTTGGCGGCAAGGCAGTCCTGGCCTGACGTTGCAAACTTGGCATCGATGGCAATGCTCACTGCGTTGTCGACATCGGCGTCGGCAAAGACGATCAGCGGCGCATGGCCGCCAAGCTCCATCACCAGCCGCTTCATCGTCGGAGCACACTGTGCGGCGATCAACCGGCCGATCTCCGTCGAGCCGGTAAAACTCATGGCGCGGACGCGCGGGTCTTCGCACATGCGCCCGACGATCGTCGCTGCCTTGCCGGTGATGACGTTGAAGACACCGGCGGGCAGGCCGGCGCGCTCGCCGAGTTCAGCCAGCGCCAGCGCCGACAGCGGCGTCTCCGAGGACGGGTGTGCGACGATGGTGCAGCCGGCGGCGAGTGCGGCGGCCGCCTTGCGGGTCAGCATCGCCGCCGGAAAATTCCAGGGCGTGACGACGCCGACAACGCCGAGCGGCTCGCGCCTCACCATCATCTCGGCATTCGGCAGATGGCTGGTGACGCTCTCGGCGTTGAGGCGCTTTGCCTCTTCGGCATACCATTCGACGAAAGAGGCGGCATAGTCGATTTCGCCGAGCGATTCCTGCAGCGGCTTGCCTTGTTCCAAAGTCATCAGCAGGGCAAGGTCGTCTTTCGCCGCGATGATCAGCTCGAACCATTTTCGCAGAATTCTCGACCGCTCCTGCGGCAGCAGTGACCGCCAAGCCGGGAAGGCACGCGCGGCGGCACCGATTGCCCTTGTCGTTTGCTGCGCATCGAGCGCGGCGACAAACGCGACCGTCGCGCCTGTGGCCGGATCGGTGACTTCAAAGCTTTCGGCCGCTTCGCTCGCGGTCCAATGCCCATCGACATAGGCAAGCTCGCGCAGCAGCCGGCGGTCGGAGAGGCGGTCGAGCGCCTCATGGCGATGCGAGCGGGCAAAATGCGCGGACATGGTCGAGGCCTCCCGGTTCGGACGATGCGGGAAGACTATCCGTCACATGCAGACAGAGAGACTGTTTCGACGCCCTGAAGGAGAGAGACTCTCTCTATTGTGCCGTCCCGACAGACATTCTCTCCGGGCTTATGCCGACGCCGGCAGCAGGTCGGCTATCGGCAGCACGATTTCGTCCTTCACCGTCTTGGTGACGATGTAGGTGAAGTAGCGGTCGATGCCGATCTCGCGCTCCAGCAGGTCGTCGACCAGCCGCTGATAGGCGTCGATGTCGCGCGTCATCACCTTGACCACATAGTCGACGCCGCCGCCCACCGACCAGCAGGCGACGATTTCGGGGATGTCGCGGATGACGCGTTCGAAGCGGTCGAAATCGGCCTGGCGATGGCTGGCCAGCGTCACCTCCATCAACACGGTGGCGACCGGCGCCACCACGCGCATGGCGATCCTGGCGTGGTAGCCCGAGACGATGCCTGCCTTCTCCAGCTTGCGCAGCCGCATCCAGCACGGCGTCGGCGACAGCCCGACCTGTTCGGCCAGCGCCAGCTTGGTGATGCGCCCGTCGCGCTGGATGGCGTCGAGTATCCTGAGGTCGACCGCGTCGAGTTTCGATGTCATCGGCGTCCGCTTTTTGTCGGCATCACCATGACGGCGCATTATTTCGATTGTCAATTGCACTGATTTCGATCTCTATTAAGTCATGACATTATGGCAACCCGACCCTGCGCTCCTCCGCCGGCCAGCCTATCAATCGCTGGCCGACCAGTTCGCCCGCGCCATTCATGACGGGCGGCTGGCCAATGGCGCGCGGCTGCCAACGCATCGAAGGCTGGCAGACGATTTAAAACTGTCGGTGCAGACGGTCAGCCGCGCCTACGAAGAACTGATCCGGCGCGGCCTGATTTCGGGCGAGATCGGCCGCGGCAGCTTTGTCCAGACGCAGCGCCGTGAACCGGAGCCGCCCTATCTGCCGGAGCGCCTCGGCGAGGTCATCGACCTATCGATCCTGAAGCCGGTCTGCGAGCCGATGCATCTGGAGCGGCTGAAGCAGGCGCTGGGCTGGCTGGCCGAAAACCTGCCATCGAGTTCGGCGCTGTCGTTTCGGCCCAACATGGTGTTTCCGCGCCACCGCGCGGTGGCGGTCGAATGGCTGAAACTGTGCGGGCTTGACGTCTCCGCGCAGAATATCAGCCTGACCAACGGCGCCACTGCTGGGATGACCGTAGCGCTGATGAGCGTGGCGCCGCCGGGCTCGACCGTCGCCACCGAGGCTATCGGCCACCACACGCTGGTGCCGCTGGCGCGCTATCTCGGCTTCAACCTGGAAGGCCTGCCGATCGACGGCAATGGCCTGATCCCGGAGGCGTTGGACGAGGTCTGCCGGCTCACCGACATTCGCGCGGTATTCGTGCAACCGTCGGTGATCAACCCGACGGCGACGCTGATGGACGCTCGGCGGCGCGAAGAGATCGCCGCGGTCGCGCGCAAGCACGACATCGCCATCATCGAGAACGATGTGCTGGGTCCGCTGGTCGAGGACCGGCCGCCGCCGGTCGCCGCCTTTGCGCCGGAGCGCACGCTCTACGTCACTTCCTTCACCAAGATCACCGTACCTGGCCTGCGCATCGGCTATCTCGCGGCGCCCGACCGCTATGTCGCCGCCGTTGCCAACCGGCATCTGGTGTCGAACTGGATGGCGACGCCGCTGGTGGCCGAGATCGCCACCAAATGGGTGACCGACGGCACGGCGATGGAACTCGTTCGCTGGCAGCGCGCGGCATTGCGCCGCCGCCAGGACATCGCAGCCGAGGTGCTGGGCGGGGTTGGTTATCGCGCCAGGCGCGAAGGGCTGCATGTCTGGTTGCAACTGCCCGCGGACCGTGCCGAGGAAAGCTTCGTCGCCCAGGCCCGCCTGCAAGGCGTGGCGATCGCGCCCGGCACCTCCTTCCGCATCTCGGATGCGCCCTGGCATCCGGCGGTGCGCATCTCGCTCGGCTCGACCACCGAGGGGGAACTGCGCGCCGGCCTCGGCGTTGTCACCAAGTTGCTGCTTGGCGATCCGGAGCATCTGCTGCTCGCAATCTAAGCGGGAATTGCTCTGGAATCATGCAGTGCCGGAAATATTGTCATGATTTTATTTTCCCAATTGACATGATTTGGCGCGTTCCGCATCGTTAAGGGCACAGGCTTCTCCAGCAGGGGAAATTCATTTGTCCTCACCCATCATCAAGGTCGACGCCATTTCGAAGAGCTTCGGCTCGTTCAAGGTACTGGACGGCCTGTCGATGCAGGTCATGCCCGGCGAGAAGCTGGCGCTGATCGGCCCGTCCGGCTCGGGCAAGACGACGATCCTGCGAATCCTGATGACGCTGGAGAAGATCGACGGCGGCCATATCCAGATCGATGGCGAGCAGCTCTATCACATGGAGCGCAACGGCCAGCTGCTGCCCGCCGACGAGCGGCACCTGACCAAGATGCGGCAGAAGATCGGCATGGTCTTCCAGCTGTTCAATCTGTTTCCGCACAAATGCGTCATGGATAACGTCACGCTGGCGCCGATGCTGACCAAGGGCACGCCTCGCGCCGCCGCTGAAAAGCGGGCCATGGAACTGCTCGACATGGTCGGCATGGCCGACAAGGCGAAGTCGATGCCGGCGCAGCTGTCCGGCGGCCAGAAGCAGCGCGTGGCGATTGCCCGTGCGCTGGCATTGTCGCCGAAGATCATGCTGTTCGACGAGGTGACGTCGGCCCTCGATCCGGAGCTGGTCGAGGAGGTGATGAATGTCATGCGCAAGCTCGCCGCAGAGACCGACATGACCATGCTGCTGGTCACCCACGAGATGGGCTTTGCCCACGACTTCGCCGACCGCGTGCTGTTCTTCGACCGCGGCAAGATCGTCGAAGAGGGCAAACCAGACGAGATTTTCCGCCATCCAAAGCAGGAGCGCACGCAAGGCTTCCTGAAGAAGATCATCGCAGCCGGACATCGTGTCTGACCGCTTTGCGGGGCGGAAGACCGCCCCAGACAAAACCAAGAAGACAACAAGGAGTTGGGAACAATGAAGAAACTTGGCATTCTGGCCGGCGTCGCCGGTCTCGCACTGACGGCGGTGCTCGCCGCGTCGAGCACCGGTTCGGCCGATGACGGCAAGCTCGAGCAATTGAAGGCACAGGGCTTTGCCCGCGTCGCCATCGCCAACGAGCCGCCCTATACTGCGGTCGCTGCCGACGGCAAGGTTTCGGGTGCGGCGCCCGACGTGGCGCGCGAGGTCTTCAAGCGCCTCGGTGTTGCCGACATCGTCGCTTCCATTTCGGAGTATGGCGCGATGATTCCCGGCCTGCAGGCCGGCCGCTTCGACGTCGTCACCGCCGGCCTGTTCATGAAGCCGGAGCGTTGCGCGGCGGTCGTCTATTCCGAGCCGGTGCTGTGCGACGCCGAGGCGATGCTGGTGAAGAAGGGCAATCCGAAGGGCTTCAAGAGCTACGAGGACGTCGCCAAGGACACGTCGGCCACCATCGGCGCGCCGGGCGGCGGCACCGAGGAGAAGCTGGCGCTCAACGCCGGCGTGCCGCGCGAGCGCGTCATCGTCGTGCCGGACGGCCAGAGCGGCCTGAAGATGCTGCAGGACGGTCGCATCGATGCCTATTCGCTTCCCGTCCTGTCGATCAACGACCTCGTCAAGAAAGCCAACGATCCGAACCTCGAAGTCATCGCCCCGGTGGTCGGCGCGCCGGTCTATTGCGACGGCGCCGCCTTCAAGAAAGGCGATGAGGCCCTGCGCGATGCCTTCGATGTCGAGCTCGCCAAGCTGAAGAAATCCGGCGAGTTCGCCAAGATCATCGAGCCCTACGGCTTCTCGGCCGCAGCCGCGATGTCGACCACGCGGGACAAGCTCTGCGCGGCGAAATAGCGCCGTTTTTGCCTTCTCCCTGTTCACGGGGAGAAGGTGGCCCGAAGGGCCGGATGAGGGGCGGCGCCAAGTTCTGAGAATTTAGCGCTGCCCCTCATCTGCCTGCCCGTCCTCCGCAGCAGCTGCGCTGCAGCTTCGGAGGGTGGACTGGCATCTTCTCTCCGTGAACGGGGAGAAGGAAGCTAACCGCCAACGTTGGAACCCGAATGACCCAGTGGTCCGGCTACCTCGGCCTCATATTGCAGGGAGCGCTTGTCACCATCGAGCTGACGCTGATGGGGTCGGTGCTCGCCCTGATCATGGCCTTCCTCGCCGGCATGGGCCGCGTGTCGCGCTTCTTTGCGCTGCGCTGGCTGGCCACCGCCTATATAGAATTCTTCCGCGGCACCTCGATCTTCGTGCAGCTGTTCTTTGCCTATTTCGTGTTGCCGTTGATCGGCCTCGAACTGACCCCGCTGCAGGCGGGTGTGCTGGCGCTGGGCCTCAATGTCGGCGCCTATGCGGCCGAGGTGGTACGCGGCGCCATCCAGTCGGTCGGCCGCGAACAATATGAAGCCTGCATCGCGCTCAACCTCGCCCGCTGGCAAGGTATGCGCCATGTCATCCTGCCGCAGGCGCTGCTGGTCATGCTGCCGACCTTCGGCAACAACGCCATCGAGCTGCTCAAGGCGACCTCCGTGGTGTCGCTGATCTCGCTCGCCGATCTCACCTTTCAGGCGCAGGTCGTGCGCTCGCAGACCGGCAACACGCTGGCGCCGTTCACCACCATCCTGATCATCTATTTCGCCCTGGCGCTGATCATCTCCTGGGGCGTGCGTTCTCTGGAACGCCGCATGGCGCGCGGCCTCGACGGGGTGCGCGTCTGATGGCCAATGCCCTTCTGATAAATTGGGCTTCCTGATGGATTGGGATTGGAACTTCGTCTGGGAGATCCTGCCGACGCTGATCCAGGGCGTGAAGATCACCATCCTGGCAACGCTGCTCGGCTCCGTGCTGGCCGCTATCGTGGGTCTGGGCATCGCGCTGGCGCGACGCTCGCCCAACAAGGTCCTGTCGCGCACCGTCGGCTGGGCGGCCGAATTCATCCGCGGCACGCCACTTCTGGTGCAACTTTATTTCATCTTCTATGTCCTGCCGGATTTCGGCATCCTGTTGCCGCCGCTGGTCGCCGGCGTCATCGGGCTCGGCCTGCACTACGGCACCTACACGGCGGAAGTCTATCGCGCCGGCATCGACAACGTGCCGCGCGGCCAGTGGGAGGCGGCCAAGGCCTGCAATCTGAGCGCCACGCAGACCTGGACCAACATCATCATTCCGCAAGCGATCCCACCGATGATCCCGGCGCTGGCCAATTATTTCATCGCCATGTTCAAGGAGACACCGCTGCTATCGGCAATCACCGTGCTGGAGCTGATGAACCAGGCAAAGAGCGTCGCCAACACCTACTATCGCTACATTGAGCCGATCACGCTGGTCGGCGCTTTCTTCCTCGTCATCAGCCTCTTCTCGGTCGTGCTGCTGCGCTGGCTGGAACATCGCTACGGCAAGATCGAAAGGTAATTCTGAGATGAAACCGCTGCCCGAGATCAGGCTGATGCCGACAAGGCCGGCGCTCGATGCGCGCCCGCTGGAAAAGCGCGTCGGCCTGATCATCCTTGCCACCGACCACACCAGCGAACCGGATTTCCGCCGCATGGTGGCGAGCGAGCGGGTCGGCGTCTATGTCGCGCGCATTCCCTACAAGAATCCGACCACACCCGAGAATCTCCGCAAGATGCAGCCCGAGCTGGCGGCGGGTGCTGCCCTCATCCTGCCCGATGAGCCGCTCGACGCGATCTGCTACTCCTGCACCTCGGCCTCGGTGGTGATTGGCGACGCTGAAATCGAGGCCGCGATCCAGTCTGCCAAGCCGGGTGTTCCCGTCGTCACGCCGCCGATGGCCGGCGTGCGCGGGCTGCAGGCGCTGGGCGCGAAAAAGATCAGCATCCTCACCCCTTACACCGTCGAAACCTCCAGGCCGATGGCGACGTATTTCGGCGAGCGCGGCTTTGAGATCGTCAGCTTCACCTGCCTCGGCTTCGAGGACGATCGCGAGATGGCGCGCATTGCGCCGGCAGCGATCGTCGACCTAGCTCGTGAGGCGACGCATGCGCAGGCCGATGCACTGTTCGTGTCCTGCACCGCATTGCGCGGAGCGCTCGCGGTTCCCGGCATGGAACAGGCGATCGACCGCCCGGTCGTCACCAGCAATCAGGCCAGCGCCTGGAATTGTTTGCGGTTGTGTGGCGACGGGACGTCGCATCCCGAATTTGGCCGTCTGATGACGCTGCCTTTGCCGCGCGATTGACGATC
Organism: Mesorhizobium sp. LSJC269B00; assembly: GCF_000502815.1. Lineage (NCBI taxonomy): Bacteria > Pseudomonadati > Pseudomonadota > Alphaproteobacteria > Hyphomicrobiales > Phyllobacteriaceae > Mesorhizobium > Mesorhizobium sp. LSJC269B00. The sequence continues at coordinate 288,715 of NZ_AYVN01000002.1, forward strand.
ATGACGACAGTCACCCTTAACGATATTCGTGCCGCCCGGGAGCGAATTGCCGGCAAAATCGAACGCACGCCGACAGGGTTATCTCACAGCCTTTCCGAACGACTGGGCATCCCGGTCCACCTCAAGCTTGAACACCGCCAGACCACCGGCAGCTTCAAGCTGCGCGGCGCCTCGAATGCCGTTGCTTCGCTGAGCGCCGAGGAGAAGGCGCGCGGCGTGGTCGCGGCGTCGACCGGCAATCATGGCCGTGCGCTGGCCCATGCCGCGAAGCTCGAAGGCATGCGTGCGGTGATCTGCATGTCGCGACTGGTGCCGGGCAACAAGCTCGACGAAATCCGTCGGCTTGGCGCGGATGTCCGCATCATCGGCAACAGTCAGGACGAGGCGCAGCAGGAGGTCGAACGGCTGGTGGCGCAGGAGGGAGTGGTGATGCTGCCGCCCTTCGACCACCCGGCCATCATCGCCGGGCAAGGCACGCTCGGACTGGAGATGATCGAGCAGGTCCCGGACGCCGCTCTCGTCCTGGTGCAACTCTCCGGTGGCGGCCTTGCTTCGGGCATTGCCGCCGCCGTGAAGGGCGTCAGCCCCGGGACAAAAATCATAGGTGTTTCGATGGCACGTGGTGCTGCGATGAAGGCCAGCCTCGACGCCGGCCGGCCGGTCGAGATCGAGGAGTTGCCGACACTGGCGGATTCGCTCGGCGGCGGCATCGGTCTCGACAACCGGCTGACCTTCGCCATGTGCCGCGATCTGCTCGACGACGTCATCCTGCTCAGCGAGGACGAGATCGCCGCCGGCATCCGCCATGCCTATGAACAGGAGCGCGAGATCGTCGAAGGCGCCGGAGCGGTCGGCATCGCTGCGCTACTCGCCGGCAAGGTCAGGGCGACCGGGCTGGTGGTCGTTCTTCTCTCGGGCCGCAATATCGACATGAACACGCATCGCAAGATCGTCTGCGGTGACGCAATCGCGGAGCGCGCGGCATGAAAACTCTCCCACGCCGAATTCCCGCCCACCCCCCTCTGTCCTGTCGGACATCTCCCCCGCAAGGGGGGAGATCGGCAGCTTCGATGCGGTCGCTGTTCTTGCTGCGCTGGAGATTGGCGAAGGCAGGAGTGCAGTCCTATCTCCCCCCTTGCGGGGGAGATGGCCGGCAGGCCAGAGGGGGGTGTGACGGAACACTATCATTCGCAGTGCGCGCCTTCGCGGAGCGCGTCGCATGAGCCGGATGACGATCCTCACCGAGAAGGAACTGCGCACAATCGTGCCGCTCGATCTCGACGCGGTCGCCTGCGTCGAAAACGCTTTCCGCGCGCTCGCCACATTGCCGGTGGCGATGCCGCCGATCCTGCGGTTGGACATTCACGAGCAGCGCGGCGAGGTCGATGTGAAGTCGGCCTATGTGCCTGGAATAGACGGTTTCGTCGTCAAGATAAGCTCCGGCTTCTTCGACAATCCGAAGCTCGGTCTGCCCAGCGGGGGCGGCATGATGGTGTTGCTCTCGGCAAGAACCGGTGTGGTCGAGGCGCTGCTGCTCGACAATGGCTATCTCACCGATGTCCGCACCGCTGCTGCCGGCGCCGTCGCGGCGAAGCATCTGTCGCGGCCGGATTCGTCCGTCGCCGCAATCTTCGGCGCCGGCGTGCAAGCCGGGCTGCAACTCGAAGCGCTCATGTTGGTGCGGCCGATCGCCGAGGCACGTATCTGGGCGCGCGATGCCGTCAAGGCGGAGGCGGCCGCAGGCGCGCTGCGCGAAAAACTTGGCGTCCTCGTGCGCGCCGAGCCGGATGCAGCCAAAGCAACCATCGGCGCCGACATCATCGTCACCACCACGCCGTCGACCGAGCCGCTGATCAAGGCCGGCTTTGTCGTTGCCGGGCAGCACATCACCGCCATGGGCTCGGATGCCGAACACAAGAACGAGATCGCGCCGGCGATCCTGCGCATGGCCGATCTCTATGTCGCCGACAGCGCCAAGCAGACACGGCGTCTGGGAGAACTGCATCACGCCATCGCATCGGGCGTGATGGGAGCCGATGCCGAGGTCACCGAACTCGGCCAGATCATCGCCGGCGAACGGCACGGAAGGCGCTCACCCAGCGATATCACCATTGCCGACCTCACCGGCACCGGCGTGCAGGATACGGCGATCGCCACGCTCGCTCGCGACCGGGCGCGGGCGGCCAATGCCGGAACCGTTTTCGAGAGCTGATGCTGGCCGCAAGCATGATCCGGAAAAGTGGAAACCGGTTTTCCGATCAGATCATGCTCAAGCAAAAAATTCCTGGAGCCGGATCCAACGAAGTGAAAACGGGCTCCAGGACCCCAACAAACGAGGACCAAGAACAATGCAGCCGAACCTAAAATTCTCGCGTGGCGAATTTGCGGATCGCCTCGCCAAGACGCGAAAAGCCATGGAGGGGAAAGGCGTCGATCTGCTTGTTATCAGCGACCCATCCAACATGGCCTGGCTGACCGGCTATGATGGCTGGTCGTTCTATGTGCATCAGGCGGTGATCGTGCCACCATCGGGCGAGCCGGTCTGGTACGGTCGCGGCCAGGATGCCAATGGCGCCAAGCGCACCGCCTATCTCGCGCATGACAACATCGTCGGCTATGCCGACCACTACGTGCAGTCGACCGAGCGCCACCCGATGGATTTTTTGGCCAGAGTGCTCAGTGATCGCGGCTGGGGCAAGCTGACCATCGGCGTCGAGATGGACAATTACTGGTTCTCGGCTGCCGCCTTCGCCGCGTTGCAGAAGCACCTGCCCAACGCCCGCTTCGTCGACGCGACAGCGCTGGTCAATTGGCAGCGCGCGGTGAAGAGCCCGACTGAAATCGACTATATGCGCAAGGCGGCCCGCATCGTCGAAGCCATGCACCAGCGCATCGTCGACAAGATCCAGGTCGGCATGCGCAAATGCGATCTGGTCGCCGAGATCTACGATGCCGGCACGCGCGGTGTCGATGGCGTCGGCGGCGACTATCCGGCGATCGTGCCGCTGCTGCCGTCGGGCGCCGACGCCTCGGCGCCGCATCTCACCTGGGACGACCAGCCGATGAAGTCGGGCGAGGGCACCTTCTTCGAGATCGCCGGCTGCTACAACCGCTACCATTGCCCGCTGTCGCGCACCGTCTTTCTCGGCAAGCCGACACAGGAATTCCTCGATGCCGAGAAGGCGACACTGGAAGGCATGGAGGCGGGGCTGGCGGCGGCAAAGCCCGGCAATGCCTGCGAGGACATCGCCAACGCCTTTTTCGCCGTGTTGAAGAAATATGGCATCGTCAAGGACAACCGCACCGGCTACTCCATCGGCCTATCCTATCCGCCGGATTGGGGCGAACGCACCATGAGCCTGCGCCCCGGCGACCGCACCGAACTCAAGCCCGGCATGACCTTCCATTTCATGACCGGCCTGTGGCTGGAGACGATGGGACTGGAAATCACCGAGTCCATCCTGATCACCGAAACCGGTGTAGAGTGCCTCGCCAATGTACCGCGCAAACTGGTGGTGAAGAATTGAGCCCGATGCCTAGCCTCCGCCCATCTCCGATCGCGCCGACCGTCGATTTCGACAAGGACGGCGTGCAACATGGTTTCCTGCGCCTGCCCTACAGCCGCGACGACTCGGCCTGGGGCTCGGTGATGATCCCGATCTGCGTCATCCGCAACGGCAAGGGGCCGGCCGCGCTGCTCACCGGCGGCAACCATGGCGACGAGTATGAGGGGCCGCTGGCGCTCTACGATCTTGCCCGCACGCTCGATCCCAAACAGGTCAGCGGCACGGTGATCATTGTGCCGGCGATGAACTATCCGGCCTTCCGCGCCGGCACGCGGACGTCGCCGATCGACAAGGGCAATATGAACCGCAGCTTTCCCGGCCGCCCCGACGGCACGGTGACCGAGAAGATCGCCGACTACTTTCAACGCGAACTGCTGCCGCGCGCCGACCTCGTCTTCGATTTCCACTCCGGCGGCAGGACGCTGGATTTCGTGCCCTTCTGTGCCGCGCACACCGTGCCCGACAAGGCACTGGAGCAGAAAGCCTTCGACGCGGTCGCCGCATTCTCTGCCCCGTTCTCGATGCGCATGATCGAGATCGACTCCGTCGGCATGTATGACACGGCGGCGGAGGAAATGGGCAAGGTCTTCGTCAGCACCGAGCTTGGCGGCGGCGGCACCTCGCGCGCACAGACTGTGCGGATCGCGCGGCGCGGCATCAGCAATGTGCTGCGCCATGCCGGCATTGTTGATGGTGCGGTCGAGAAGGGCAGAACTCAGTGGCTCGACATGCCGTCAGGCGATTGTTTCTCCTTCGCCGAGGAGGACGGCATGATCGAAACCATGGTCGATCTCGGCGAGCCTGTGAAAGAAGGCTCGGTGCTGGCGCGCATCCATTCCACCGGCCGCACCGGCATCGCTCCGCAGGAAATCCGGGCAAAAATGTCCGGCATTCTGGCGGCGCGGCATTTCCCCGGCCTGGTCAAAGCCGGTGACTGCGCCGCCGTCCTGGCCCTTGTGGTTTCATCGTGATTTCGCAGAGTACGCCGCGCGAATATCAGTCGGTCTGGATCCAGACCGACTTGGTCTCCAGATACTCGTGCAGATGCTCGATGCCGCCCTCGCGGCCATAACCCGACATCTTCATGCCGCCGAACGGCACCGCCGGGTCGATGGCATGGTACATGTTGACCCAGACCGAGCCGGCCTTGACCCGGCGCGCAAGCTTGTGCGCGGTGCCCAGATGCGTGGTGAAGATGCCGGCGGCCAGGCCATAGGGCGTCGCATTGGCACGCGCCACCGCTTCGTCGAGCGTGTCGAAGGGCATCGCCGAAATGACCGGGCCGAAAATCTCCTCGCGCGCGATGGTCATCTGGTCCGACACGGCGCCGAAGACCGTCGGTGCAATGAAGTTGCCGCCATCGTAGAGCTCGCCGGTCAGCCGCGAGCCACCGGCGACCAGTTCGGCGCCTTCGTCGCTGCCGGCCCTGATATAGCCCTCCACCTTGCCTGCCTGCCTGGCATTGATGAGCGGTCCGATTTCCGTCTCTGCCTCGATGCCATGGCCGATCCGCAGTCTGCCCGCGAAATCGGCGAGCCGGCGGACGAACTCGTCATGGATTTCGCGCGCCACGAACAGCCGCGAGCCGGCAATGCAGATCTGGCCCGAATGCACGAACACCGCCATCGCCGCGATCGGAACAGCCTTGTCGATGTCGGCGTCGCGGCAGACGATTATCGGCGACTTGCCGCCGAGCTCCAGTGAAACGCGTTTGAGGTTGGCCACGGCTGCCCGCGCGATGGCCTGGCCGGTCAGCGTCGAACCGGTGAAAACGATCTTGTTGACGTCTGGATGTTCGGCGAGCCGCGCACCGGCTTCCGCCCCGGTGCCGGTGACGACGTTGACGACGCCGTCAGGCACGCCGGCTTCCTGCATCAGTTGCGCGATCAGCAGCGGCGTCAGCGACGCATCCTCGGACGGTTTCAGCACGATGGTGCAGCCTGTCGCCAGCGCCGGCGCGATCTTCCAGATCGAGGCGGCGGTCGGCGCGTTCCAGGGAATGATCGCACCAACGACGCCCACCGGCTCGCGCCGGGTGAAGGTGACGATCTCGCCGGGAATCGAATTGTCGATCGTCTCGCCATGCAGCGCCGTCGCCATGCCGGCATAGAAGCGCAGCATGCCGATGACGCGGCGCCGGTTGGCGAGCGTGCGCGTGATCGGCAGTCCCATATCGAGCGTGTCGGAAACGCTGAGCTCTTCCCAATGCGTCTCGAACAGATCGGCGATCCTGAGCAGCACGCACTGCCGCTCGTAGGGTGAGAATTTGGACCATGGGCCTTCGAAGGCCGCGCGTGCGGCGGCCACCGCCACGTCGATATCGGCAGCCCCGCCCCGCGGCACTGTCGCGAGCACCTCGCCTGTTGCCGGATTGAGTGCCTGCATCTCCTGGCCGGACTGCGCCGCGACCCACTTGCCGCCAATGAACATCGGTCGGAATTCGCCATGGTACAACGCCGTGGCCTTCGCCTTCGGGTCGAAGTTCAGCGTCATCTTTTCCTCCTCGCAATTCCGTGGCGACTATTACTCCCGCTGCCGACCTCAAACAAGGAAAGCCGAAGGGCGCTCGGACAATCAGATTGCGCGGACTTCTCGATCACGCCAGCCGCGAGAGCATGATCCCGAAAAGTGGGAACCGGTTTTCGGAAAAGATCGTGCTTCGATAAACAGCATCTAGAAAAATCATCCGGCATCTAGAAAAATCATCGCGAGTTGTCGGAGCGCGTCGCTGAAAGCTCAACGAGGCAAGCCGATCATTGCCCACGGCTACCGCGATGCCGGCATTGCAGACGAGAGCGCAACAGGCAGTCGCCAGCCGCCGCCCAGCGCTCACCCGTGGCCGGATCGATCGTGGCCGTTCCAGCCGGCTTCACCGTGACAGAGGTTTCGCGCGCCGCTTCGCTGCATCGCTGTTGGATGACTGCACGCGGAAGCAAGATCGGTCGAGCGGCCTCGCGACTTGCAAACATTGGCAGGATTGATCCGCAACCGACGGTGCCTGGCATCGATCGAGCACGCCGGTCCGTCACTCCGGAAGGCCGGCCTTTCGGAAGCCATCGACGAAATGGTCGAGCGTGGCAGTGTCGCGGAACGGCTCCGTCTCGACCCAGTGGCGGGTGGTGAAATGTGGGTTCGCGACAAGGAACAGGTCGACCTCGGCGCGCGCCTCGTCGATCCGGCCGAGTTGCGCAAGGCTTGCCGCAAGGAAACGGCGCGAGCTTGTCCGATACGTCTCGTCCCGGCGCGTCGTCTCGACGGCGGCTTCATAGTCGCGCGCCGCATATTGCGCCTGGCCGAGCGTCAGGTAGTACCAGCTTGCCGGAAACGGGTTCAGCCGGAACGCCTTGCCGATATAGTCGAGGCCGTCGTCGACGCGCCCGGCCAGGACCGCGATGTCGGACAATGTCGCCCAGGCATCGGCCTCGTTCGGGTCGAGTTCGAACGCCTTGGCAAATCCCACATCCGCTTCGTCGAATCTGCGCTCATAGGCAAGCAGGTTAGCAAGCACCCAGTGGCAGCCGGCATCGTTGGGATCGATCGCCACAGCCTTGCGCGCCAGTTCCAGGGCAAGGCCGCGGGCAGGCTCAATGGGCTCTCCCCAATGCACCCATCCCATCCAGTGGTTCATGGCAAGCCAGCGATAGGCTTCGGCATAGTCAGGATCGAGCGCAAGCGCGCGCGTCAGCAACAGATGCGCTTCGCGCGCCGTCTCCGGCGAGACGTCGATCAGGTTGCGGGCTCGCACGCACAGATCGTAGGCCTCGAGATTTCGGGGCCGGTTGCGCGGCAGCGGCGCGCGCAGCCGGCCAAGCAGCGCCTCGACGATCTTGGCCGTCACCTCGTCCTGAACGGCAAAAATATCTTCCAGGCCGCGATCGAAGCGGTCTGCCCACAAATGCTCGCCGCTCAGCGCGTCGACCAGCTGGGCGTTGATGCGCACGCGCCCGGCGGCGCGTCTGGCGCTGCCCTCCAAGAGATAGCGCACGCCAAGTTCTCTGGCGACCTCGCGCACATCCACCGCCTTGCCCTTGTAGGCAAAGGTCGAGTTGCGCGCGATGACGAACAGGCCGCCGATCCTCGACAGGTCGGTGATCAGGTCTTCGGTCAACCCGTCGGCGAAGGCTTCCTGCTCGGGGTCGTTGCTGAAATTGGCAAAGGGCAGCACGGCTATCGACGGTTTGGCGGGCAGCGGCAAAGCCTGTCGCTTCTCGTCGCCGAGCTGTTCGATGGCGCCGGCGAAGCGATAGCCGACGCGCGGAACGGTCGATATCCATTCTCCGCCGTTCGTGGCCGGACCCAGCAGCTTGCGCAATTGCGCAATCTGGACGGTGAGGTTGCCTTCCTCAACGGCGGTGCCTGGCCATGCCGCATCCATCAACTCGGCCTTGGCCACAATCTCGCCGGGCCGGGCGACGAGCGCCGCCAGCAGCTGCAGTCCGCGGTGGCCGGCGGCGACGGGAACTTGGTCCCGAAGGAGTGTTCCCGCACCCGGATCAAGCACGAACGGACCAAAGGCAAAGCGCGATCCCTGCATAACGCGCATCTATAGAGCAATTCCAGGGAAGGTGTGAAGGCGGTTTTCCCACGGGAAAGCGCGGCGGAGCGCTTCACGGACGTATGGCGTGAAAACAAAGAGTTGAGCACCTCGCCGTTTCCATGAAACGGCGAGGTGCTCTAGCCAGTTTGGAACTTTTGAGAACTATTTGGCCGGGCTTAATTACGGCGCCGTCCGCATGCGGCAGAGTTCAACCTCTTGCAAGCCGAGGGCTGTCGCCCGTTAAACCGAATGGAGGTTGCCATGAACGATACCCTTGCTTCTGCTCGTGCAGCCTGGCCGGAAAAGGCGGTGTCGCCTCGCCCGCATCTGACGAGCCCGCGGGGCATGATCGCGGCCTGGCGCGAGCGGATACGCTTTCGCTGGGACCTCAAGCAGATGGCGGAGGCCAATCCGCACCTGATCGACGATATCGGTCTGACCAGACGCCAGGTCGAGGCCGAAATCGTAAAACGCTTCTGGCAAGTGTGAGTTGATGTCGCGGATAAGACCCGACCGCCTGTTTGGGCGTGCCGCGGCACTTTGCCGGCATTTGCCCTTGCCGGAACGTGCCGATCCTGCTTCGAAGTCGGCATGAGCGCCGAAGACGCGACGTCACCGCCGGAGAACCACATCGCATGGGCCGCGATGGCCGGCATCATCGCGACAGTTACGGTGTTCGCCATAGCACAGGGGCTGACGTATCCGCTGCTCAGCTTCATCCTGGAACGGCAAGGGACGACACCGGGCCTTATCGGCCTCTCGGCCGCGATGACGCCTCTGGGTTTCATTATATCGTCGCTCTTCACGCCGGCGCTGGTCCGGCGGGTGGGCGCGGCGCGCTTTGCGGTTGTGTGTTCGATCCTGGCAGCAACCGTCCTGATCGCGATTGCCTGGACGCAGGATGTATGGGCCTGGATGCCGTTGCGCTTCCTGCTCGGCTTCTTTGCCAATCCGCTTTACGTGATCAGTGAAACCTGGCTGGTCTCGATCACACCCGCCGCACGCCGAGGCCGCATCATGGGCCTATACTCCTCCATCGTTTCCGCCGGCTTTGGCCTCGGCCCGCTGTCGCTAGGCTTGGTCGGCACGCAAGGATGGCCACCCTTCATCATCGGCAGCGCGGCCTTCCTTGTCTGCGGCCTGATCGTGCTTGCCGTCGCGCCGCGCCTGCCCGACATGCCGCGTGAGGGCGAAGCGGTGTCGGTCGGCGGCTTCTTCGCGCTGGCGCCGCTGCTCTTGTTCGCAGTCCTCACGGCTGCCGCCTTCGAGCAAGTCCTGCTTTCGCTGTTCGCGGTCTATGGTGCCGCGCTCGGCAGCACTGAGCAGCGCATCGCTTCGCTCATCACCTGTTTCATCGCCGGCAATGCCGTGCTGCAGGTCGTGCTTGGGCGCGCCGCCGAACGGTTTGGCTCGAAGCCGATGATGCTGTTCTGTGTCCTGGCTTGCCTGGCCGGTTGTTTGCTGTTGCCGTTGCTCTTCGCTACATGGCTTGTCTGGCCGCTCTTCTTCGTCTGGGGCGGGGTCTCGTTCGGGATCTACACGCTGTCGCTGATCCAGCTCGGCGAGCGTTTCACCGGTCAAGCCTTGATCGCCGGCAATGCCGCCTTCGCGTTCGTATGGGGGGTAGGCGGCATCGTCGGCTCACCCGTGGCCGGGCTGGCGATGCAACTGACCGGACATCAGGGACTGCCATTGTCGCTTGGCCTGCTGTGCTGCGTGCTGGTGGTGTTTCTGCTGGCGGAGTTACGGCGGGTTGACCGCGTTCAGGCGTAAGGCGTGCCTGCCATTGCGGCCTTCAGGCCGATGCTGCCCTTGTCGACAAGAGCGAGAAAGGCCGAACCCGCCTCGTCGCCGTCCTGGGTTTCTCGAAGCGTCCGATCCGCCTCGATGAACGCCACGGCCGCCAGGCGGGTGTCGGGGTCTGCAGCTTACGCCCGCCGCCTTAGGATAGTGCCACCATTAGGATATCCCAGCTCGTCGCGTTCGCTCGCGCCGACGCCGGCCCAGTGTTTCCGGACCAGCAATGTCTTCAGCTGCCATGTCTTCAACCTCGATGTCAGGCGAAAACGCGGCCTTAGAACTCGGCGGCCGCCAATGGCGACCTATATTCGCCCGAGAACAACCAGAATGATCACGATGATCAGCACCAGCCCGAGGCCACCGCCGCCATAGTAACCAGTGCCGTAAAACGGGCCGCCGCCGAGGCCGCTGAAGCCGCCGAGCAACGCGATGATCAGGATGATAATAAGAATGGTACCCAGGCCCATATGCCGTCTCCTTCGCTGCCGCGCCGTTCACGGCGCGGCTCGGAGAACTAAACTCCCAGCAAGCCTTCCTGTTCCCCGGCGATTTTCATCCGACGGCTAAGGAACGAAAGCCATCATCACGGCGTTTGCTGAGGTTCAGGCGCAAGCTCGGCGTGCCATCGCGCGCGCTGGGCGGCGCGTAGAATTCAGAATTTGCGCGGGATCGCCCTTAAGGCGGCCGGCGGCTCGTCCACCCGAACGCGCCGGCAGGCGTGACGCCGGGCTTACGCTGGAAGGCGAGCTGAAACGTGTCGACATCTGAAGCCGAATTGGTCGACGACGAGTTTTGGCCCCGCACCATTTCCAGTCGAGCCGAACCGGCAGCAGCTCACGTCGCCTTGCCGGCCAGCGCGCCTATGTCTTCCTCGGCAATATCGTCGAACGATACGTAGTTCATGTTGTAGAGCCTGGCATAGAGGCCCTTGGCCGCCATCAGCTGCTCGTGGTTGCCGCTCTCGACGATCTCGCCGTTCTGTAAGACGATGATGCGATCGGCGCCGCGTATGGTCGCCAGCCGGTGCGCGATGACCAGCCCGGTGCGGCCTTCCAGCAGCGTGACCAGTGCCTTCTGGATCAGCATCTCGGTGTAGGAATCGATGCTCGCCGTCGCCTCGTCCAGCACCAGGATTTTCGCATCCGCCACCAGTGCGCGTGCAAAGCTGATCAGCTGGCGCTGGCCGAGGGACAGATTGCCGCCGCGCTGTTCGAGCTCGGTGTCGTAGCCGTCGGGCAAATGCTCGATGAAGTCGTGCGCGCCAACGGCTTGCGCGGCGCGCACAACCTCTTCGCGGGTGGCCTCGGTCTTCTGGTAGCGGATATTTTCCAGCACCGTGCCGGAAAAAAGGAACGGCTCCTGCAGCACCATCGCCACCTGGTCGCCGAGCGAATCCTGCCTGACGTCACGGACATCGTGGCCGCCGACCCGCACCTCGCCCGACCAGACATCATAGAAGCGGTGCACCAGCGCCATGCAGCTCGACTTGCCCGAACCGGTCGGACCGACAAGCGCAACCGTCTCGCCGGGATTGACGCGGAAGGACATGTTTTTCAGCACCGGCTGGTTCTGCCGGTAGCCGAAGGTGACGTTCCTGAACTCGACCGAACCGTCCATGTCGCGCGTCAGCGCCACCGCGCCTTGTCTGTCGCTGACATCGACCGGCACGTCGAGCACTTCGGAAATTCGCTGGCCCGACGCCATGGCACGCTGCATGACCGAGTACTGCATGGTGAGCGAGCGGATCGGGTCGAAGAAGCGCTGGATATAGAACAGGAACGCCACCATGACGCCGATGTCGAGGCTGTGCGACAGCACCATCGAGCCGCCGACGACGATCACGGTTGCCATCGCAATGCCGGTCAGCGTGTCGACGATCGGCACCATCACCTGCGCATATTTGGCCGAGGTCAGGTGAGCCCTGAGATTGGCCAGCACCTTCTCGTCATAAAGGTCGAAATTGACGTGCTGGCGCTCCAGGCTCTGCACCGTGCGAACGCCATGGATGCCTTCGGCCAGCGCGCCATTGGCGATCGAGTTGGTCTCATGCGCGGCCATGAAGGCGATCTTGGCGCGCGGCAGCCAGAACAGGCGCACGATGAACAACGCCGGCATGGTCGACAGCGTCAGCAGACCGAGCCGGAAATCGAGCCACAACAGAACGCTGACGATGCCGAACAGCAGCACGATGTCGCCCACCGACATCACCGAGGTCTCGAGGAATTCCTGCATGGAATTGACGTCGCCCTGCAGGCGCGACATCAGCCGGCCCACCTCGGTCTTGTCCATGAAGCTCAGCGAGACGCGCTGCAGATGGCTGAACATGGCGCGGCGCAAATCCGACAGCACATTCTCGGCCACCTTGCCGACGACGCTTTCCTGGACATAGCTGGCGGCATAGTTGATCAGGATGATCAGGGCGAAGGCACCGATCGCCCAGTTCATGACGGAGCTGTCGGCCTTGCCCGCCGCCATGCCGTGGTCAATGGCGTAACGGATGACCAGCGGGATCGCCAATTGCGTCAGAGTGAACACCAAAACGGCGGCCACCGAGATGAAGATCCGGCCCTGGTACGGTCTCACGAAGCTCCAGATGCGGCGCACGATGCGCGGATCGTAGACCTTGCCGAAGACCTCTTCCTCGTCGCGGTGCGAACCGACGACGGCCCTGGTGGGCCGCCGGCTGGTGTCTTCTTTTTCGTCGTGACCCGGTGTCGACATTATGCGGTTCCCACCGCCACCGGCAAATCGTCGTCCGGCCGCAGCTGCAGGTCGTAAAGCGCGCGGTAGCGACCACCCAGCGCCAGCAATTCCTGGTGCGTGCCGCGCTCGGCGATGCGGCCATTCTCGATGAACAGGATCTGGTCGGCATGCATCAGCGAACTCAGCCGGTGCGAGATGATCAGCGTCACGCGGTCCTTGGCGAAGCGCTTCATCGCGGTGCGGATTCGCTGCTCGGTGCCGGCGTCGACAGCCGCGGTGGAATCGTCGAAGACCAGCACCGAAGGCCGCAGCATCAGGGTGCGGGCGATGGTCAGGCGCTGCCGCTGGCCGCCGGAAAGCGATGAGCCGCGCTCGCCCACGACCGTGGTGTAGCCGGCCGGAAGCCCGATGATGTAATTGTGCAACTGGGCGTATTCAGCCGCCTGCCCGATGCGGGTCTCGCGCGCCCAGGGATTTCCATAGGCGATGTTGTTTTCGATCGAGGTGGTGAACAGGAAGGCGTCCTGCTGCACGACGCCGACCGCCTTGCGCAACGATTGCAGCGTGACCTCGCGTATATCCTGCCCGTCGATGGTGATCGCGCCTGACGTCACATCGTAGAAGCGCGGGATCAGATGCGCGATGGTCGACTTGCCGCTGCCCGGCGAGCCGACAATGCCGACGGTCTCGCCGGACCTGGCCTCGAAGGAAATGCCCGACAGCGCCGGCCGGCCGCCGGCGCCCGCGTAGCGGAAGCCGACATTGTCGAAGCGCAGCAAGCCTTCGGTGACCACGAGATCCTTGGCATCAGGCGCATCCTCGATGTCAAGTTCGGCGTCAAGCAGTTCGAACAGCCTTGTGCCGCAGGTCGAGGCGCGGGCGAACGAGTTGACCATCAGCCCGAGCTGGCGCACCGGCATCTGCAGGATGGTCATGAAGGTGAGGAACTGCGCCAGCGTGCCGACGCTGATCTGGCCCGCGATCACCTTCTGGCCACCGAACCACAGCACCAGGCCCATGGCCGCCAGGAAAGAAAAATTCATGGCGCTGGTGTTAGAGACGCGGATGTCGACGCGCTGGTCGGCAAGCTCCAGCGCCGACTTCTTGGCGCGGTCGAATTTTTCCAGCTCATGCCGCTGCGCCGCAAAGGCGCGCACGACGCGGATTCCGCCGAGGTTCTCGTCCATCACCCGGCTCAGCACTGACAGCCGCTCCTGCAGCGTCAGCCAGGTGCTGCGCAGCCTGAGCTGTGTGACCGAGGAGCGCCAGGCGACGAACGGCACGAAACTCAGACTGAGCAGCCCGAGCTCGAGATCGGTGCTGATCAGGAGATAGGAGCCGACGCCGATCAGCACGCCGAGCAGCACCACGCGCAATATGCCGGTGGAAAAGAACATGCGCACGCCGTCGAGGTCGAGCAGGCCAAGCGTAATCAGGTCGCCGGTATGCACCCGGTCATGGAAGGAGAAGCTCAGCCGCTGGATCTTCTCGTAGAAGGCCAGGCGCAGCTCATAGCCGGTGCGGTGGCCAACGGCCTCGCCATAATAATTCTGCGCCATGGTGAAGAGGCCGCGCAGAATGCTGACGACGAGCAAGGTGATCGCCGTCGTCCACAGCGCCTGCTCAGCCGCCGCGCCGCCGCCTCCAGCCATCACGCCTTGCGCCTGGTCGATGGCGTGGCCCAGCAGGCGCGGGATGAACAGCTGCAGCGTCGCGGCGATGAAGGTCGAGGCGATGGTGATCGCAACCTGCCAGGGATGGCGCAACGTCATGCGCAGGATGCGCAGCAGCGTGCTGAGGCCCTTGCCCCAGGACGCCTCCGCCACATGGGCAAACGATTTGCCGCGCATCGCTGCGCCGCGGGTTGCATCCATTGCCAAGGAAAATACCCAATCCGATCCGGACATTAGCCCAGACGAATGAAAACAGACTCAGTTTCAGATACCGCGATGGTACGCCTCGATTTTGACCGTTCAAGGGCCAATGGCGGTATTGCACTGTGCCTGAAAGGGGCTGATCGTCCGCGACCGCTTAAGCCCGTGTCGGCGTTAGAGGCGGCAGGCTCGTCACTTTAGGCCGATTGAAAAGATGCGAGCATGTGGGTTGCGCCAACCGCCATCATGCGTGACCTCGGCCAATGTGATCGGCTGCGGGACCGAGCGCAGTGAGCAGCGCCTTGCCGCTTTCCAGCGTCGCATTCTCATGCGGCGCGCGGAGGTTGAGCCAGCGTTTGTCGCCGGAGCGCACCGCCAGCACGGCCTTCATTGCCGGGATCAGGCCTGCATCCTGGATCACCTTGCGGAACGCCCTAATCGCGGCGTCCGCTTCCGTGACGTCTTGGCCAGCGATCGTCGCGTCGTAGAGGGCGCGGATGGCCGCAGCGTTGAGATTGACGGTCGCGGAGATACAGCCCGCAGCACCACTGGCGAGCCCCTTGGTCAGTTGCGCCTCCGAGCTGGGGAACACCGCGACGTCGGGTGCGGCGGCAATCACCGCCGCCGTGTTGTTCCAGTCGCCGGCGCTATCCTTGTAGGCGACGACCGTCTCTGGAAACGCCGCGCTCAACCGGGCGGTCAGGGCAGGGCTTACCGGCACGCCGGAGTTCTGCGGGATGTGGTAGAGGATCATCTTCAGCGCCGGGTTGGCCACCCTTTCGATCAGCTCGCTGTAGTAGCGCGCCTGGCCATCGTCCCCGGCGGCCGTGTAGAAGAACGATGGCAGCACCATCACGGCGGCGCAGCCGAGGCCGACCGCGTGCTTCGACAGTTCGACGGTTTCGGGCAGTGCGGTGACGCCGGTGCCGGGCGTCATGCGCCCCGGCGAAATGCCTGATGCAACCAGCCATTCCAGCGCCTGCATGCGCTCGTCGAGCGAGAGCGACAGTGCCTCGCCCGTGGTGCCGAACGGCGACAGCAAATGGGCGCCCTGGCCCAGCACCCATTTGGCATGTGAGATCCACAGGTCACGGGCAATGCGGCCATCGTTCTCGAACGGCGTCAGGATCGGGGCGATGGTTCCTTGCGGGCGGGGCATGTCGGTCCTTCCATCGGTGCTGGAAATCAGCTTGGCATAGAGCATACGTGCGATGCGATCTGCCAGAGGCGATCTCTTGGGCCACCGCGCCGGCCGTGGGAAAACTTGCGGGTCATTGCCGCGAAATTCTGGCCCTTCGGTCTGCCGCAACCAGATGACGCCGGCGTCAATGGGTTGCAAATGGACCGGGGTTGCAAATGGACCAGGGTTGCAAGTGGACCAGCCAAGCCCGAAATGTCGAACAGAGACAGATCCGGAAACGGCATGCACCCACGATTGCTCAAGACCTTCCTCGCCGTGGCGCGGCACCGTAATATCACCCGTGCAGCGCGGGAGGTTCATCTGGCGCAGTCGAGCGTCAGCGACCAGATCCAGTCGCTGGAAAGCGAACTTGGCGTCGTCCTCTTCATCCGCTCGCGCCACGGCCTCGACCTGACGACGGCCGGCGACGCGCTGAAACCTTATGCGGAAGAGATTCTGCAACTGGCGGAGGAGGCGCGTATTGCGGTCGAGGCAACGACGGGAATGACCGCCGGAACGGTTACGGTCGGCGCGCTGGAGACGATTGCCACTGTCAAACTTCCGCAATGGCTGGCGGCCTTTCGAGGCGACCACCCGGAGATCGGTCTGCGGCTCAAAATCGCCGGCAGCGATGCCCTGCTGCGGCAGCTCGAAGAAGGCGNCGACCACCCGGAGATCGGTCTGCGGCTCAAAATCGCCGGCAGCGATGCCCTGCTGCGGCAGCTCGAAGAAGGCGAGATCGACGTCGCCTTCTGTTTCGACAAAGGCGGTCTGGATGAACGCCTGGCCCGGCGCACGATATCGGCCGAGCCGCTGGTCCTTGTCGCCTCACCCGAACATGCGCCCGCATCGGGGCAGAGCGACCTGGCCGCGCTCGCCGCGATGCGTTTCGTGGTGACGGAAACCGGATGCGTCTACCGGCATCTGTTCGACACTGCCTTTGCCGAGATGGCAGCGCCAGAACTTGCCGCCGAAGTCGGCAGCATCGGCGCCATTGCGGGCCTGGTGGCGACTGGTGTCGGCGTGGGCCTGGTGCCGCGGCTGGCCGTTGCCGACGCGCTCGATCGCGGCGAGATCGTCGAATTGCCATGGCCGGGTCCGGCCCGCACGGCGTCGCTGGTCATGATCTGGCGCCGCCGGCGCGTCCAGCCGCCGGCGCTGAAACTGCTGCTGGCGGCCGCGGCCAGGAATTTCGCTGCGCTCAGATCAGCCGGTGACCGCCCTCGACATGCAGAACCGTCCCTGTCGTAAAACCGTTGCCCATCAGAAAGGCGATGGCATCGGCAATGTCGTCCGGCTGTCCGACGCGGCCGACCGGCAGGCGCCTGGCCATTGCATCGAGCGTCTCGTCCTTCTTGTCGCCGGCCACAAAACTCCAGATCGGCGTGTCGACCCAGCCCGGCGAGACGGCGTTGACACGGACCGGCGCCAGCTCGACCGCTAGCGCCCGCACCAACCCTTCCAGCGCAGCGTTGACGGCGGCAACGACCGAGCCGCGCGCCGCCGGCCGGTAGGCGGCAATGCCTGAGGTGAAGGTGATGGAGCCGTTGGCCGAAAGCTGCGGCGCGCCATGCTTGGCGAGCAGCAGCGGCCCGTAGAATTTGCTTTCGACGACCCGCTGCGCCGCCTTCAGGTCGACTGAAGGCAATAACTCATAGGCGCCTTCGATGTCGGCGGCGGTGCTGACGATATGGTCGAGCCGGCCAATTCGCTTGAACAGGTCAGCGACCTGATCCTCCCTGGCGATATCGGCCGCGACGGCGCTCAAACCGGAAGGGTTCTGCAGCGCCTCGCCGGCACGCTTGAGCCTGGCTTCACTGCGGCCGACGATGATGACTTCGGCGCCTGAGACTAGGCACCGCCTTGCCAACGCCAGCCCCATTCCGGAGCTGCCGCCAACGATAATGATTTTCGATTTTGCGATGTCTGCCATGTTTCCGTTCCTGTCCTGAACCGCTCCGGGCGAGAGTTCGCAGACCGGCGGCAGGAGTGGAAACGGAAGAAAGCGATAGTGCCATCGGAGGCTCCGATGGCACTATCGTCGATAGGAACCGGCGCCGGCCACTCCGTCGAGTGGCCCGCCTGTCAATGAAGTGCGCTCAGTAGCCGACGGTAAAGCGCTGCTTGATATGCGCCGGCTTTTCGATCTCGTCGGCCATGACGATGGCATAGTCCTCGAAGGAAATGCTGCTGCCTTTGTCTGACGTCAGCAGCGTGTCCTTGCCGATGCGGTATTTGCCGGTCCGCTCGCCGGCGACGAACAGCGCCGAAGGCGACAGCAAGGTCCAGTCGAGATCGTCGACCGTCCGCAGCGTGTCGAGGAAGTCGGCGCCCTTCTGCGCCTCGGCCTTGTAGATATCAGGGAAGGTCGGCGTGTCGACCAGGCGCTTGCCGGGCGCAACCTCAAGGCTGCCGGCGCCGCCGACGACGAGGTAGCGTTTGACGCCGGAAGCACGCACGGCTGCGATGAGCGTATCGGGATCGCTGTCGAGGAAATGCACCGAGGAGATCACCGCGTAATGACCCTTGATCAGGGCGGCAAGGCCATCCTTGTCGAAGACGTCGCCCTTCTTGGCAATCACGCCCGGAAGTGCCGCGATCTTGTCTGGATGCCGGGCAATGGCGGTGATGCTGTGCCCGCGATCGGAGAGTTCCTTAAGCAGGCGGGAGCCGACCTGGCCGGACGCGCCGATAAGTGCGATTTTCATGGGGATTTTCCTTTCGTCTGGGGAGAATTTCGTCTGGGGAGAATTTCTGGGCCTACGCCGCCTCGATGTGAGCGACGAGATTGTCGTAGCTGCCGAACAGCGCGTTGGCGCCGATCAGGCGCGGCGCCGTTTGGCCGATCACCGCGAGCGCGGGAACGCCATTGACATGCAGCCGCTGGAACAACATCCGCCCGCGGCTGACCAGGTCGTCATGCTTCGCCAGAAACGGCTGCGTCGGCGCTTTCAAAAGCTTTGCCGCGTCGCTCATGCCGGCGTCGGTCAGTACCGCGGCGACGCCGTCAACCGTCACAATATCGCGGCCGTCGACATAGCGGGCATGCTGGATCGCCTTCAGTGCCGCAAGTTCCTGGCGCCAGTCGTCCAGCCCGGCGGCGTTGATGCCCATGGTGGCAGCGGAAGAATCGAGCAAGGTGCCGCTGACATTGAGCACATTGTCGAGATAGGCCTGGCTGAAGCGCTGTCCGCTCAGCCGCGCGATGCGCTGGTCATTGTCCCAGGCGTGGGCGGCAAAACCAGCATCCAGCGGCCGCGCGCCGGCACCGGAGAAAAGCCCCACCGGCAGCAGTTGGAGCGCGGTCCCGCCGGCGGCCAGTCGATCCAGCATCGGCGTGGCGCCATAGCACCAACCGCAGAGCGGGTCGAAAAGATAGGTTAGGGTTGCATTGGTCATGGCGGCCTCATTCTGTTGCCCGATAGATGACAGCTGGACCGGTTGCGAAAAATAGCGATCAATCATACAATCTGTCTGATCAAATCATACAATGAGCTGCCTGTGACCGAACTCCTCAATCTCAACCGGCTCGTCTACTTCGCCACCGTGGTGGAGACCGGCTCGTTCACGGCCGCTGCCGACCGTCTCGATGTTGCCAAGGCTGTGGTCAGCCATCAGGTCGGCAAGCTCGAAGAAGAGCTCGGTGCAACGCTGCTGCGGCGCACGACGCGGCGCGTGACGGCGACCGAAGAGGGTCGTCTGTTCTATGACCGGACCGCGATCATCCTGCGCGAGGCGGAGGCAGCCTATGGCGACATTTCGCAGCGCGCGGCGCAACCGACGGGGACGCTGCGGCTGACGGCGCCGCTCGACTATGGCGAGAAGGTCGTGGCGCCGACCATCGCCGCCTATCTCAGAAAATACCCGAAAATGCGGGTCGAGACGATCTTCGACGATGCGGTCAGCAACCTGGTCGACGAGCAGATCGATCTTGGCATCCGCGTCGGCTGGCTTGCCGATTCCAGCAATCTGGCGCGGCGGCTGGGCAGCCTGCAGCAATTCGTCGTCGCCAGCCCGGAACTGGCCGCCAGGCTGCCTGGGGAAGCCAGCCCCAGGCGGGCGAAGTCGCTGCCCTGGGTCGGCAACGCCCAGTTGCGCGGGGTGGGCCAATGGCTGTTCTCGAGGGGCACGGAAACGGTGCTGGCCGAACTCAACCCTGTCGTCAGTTGCGACAAGACACCGGGCGTTCTGTCCTGCGTGCTGGCCGGCATCGGCCTCGGCATCTTTCCGGACTACAGTGTCGCCGACGACATTGCGCGGGGACGGCTGGTGCGGGTGTTCGCGGATTGGACCTTGCCGTCCGGGGGCATCCACGCCGTCTTCCCGCCGGCGCGCTTCAGGCCGGCCAAGGTGCGCGCCTTCGTCGACTTGCTGGTTGCGGCGGAAAGGCGGCGGGCGCGCAGTGCCGTTACAGGCTGATATCGGCGCTGGCTATGGTAATCAGGGAACCTTTGTTCGGCCCACGCTTTTGGATATGCTGCGATTCCGAACCGTCAGAAGGGTATTGCCGATGACCATCAAGATCCTCGCGACCTCCGCCCTTGTTCTCGCGCTTGGCTGCAGCCTGTCTACCGCAGCGCTCGCCAAGGAGAAGAAGCACCGCCATCGCCAGCCGGAACCGGAGCAACGCTACGTTCCCGCCCATCGCGACCTCTTCTATGCCCTGTTCGGCGGCCCGCGCTACTATGATAAGATGCTGGTCACCACGGCTGCCGGCCCCTGCTCCTACGACAGGGTCGGGCCGGACGCGAATGCGCTGAACAAGGTCAACGATCACCATTGCGGGAAGTAGAACGGCCCCAAAAGCGGGGCTGTCCTGCGCCTGTCGCGGGTTCTACCGGATGCCGGCCACCGCGAACTCGATAGAGATAGCCGATGACCGTCGAAAAATGGTCTCCGTCCGAAAGGAAGGCCGCTCGCAGAGCCTATGACGCAGCGCTGAAGGTGGCGCTCGACAAGACGCCGGCTGAACTCAAGAGCAGGGCCCACGTTGCGGCAACGCCTTCCGAAATGTGGGACGTCGAAGACTTTCTGCGGCAGCAGCGACGGAAGATCGACCAGATGTTCGACTATCGCTATTCACAGCTAATATAGGTCTTCGCCAATCTCATCCGGCAAGGCTATCTCGAGGAGAATCTCTTTGTTGGCTTGTCGGAAGACAAGCGGCAAACGATCCGAAAATACGCCAGCTGGAATCGCGAAGGGTAGGGGTCCTCTTCGGGGACCCTGGCGCTGCGCGCCGCGCAGTTTGAGCTCAGCCGTGGCTTGCCTCTCTGGCATCGGCGGTCGCGCCTCTGTCCTTGTCGTCCTGCGCCATCGCCAGCGGCGCACCCGGTTCGCCTTCCCACAGGATCAGGCTGGCGGCGCCGATCAGCCCGGCGCGGTCGCCGAGTTCAGCCTGCACGATCGGCACGTCGCGATAGGCCGGCATCGCCCGCTGCTGGATGACCACTCTGATCGACGGTGCCAGAAGGTCGAACCCGTTGGAAAGGCCGCCACCCATGACAATCAGATCGGGCGAATAGAGATGCAAGACATTGGTGAAGCCGATGCCCAGCCATTGTGCTTCCGCCTCGATCAGGTCGAGAGCGTTGGCGTCGCCGGCCTTGGCAGCCTCTACGACATGCCTGGCCGAGACGTCGCCGTCATTTGACAGCCGTCGTAAGAGCGAGCCGTCGCCCGGCGCGGTCAGTCGCGTGGCGCGGCGGCCGAGCGCGGTTCCGGAGGCAACGGCCTCGAAGCAGCCGATGGCGCCGCAAAAGCAGCGGTCGCCTTCACCGGTGATGGTCATGTGGCCGATCTCGGCCGCCAGTCCGCGCCTGCCGTGATAGATGTGGCCATCGGCGACGACGCCGCCGCCAATGCCGGTGGACACAGTCACGAACACCAGCGATCCGCTGCCACGTCCGGCGCCAAAACGCCATTCGCCGAGCGCCGCCGCATTGGCGTCGTTTTCCAGCCGCACCGGCAGCCCGAAATGCCGCCCCAGAATGTCGATCAGCGGCACGTCGTGCCAGCCGGCCAGCGTTGGCGGCGCAATGACGATCCCCGCCTTGGGGTCGAGTGGCCCCGGCGCACCGACGCCGATGCCGGCGACGTTTGCCTGCGGGTGTTCCCTAAGCAGCGTGCCTGCCAGAGCGACGATCTGGCCGATCACCGCCTCCGATCCCGCACCGGCAAGCGTCGGCGCCGAAGCATGAGCGACGATACGGCCATCGCTCTCGACCAGCGCACCGCGCAGCGCCGTGCCACCGAGATCGAAGGCGAGCGCAAGCTTGGTCATCAGGCGGCGACCTCCAGCCCGTGCAGCCAGGCCATGCGCCGGGCAAGGTCGGGATCGCCGAAGGCCAGCGAGCCCAGCACCACGGTCTCCGCACCTGCGGCGCGCAGCAGCGGCACGGTCTCGTGGCGGATGCCGCCATCGGCGGCAAGCACGATGTCGGCCTCGCGGCCGGCTTTGCGCATCAGCGCGCGCGCCTCGATCAGGCGCGGACACGCCTGCTCCGACAGGCTCTGGCCCTTGACGCCGATGGAGGTGCCGAGCAGCGTCACGAACGCCACTTCCGCCAGGAAGGGCGTGACGGCCGCGACCGGTGTTTCCAGCCGCAGTACCACGCCGGCCTCGGCCCCGAGTTCATGCGCCAGTTTCACGGCGCGCAGGCCGGTCTCGCCGTTTTCGGCGTGCACGCTGATCAGGTCGGCGCCGGCCTCGATGAACTGGCGCGTCTGTTCTTCGACGATCTCGGCTTCGACCATCAAATGGACATGGATCGGCTTCGCGGTGAGCTTGGCGATGCGCGCCACCAGGTCCGGGAAGAACAGGAAGCCAGGGGTGAAGCGGGCGTCGGCGACGTCGATATGATGGACATCGGCATGGGTCTCGATGCGCTTCAAATCGTGCTCCATATTGGCGAGGTCGGCCGACCACAGCGAGAACTCGCCGATCAGCCGGTTGCGCGGCAGGGCAGCGATCGCGGCGGGGCCGGACAGGGGCTTGTTCGTCGTCATCGTCTTAGGCTCCGTAGCCGCGCATTGTCTGGCGGTTGGTTTTGACGGCGCCGGCAGGGTCGGCGGCGGCCGTTTCGGACTCTTCCTCCAGCACCAGCCAGCCGTTGAAATTGGGTGCAGCACCAGCGATCTCGATCACCTTCGCCGTGTCACAGACGCCCTTGCCGAGCATCGCCCAGGTTCCATTCGCGTCGACATCCTTCAGATGCACATAGCGGATGCGGTCGCGATAAGTGGTGAGCGTATCCGCCATGTCCTGGCCACCGCGCAAGATGTGGCCGGTGTCGGGCACCCAGCCCACCAGCGAGGCGTCGAGCAGCCCGAAGATGCGGTCGTAGTCGGCGCGGTCGAACAGCAGCGTGTTGTGATGCGAGCTTGGATGCACCGCGACCTGGACGCCGGCCTCGCGCCCGAGCTCGCCGGCTTTGTTGTAGGCCTCGGCGGCGATGGCAAACTTGTGGTCGCGCGGCCCGTCGGAAACGATCGTGGCCGAGCCCATCGACACCAGCGCGCCGGGAAAGGCGGCGGCGAAGTCGATCCAGCGTTTGGCGGTATCGAGGTCGGCGCCGATCTCATCCCTGAGCGTGAAACCGCTCTTGGAGCCGAAGGCGAAGGAGACGAGCGTCAGCCCGGATGACTTCAGCGCGGCGGCGAACTCCGTTGGCTTGCCGGCATAGCGGCCGATCATCGTGTCGGTGATCTCGATGCCGGCATAGCCGCCATCGGCGATCGCCTTGAGCAGATCGTCCGGGCTGCCGGCAAAACGGTCGCCGAGCATTTCCCAGGTAAAGGTCTGGCAACCGACTTTCAGGTCTTTCACGGTCATCCTTTCGTTTCTTGATTCCACTCTCCGTTGGAGGGACATCCTATTTGACCGACCCTGCGGTCATGCCGGCGAGGAAGAACCTCTGGGCAACCAGGTAGATGACCAGGAGCGGCAGCGAGCCGAGCACGCTCATCGCCATCATCTGGTTCCATTCGAAGGCGTGTTGTCCCATCAACAGCTGGATGCCGATCGGGACGGTGCGCATGGACGTTGACTTCGTCAGCGTCAGCGCAAAGAGAAATTCGTTCCAGCACAACAGGAAGGTGTAGACCGACGTCGCCACGATACCGGGCAGTGAAATCGGCACGATCACCCGCCACAGCGCGGTCCAACTGGTGCCGCCGTCGACAGCCACCGCTTCATCGAGGTCGCGGGGCAAGGTGTTCAGATATCCCGTCATCAGCAGGATCGCATAAGGCAGCGTAAACACCAGATAGGTCAGGATCAGCGCGACATAGGTGTCGAAGATGCCATACGAGACGACAAGCCCGAAAAAGGGGATCAAAAGCGTGATCGGCGGGATCGTCTGCGTGCTGATGATGAGCGTGTTGAGGCTGCCCTTGCCGCGGAAATTGAAACGGCTGAACCCATAGGCCGCCAGCAAGGCGATCAGCACCGTCAGCACGGTCACCGCTCCGGCCACGAAGTAGCTGTTGAAGAAGAAGCGCAGCTTTACCGGGTCGCCCAGGATGGCCGCATACGCTTCCAGCGTGAAGGCCTTCGGCAGGACGGTTGGTGGCAGGGCAAAGATTTCGGTATTCGACTTGAACGAGCTGCTCAGCATCCAGTAGATCGGGAAGGCCGCGAAAAAGAGCCCTGCGGCAAGCGCGACATGGAGCGCGGCGGTGATCAGCCTGTCTTTGGGCGTGTGCATTTTCCTCATGTGACTACCGAGCCTTTTGATAGCGGATGTAGAACAGCGTCAGGCCGAGAGAGATCAGCAGGATGACCACGGCGCTCGCCGAGGCCTGCGACAGGTTGTAGCTCGAAAACGCCAGCTTGTATGTGTAGGTGCTGAGGACCTCGGTCGAGTAGATCGGACCGCCACCCGTCGTTATCCAGATCAATGGAAAGACCTGCATGGTCCAGATGAAGTCGAGCAGCGAGATGCTGATGATGATCGGCATCAGCTGCGGAATGGTGATGAAGATCAACTTCTGGTAGGCCTTCGCGCCGTCGATATCGGCGGCCTCGTAGAAATCCTTGGGAATGCCCTGCAAGCCTGCGAGCAGGCTGACCATGAAAAGCGGGTAGCCCGCCCAGATATTGGCGAAGGTGACGGCGTGCAGCGCGGTCGCGGGCGAGGAAAACCACTCGACCTTGGAACCGATGATGCCCATCTGCATGAGAACGCTGTTGACGACACCGTTCGGCTCAAGCAGCAGGCGCCAGATCACCGCGATAATCACCGCGGTGAACAGCCAGGGCAGTATGTACAGCACGCGCAGAATGTTGCGCAGCGTAGGATTGATGCGGTCGCTGTTCAGCATGAGTGCGAAGAGCATGCCGATGGTCATATGGAAGACGACACTCATGCAGGTGAAGTAGAGCGTGTGCCACAGCGAGGCCCAGAACACCGGATCGGCAAAGATCGCCTGGTAGTGTTTCAGTCCGGCAAAGGACGGGTCGCGACGCAGCACCGCGCTGTTCTGGAACGAATAGCCAATCACCGTCACCATCGGCAGCAGCATCAGAAGGCCGATTATGAAGAGCGATGGTGACAGATAGAGATAGGGTGCGACCGCTCGTTTCAGTCGATGGTGGGAGCGCTTCTGCCCGGTCATGTGCGAGCCCTGGGATGTGCCTTCAAGAGGAAGGTGCGCTTCAAAAACAGGTCCATCTCAAATTGCCGATCCGTTGTTGACGGGTGGCCTGGCGAGGCCGGGCCACCGGTGGAAGATAGCAAACGGGCAATGGGCCGCTCAGAATTTCGCCATCCAGCCCTTTTGAGCGTTGGTTGCGGCTTGTTCCGGAGACTGCTCGCCGGCAAGCATCTTCTGAGCCTCCACGTCGAACTGAGTCATCAGGTCTTCAGCCACCGGCAGGCCCGTGAACTCGTTGGCGAGATAGCCGGTCTTGAAGATTTCGAAAGCCTTGGCGAAAGCCTTGTCCGAGGTCACGAAATCGGGCTTGGCGTTGACGTTGCCCGGGAAGGCGTTTGCAAGCGACACGAGCTTGGCATTCACCTTTTCGCTCATCAGATATTGGACGAGCTTCCAGGCTTCATCCTGATGTTTCGAGGCGGCGGAGATGCCGATGCCCCAGGAGGCGTAGGGAAGGCCGCGCTTGCCGCTGTAGTCCGCCACGACCGGGACCGGGATCAGGTCGAAGTTCAGCTTGGGATTGCGTTTGCGGATGAGGTTCACATGCGCAAGCGAGTCGATCATCATTCCGACCCGATCGTTGACGAATTCCTCGACCTTCTCCTGCTCGGTCTTGGTGGCAATGCCGGGCGAGATGACGCCGGCGTCGTTCAGCGATTTGACGAAGGTGAGCATATCGACGACCGGCTTGCCCTCGAGAGCCGGCTTGCCTTCAACCATCATCGTTTGGCCCGAGGCCCAGACCCACGACATCAGGTCGTTCTGGACACCGGACGGCGTTTGCAGCGACAAGGGCAGCACCCAGCCATACTGGTTCTTGTCGGCATGGGTCATCTTCTTGGCGGCTTCGAGAAACTCCGCGCGGGTCGACGGCAGCTTGGTCACGCCTGCCTGGGCGGCGAGGTCCAGATTGACGAAGACCGGATAGACGAACGAAGCCACGGGAAACATCACCGCCTTGCCGTCCACCTTGATGATATCCGCGACCTGGGTCTTGTCGAACCCGCTCGCATCCATCATCGGGTTCATGTCGGCCAGCGCACCCTGCGCGTTCAGATTGTTCACCCAGGCGCCGTCGAGACCGACGACGTCGCTAAGCGTTCCGGTTGCGGCGCCGACCGAGATCTGGTCTCGCGTGGTCGCATAGGGACCGCTGACCAGCGTCACCTTGATGCCGGGGTTTGCAGCCTCGAAGTCGTTCATGATTGCCCTGAGCGAGCCGCCCGGCAATTCGGGCTCCCACCATTGGGTGAATTCCAGCGTGGTGTCCGCCATGGCGCCGGTTGCACCAAGCAACCATGCGGCCGCGGCTATTTTCAGCATCGCGGGTCGTATCCGAAACATCATTTTCTCCTCCTTCTTCAAGATCGGCCGCACAATGCGGACGATCGTCTGTTCATTCAGAAGCCTTCTTGTATCTTCCGCAGGCACCTCGCTCCCGCCCGCGGTCTTCCGCAGATCTTCAGATCGCCAGATGCGTTTCGGGATCGAAGAAATGGAACTTGGCATCATCCACGGCCAACCGGATCTCCGAGCCGGAGCGGACGGCGCTGATCGGCTCGAACCTCGCCACCGCGTTCGACGCCAGGCCGAAATCGTCCACCGCATCCGGATCGCCGGAGTCCACCCGGACCGCGTCGATGTTCATGTGGACGATCTGTTCGGAGCCGAGTTCCTCGATCGAGGTCACCCTGGCCGGTATCGTCTGATACTTGCGACCGGATTCAAGGCTGCTGTCATAAAGATCCTCCGGTCTGATCCCGAACACGACCTTGCGCCCCGCATACGACCTCAAGGCCGGCCTGCGCACGAAGGCTGCATCCTGCAGCCGGACGGCGAAGTCGCGAAAAGCGAGCTCGCCGCCCTTCAGGGTCGCCTCGAAAAGGTTCATCGAAGGAGAGCCGATGAAGCCGGCAACGAAGGCGTTAACCGGCGATTCATAGAGCCTCTTGGGTGTGTCGACCTGCTGCAGCACACCGCCTTTCAACACCGCGACTCTGTCGCCCATCGTCATCGCTTCGATCTGATCGTGGGTCACGTAAATGGTCGTGACGCCGAGCTGCTTTTGCAGGCTGGTGATTTCGGCGCGCATTTGCACACGCAGTTTCGCATCCAGATTGGAAAGCGGCTCGTCCATGAGAAAGGCGGCCGGCTCGCGCACCATGGCGCGGCCCATGGCAACCCGTTGACGCTGCCCGCCTGACAGGTTCGCGGGTTTGCTGTCCAGCAAAGACGTCAGCTGAAGAGTTTTGGCGATCTCGTCCACGCGCTTCTTGCGCTCGGCCTTCGGCTTGCCTGCCAGCCGCATCGAAAAGGCGATGTTTTCGGATACCGTCATATGCGGGTAGAGCGCGTAGCTCTGGAACACCATCGCGATGTCGCGGTCCTTGGGCGGCATGTCGACGACGTCGACCCCGCCGATCCGAAGGCTGCCGCTGGTGATGTCTTCCAACCCCGCGATCATTCGCAACGCCGTGGATTTGCCGCAGCCGGAAGGCCCGACGAGGATCAAGAACTCGCCGTCCTTGACCGACAGGTTCAACTGGTCGATTGCGCGAAAACTGTTCCCGTAGGTTTTGCAGATCTTCTCAAGAATGACTTCTGCCATATTCCTCCCTCCACAAGTATAAGCTCTGATTTTTATGATTCTCCTGGGCTTGTGTTCGCCTGCGAAATGTTTCGTCGGATCGTTTCAGGTCATGCTCCAGCATCCACATGCGCATTTTTCAGGTCGACTGCTGACGGCGCGTTCGCCGATGCCAGGAGTTGCGTGACCTGGTCCTCGGTCGGAAGCGCCTCGCGCCCGCCACGCCCCGTTATCGAAACGGCCGCCGCCGCGGCCGCGAATGCGATCCGGCCCGCGGTGTCGGCTCCGCGCGTCAACGCATGGGCATAGGCGCCATGAAAGCAGTCACCCGCGCCTGTGGAGTCGACGACCGCAACCCGGTGCGGGGGCAGGTGCCAGAGACCTGTCTCTTCACGGCCGCGATAGTACACACCCCTGCCTCCATCGGTCAGAACCACGGCGGATCGCGATGGCAACCACAAGGCATCGAGCATCTCGGCAGGCGATCGGCGCCCCGTGGCAGTCCGTGCAAAGCTAAGTGGAAGAATGAGATGGTCGCAGAGCGCGATCAGCCGCTCCGTGGCGGGGCCGCTGCTCCATTCGATATCGCCGAGGATCGCAAGGCCGAGATCGCGAGCCCGAGCCACGACATCCAGCGACCCGGTCGCATAGCTATCGACGATCAGGACGGTTGCGCGGCTGAGGATATCGTCCGGAAAGTCCGGAGCGGTGCCCAGCATCGCATCGTCGTCATACGCGATGAACCTTTCCCCGTCCGAGCCGACGGTGATCCGCGAGTGCACCGGGCGCGCGTCGGGACGGCGCGGCGCGAATGCGGTTTCAATACCGCTCGCCACGAGATCGAGCAGAACGGCGTCGTCCGCGGCACTGGCCAGCCATCCGACGAACCCGGCGGTTCCGCCGAGCCGCGCGACGGCGGCAAGCGCCGTCGCGACATTTCCCCCGAAAGCGCGGGTACTTTGCAGAACCTTACCCTTGCCCGCCGACAATGGCTGATCGACGTAGACGATGTCGTCGATCGCAATAGCGCCGAAGCCGAGGGTGGCGGGGACGGTGGGCATCGTTCAGGCGCCCGCCTTCGCCAGGGCGTCTTGCGCCGAAAGGCCGTCATGGATGACGCCGCGAAAGGCAAGCGCTGCCTTCTCCGGATCGCCGTGCCCCCAGAGATTGCGGCCGACCACGGCGCCGTGCGCGCCGGCACGGATGGCGTCCGCCGTCTGCTGAAGCGCGCCGAGCAGCGTATCGGTCTTTGGACCGCCCGCGATGACAACCGGCACCGGGCAGGTCCGGACGGTCTCCCGGAACGACTCGAAATCGCCGGTGTAGCCGATCTTGATCACGTCGACGCCGGACTCGTAACCGATGCGCGCCGCATAGGCGATCTCGTCGGGGGTGAAGACGATCTTTGCTCCGTCGGTGAAATCGCGAGGGTAGATATGCGCCACCACAGGCATGCCGTAGCGGGCCGCCGCATTCACCGAATCGGTCAGCCAGCGTATGTATTTGCCCTCCGTCGCGCCGCGCACCGGAATGGCCACGGCCAACGCATCGGCCCCCGCGCGCACCGCGTCCTCGGGCGTTGCGATCAACTCGCTGATGCGATCGTCCGCGGTGAAGCAGCCCGCCTGAATCACCAGGGAAGCTTTGCCCGCATATTGCGGCCACAGATGGCGCGCGGTGCCAGGCTGGATGCTGACGTAGTCGGGTTTGCCCGCCATGACGCATGCGAGCGCACCCGGCAGGTCGGCAAGGCCGCCTTTGCGCACGTCGCCATAGCCGACGAAGTGGTCGACCGCGCCGCCAAAAAGGTTCCCCGATGGATGCGAGAAGAGGCGCGCGAGGCGCACCCTGGTTCCTAGGCTCATGAGTCCAAAATTCCCTGATCGGTTGATTTAAAAATGCCAAATCCAGTGTTTCCGAAAGAAAAAAGAAAAACAATCTTTCGAAAGCTTTCGAATCTGCATATTTCCGGTAAGGTGAGCCGAGGCCAGGGCGATTGCCTGGCCCGGGAAGGCAAGGCAGGGCAATGTTGTCGGAGCAGAGACGCCAATCGATCCTGGGCGAGGTGCAACGCAGCGGACAGGTTCGCATCAAGGACCTGTCGGACGGGTTTGGCGTGTCGGAGGTCACGGTGCGCTCCGACCTCGAAATACTGGACCGCAAGGGACTGCTGACCAAGACCCGTGGAGGAGCGGTGACCCGGACCACCGATTCGACGACGGCCGCGTTCGCGCGGCGGATGCAAACGAACCTCGACGCAAAGAAGCGCATCGCCCGGGCGGCGCTCGACCTTTTCGAGGACAACCAGTCGATCATCTTCGACGGTGGCTCGACCTTGATGCAGCTTGCCATGCAGTTACCGCCGCTCAGCAATGTCGTGGTCGCGGCCACGGCCATGAATATCGTGCAGCATCTTATGCATCGTCCCGGGCTCGACGTTCATATGATCGGCGGCCGGGTCTATCCCGACACGGTGAGCACGCTGATCACCGATGCCGATACGGCTCTCGGCGGCCTGGTAGCGCATCAGGTCTTTGTTGGAGCGCATGCGATAGACTCGTCACTGGATGTGGTCGACGTGAACGAAGACATGGCGCGAACGAAGCGAAACCTCGTTCGCATGGCCCGGCGCGTTGTCCTGCTCGCCGATTCGAGCAAATGGGGCGTCAGCGGGACGTCCAAGGCATTTTCGCTGTCGGCCGTCGATGTGGTGATCACCGACGATGGCCTGCCCGGTCCAATACGCAGCGAGCTTGATAGGATCGGGGCCAAGGTGATCTATGCCTGAACCCATCCCGGTCTCTGATGCGCGACGGAAAGCGCGCATGAGCCACGGGCTTCGCAGCGGCCGTCGGCCGTTTTTCATGCCGGTCATGTTCTCCTCCTCACGCTGGCGGCCTCCCAGTGCACGCCAGAATTCTCATAAGCTCTATAAAAAATTTTACGCGCGTCAACATTTAAAGTCCTGTATAGCGGATTGCGGGGGGTCGTGGGAACTGCAACGGTTGCGCAGCATGCCCTTGGCTTGAGAGGAAAGCTGGAAATGCACGGATCAGAGACAAAGCTCGGCATCGGTGTCATCGGCTGCGGCAACATCTCGATGACCTATCTGCGCAATGCAGCGCTCTTCGGTGGTGTCGAGCTACGCGCCTGCGCCGACATTTCCGCTGACATGGCTGAGCTGCGCGCCAGGGAATACGGCATCCGCGCCCTCGGCGTTGACGCGCTGCTGGCCGACCCCAATATCGACCTCGTGCTGAACCTGACAATCCCCGCGGCGCATTTCGATATTTCGTTCTCGGCGCTTTCGGCGGGCAAGCACGTCTTCACCGAAAAGCCGTTGGCAACCTCCGCCGCCGACGGCCGCCGGCTTGTCGCCGAGGCCGCGAAGCGCGGCCTGCTGATCGGCTCGGCGCCGGACACATTCCTGGGTGCAGCCGGCCGCCGCGCGCGCCGGCTGATGGATGACGGCGCCATCGGCAAGCCGGTGACCGGCACCGCTTTCATGATGGGGCGCGGCATGGAGCATTGGCATCCCAATCCGCAATTCTATTATCAGCCCGGCGGCGGTCCGGTGTTCGACATGGGTCCCTATTACCTGACCGTGCTGGTCAATCTGCTCGGGCCGGTCGAGCGCGTCATGGCGATGGCGACGCGCGGCCAGGAGGAGAGGCTGATCACGGCCGACGGGCCGTTCAAGAACACGACGTTCAAGGTCGGCACGCCGACCAACATAATATCGCTGCTCGAATTCCGCTCGGGCGCCACCGTCACCTTCGGCGCCTCATGGGATGTTTTCAAACACTCCAACCATCCGATCGAACTGCACGGCACCGAAGGCTCGCTCAGGCTACCCGATCCCGACACGTTCGGCGGCACGGTCTCGCTGTCGGAACGTGGCGCCGACTGGGCCGATTTCGCCAGCGAGAGCGAATTGTATGGCGCCCGCAACTGGCCCTATGCCGCGCCCGACCGTGCCAATTACCGCATGCTCGGCGTCGCCGATCTGGCGCGCGCGCTGGACGCGGGCAGAAAACCGCGCGCCTCGGGCGAGCTGGCGCTGCATGTGCTTGAGATCATGGAGGCGATCCTGGCTTCGGGCGAAAGCCGTGGCTCGGTTGCCGTCAACGGCACGGTCGACCAGCCGCCGCTGCTTGGCGAAGACGAAGCCGCAACCCTGCTTGCCTGACGGAGGTTCGCCCGTGACGCCATCGCCACCGTCCCCGTCGCCCCTAGATCCGGAGGCCCGGCATGTGCTCGAGCTCGGCAGCCAGGCCGGCGCGCCGCCGTTCGAAACGGGAACGCCTGAGCAGGCGCGCCGCGCCTACAATGAAGGCTTCCCGACCCTGCAAGGCGAGCGCGAGCTGGTCGCGTCGATCAGCGAGCGCATCATTGCAGGACCCGGCGGTCCGCTGAGGCTCAGGATCTATCGCGGGCAGGGCGCGCCTTCGGCAGGCGCTCCGGCGCTGCTTTATCTCCATGGCGGCGGCTGGGTAATCGGCAATCTCGACTCGCATGACGAGATCTGCCGCTGGTTCGCCAACGAGGCAGGCGCTGTCGTCGTTTCCGTCGACTACCGGCTGGCGCCGGAACACAAATTCCCGGCGGCAATAGAGGATTGCCGAGCGGCACTTGCCTTCATGCAAAGCGCCGCGGACGAACTCGGCATCGACGCTGCCCGCATCGCGGTTGCCGGCGACAGCGCCGGCGGCAATCTCGCCACGGTGCTCGGCCTGCTCACGCGGGGGGACAAAAATCCGCCGGCAGCGCAGCTTCTGTTTTATCCCAACACCGATGCCGGGCAGACGGCCGACAGCTATCGCCGCTTCGCCGCAGGCTTTGGCCTGACCGCCTCGACCATGGCCTGGTTCCGCGACCATTATATCCGCAATGCCGCCGACATCGGCGACTGGCGTACCTCACCGCTGAAGGCGGAAAGCCTCGCCGGTGCGCCGCCCACCTTCATCGCCATCGCCGGTCACGACATCCTCGCCGACGAAGGCGAGGCCTATGCCAGGCGTCTGCAGCAGGCCGGCGTGCCGGTCGTGCTGGAACACTGGCCCGGTCAGATCCACGGCTTCGTCTCGATGGGCCGTCACGGCCCGGCAGCGAGACAGGCGGTTGCCGCCGCCATTGCCGCGTGGCGAAGCTTCGATCCTGCCTTTGGAAAGGCTCAAGCGGACTGACGCATCACCAGGGCGGCGTCGAGGCTGACCTTCGGCGCGACGTTTGCCGTATCCTCGTTGAGCAAAGCGAGCAGTGTCTCGACGCTGCGCCCCGCCATGGCGGCAAAATCCTGCGCGATGGTGGTCAGTGCGGGGCAGGTGTAGCGGCTCAGCGGATGGTCGTCATGGGCGGCGATACGCAGGTCGCAATCGGCCTTGCGGCCGATCTTCAGCCCTTTCGCGAAGGCTGCCGCCATCACGCCGAAGGCCAGGCGGTCATTCGCACACAGCATGGTCTTGCCGGGCAGACCCCCGGTCTTGCCGGGCAGACCTCTGGTCTTGCCCGGCAGGCCGCTGGCCCCGAGCATCTGTTCCATCTGCTCGTAGCCGATGCGCTCGAAATCCCATGTGTAGTCTCGGGTGTTGCCGATAACCACCGGCTCCTGGCCAAGCTGACGCATCGCGGCGACGTAACTGTTCAGGCGCTCCGGCGAATTGTGATTGACATGCGGGATGTCGAAATAGATCGGGGCGTCGCCGGAGCGGCAGAGATAGTCGACGATGGTCGAGACGCTCTGGGCATTGTTGTTGCCGACAAAGGGCGTGCCGCCTTCAAGATAGGTATCGAAATAGACGACCGGCATTGTCTGGGTCAGCTTCTCCAGCGTGCGCCGGTCCGAACGCAAGCCGAGCGGCGCGATCAGCGCGCCCGAAACTTTCAGCGACAGGATGGTACGTGTCGCCTCCATTTCGAGCTCGGTTGAGCCATGCGAGGAGATGACGATCGGCCAGTAGCCCTCGTCGCGCAGCCTGAGCTCGATGCGGCTGACCATTTCGGAATAGAAGGGATCGGTGACCGTCGGTACGACAATGCCGATGGCGCGGGTGCGCTTGCGGTTGAGGTTGCGGGCAAACAGATTGGGCTGGTAGTCGGACGACCGCAACGCCTCTTCGATGCGCTTGCGCGTTGCCGGCTTGACGCTCGTCGGATCGTCGAAATATTTCGACAGCGTCGGCCTGGAGACGCCGCAGGAGCGGGCGAAATCCTCCATCGTCTTGTGCGTCATTGGCATTCAATCCTCGTCTGGCACGCGCCAGAACCTCGGTCATCCCTTGACGCTGCCCACGGTCCTGCAGCCGGCGCGTCCGCCACGCAACGGCAGACGAAATTTACAGGAAACGTCAGTGGGTTCAACGCGCAATGACAGATTATACCGTGCGTAAATTTGTTCAATTGACGCGAAAATTGTCGCGCATCAAAGTCTCGGTCACAAAGAGCGCTGAAAAGTCCAGGCACCATGACACAACAGATCGATCGGCTTCTTTCCCAGCTATATCGTCGGCTCGATGCCGCCGCGATTGTGATCGGCGATGCTATCGATCCGCGCTATGGCGACGACCTCTCCGGCAAGGGCGGCGGCCAGCCCGAACTGGTCTTGCGTCCGCGCAACGCCGCCGACGTCGCCGAAATCCTGCGCCTATGCAGTGGTATCGGCCAGAAGCTGGTCGTCCATGGCGGCCGCACCGGGCTGGCCGGCGGCGCGCGCGTGCAGCCGGGCGAAGCGGTGCTGTCGCTGGAGCGCATGACCGCGGTCGAAGCGCCCGACCGCGCCGCGGCAACCATCATGGCAGAGGCCGGCGCGCCGCTGCAAATGGTGCAGGAAGCGGCCGATGCAGCCGGCCTGATGTTCGGCGTCGATATCGGCGCGCGCGGCACGGCGACGGTCGGCGGCAACATCGCCACGAATGCCGGCGGCATTCGCGTGCTGCGCTACGGCATGTACCGCGCCCAGGTTCTGGGGCTGGAGGCCGTGCTTGCCGACGGCTCGATCCTGACTTCGTTGCGTGGCCTGGCCAAGGACAATTCGGGATACGATCTCAACCAGCTTTTCATTGGCACCGAAGGCACGCTGGGCGTGGTTACTCGCGCCTGCCTGCGGCTGCATCCCAAGCCCGCCACCGAGGTTGCCGCATTCTGCGCGCTTGGCTCGCTGGGGGCGGCCATTGCGCTGCTCGACCTGCTCAAGCAGCGGCTCGGTCCCTTGCTGTCAGCCTATGAGGTGAATTTCTCGCCGCTCTACGGCTCCATGATTGCCGGCATGGCGGCGCCGGCGCCGCTGCCGGCCGGCGCGCCGGTTTACGTGCTGGCCGAGATCCAGGGCAACCAGGCCGAGCTGGACGGCGAGCGTTTCGCTTCGGTGCTGATGCAGGCGGTCGAAGACGGCATCGTCGCCGACGTGGTCGTCTCGCAGTCGCCGCGCGAATTCCGTGCGCTATGGGATGTGCGCGAAGAGGCCAACCGCTTCCTGTTTGCGATCGAGGGCATGATCGGCGTCGACATCAGCATCCCGTTGGCGACCATGGCGGATTTCCTGCGCAACGCCGAAGCCGCGATCCACGCCGTCGACAGCCGCGCCGAGATCTACGTCTTCGGCCATCTCGGCGACGGCAATCTGCACTATCAGGTCGACACCACGGAACCGGCGGCCGCCTATGAGATCATCTATCACGGCGTGGCGGCATGCGGTGGCGCCGTCTCGGCCGAGCACGGCATCGGCCTCGACAAGAAGAAATGGCTGAACCTCGTGCGCAGCGACGCCGAACTATCAGCCATGCGCCGGCTGAAGGTGGCGTTCGATCCGCACAACATTCTCAACCCAGGGCGGATTTTCGATATCATTTGATCGCCAGGAGGATCTAGCTTGCAACTGGCGAGAGCAGCGCGTGGAAGCCGACCGTTCTCATCTGCTCGACGCCGTCCAGAGTCATATTTCCCGCGACATAGACGATGATTGCCAGACCGAGCCAGCCGATCCAGCGATACCTGGCAAGCAGCGCCGCCACCAGCGTCGAGGCGACCGCCATCAGAACCACCGACAGGATGAGACCGAACACCAGCGCATTCATGTCGTGGGCGGCGGCGCCCGCCACGGCCAGCACATTGTCCAGCGACATCGAGACATCGGCGACGACGATCTGCAGGATCGCGGTGCGCAGCGCCTTGGCCGGCCGCGCCGTCGCAAGTGCTGCGGCTTCATTGTCGACGTCCTCGCCGTCGCCGGCCGAGCGCAACTCCTGGAACATGTTCCAGCACACCCAGAACAAAAGCATGCCGCCGACCAGCATGATCCCAGGAATTTCCAGCAGCTGCACCGCGATCACGGCAAAGACGATGCGGATCACCGCCGCCGCGGCAATGCCGGCGATGATCGCCTTCTGCCGCAACGCCTTGGCGAGGCCTGCGGCCGCCATGCCGATCACCACGACATTGTCGCCAGAGAGCACAAGGTTGATGGTGATGACTTCCAGATAGGCGGCGACAGTCGTCTGGTCGAAACTCATAAAGCGGTCTCCCCGGAAGGCTCCGGCTGGTTGCGGGCGCATCGGACCGATGTCTGCGCAAACGCGAAGACAGCTGATTTGAGTGCAGCCCGGTATTGAAACAAGACGCCAGCGCGGCCAATCGGTCCTCATCCACGGAATTCATCGCCGGTTCGTGATTTCCGACCAGAAATGCCCGTCCCAGAATGCCCATCATGGAAGGAAGACAAAAGCGTTCCGCTTGCCTATCAATATTGCTGACCAAAGGAGAGACGAGCATGAGCAAGACGGCACTGATTTTCTGGGGCGGATGGGAAGGCCACACGCCGGCTCGCAGCGCCGCTGTCGTCAGCGAGATATTGACCGGGCATGGCTTCGAGGTGCGGACAGAAGAGGGCACATCGGCGCTTGCCGATCCGCAGCTCCCGGCCATCGATCTGATCGTGCCGGTGATCACCATGTCGACGATCGATAAACCGGAGCTGCAAAACCTCACCGCCGCCGTCAGCGGCGGGACCGGCCTTGCCGGCTTCCACGGCACCATGGGCGACAGTTTTCGCAACGAGCCGGCCTATCAGTTCATGACCGGCGGCCAATGGGTCGCGCACCCCGGCGACATCATCGACTACCGTGTCGACATCATCAGCGACGATCCGATCGTCAGGGGTATCGAGGGTTTCGCCTACCATTCCGAGCAGTATTACATGCATGTCGACCCGAGCAACGAGGTGCTGGCGACGACGACGTTCAGCGGTGAGCATCTCGACTTCATCGACGGCGTCGTCATGCCCGTGGTCTGGAAGCGCCGCTACGGCAAGGGCCGCGTCTTCTTCAGCGCGCTCGGCCACACCGCGGATGAGTTTTCCGTGCCGCAAATGCGCACCATCTTCGAGCGTGGGGTGCTGTGGGCCAGCCGGTAACCGGGGCCCGTCCAAGGGGAGTAACGGCGATATCACGCCTCCGCTACTCGCTAAGCCGCGGCTAACGCACTATGGTGGCTGAGGTGACGACGTTCGACCGCCGTCATCGCAACTGAAATGTGTTGTCACGGGGGGCATGCATGTTCGGGGTCGTCGGATTAGTAAGGCATGGAAAGCCGTCGCAGCGCTGGCGTCCGCCGGCTCTGGTGGTCGTGGTGTTCGGCCTGTTGCTGCTTGCGCCGGAAGTGGCGAATGCGCAGCCGAACTGGACGCTCGATCCGGCGAATTCGACACTCACCTATCAATCGGTGAAGAAGAACACCATTGTCGAAACCAACAAGATCAGGAACCTCTCGGGCACGCTGACATCGGATGGCGCCGCCAAGGTCACGTTCGACCTCAACTCGGTCGACACCGGTATCGACCTTCGCAATGTCCGCATGCGCTTCCTGTTCTTCGAAACCTTCAAATTCCCGACGGCGGAAGTGACGGCGAAAGTCGATCCCGCCGCTTTTGCTGATCTCGCCACCAAACGGCGCATGAGCGCGCATATCCCGTTTCGCCTGAGCCTGCACGGCGTCGACAAGGACCTTGAGGCCAATGTCGTGGTCACCATGATCACCGACAGCATGGTGTCGATCGCCTCGGAGGCGCCGGTCGCCGTGCATGTCGAGGATTTCGGCCTGTTGCCCAACATCGAAAAACTCCAGCAGGCGGCCAATGTCAGCAGCATCGTCCCGACGGCTTCGGTGTCGTTCGACTTCGTCTTCACCGCTGATGGCGCCAAGCCTGCGGCCACGCCTGCCGTCGCGGCCGCAGCCCCAGCCGATGCCGGGCCGGTCGCCACAGATGCAGGCAAGACGTCCTTCAGCGACGATGAATGCCTGAACAGGTTCGAGGTGCTGTCGCGCACCGGCGCCGTCTATTTTCGCCCAGCCAGCGCTCGGCTCGATGAAAAGAGCCGCCCACTGCTGGCCGAGGTGGTCGGCGTCGTCGGCAAATGTCCGAAACTGAAGGTCGAGGTTTCGGGCCATACCGATTCCGACGGCTCGCCGACGGCCAACAAGAACCTGTCGGAACGGCGCGCCAAGGCGGTCGCCGACGCGATCATCGCTGCGGGCATTCCATCGGCGCAGATCACGGCTTCCGGCTATGGCGAGGAAAAGCCGGTGGCGCCGAACGATACGCCGAAGAACAAGGCGCTGAACCGGCGGATCGAGTTCTCCGCCACGCCGCTCTCCAACTGAGCCGGTCCTTAACTGAGAAGGCCCGTCAACCGAAAAGGAACCCGGTGCGTTTGGACATCATTGCAAGTTGCGGCAACTTCATGCGCGGCATCGGCCTCGCCGTGCTGGCGCTTGCGTTGACCATGATCATTACCATGACCGCGGCCAGTGCCGAACGCCGCATCGCCCTGGTGCTCGGCAATTCCCACTACCGGAACGCGCCGGTGCTGCCCAATCCGGTGAACGATGCGCAGGCAATGTCCGATCGCCTGAAGGGGCTGGGCTTCGAAATCGTCTCCGGCCTCGATCTCACCAAGGCGCAGACGCAGGAAAAGATCGCGCAATTCGCGCGGCAGGTGCGTGGCGCCGATATCGCGCTGTTCTTCTATGCCGGTCATGGCCTGCAGGTCTCGGGCAGGAATTACCTGCTGCCTGTCGATGCGGCGCTGGAGGACGAGACCTCGCTCGACTTCGAAGCCGTGCAGGTGGACTTCATCCTGCGGCAGATGTCGCGCGAGACCAGCATCAGGCTGGTGTTCCTCGACGCCTGCCGCGACAACCCGCTCGCCGATGTGCTTGCCAAGGAGACTGGCGGCGACAGCACGGCAAGCAGCGGCCTTGCCGAAATACCGATCGAGAATGGCGGCGCCGGCACGCTGGTCGCCTTCGCTGCCAGTCCCAACCAGCTCGCCTATGACGGACCGGGCGAGCACTCGCCATTTTCGGCGGCGCTGCTTGCCCATATCGGCGAGGTCAACGTCTCGATCACCGAAGCGATGAACCGGGTTACGTCGGATGTGTTCAAGGCCACAGCCGGACGCCAGCAGCCCT
This sequence comes from Mesorhizobium sp. LSJC269B00, assembly GCF_000502815.1. Classification (NCBI taxonomy): domain Bacteria; kingdom Pseudomonadati; phylum Pseudomonadota; class Alphaproteobacteria; order Hyphomicrobiales; family Phyllobacteriaceae; genus Mesorhizobium; species Mesorhizobium sp. LSJC269B00. The sequence goes on from NZ_AYVN01000002.1 coordinate 328,082, forward strand.
GGGTCAGCGTTTCGCTGACCACCGATGTCGTGCTTCACAAGGTCGATCTCAAGGCGCCGCTGATCGTCGGCGATTCCGGCGCGGCTGCGCCCGAAGGCGATACGCAGGCGCGCACCGGCGCGGCCGCCAATCCGCCGGGTACGGACGCCGGCGAGCAGGCGCTGGAACAGCTGCGTGAGGAAATTCCGAAGCTGGGCTCGGACGCGCCAGTCCTTTTCGACGTTCCGGTCAATTTCGGCGACCCGGCGATCGACGGCAAGAGCATCGCCCAACTCATCCAGGGCAAGCCGCACTTCAGTCCGGTCGAGGGCCTGGAAAAGTCCGTCTGGGACAACCAGTGCAGCAACTGTCATCAATGGACCGAGGAGCGGCTGTGCGACCAGGCCAAGACCTACGTCACCAATGATGTCTCGGTGTTGCGCCTGCAACACCCGCTGGGCACGCGCTTCAAGGTGGCACTCGGCAAATGGGCGCAAAACGGCTGCAAATGAGACCGCCAACAATGGGTTGGATCAGATTTCAATGAAATCTCATCACGATCCAGAGCAATCAGGCTCGGCGCAGCGCCTCGGTTTCGGCCAGATGGATGCCCATCTCGACAAAGGCGGTGAGCACGGAGAAACGGTCCGCCACCGCAACCCGCGCCAGTCCGGCCAGTATGCCGGCATTGACGGCATGCGCAGCCGGCAGCGGCCGCAGCCTCGACCCGTTGGTCTGCGGCGTCAGGCCATTGATGTGCCGTTGCGCCGCGAGCGCGATCCAGCCGGCAGGCGTGTGCTGCTGCGTCATCGCCGCCCCGGCGACAGCCTCCCGGCGGGTTGCATTGTTGGGGTCGCCGACCCACTCCTGGATCAGTGTCAGCGTTGCGAGGTCCTGCTCTTCGAGCAGCTCGGTCAGATGCCCCAGGCACTCATGGCCCCACCAGATTGCGGCCCGGTCAGGCAGGAGATAGGCGCAAAAGGTAATCGCTTCCTCGGGGATGCGCCCGGCCATCAGCCGGCGGCAGAACTCGAGCGAGGGTTGGTCGGTCGGAACGGCCGTCATGTCCCGGGCGACAGCCGTGTTCGCGGCGAAGAGATCGCGTGCGGTCTGGAATCGAAGCCCGTTGACCATCGCTGCTGTTATCCTTCCCCAGCCCTCACTCAACCCGCCTGCGAGGCGCGGGTCAAGTCTGTCGACCACCACATGTCCATGACGTTGTTCACAGACAAACGCCTCACGGTTTGGTATATTCCACAGCCGACCGTGATCTCGACAGATCATTGTCGAACAGGAAGAGTTGGCCCGGATCCATGGATCGGGCCTGAGTGAAAATCGGATGCTCGAAACGGGAGTAACCGTTATGCAGCGGCACATTTCAGTCTTGGCATTGGCGACCGTGCTTTTCTCGACTCACGTCTATGCCGACCCACTTCAGAAATCGGAAGACATTGTGAAGTTTTTTTCCGGCGCGGCCGATCACGGCGCGGCACGCGGGATTTGTGTCGGCACCGAGGACGAGTGCAAGAGCAAGACCAGCCAGAAAGAAAAGCCTCCGGAGAAGACCGGCCTCGATATGCTGATCAATTTCAGCCTGGATTCGTCCGAGCTCGACGCCAAGGCGCGCAGCGAACTCGACGAATTCGCCAAGGCGCTGAAGGACGATCGGCTGAGCAAGCTGTCCTTCGTCGTCGAAGGCTATACCGACGCATCCGGCTCGGCGACGTACAATGAAGGCCTGTCGCAGCGCAGGGCGCAATCGGTCACCGCCTTCCTCGAATCCAACGGCATCGAATCCACCCGCATCAAGGCGGTCGGTCTCGGCGAGGCCAATCCACGCAATCCCGATCCCTACGATCCCGTCAACCGGCGGGTCGAGATGCGGATCAAGGCGCAGTAGCTTCGCCGGCTGCGTCTTCCGGCCGTCGTCAAACACAACGCCGCGCGTCCAACGGACACGCGGCGTTTTTATTGTTTGACATGATCGATCAGTTCTTGAGCACGCCGCCGACCGCTACGCCGGTGCCGAAGATCAGCGCCTTGGTCAGGAAATCATTGTTGTCCCGCGGCGGCGGTTCATCCTCGCGCACGACCTCGCGGTTGCGCCTTTTCTGCACGAACTGCTGTTGCCGGCGCGGCTTCTGGGCGTACTGCTTCTTGCGTGGCTTTTCCGCCGCGGGCTTCAGCGTGCGGGCCTTCTGCACCACCTGTTTTCTCGGCCTGTCCACGCCGGCCTGGTCGGCCTCATGCTTGGCACGCACGGCCTCCATCATCGGGTCCGTCTGGATAACCAGGAACGCCAGTTGCTCGCGCGTCAGGAAAGTGGTCGGAGGCAGCCCGTTCCCCTCTTGCCAGTCGCCGATCGCTTGCCGGGTCTTGGCGCCGATATTGCCGTCGACGCGGCCAAGCTCGTTGCCCAGCGCCTCGACGCGCAATTGCAGGTCGATGCGGCCCTGGCGATCGAGACCGATCGCGTTCTCCGTCGCCTCGGTGCCCAGCACCTTCTTCATGTCGTCCGAAATGCCGACCGAGGTGCGCACGGCAGAACCCGAGTTCGCTTCGTCCGCAGCAAGCGCGGCGACTTCCCGTTCCTGGGCTTTCGGATCGTTCAGCGCATCGATGTTGAGCCGCGCCACCGTGGCGAAGCGGCCATTCGGGAACTGTTCGAGATAGGCTTCGTAGAATGGCGCGGTGTTGCGCTTCGAGGCCTCGTCCCAAAGCCGCTGCTCGACTTCCCACGAAGGCGGTTCGCTGGTGACGAGAGCAGAAGCGGGCGCTGCCGCGGCGTTCGCGTCATCGGCGGCCGGTTTTACCATCGGTGCGGCTTCGGCGGCCGGTTTGCCGAGGAAGACCTCGCGGCCCAGCGATGCGTTGTGCCATGGCCGCTGGCGGCCTTGCGTGGTCTCGGCCACTTCGCCGCGCACCCGCGTCAGCGCGCTCTGGATCTCGACGCCGGGTTCGGTCAGGTGCCTGGCGAGCGCGGTCGAGTAGGGGCTGTCGACGCCGTTGCCGTCAAAGGCGATGGCGCCCGGGTCGGTGGCATAGGCAATCAGGATGCCGCCGGTGCCGACGCCCTCTGATTTAGGGTCGATCGGCGCCAGGCCGGTGCCCAGCGCGGTGGAGCGGGTCTTCGGCATCGCGGCCGCCAGCGTCCGTGCCAGCGGATTGTCGCGGCAGGCATCGAGGATGATGACGCCGACCGCCGGGTCGGGCGGCAGTGCGGCCATGAAGTCGTCGATCTGGACGGTGCGGGTCTTGAGATAGGCAGGTGACGTCAGTTCGGCGTCGACCGGGATCAAAAAGTTCTTGCCGTCGACCTGCATGCCGTGGCCGGCATAGAAGATGACGGCGAGGTCGGCATCGTAGGACTGCTCGGTGAATTTGCTGATCAGGCTGTGCATGCCGGCATTGTCCTGGTCGACGCCCTCGATCACCTCGAAGCCGGCATTGCGCAGCGTCGATGCGATGAGATGCGCGTCATTGGCCGGATTGGGCAATTCGACGGCATGGACGTATTTGCTGTTGCCGATGACCAGCGCGACGCGTTTGACGCCACCGGCATCCGGCGCCGCCGCCTGGACGGTGCCAAGCGCGGTCAGCATTAACAGAAAAAATCCGCTCAAAAGGACGGCAAACGCTTTCATGGGATCGGCCCTCCGCCCCAATGGGGCGCGTTATTGATGGCTGCGCATGCTAAATTTCACCAGCGACTGTATCGCTTCTGCCAAAATGGCTGTTGGGCGTATGTGATCCCAGCCACAGTTTTGGTTCACAAGGACCCAAAAACCTTCCCAAATATCCGCAAACATACCATTCGCCGGCCTCAGAACCAATCGGCTTGGCGAAAGCCGGGGCGAACTGCCAGCTCTAGCCCGGCTCAAGAGTATTTTGGATCGAGCCGACCAGTGCCGTTATCGCCTGCTTGTATTTTTCGAACTCCGGCGATGTCTGGCGGACTTCCGTCGTCGTCTGCTGGCCCGCATCGGTGGTGGCGGGCGTCGGCAATTTGCGGCCCATCTTCCGTTCCGCCCAGTCGACGACGTAGCTGGCGGTCTTGCCGGCAAGAAACGGGTTGGCCTGGATAACGGACGAGCCGAGCACGGCGCTCAACTGCGCCGATCCCGGCGACGCCAGCACCTGATGGGCGCCTTCCATACCGAGGAAATGGCAGAGATAGAGCCGGCCGGCGGTGATCTGGTGGCCACGCGCCTTGAGATAGGCTTCGCCCTCGCGCGCCAGATTGCGCACCATCTCACGCGAGATGGTGGCGTCGTAGCGCAAAGCGAGCAGGTCTGCGGTCGACAGCGAGCGCGCCAGTTCGGGACGATAGGTGTTCATCATCCGGATCCAGGTCTTGGATATGAACTGGCCGGCGCCTGTCGCCGAAGACAGCGGGTTCTTGGCCCGCGCGCTACCGCCCGATTCGACGTGGACGATACGGTCGGTCAGCGTTTCGACGGCGGGATCGCTGGAAGTGACGGCGATTGCAGCGGTCACTGTTCCGAGCGGATCGATCGCCTGACCGCTCTGATAGAGTTCGAAATGCAAATGTGGCCCGGTCGACAGGCCGGTGGTGCCGATATAGCCGATGATGTCGCCGGCCTTCACCTTGGTGCCGACACCGCTGGCAATGGCGAATTTCGACATATGCGCGTAGCGCGTCTCGCGGCCGCCGCCATGGGCGATCTTGACCACATTGCCGTAGCCGCCGCCGTCGCCCTGGAAGATGATCTCGCCGTCGAAGGCTGCGGCGATCGGGGTCCCCACGGGTGCTGCCCAGTCGACGCCCTTGTGGATGCGAACAACGCCCAGGATTGGATGCTTGCGCGGCCCGAAGGTCGACGTCATGACACCGTTGACCGGCGTCACCATGCCCTTGGCCACCGTCAGCGAGCGCACCTGGTCGTCGCCCGAGACGCAGGAAAACTGGCCGTCGCTCTGCTGGAAAACGAAACAATCGAGGCTCTTTTGCGTGCCTTGGATGCCGACATAGAGCACCCGTCCGTCGGTCTCGTTCTTGCCGCGCGGCGTCTGCGAATAGATCAGCACAAGGCGCTGGTCCTCGCTGGCGAAAGCATCCAGATCCTGTCCGCGCGACAGATACATGATGGCTTCGCCGATGATGCCGCTCGGCACATTGTTGCGGGCCGCCGTCGAGTAGATCGCGTCGAGCAGGCGGTATTGCCGTTTCTGCGTGCCTTCGGTCTCGGCGCCCGAATAATTGAACAGGTCCTCGCGCACCCACGGGTCGACGCCCGACACGAAGGCGCCGGCCGCGTTGCGTGTCAGCGTGCCGACAAAGACGTTCCTGGCGTAGATCGAGACCTGCATCAGCGACATCGTCGTGGTCTCGCGCGTCGGCCTGAAGCCGCGCATCGCCACGACATAGCCAGGCTGCAGGCCGTCCTTGTCGAACAGCGCCTTCAGCCCCTCGCCGGCAAGCTTTGCGTCGTCGGCGGAAAAATGCGCATCGAGCGCCACGCTGTCCAGGCTGCGGTCGTTGAGGATTTTCACGAAAATGTCCTGGGTCGCCTCGAAGCGCTGGTATTCCGAGCTGACGGTGGCAACGCTGGTGTTGTTTTCGACCGGTGTCTTCTGAAAGGCGGGGAGTGCTGCTTCGCCCTCACCGATGGTCTCGCCCCAGCCGGCCTCGGGGTCATCGGCCGCCGCCGATGCACCCGGAGCGGTCTGCGGGTCAGGAGCTGGGCCGGAGGCCGCCGGAGCCCCGTCCGCGCCGGGCGATGGTTGAAGATCGTTCTGCAGGTCATTCTGCGGATCGTTGGGTTCGGCGGGTGGCGCGACCGCGGTCTTCCGCTGCGCCTGAAAGAAAGCGAAATCCTCTTGCGTCGACGGGATCGTCGTCATGAATTTTTCGCTGGCGCTCAGCATCACGTCGGAGAGAACCATGATCTGAGGGGAGATGCCGGCCTGGTCGAGCTCCGTCGGGCGCGGCATCCCGCGGCTCTTGGCGGCGCCGGCCTCCGGCGCCAGTGTGATCCACATCGGGTCGCCGGCAAGGTCGATGATGGCCGGCACATAGACCGATGCGTCGGCCGGTACGTCGTCCGAGCCTTCGACGGCGTGCAGTTCCTCGTCCTCGTCGCCAAACGACCAGTAGTCGGCGGTGAGATAAAAGCCGGTGGCAATCGCGGCAAGGGCGATTGTCGCCAGGCCAGCCGCCAGCCCGATCCAGGTCCTGCGCCTGCGCAGCGCGGCGCGCGCCTGCTTCTTTGCTCTGAAGCTGGTGTCGATGCTGTGCGTCACGGCGCGCTTCCGGTCAGGAAGAAGGTCCAGCGCACCTGTTCCTGCGTGTCGACTTCGAGAAACTTCGCCGCGATATGGCCGCGCTGCCAGCATTCATCGATGCCACGGATCGAGAACCGCCGCCGCTCGATGCACATGTCGGTGGAGCCTGCCAGGATGGCGTGGCCGAAGACATCCGTCGCGTAGATGTAGATGTAGCGGTTGGTCAGCTCCTCGCGAATGACGTTGACGCATTGATTGGCGCCGATGGTCCACCAGCCATCGGTCTGGTCGGCATCGTCGACCTTCTGACCGACGGCAAGATTGACGACGTCGAGCGTCTGGTTGCAGACGGTGAATTCGGCACGCGCCTGCCCGGTGGAAAGAAGCGCCAGCAACAGCGTCGCGACCGCGCTCGCGGCGAGCTTCACGCGCACGTTCCGGGCAAGCAGGACGGGATCTCGGCGACGGCGTTGCATCGGCGTCGGTGCTAGCCGCCGAGGCGGAAGTATTTGGCGGTCGCCGAAAATGCCGAACTCCTGGCGCCGATCTCGTCGAGGATCCTGGGCAACAGCACCGAGGCCGGCGTCGGCGTTGTGAAGTCCGCCGCCTTTATGTCCTGCGGCCCGGTGATCACCATGATGATCTGCGGCAACGCCTTGCCTGCCGCCTTGTCGGCGGCGCCGAGTCCGATCGGGATCGAGAAGGTCGCCTTGTCGGCTTGTACGACAACATGATCGTCGAGGTTGAAGGCGATGCCCCTGTGGTCGATCAGGAACACGCTCGACACCAGCCCGCCATGCGTCATCAGCGTGCCGTCGATCGGCGAGCCGTCCGGCACCGATGTCTGGTCGAGGACAAGCTGCGGCCTGTCGGCCGTGCTCGCGCCCATGAAACGCAGGAAGCCGGTGATCCCGCATTGCGGGGGCTGGATAAGGCGGACGCTGATATCCGGCTCGACATGGAACTTCGCCTGGAATTCCCCAAGCAACTGTTCGAAGGGTGGCACCGACGTGCCGAAGCCCTCGATCGCGACACCCTTGTCGGTGGCCGACGTCACCGTCGCATAAAAACAGTCACCACCATTGAAGGCGCGTACCCAGGTGGCCCGCTCCGCGGCCGCATCGGCCGGTGGCGGCACCTCCGGCTTGGGCACGTTCATGGCAATTTCGGGCTCTGCCGGCTTGTCGGCCTGCTCACCGCTGGCGATATCCGGCTGGCTTGGCTTGGGCTCCGCGGTCGATTCAGGCGCCTGCGTGTCCGGCTTGGGCGCCTGCGCGGCCGGTTCAGGGGCCTGCGCCTTGGGCTCGGCCGCTTGAGCGGTGGGTTCCGGCGCCGGTGCTGTGGGCGTGGGTGCCTCGGCCGTCGGTTCAGGTGTTTGCGTGGCCGGCGCTGTCGCCTTGGGCTCTACCGGCGCGCTGACAGGCTCCGGGTTCTTCGCGGCATCGGGCTTCGACGGGCCGGATGGCGGTTGCAGCGCGACGGTCTTGTCGGTCGGTTCGGCCGGCTGCGGGGCCGTAGCGCTCGACGCGACTGGTGGCGTCGGCTGCGGCTCGACCGGCGCTTTGGCCTGATCTTCAGCCGCAGTCTCCGCTGGTTGCGTCTTTGGCACCGTCTTCTCGACCGGCGCAGTGTCCGGAACGGGCTTGTCAGCGACGATCGGCTTTGTCAGTTCGGGTTGGAGCGGCTTGCCGGTGTCGGTGACGCGAGGCCGGTCTCCGAATCCCACGATACCCGATGCATAGAGCCCTCCAAGCGATACCACGGCCACCGCCGACAGCACCGCGATCGTCAGATTTCTGCCTGTAGTAGCACGCTTCGGCGGTGTGCTTGCTCGTCTGGGAGTTTCAGCAGCCGGTTTCGGCTGCGACAGGTGCGCTGGGCGCACGTGCGGCACGAAAGACGGCTCCGCCGTGCCGCTTGGCGGGGCCGAACCGAAGCCTTGGGCCGGCGAGTCCCCGATCTTCGAAACAGGCCCGGCGGTTTGCCCGGTTCGCGGCAGGCCGGGCCGGGGCGCAAGCGAGGCCGGCGGCAAGGTCGCGTCGCTGTCGTCGCGCGTCAACCGGGCGATTTCGGCCATGCTGGCCGGTCGATCATCCGGGTCAGGCTGCAGCATCGCTTCGACAATGTCCCTGAAATCGGCATTGATGCCGGAGAGATCAGGCACGGTCCGCCGTTTTTCGACGATCTCGTATTGCGAGCCGCCCATGTCGATCGGCTTGCCGCGCAGCGCCGCCGCCAGCACCAGCCCCAGGCTGTAGATGTCGGACTGTTCGCTGACCTCGCCGCCATAGAGCCCGAGCTGCTCGGGAGAAACATAGTTGTATTTTCCGGCGAACTTGCCGCCGATCAGCGTCTCGCCACCGACCGCGGCCGATCGCGCAATGCCGAAATCGATGATTTTTGCCCGCTCGACCCGGCCTCCCGGCAGGATGATGTTGTCGGGCGAAAGATCGCGGTGGATGGCGCCGGCCTGGTGCACGGCGCTCAGGCCCGAGGCCAGCCGGTGGCACAGTTTGCGCACATCCGGAGTCGCCATCGCCCCGCCGCGCATGATGTCGTAGAGCGACTGGCCGTCGACGAATTCCATCGCCAGATAGGGCCGCCCGATGCCGGGATCTATGGTGAAGACGTGGTAGCGCACGACCGCGTCATGCGACAGATGGTTGAGGATCGAGGCTTCCTTGCGAAACAGCGACAGGATCGTCTGATCGCGGGCGAATTCCGGCAGCACGATCTTGATCGCGACATGATCGCCGGTCTGGATGTTGTGGCCGCGATAGACTTCGCCCATGCCGCCCGACGCGATGCGTTCGTCGAGCTCGTAGATGCCGCTGAGCTGCGTGCCGACGCTGGTATCCGCCATGTTGGGCAATAGCCGGGTCTTGTCGTCGGAGCTCATCGGTCGTGGCCTCCTGCTCGGGACAGGCCATTGCCTTTGTCTCTGATCTTGACCAGAACGATGGTGACGTTGTCGGTGCCGCCGCGCTCAAGCACCATGGAAAGCAGCTTTTCGCAGGCAGCCTGCGGCGCTGCCGAGAGCACTGCTGCCGCAATTTCCGCGTCGCTGACATGCGCCGTCAGCCCGTCCGTGCTGAGGATGAAGATGTCGCCGGCAAGGGTCTCTCCCTGCTGGAAGTCGATGGCGATTTCGTCGTTGACGCCGATGGCGCGGGTGATGACGTTGCGGCGCGGCCAGTTCTCCGCTTCGGCTGCGCTGATCGCGCCGCTGTCGAGCAGTTCCTGCACCTCGGTGTGGTCGCGCGAAATCTGCGAGATCGCGGCGTTGCGCACGAGATAGACGCGGCTGTCGCCCGACCACAGGCAGGCGAACCTGCCGTCCATGGCCAGCAGTGCGGCAACGGTGGAGCCGATGGTCACGCCGCGTGAGCGCGAAATCCGGCGAATCTCGGCATGCGCCCGGTTCAGCCGATCCTCAAAGCGGGCGCGCAGATCCGGCGCCGAACTGGCGATGCCGATCGTCGCCAGATGCTCGACAATGCTTGCCGAAGCGACTTCTCCGGCCTCGTGCCCGCCCATGCCGTCGGCCACCACCCAGAGGCCGATCTGCGGCTCGACCAGAAAGCTGTCCTCATTGTGGTCGCGCACGCAGCCCTTGTGGCTCACGCCGTAGCTCTCAAAGGCGGCATCGTTCACTTGCCTACGCTCCGCAACGCCTTGGCTGACGTGCCTGGCCAGTCTGCCACAGCCCCATTCATTAGAGTATCGAAATCTAAGCCGCTGATGACGGACGGTGTGGTGCCGCCGCTGTCTCTGCGTCCTGCAATCTTTGGTCCTGCCATGCAATTCCCCATCAGAAAGCCTTCGGACAGCTGAACGCGGAGAGCGCCGGCAGCGTGAACGGATTACCGTCCTCCCCGGTCTTGATCGTGTAGGCGACATCGCGCCCGCCGATGAGGAAATGCGCTTCGAGACTGTCGCCATTGGCGGTGACCTGCCCCTTGTCCAGCAATCGTTTCAACGCCCAGGGACCGTCGAACTTGATTGCGGACTCGCGGCCGGGCAGCTCCGGCGTCAGGCTGAGACTGGCCGAACCGGTCTTGCCCGGCCACGGAATCAGGCCCGGCGTGTTGCCGGCTTGGGTGGCCTGCAGCACCTGGCCGTCGATATTGAGCAGCGCCATGTCGGCATCGCCATGCAGCGACAGCGGCGTGAAGGTGATGTTGATCGACGGCACCGGCCCGCCGAGCGGAAAGAAAGCCGCGCGGATTTGTGCCGCGAGCTGAAAGTTCTTCAGCGTCGATTTCGCCAGATTGCGGCCGAACCTGGTGTCCTGTTTCCAGTCCCAGTCCTGGCCGCTCATGTCGACCAGCGACGCCAGGTTCTGCGCGAAAAACCGGTCGAGAACCCCGCCCGGAGAAAACAATCTGGCAAAATCCGCCATGGCGACATCGTCGGTGCCGGCGGGGGCGAATGGAAAGCGCCCGGCAATCACCTCTTCGCACGGACGGCCGACGGTCTCCTCCAGCATCTCGTTGAGACGCGTGGTCGATGTTTCGGCGACGGTGCCCTCGAAATCGTCCGCCGCCGCGCTCACCATCCTGGCCAGCGCCTTCGGCAGCCGCGAAGCATTGGCGCGCAACGTCGAGATCTGCAGCTGCAGATTGGCGTTGGCCTGGTCCGTCTGGGCGGGGACATCGGCGGCCAGCCGCACGCTCTGATAGATTTCGCGGAAATTCTGGGTGAGAGCGTCGAGCGGCCGCTGCCCCGGCGCCCCGGCCACCAAAGCCTGGAAAGACCGGAACTGGGCTTCGATGTTGGCGCCGGGATCCTGGTTCTGCGTACTGACAAAGGCGGTCCCGGCCCTGCTCTGCGATTTGCGCGCTGCAAGCTCGATGCCGATGCGGGCGAGGCCCTTGGCGCGTGCCGCGATTTCCTGGCCGCTGTCTTGAGACGGCGCAGCCGGATTGCGCTCTTGCGTCAAAGCTGTTTCGCGCGCGATCGCCTCGAACAGCTGCATCAGCGGCGAACTCGGTGATCCCGCTGCGGACAGCGCCAGATATTGCGGTTTGTCGGCGGCCATTGCCTTGAACTTCAACCTGTCGAGCACCTCGTTCCACGCCGCCGCAAAGCCCTTGCCATAGCGATCGAGCAGCTCCGGGCCGAGCTTGAGCAATTCCTGGTCGAAACCGCCTTGCTCGCCGCTCGAGCCGATCACCCATTGATCGTCGACCAGCGCCTGCGCGCTCCTGGCAAGTTGCGCCAGATAGAAGTCGAAGCCGGCATGGGTGTAGAGACCGGGGACGCGAAGGCCGGCGAGATCGTTTCCGTCATTGCGCTCGAACAGCATCGGCGCCTCCGCGCCGGCTTGCGATGACACCGAAAAATCGTCCAGCGCCGCCGCATAGGTGGCCGACTGGATGAGCGCGGTGGCGCGATCGGCAAGGCTCATGCGGCCGAGCGAGCGCTGGGCGGATTCGACCAGCGCGCGGTTGAGTTCGAACGAGGGATCCTGGTCATCGTCGAGCGCCAGCATGGCGCGCAAATGCTTCTCCAGTTGCGCCCGGCCGTCGCGATTGTGGGCGCCGGGATAGCGGTTCTGTTCCCAGTCCCGCTTCAGCCAGGTGACGACCAGCTCGTCATCCACTTTCGGCGCCTTGCCGCCCAGCATCAGGTAAATCTTCAACGGCTCGTATAGCGCCATCGGATCGGCCATCCTGGCCTCGATCGTGCGTTCGAGCTGGAACAGCAGGCGCGAGCGGAACATGCGCTCCAGCCCCTGCCGGTAGGCAGTCTCGGAAGCCGAAAGGATACGCTCACGCTGGCTGAGGCCGAACGTCGCCGTGGCCGGGGTGGGCTGGTCTCTCGTATCGTAGCCGGCCGGCAGGCCGCGCAGCGCATCGAGCGCGCCGATGACGGTTTCGAGGTCGGCATCCAACACCGTCGTGCTGGCCAGCAGCGGCGCGGCTGTCGCGCGGTATTGGCCTGCCGCCTGGCCGGTCGCGGCGACCAGCGATTTGTTGGTCGTAAAGCTCAGGCCGAGAACGCCAAGCGCGGCGATCGCTATGGCCGCGATCGCTGTCAGGCCGGCGTAGCGGGCGATCGCAACGCGCCTGTCGGCCGCCCTGTCATAGGACACCCAGCCGGACTCGGCGAAAATGACGCGGCTCAACAGATCGTGCAGGAAGAAGCTTTTGCCGGTGCCGGAAAGATGCGCCTGGGCATTCCTGCCGAAACTGCGGCCTATGCTGCCCAGCAACTGGTCGATCGGCGTGCCTTCCTGCGTGCCGGAAGAAAAATACAGGCCGCGCAGGGGGGCGTTCAGCTGCTTGCGCGTCGGCTCGAAAACGCCCTCGAGGAAATGCACGATCCGGCCTTTCAGCGCACCGAGCTGCGCGGCGAAGCCGAAAATGGCGATGCGCGCGACCGGATCGGTCTCCGCCTGCAGCCGCTCGCTCATCTCTTCGGTCAGGCGCTTCACCAGTGCGTCGAATTCGGCTGGCGCTTCTGCGACCATGTTCAGGCCGCGCTCGGCGGTCTGGAAGGTCGCGCCCCACACCTTGCGCCGGCGTGCTTCGTCGAAACCGCCGAAATATTCCATGAATCCGGAGACCAGGTCGGCCTTGGTGAACAGCACGTAGACGGGAAAGCGGACCTTCAGGACCTCGTGGATTTCCTGCAGGCGGCTGCGGATCTCGGCGACACGAGCCGCCTGCTCGCCGTCCGCCATCATATCGGCAAGGCTGATCGCCAGGATGACGCCATTGATCGGCTGACGCGTCCGGTGCCGCTTGAGCAGCGACAGGAACGCCAGCCAGCTTTTGCTGTCGGTCCCTGCATGGGAATCCTGCGTCGTGTAGCGCCCGGCCGTGTCGATCAGCACCGCCTCGTCGGTGAACCACCAGTCGCAATTGCGCGTGCCGCCGACGCCTGCCACCGGGTGCGCTTGGCCCGACCCGGCAAGCGGAAAGTTCAGGCCGGAATTGACCAGCGCGGTGGTCTTGCCGGCGCCCGGCGGGCCGATGACGATGTACCAGGGCACGTCGTAGAGGAAGTTGCGCTTGCCGCTCGATTGCCTGAGCGTCGCGACCGCTTCGTTCATGCGAGCTTCCAGCACCTTTGCATCGCTGCCGTCATCCTCGGCGCTGGCCATGGCGGCCTCCAGCGCCTTCTGCGCCTTGCGCCTGCGCCAGAACCGGATTGCATAGATGATCGCCACCGTTCCGACGACGATGCCGATGATCGCTGCCCGCAGCCAGATGGGATCCAACGGCCGGGCCCCGGCAAAGCGGATTAACGGGCCGGCGTACCAGACCGCGGCTGCAAAGCCGGCGAGCGCGAGCGCGCTGAAGATGCGCAGCAGCCAGCCGGTCACAGCATCTCCTCCCGCGGGATCATTACATCGACACGGCGGTTTTTGGCGCGGCCCTCCGGCGTTGCATTGTCGGCGATGGGCTCGTCCTCGCCCTTGCCCTCGACCTTTGTCCGCGACGGATCGCTGAAATGCGCTGCGATCATCTTTTCCACCGACTGGGCACGTGCGACGGAGAGGTCGAAATTCGATTTGAAGGCGCTGGTCTTCTTCGGTTTGACGTTGTCGGTGTGGCCGACGATCCGGATCGGCCCGCGCTCCGCATCGAGAGCCGCCGCGATGCTGGCGGCCACCGGCTCGAACTCCGGTTTGACCTCGGCTCGTCCCGACTGGAACAGCAGGGCGTTGCTGATTTCCACGATGATGAAATCACCCTTGGTGCCGACGCTGACGCCGCCGGCTTCGATCTCCTTGGCCAACGCAGTGCGGATGCGATCGACCTGCGCAATCGTCGTTGGCGCTGCGACGACCTTCACCTCCTCGGTCAGCGGGACGAAGCCGGTGCGCTCGATGGTGACCGGCGTCGCCGGATTGAGCGCCAGCAACTCGCCGGCAATAGCCTCGCCATCATTGGTGATGAGGACCCGCAGCGTGAAAAAGGCTGCGGTCAAGCCCGCTGCGGTTGCAGCGGCTATGGCCCAGAGCGGAACCCGCCTGGAGCCTTGCGCCGATGTGACCGACAAGCCTTGCCAGCGCGGCGAGATGTCGTCGTCACCGAGGACGCGGAAATAGGCTGATGTCTCGTAGACGTCGCGGCGGACCCGTTCGAGGCTCTCGCGCGGCTGGCCGCGATACTGGCCTTCGAAGCCAAGCGACAGGCAGACATGCATCAGCTCGATGAGATTGCGATGAGGTTCCGGCGTCGCCAGCACCGTGTTCAGCGCCTGGAAAAAACCGGCGCCGGTGGGTTTGACCTGGAAGAAGCGCTGCAGCATGGCGTGCTGTGCCCACGCATCCCGGCTGGAACCGGGCAGATTGGCGACGATATCGTCGGCGGTTTCGCAAAGCACATAGCTGGCGATGCGCGCATCCTCTTCCGAGGTATCGGTCCTGGCGATCTTGCGGTCGAAATCCTCGATCAAGCCGGCGACATGCTGCGCCAGCGGCTCGGCCGGTCTTTCGACAGCCATCAGCCGCAGATGCCCAAGCAGTATCAGCAAGGGCGCCGCGGCAGCGACGATCGGGTTGGCCGCGCCATAATCGACGGCATCGCTGGCGCCGAGCAGCGCATCCCATGGCGTTTTCCCCGCCGTCCCGGCTGAGCCGTGAACGGGCGGATCGGCCGGCGCGTTGGCGAAGGGCGTTCCCTGATAGATCACCGTCCCCGTGACGTCGGACGGCGGCTGGCGGCCGGCGTTGGGATCGAAAACCGTGGGTTCCGGGACGCTGGCAGGGGCGATCACCGTACTGCCGGGGGCCGGCGCATCGCGGGCGAGAACCGTCTTTTGCTTGCGGCCGGGATTGGGGCGGCTGGGGCGGATGACGGTTTTGCCGGTCGGATCGAAAGGATCATCCTTCGAGCTCATCGCCGATCCCTGCCTCTACGCCCGCGCGCCGCGATGCACAGCGCCATGTCCGCGCAAACGCGGACCGCAGGACGCTATCTCGCCGTGACATGACATGTGCCGCAGACCCCCGAGGTCGACCAACCGTACCCGCGTGCTCAATCGTCGTATGTGATCGTAGTCTCAGAAGGTTGCGATGGAAACCCGGCGCAATTTTGGTGGCCGGCCCGTGCTCGGGTCGCCTTCACGGTGTCTTCAGCGGTGCGCGGGCTTAGCCCTTGCCGGTCTTCTGTTTGGCGGCCTTGGCATAGGCTTCACTGAAATAGGTGAGGAATATGTCCAGCATGCCGTTCTCGTGCGCTTCCTCCTTGGCCCGCCAGGTCGCGACCAGCGCGTCCCAGGCGCGCGTTTTCTTCGAGGCAAAGGAGGATGGCGGCAGTTTTTTCGCAATCGCCTCGGGCGACAGATCGTCAAGCAACCGCGACAGCGCTGCCTGCATGGCGGCGAAGGTGGCGAATTCATGTGTTTTGAGGTCGTGGAAAGCGTCTTCGATGCTGTGCCTGGCATCGAGATAGCCGGCCCTGCGCCGCGCGAACATGATGTCGAGGATTTCGTCTGTCCCGGGCACGAACTTTAGCGGATTGTTGTCGGCGGAATTGATCATGGTCCGGTCGCTGGTCTTGGCCAGGACTTTTGCAGCGGCGCGCGCCTTCAACAGCAACACCAGCTCGTCGACGACGATGCGCAGCACCGCGCCGATCTCGCCGGCCACCTCCTGCGGCTGGCGCAGCAAAAGCACCTCTGGCGGAATGCCGGCGCCGGCGGCAATCGCGCGCAGGATCTCGTCGGCTTGCTGCGGCCGGCTGGAGAGCGAAGCGGGCGGCGCGGTCGGTGACCGTGGCGATGCGGCATGGTCTGGAAAGGATCCAACGGGCATCTGCCGTTGCGTCGAACCATGGCCACCGAAGGCTGGGTTCCCATCATCGATCGATACCGAGACGATATAGCGGCCGATCCGGAGCCGGTCACCTTGCGCCAACCGGTGCGGGTCGGTCAGGCGCTGGCTCGACCCGTTGACGAATGTGCCGTTGCGCGAGACGTCGTGGAGAAAAAAAGCGCCGCCTTCGTAGCGGATTTCGCAATGCCGGCCGGAGATGAACTTGTCCGGATCGGGCAAGGTCCAGGCACAGTTCTCCCGCCCTATCTCGAAGCCGCGGTCGCGCGATGCGTAGCCGGGCGGCAGCCCGGCAGGCAGGACATCGACATTGCTGATCTGCAGACTGATGAACATGCGCTATGGACCGTCGACCGCTGCCGTTTCCATTGATCCGATGTGCCACAGTCTAGCAGCTTGCGGGCACAGCGGGAGAGCGGCGTTTCACACTGGCGAAAGCGGCGCAAACAGCAACGGCCTGCCGCTTGTCCTCTTTGGTCTGCCATAGAACATGTGGTAGGCTCAACATGGCTTGGGTGGCAAGTTGCGAAATATCCCTGAACGTGAGGTCGTTAACACAAGAAGGGCTTCGAACCTGCCACACTAGCGCTCAGGAGGGGCACGACCCATGCCGAGTGAACAACGCGCCGCGCTTGTGCAGACGCCGGTCGGCGCCGAGCTGTTGACCTTTACGCATCTCGTCGGCCGCGACGAGATCAGCCGGTGCCTTGCCTACACCGTTGGATTTGTTTCGACCAATGCCGATATCGACCCGCTGAAGATGCTGGGCGGCGCCGTTTCGATCGAAGGCGAGGCCGACCCCAAGCGCTGGTTCAGCGGCCTCATCGCCGAGTTTCGCCTTACCCGCATCGAAGATCGGCTGGCTCACTACGAGGCGGTCGTCAGGCCGTGGCTGTGGTTCCTCGGCAATACCACCGACTGCCGCATTTTCCAGGACAAGACTGCCGTCGAGATCGTGGAGGAGATCTTCTCCAAATATGGCGGCATCGCCAAGTTCGAGAAGCGCTTGCAAGGCTCCTATCCGCCGCGCGAATATTGCGTGCAGTACGACGAGAGCGACCTCGATTTCATGCAGCGGCTGCTCGAGCACGAAGGCATCATGTACTTCTTCGAGCATGCCGAGGGTGAGCACACACTGATCCTGGCCGACGCCATGAGCAAGCTCAAGCCGGCGCCGGGCTATGAGACGGTGCTCTATCAGTTCGAAGGGCAGGGCTCGCGCCGCGACGTCGAATACATCACCGACTGGATTCCAGGCAGCGCGGTGCGCCCCGGCGCCTATGCCCACACCGATTATGACTTCGAAAAACCCGCCGCCGATTTGATGGCGAAGTCGGCGCAGCCCTTCGGCCACAAGCAGGCCGCGGGCGAGAACTATCGCCACCCCGGCGCGCATCTGGAAGTCGGGCGCGGCGACAGCCTGGCGGCGATCAGGCGCGAAGAAATCCAGGCGCCGCATATGCGCATTGCCGCTGTCGGCACCGTGCGCGGCCTGTTCTCCGGCTGCACCTTCAAGCTCGACGGCTTTCCGCGCGACGACCAGAACAAGGAGTATCTGGTGATCAGCGCCGAGTACCGGCTGTTCGATCCGGGCTATCGCGCCGGCGTCGACACCGATGGCGAGAATTTCAAGGTGGTGCTCGGTGTGGCGCCGACCTCAGTTGCTTATCGGCCGCCGCGCATCACGCCAAGGCCGATCATGCGCGGGCCGCAGACGGCGACCGTGGTCGGTCCGTCCGGCGAGGAGATCTTCACCGACAAATATGCCAGGGTGAAGGTGCAGTTCCACTGGGACCGCCTCGGCAAGAAGGACCAGAAGAGCTCCTGCTTCGTGCGGGTGTCGCAGACCTGGGCCGGCAGCGGCTGGGGCTTCATCCAGATCCCGCGCATCGGCCAGGAAGTGATCGTCGATTTCATCGAAGGCAATCCCGACCTGCCGATCATCACCGGCCGGGTCTACAACGCCTCGCAGATGCCGCCCTACGGGCTGCCCGGCAACGCCACGCAATCGGGCTGGAAGTCCAACTCGTCGAAGGGCGGTGGCGGCTACAACGAGCTGATGTTCGAGGACAAGGCCGGCTCCGAACTGGTCAACTTCCAGGCGCAGAAGGACCACCACCTTCTGATCAAGCACGACCGCAACAAGACGGTGCAGCACGACCAGTCCGACCGCATCGACCACGACGCCAAGCACTCCGTCGGCCACAACCTCGACGAGGACGTCGGCAACAACAAGACGGTCAAGGTCGGCGTCGACCAGACGACGAATATCGGGTCGAACGACACCGAGACGGTCGGCAAGAACCGCTCGCTGACGGTGGGGGTCGATGAAACGATCGGCATCGGTTCGAACTCCACCGAGACGATCGGCGCCAATCACACGCAGACCGTGGCGATTGTGCAGACGGTGACCGTTGGCGCAGCACGCGTCGATAGCGTTGGTGCATCCGAAACCCGAACCGTTGGTGGTCCACAAACGAACACGATCGGCGCGACGCGGTCGGTCACTGTCGGCGCAGCGCAAAGTCATACGATTGGCGCGGCAGACAAATGGCAAATCGGCGCCGCGCAGACGGTTGACGTCGCCGCCGACCAGAGTTTTACTGTCGGTGGGGCCCATTCCTCGCAGGTTGGCAAGGCGCGTCTGGCCAAGATTGCGGCGGACGAGGGGATCGAAGTCGGCGGGGCCTATTCGTTAAAAGTAGCCAAGGCAAGCAGTGTCATCGTCGGCGAAGATGGCGTGATGAAATTCGGCAAGAAGCTGTACATCGAGGCGACCGACGAGATTACGCTCAAATGTGGCGACGCCAGCATCATCCTCAAGAAGGACGGCACAATCAGCCTCAAGGGCAAGGACATAAGGCTCGACGGCAGTGGCGACATCGACGTGAAGGCCGACGGCAAGACCAAGATCAAAGGCAGCAGTGTTCACAACAATTGAGGGCGAAGCGATGGACGTTGTGGAGCGTATCGACGGTGTGGTCATCGGCCTTCTGATTGGCTTCGATGGAGGTTCGCCGCTCGTCGTTTTTGTTGGCAACCCAAGTGATACGGCGCTCAAGGCTCGCAGCCTCGCCTCTCTCGACGCTTCCTCGGTCGGCTCGGAAGTGGCGCTCCTGTTCGAAGCAGGTGACCCCGCCCGGCCGCTTGTGGTCGGACGGATAGTCGATCCGCGGCCCAGTGCGCATCCCGTTGAAGTGTTGCGCGACGGCGAGGCGGTGACATTGGACGCGCGCGATCGGATCGAGCTCAGATGCGGCTTGGCGTCCATCATTATGGAGAAGAACGGGCGCGTCTCTATCCGCGGCACACAGCTCAACAGTCATGCGACCGGTACGAACTGGATACGAGGGGCGGCCGTCCACCTGAATTAGGCCGAGCCAATGCAGCGCCTAGCAACTATCCCCGTCATCGTCGACCAGCACGCGGAGGACGCTGCGTTCCTCTGGTCTCGGCGGCGCCGCGAGATCGACGGTCCGGTTCTGGGCGAAATCGATATCGGCCGTATCGATCAGCGGCTCGACGCCAATCTTGAAGGCTTGTTCGCATCGGGTGAGGCCGCATGGGCGGCGGCAAACAAACGTTTCTCTGATTATCCGGAAGCCCCAGAACTCTTTGTCATGGCTTGCCTGGCTCTTCATTGGGGATTGGAAAAGCCGCTTGCAGCGGTGATCGAAGCCGCCGCCGCGCTTGGCGAGACTGGAATCAAGGGCATATCAGGCGCCATTGCCCGGACATCGCGCGAAAAACTCCGTCCTTTTGTCGCCACGTGGGTCGATTCCAGGGAAACGATACTCAAATGCATCGGGCTTGCGGCGCTCTGGCATCATCGCGCCGATGCCAGGTCGAGCCTGGGCGTACTGGTCACAAATGGCCAGACTGAGGTCCGCATGCGGGCGCTGCGGTTGGCAGGCGGGTTGCGACGCCGTGATCTGCTCCCGATGGTAATCGAGCGTCTCGCTGCCGACCAGCCGCAGGAGCGGCTGGCAGGCTCTTTCGCCGCTTGTCTGCTCGGCGCGAGCCGCACAGCTCTGCCTGTCCTTGATGATTTGCTCGCCTCCGCCAGTGTTCCGCAAGGTGAGGTGATCGACATCCGCTTACTCGCCTCGGACCAAACTTCCGCAAAGGCCTGGCTTCAGAAATGTCTGGACAAATCGTCGTTGCGACAGCCGGCTCTAGCCGCCATCGGACTGCTTGGCGACAGATCGATCGTCCCATGGCTGATCGAACGCATGCGCGAGCCGCAGTCGGCCTATGCCGCGGGCCTAGCTTGGCGCGATCTGTTCGAAGTCGATTTCAACGACACCAACGTCTTCACTGTCGATCCCGCGCTGCTTGGAAAGCAATTCGCCAAGATTGAGGACTCGCCGCTTCCAATAGCCGAACGCGCAAGTGCGTGGTGGGACCATGGGCGGGGACCGGGCAAACACGTCGCATTCCGCTCGATGCGTCGGCAGCGGCTCGCCGCGATCCACGCCTCTTTCGCCAACCCTGACCTCCCTTTGGCCGACTGGCGGCGTACGCAGCGCTTCCCTGCCTGGATGTAGTCAGGCGGACTTGACTTGGCTGACCAGCGCCGCCGCGCGCAACCCGGCTTCGGACGCGACCTCGCACATGGCGACCGGACCCGGCGCATAGCCTTCGGTGAAACTGTCGGCCGCCACCAGAAGCGCCAGCGCTCCGCCGGCCGCTCCCACCTCGCCGACAGTCATTGCTGGATAGGCAATCGGCAAGATTTCGCGCCGTGTGCGATAGAACCGAGACCGTGCGATGTTTGCCTCCCACCCGCTATAACGCTCCCCATTGCCATTGCTGACGACAAAGACGATGTCGGGCTCACGCGGACCATTGCCGGTCCCATTCAGCGCACCTTGAAGCGCACCGAGCAGTGCCTTGCCTTGGCTATATCGCTCCGTCAGAACAGTATCGGCTTCTTGGGCAAAGCCAGCGCCGTGGATGGCGGCGAGACCCGGCGACTTCGGATCCGGCCTCGATTGGAGGCAAACGAAGGCTGCCGCCTCTCCGGGAACGAGCCCTTGAGCGTTGTCGGAGCCCTTCAGCCGCCCCGCCTCGGCGAGCCGCGCAATATCCTTGTCGTTGACCATACTGTCGACGCCGCCGAGCAGGATACGCTCGACGCCAGGCTGGCCAAGTATCTCGGATAGTTGGCCAAGCACGCCGATGCTTGCGGCGGCACCGCCGTCGAGCGCGCGCGACGCTTCATGAAATGGGTTGCCGCACGCGCGCACAACGGCATTCAGGAAGCTGGACGGATCTTCTTCTTCGAAGGCTGCATGATTCCTGAACGGCTCCGGCAATACCAGCAGAAGTACGGTCGTGCGCGGGTCCGCTCCTGTCGATGCAAGCGCGTCAATGATCGCGCGCGCCGCCATGTTGACCAGCCAGTCCCAGCCCGTGGTTCTCAACGACCAGTGAGTGGGAATGCGCGAGACGACCTGCGACGCACCCATAGGCTCGGCCAGCAGGTACTCTTCGTAGGCGGAGAGCCCGGCGCGGATCGCGGCGAGCGTTTGCCGCCTGTTCAGGCCAGCAGGCGTCACCGCGCCACCGCCGACGATGTAGAGTGGCCGCGTCACGGCAGCCACGCCGGGCGTTCGGTGATGGTACCGTCAGTTCCGCGCAGCGCGAAATAGTCCTTGCCCTTTCGCTTCGCCGCAATCAGCGCCGGTGTGACATGGCCGAAGACAAGCTCCCGCAATGCAGGTCGATTGCGTCGCGTCGTCACGGTCACCCGGGCCTTGAGCGTCACCCGAAACATATCGGGCTCGATGATGATCGTATCTGCCTTGAAAATTTGATCTTCGACACGGTCATCGAAGATCAGACGGATGGGCGCGACCACGCGCGGCAGCTTGAAGCTCCAGCGGCCACCGGGAGTCAGTCCTATCAGCGTGACCTGATCGCTGCCGTTGAGATCTGGAAGTTGCTGATCTGCCGGCGCCGCAAGATTGTAGCGCGGATCGTAGTCCTTCGGCGGTAACGGCCACTGGTTGTCGATCCAATTCTGATCATAGGTCCCTGCCAACCGCAGGCGCGGTTGCCAACCGCGTCCGAGCGCCCCGAAACCGGCCGGCCGCGGCTTGTCCGAGGGACTCATGAATGGTTCGGCCGGGTAGGTTATGTTTGGTGCCTGCGTCTTCACTGCTGGATCAACTGAGCGGGCATTGGCGAAGCCGACTCCCAGCGGGTTGCGTGGATCGGTCTTCAGATCAGCGTTGGTGCCGCCATAGGCGCGTTCATAGATGATGGGCATCCGTGTGAATGGATGCGGCGCGCTATAGCTGCCGGCATCGTAGATACGGTCTCCGACGATACTAAGCACCTTTTGCAGTGGTCCGAACTTCAGTCCCGCCTGCATTTCCCGGACCGGCTTGCCGTTTGGTGCACAAGCGGTGCCGTTGACGATGACGTCGATGCCGGGCTTCAGTATCGCAATATCGGCCTCGTATCGCGTCGATGAAAGGGCAGGATCGCCGAAAGGGACATCGCTGAGCGTCACCGGCAGTTGTTCCTCGGCAGGTTTCAGGAAGGTCATGTCCTCCGCGCCTTCGAAGCTCGCTGAGAAAAGGCCCAGAAAAACCTCCTGACCGTCCGCGTCAGGCAGCGTGTAAGACGCAGTCTCGAAAGGCGTACGGTTTTCCAACCAGACAGCAAAGCTCATCGCTCAGCACCAGGCTCTGTTCTCATCCATGCCGACCGGCCAGTACGGCATACAGGCGATCAGCCGTACCAGCTCCTTCTTCTTGGCGTCGATCAGCCATTGCAGAAGCAGGGTTTCAGGGTAGACGATCTCTCCAGAACTCTTGTTGAGATCACAGCAATCGAGCCAGTAGTTGCGTACAATCCAGACCACATTCCCATGCCCGGCTGCACCGGCTGCGCGCTTGTTGAACGCCTTGCGGATAGCCTCGTCGCGGCCCAACCCCTGCTGTTGTTGCGCCTTGACCGTGTCGGCCCACCAAGGCGCCGCCATCTCGTAGGCCATTTGGATATCGTCCAGGTAACCGTCGAAAAGATCCTGGTGCCGATCGGAACTTTGGGCGAGCTTACGCGCCGCGATTTTCGCATCCCGAGGCTCGACGTAGCCGGGCTGGCGTAGCAGGCGACGAATGCCGCGATCAGTTTCAAAGTAAGTGATCAGCGCCATCAGGTGATCTCTTCGTCCTGGTCGAGCCCTATCGGCACGAAAATGAAGCCGTTGACCACCTCGGTCAGATCAGGCGCTTTGCTGGGGATATCGTCGATTAGCAGGTCTATGTGGCCAACATAGCGCGGGCTGTCGCCAAGGTCGTCGACACCCCATTTCTCCTCAGGTGACTTCTCGGCCTCTTCCACGAACTCGTGCTCGTTCTTTCGGTTTAGGTTCTCCACCTCGAAATAGGACATTCGAAAGACATTGAGAAAGCGCGGGTGTCCGGAGATTCCAGTCGGCCAGATTAGGGAGATGGCATCAAAGGTTTCTGCCGCGACGATGCCGTTCCACCAGGCTTTGATCTCAGGGAGGAGCGCGCGCAGTTCCGCTATGTAGCGCTGCTGGATGTCGTCATAGCTCTTGGCAATCTCGATCATGGCTCATCTGTCTCACAGCTTGGCGGCATAAGCTTCAGCCTGACTTCCCTGACTGCGATAATGCGCTTCACAGTGAGGTTTCACCCGACTTGCCCGTTCGAAATACTTCTTGAAATCCGCAAGTTTCATATTGCATCCTCCAAGCGCCCAGGCCACGCACAGCGGTGGCTGGTGGTCATGGGTCATATGACCTGGGCCGCGCGCCATATCCTTTCCATGGACAGGATCCTCGTATCGCGTAAGCGTTCCGCCGCTTGGCCTTACAGTGCGCCAGTGCGCACGCTTCACCCGTTTGTCGTCTCGCGCGCATTCCCAACATGGTTTATTGCGGACTGCCTTCTTCTGCTCTGGGGAAGGATCCTTGTCTGGCCGGTGGACCGTTGCATCGTAAGGCTTGCTGGGACAGGGGCCTGGCGGGATACCTTTGCGTCTCAACAACGCCTTGAAGGTATTGATCGCCGTCTGATCGATGCAGTTGGGCAGATCGCTGGCCGTGTTCTGCGCCATCATGTCGCCATGGCGGTCGACCCCCTTGCCTTCGGCCTTGACCGTAAACGACCACAGTTTGAAGACACCCTTGCCCTTGATCTTGTGGGTGATGACGCCTGCACCAAGACCTTGGGTTGCCGGCTCGTTGCCGGTGCTGGTCGATATCTCTGAAGAATTCTCGATCGCCGTGGGTTCGCCGTCGATCTTGACGCTTTTGGTGCCATTCGACAGGTCGGAGGAGGACAGCATATTGACATAGGGCACCGGCACCGGGCCTGCCGGCGGTGACGGCGGCGACAGACAGACATCGCCCGGCGCGATTCCCTTGCCATTGCTGCCCTTATGGAAGAAACCCATGTTCTCAGCAAAGACGGTAATGGCCATGTTCAGCTTTCCTCTGCCGGCAGAGGCGCCGTGCGCATGATAGGCAGGCCGTTGTCGGCCAGATCATGAATATCTTTGAAATGGCATTCGTGGACGCTCCAGCCGTCGCACCAGAAGACTATTCCGGGCTCCGTGCTGTTGGTTGGCGGCAACGGAACCGCGTGGAGACGCTCGGTGACCATGGCGCTCGTCCAGTAGTGCGACACCGCGTCGCCCGCGATCCCGGAAACCGCATCGAACCATCCGTCATCCATGCGGGGCGAGAGTCCGATGGCGGCGACCACGAATGGATATCTCCGCCCGACACGATCCTCGCTCATCCGCCACGCGCCCGAGCAAGGCTGGTCGCAAAATATGCCAGCCGGCACCCTAAAGCGCCACACACGCGGGTCGAGTTCACCGCCGTCGGGCCTCTCACGCAGCTCCATCGACATCCAGCGGTCCCAGCGGTCGATGAAGGTCCGCGGCAGGTTTGCGGCGACGAAATCTCCGGTCACCGGAATCTTGCCAAAGAAGCCGGTGTTCAGATCTGCGGCGGACATGAGAATTTCTTGAACATCTGGAGGTTGTAGGGATTTTCGACACTCGCCGCCTTGAGCTTGAAATCGGCGTACATGCCTTCCGTCCCCAGCCGCAGGCTGTAGACATCGGACAGCGACGTCCCGGTGAAGCGGCCGCCGCGCAGCATCCTCAGCCACGCCCAGCTGCCGGTCTCGTTGAGCATGATTTCGGGCGAGCCGTCGATCGGCTGGAAGGCGAGCGAGATGACGCCGGTGCCGTCCTTGCCGGGCCACGTCATCGGCTGAGGTCGCGTCGCATTGTTGAAATAGACCAGGTTCTGGCCGTCGAGGTTGAGCGTCACGCGGGTGACGTTGGGCGACAGGTCGGTCGGCTCCAGCGTGAACGCCATCACCGGGCCCTGACCGCCGGGAAAGAGATCGTCGCGGATGCGCCGCGCCTGCTCGAAGGCGGCGAGCGCCGATGGGTCGAGGCCGAAATCGGCACGCCATTTCCAAGGCTGCGCCGAGGTGTCCACATAGCTGATCAGATGGTCGTTGATGAAGCCGTCGATCATCCCTGCCGGTCCGAACAGGCGGGCGAAGTCGCGCACATTGACGTCGACGGCGCTGTCTGGGCTGAACGGATAGCGGTCGTTGAGCGCGGCCTGGCAGAAGGGCAGGATATCGGCGCGCCAGATGGCGTTGAGCTCGGAGGCCACGGCCTTCTGCGTCAACCCGCTGGTGTCGCCGGCAATGCCGCTCAGCCAGGTGTTGACCGGGTCGGGCAGGATCTGTGCCTGGCGGGCGACGGCGCCGGTCAGTTCGGCCAGCCCGCCCTGTTTCTTGATCGCGTCCTGCGGGTCGGGATTGGCGGTCACCGTTTGCAGCACATTGGACAGCGCCGTCAGCGCAACGACCGCGGCATCGAGCGCCGGCGGCTGGCCGTCGACCTCGGCAATCGTGCTCTTGAGCGGCTTGAAGTGTTCGGCCACCAGCGTGCCGGTCAGGTCGACTTCGCTGGCCGATCCTGCGCGCGGCAGCAGCTTGGCGCCAGTCTTGACGATCTTGCCCAGTTTGCCGAGTTTGCCCAGCAGTTTCGAGCCGCCCTTCGCCGCCGCCTTGTCGTCGGTCGGCGCCTCGTCCGAGCGGGTGAGGTCGACCTCCTGGACCACCGCCGTCAGCAGCCGCTTCAGCGCGGAATCGGCGCTGGAAAGGTCTTTCAGATTCTCGCTGGCAATGTTGAGGTCGCTGAGCGGCGCCAGCCGCATGTCGCGCAAAAAACTGTCCCACTGCGCGATGTAATCGTCATAGTAGAGCTTCAGGATATCTTCCGACAGCGCCGACACCGAGGTCTCGGAATTTTCCGAGCAACCGCCGGCAAACACCGCGCGGTCGAGTGCCGCCTGGGCGGCCACATCCTCGACCCGGTCGAGGATCGCGTCGTGGAAGCCGTCATAGGTGAAGGCGCCTGATATGCCGACGCGCAGCGTCTTGTCGGAGCGTCGCGAAAACACCTTGGCGCCGTTCGGCCCGGCGAAATTGGCGGGGATCCATTCCTTCAATCCGGCCACCGCCGGATCGGCCAGCAATTGCTTGTAGGCCCGCGCCGGCAGCGAGATCGTGCAGACCGTTTTCAGCGCTTCGGCGACCAGCGCCTGGTCGGGCGCGATGTAGCTGTCGTCGACCGCCATGCGCCGGATCGCGGCCAACTGGTGTTCTTCCGCATCGGCGGTCGGGAAGGGCGCGGCCGGCGCGAATTCGGGCAGGTCGTTCACCCACCAATTCTCGACGAAGTCGGAGTCCATCTGAGACAGGCCGGTCATCATGCGGTAGGTCTTGAGCGCCCCCAGCATGAAGTCCGGATCGCGGATCTGCCGCCACATGGTCGCTTCGAGCAACGCCACCATCCGCGGCTCCAGCACGTTGCGCAGAGCGTGGTCATAGGTGTCGGTCTGCGCCCGCATCATCTCGGCCGAAGCCGATGGTCCGAGCAGGTCCTGTGCCTTGTTGGGAGGCGCAGTCCTGGCATTGGCGACTTCGTCCATGGCGGTCAGGGCAACGTCCATAGCCGGCTGCAGCACCGAGGCGGGCGTCGCGGCGGTCGACGTCAGCGGCGCCTGCAGTGCTTCGAACTGGCCGGCTTGCGCGGCGATGGCGTTGCGATTGTCGTAGTAGGACCAGGTGAACAGGCCGCCGGCGAGTATGGCCGCAGCCGCGCTGGCAGCGGCGGCACCGCGCCAGATCCAGCTGCGGCGGCGCTGCGCCAGCGGATCGAAGGTGCCGAGCCCGGCCTCCTTGAAGATCACCTCGGTCAAAAGGTTCTTGAGGAAGAAGCTGCGCTTCTCGAAGCGCTGCGTCGGCATCGTGCGTCGTGCCGGCAGGCCGAAGGAGGAGGCGAGCGCCGCGGTCAGCCGGTCGATCGGCGCGCCTTCCTGGGTCGCCGAGGTGAGATAGAGGCCGCGCAGCCAGGCTGCCTCCTCGTAGCGGCTCTCGCCGAACATCGCCTCGACCAGCACCTGGATCGGCTCGGACAGGCTTTGCAGCTGTGCGGGAAAGCGGAAGATCTCGGCCCGTTCGGCCAGCTTGTCCTCATCCTCCAGCCGCGGCACCAGCCGCTTTTCCAGCTCCCTCGACAGCGTCGTGATTTCGCCCGCGATCGCCTTGGCATCGACGCGCGCGTCGAGCGGGAAGGTCGTCCCCCATACCTGTTCGCGCGCCGCCGTCGACAGGCCGCCGAAGAAAGCCTCGAAGCCTCTGATCAGATCGGCCTTGGTCAGCATGAGATAGACCGGCAAGCGGATTTCCAGCCGCTCTTCGAGCTCGGCCAAGCGCCTGCGGATCTTGCGGCCATGCGCCTTGACGGCTTCGTCGCCCTCGGACAGCGCGTCGATCCCAAGCGCAACGATGACGCCGTTGAGCGCACGACGGCCACGATGCTTCTTCAACAGATCGAGGAAGCCCAGCCATTCCACGGCGTCGACATCGGGCTGGCTTTCCTGCTGGACATAGCGGCCAGCGGTGTCGATCATCACTGCGTTTTCGGAGAAGAACCAGTCGCAGTTACGGGTACCGCCGATGCCCTGCAGATCGTCGGTGAGGTCGATCGGAAAGTTGAGGCCGGATTGGCGCAAGGCCGTCGTCTTGCCGGTCGCCGGGGGGCCGACGATCACATACCACGGCATCTCGCGCAGGAACTTGCGGCCGCCGAGCTTGCGGCGCTTCAACTCGACCATGACGTCCTGGAACTTGGCGCCGACCGCGGCGACGTTTTCCTCGCCCGGGCTGAGCCGCTTTTCCTCGACCGGGGCGGAAATCTCGGCGACGAACATGCGGTTGGCGCGGATCGCGCGGCGCTGCGCGACAATCAGCCAGATCAGCCAGAAGATCACCAGAAGAGCGATGATGACGATGCGCACCGTCTCAGACGCCATCGGCACATAGTCGCCGACCCGTACGATCGGGCCGAATACCCAGATGATCAGCGACAGCAGCGCCAGGCCGATCAGCGTCCACAGGAAACGCGAAGTCAGGACCGCCCAGAGGAAGCGCAGGATGAACATGTCACAGCCTCTTTTCGACCAGCACTTCGACGCGGCGGTTCAAGGCCCGCCCTTCGCGTGTGCCGTCGTCGGCCACCGGATCGGTGGCGGCCCGGCCTTCGGAGCGCACGCGCTCCTTAGGCACGCCGTTCTGAACCAGGATATCGGCAATTTCCGCGGCGCGGGCTTCAGACAGCCGCTGGTTGGTGGACAGTGGGTTGGTCTTTTGCAAGGGAACGCCGTCGGTGTGGCCGACCACGGTGATATCGCCGATCAACTCCTGATTCTCGAGGATCACCTTGGCGACCGAGGCGATGAGCGGATCGAAGCCGTCTGTCAGCTGTGCTCGCGACGACTGGAAGAGTTCGGGATTGGAGGCCTGGATGACCAGCCGCGCCAGCGACACGCTCTCCGTGCCGCTCAGCGCTCTCTTGAGCTCGTCCGGCGCCGCCGCCTGGAATTCCGGCAGCAGCGCGAAATCGACCGCCACCGGCGGCGGCGCGTCGACCTTCGGCGAAGCGCGGGTTACATCCGTACGCGTCGGCGGCGGCAAGGCGCGAACCAGCGCCGAAAGCTCGACCGCCTGGCTGCTCAGGCTCATCGACAGGCCGATATGGATGGCGGTGGCGATCACCGCCGCCGCCGCAACCATCACCCAGATCGGCACGATGAAGCGCTGCGGTTCGTCGGAGGCGATCACGCCCTTCCAGTTGGGCGAAAGCGGTGCGCCTTCGGCGTCGCTGTCGCGCAGGAAACGCGCCGCGGCCACACGCACCGCATTGAGCGAACGGTCGCCGGAGCGGCCCGGAACGCGATATTTGCCGCGGAAGCCGAGCGCCATGCAATGATATTGCAACTCCAGCATTTCGCGGTCGCGATTGGGATGGCGTTCAAGCTCTTCGAGCCGGGCGAAGAACTGCGCGCCGGCATCGACGTCGCCGCGCAGCATCACCACCAGCGGCTGGCGTGGCCATGCGCTGGCGCCGCCCCACGGCGTGTTCAGCGCCAGATCATCAAGCAACGCAGCCACCAGCCACGCGGCCTGGTCGGCGCGCTCGAGCGAGGAGCCCTGCGCCATGGTGGCGTCGCGGCAGCGCACAAGTTCGTCGAGCAGCCTGGTGCGCAGGGCTTCCGGGTTCTCAGGCGGCTGCGCGTTTTCGAGTTCGGGTGCAAATTCCAGCAGCGGCGAGAACGCGTTGACGAGCACGTTCGGATGCGCGCGCGCGGAGCGTTTCGCGGTCACGCCTGACGCCGGCAGCGGCATGGCGCGCGGCGTTGGCGCTCCGCTCAGCCGAATGCGCGTCCGCTCGCGATCCTCGGACAGTCCGAACGGATCGTCCCTGCTCATCATCTCACCTGTTGACCGAGTAGCAGTCGACCTGCGGTTCGCTGGGCAGCACGCCCGAAACGCCGATCACAAAACCCGGCGCTTCGAGCAGCGAGGCCCAGTGCTCGCTTTTCTGGTCCAGTTCGAGACACAGCCGGTCGCCGTCATAGGGAATTTCGCGCGGCTGCGAATGAAGGGGCTTCAGCGGAATGCCGGGCAGGCGTGATTTCCACAGCCCTTCGAATTCGCTGGCCGAGCCGACCGTCGCCTGGTTGACGAAAATCTTGCGCAAGGCATCCTCCGACAGTTCGGAGCCGATCCGCACCACGATGCGGCTCGCCACCAGAAGTTTCGGGTTGTCGATGCGGATCTTCCACACATTGGTGGCATGGCGCATGACCGGCAGGGCGCGCGATTTCGGCTCGATGTAGCGCAGGCTGAGAATCAGCGAACGCAGCGCGTCGGCCAGCGCCGAATAGGCGGGTCCGGGCGCCATGTGGTCGTAGACAGGCAGTTCGCCGAGCCGCCTTGCGCTCGAACCGTAGGTCGCCATCGAGCCGGCAAGGCCGGCAAGTTCCATGTAGACCTCGGCCGGATGGAACACGTCCTGCGCCAGCATGTGCGCCAGCCGCGGCCGCGCGGCGTTGACCAGGTTCAGGATCAGAAGATCCTCGACGCTGCGGCCGGGGCCGCCCAGCACCATCTTGCCATGCGCCTCGGCGATCTGGTCGAGGCCGGTGACCACTTCCTGCAGCAGGCGGCTGTACCAGGACGCCGCGCCGATGACCAAGGTCGGCGGCAGGAAGGTGTCGTCGAGCGCCACGCCGCCATCGGCGCGCACGCCCTTGAGCTCGGCCACCGGCAGCGCGGTGTAACCGCCGACGGCCGTGCCCGGCGCCAGCAACAGCGCCTGCGGCCGCGCAATCTCGATTTCCTCGGGGTCGGAGCCGCCATGCACGGCGTCGCGCACCCAGACGATCCGGCCGCGATAGCGTGCGCCTGACGGCTCGGCGTGAGCCGGGTCGAAGCCGACGCCGCCGGGCGGTTCGAGCGGCAGTGCGATCAGCACTGGCCCCGCGCCCATCTCCGGCGTCACCGCCAGCGGCCGCGGCGCATCCATCGTCTCAGGGATCGCGAACGGCGTCCCGTCGGGAAAGATGCCGCGCGCCGAAAGCACCGAGATCTGGCCGGCATCGAGCTGTGCCTGATCGAGCGTCAACGTTCGAAAGCCGAACGTATGCAGATGCCCGGCCTGCAAGGCGCCGCGCACCGTCGCTTCGAAGAAGCGGTCCTGTTGCTGGAAATGCTGGGTGCGAAGGAAAAGCCCCTCCGACCACAGCACCCTGTTTGCATCGCTCATGCCGGCACTCTCTGCTTCCTGCTCATCACCTTGGCGGCTTTGCGGATTTCGCCGCCCAATGCATGTCGCTCAAAAGTGGTCACGGTTTTGAGAGAACGACATGCATAAAAACAAAGACCTAAAGCGCGTCGCCTGATCGCGTTCAAACGCGACGCGCTTTAGGCGGAAATGCCGCCGCTGCCGAGCTTCACATTGACGGTGAACTTCGATCCCGGCGAAACCGATTTGGTCGTACGCCAGTTGCGCCCGCCGGGTTCCCTGATCAGCGCGACGAAGCCGAGTGCGGCCACTTCCGGCTCGACCGTGATGGTCTTCGATGCGGTCTTGCCGGGTCCGACGGAAATCGTGTCGGAGCCGATGAGATCGCCGCCAAGTGCGGAGCCGGCACCGCCCTGCAGGGCGAAATAATCGGCCGAATTGAAGGCGCCGGTGCTCTTCAGCCGCAAGACCATTACCGTTACCGGCCTGTCGCCGCCGCCCGGTCCCGGGTTCATGCCGGCCCCACCGGCCAAATTGACCGTTATGACGGACGGTTTAGGCGGGCCGCTCTGGCAAGCCGTCAGCAGTCCCGTAGCCCCGATGGCCAGAATGAATTCGCGTCTGTCGATCATGTCTCAGTCCTCCTCATATGCGTCCCTAAAATCAGCGCCGATTTCGCCCAGAAAGCGCGTCTCGGCGCTGTGAGCGATTTCACGGTGGCGTTTCTGGTACAATTCCCAGAGCTTGGCGCCGCGCCCGCCGGTCAGCAGATTGCCGATCGCCGAGCCCGACTTCAGTTCCTGCTCGATCGCCGCCGGATCGAAGCGGTCGATCATGCGCTTGAGCGCGCCTTGCACGCCGCGCCAGGCACGAACGTGGTGCTGCGCCAGATCGCGCACCGCGTCCTTGATCGCCGCTTCGGCGCCGAGGAAACCGGGGCTGCGCTCGGCCAGCATGGTCACCAGAGCATCGTCGACCGAAGGCAGGAATTTGAGCGGGTTGACCTCGGACGCGCCAACCACGGTCTGGGCGACGCGGGCGTTGCCCTTCTCTTCGGCGCGCTTGCGCAAAAGCTGCATCAGCCCTTCCATCATCAGCCGGTACTCGCGGCCGAATTTCTCCATGTCGGCAACCGGATCGCGGCCGGGAAAGCCGGGCTCGTCCACACCCATGCCGCGCAGGAAAGCAGCGCGAAGGTCCGCGTCCGGTTGTCCGGCCGACGGCCGCGCTGCAGCTTGCCGTACAGGAGGGCGGGGCGGTGGTTGCGGGGTTGGCTTTGGCGATGGCTCGGCCGCGCGAGCCGGCAGCTCCCAAGGCGCGGCGGAGGGAGCAGGCGAGGCCGCATCGATCGCGCCGCCATCCGTCGCGCCTGCGTCGAGACTGGTGGACTCGGCCGGGCCAAAACCAAACCCGTCATCGTAGGCCGGCAGCTTCTCGGAACTGGATCTGCTCGGCTCTCGCGACAGCGGTGCGGAATCGAGGCCGAAGGGATCGTCGAACAGCGGCTTGCCAACAGCCTTGTCGGGGGCGGTCTCGGGCGCAGGCGTCGCCACCGGGTCGAGGCTGAATGGATCATCGAACGCCTGCGAGCTGCGTTCATCTGCACGCGCGAACGCCCCGGGCACCGGCTTTTCGAATGGATCGGGCAGGTTGGCAGGGCGTGGCCGTCCCGGCTCTTCTTCCGTGGTGGACGAAAAGAAATCGTCGCCGCCGAGGCTGACCGGCGCCCGCGACGCCGCCGGCTTACTGGCAGGCGCTGAAGGCCTGGAGGCCGGCGCCTCGGTCTTCGCCGTCTGCAAATCGACCCACACCACATAGTCGCCCAGTCGCAGTCGCATGCCGCTTTGCAGGCGCGCGGTATTTCCCGCGCCGAGCGGGCTGGCGGCATCGTCGATGAACAACCCGCTGCTGGAGGTATCGGTGACGAAATAGCCGCCCTGCTTGCTGGTGATCTTGCAGTGGGCGCGCGAGACGAACATGTCGGGATCGTTGATCTGCCAGTCGGCGTCGGCGCTGCGGCCGATTACCAGCTCGCCCTCGTCCAGCCGCGCCTGCCGCGTGACTTGCGCGCGTGGTCCCTGTTCGAGAATCAGAAGCAGGCTCATGCCGCCACCTCTTCCCGCCAGCCGACGATGGTCCGCAACCGCATGTCGTCGGCGTCCCCCTTTTCGACCGGTCGCGCCAGCCAGGTGGTGCGGGCAAGCTGGACGGTGCCGAGCTTCGCCGGCGGCACTGCCTTTGCCGCAAGCACGATCCTGAGATCGACATCGATGGTCTCGCCGATCAGGTCGCGCACCGCCTGCTTCAACAACTTCAGCCGCTCGCCGCCGGGCAGGAACGCCTTGTAGTCAATATAGCTGAGCGCACCGATGCGCAGTTCGATTCGGCTTTGCCGGCTGAAGCTGCGCGGGCCGATGGTGGCGCTGCGGCCGAGTGTGGCATAGCTGCCGGCCAGCCGGCTCTGCAGCGCCTTGGGAATGGTCATCCAGGCGCCGACGAATTCCTTCAGCACCACCGGAACCTTGAAGGCTTCGGCAATGAACAGCGTCAGCCGTTCGGGACCCTCGACCTGGCTGGCGAGCGAGGCGGCCTGGCGAAGCTTTACCGCATCGAGTACGGCGTCCTGCGTGCCCGGCAGCCCAATGCCGGCCATGGCTTCCAGCATCGAACGGACTCGGCCGCCGACACCGCGTTCGACCTGCACGGCCGGATGCGCATCCGCCCAGGCGCGATAATAAAGCGCGATCATCCGGTGCTGCAGGATGTTGACGAAATCGACGAAGGTCGTGTCGCTCGTCTGCCGCGCCTCGGCGCCCGCATACCAGCGCTGCGAAAGCCGATCGAGCACCCAGCGCGTCAGATGCAGTGGCATCGGCCCTTCGGGTCCGAGCAGGCCGAGATTGTTGACCGTGACGCGTGCCGGCGACTTGTCCGTCGGCTCGCGGAAATCCACCACGTCCTGCACTGCGAAGGACAGCCGCACATTCTGGCCGAGCCTTGCCGGCTCGCGGTCCGGCCGGCCGGAATGGCCGAACAGGCCGCCTTGCCGTTCGAGCCGGCGCAGCAGTTCGAAAAAGTCGAAACTCTCGGACAGGGTTGCGGCTCGCTCTAGATCAGGTAGCGATTGCCGGGCGTCATCGGCCATGGCACATCCTCCTGTTTCTGGAGCAACCGCGTGCGCGTGCGCACGAACCCGTTAATGCCGGCATGGCGGGCAAACAGCCGCGACAGCAGGCCCGACAGCAGCAGAGTGCTCTGTCCCGCCAGCACCGACTGGTCGACATGCAGCGTCACTTCCGTGCCGCGGCCGAAGCACATCGGCCCTTCGATCGCCAGCCTTTCGATCACCGCGCGCGAGTCGATGCGCACGATCGAGCGCACATTGCGGGCGAGCCCGGGGTCGCCGCGCTCGGCATAGAGATCGAGCAGCGCGTGCAGCGGATCGACGCCGCGGCCTTCCTTGGCCAGGCTGANCGCGCTCGGCATAGAGATCGAGCAGCGCGTGCAGCGGATCGACGCCGCGGCCTTCCTTGGCCAGGCTGAGGAAGTTGAGCGCCAGCTGTGACACCAGTCGCCAGGCCAGGTCGTCGGCGCGCGACTCGCCGTCGGCGCCGGTCGGCAGCGCTGCCGGGATCGCCGGCTGCGGCGAACGCAATGCGCCGAGCAGCCGGACCGTCTCCACAGGGTCGCCGGCTTCCAGCGTCAGGGTCGGCGTGTCGTCGAGGATGGCCAGGTCGCGATTGGTGCAAAGCGCCATGATGTCGACGCGCTTCAGCGGCCGGTTAGCCTGACTGTGGACCGGGCGCGAAACCGCCAGGAAGACGTCGTCGCCGGCATAGGAGGTCCGCGTCACGCCCTGGCGCCGCTCGTCCTCGGTCGGCCGGCGCGGCCGCCGCTCCGTCGAATAGACCCAGCCGCTGCCGCGATTTTGCCCAAGGCTGAAGAGTTCCGGTATCTCCGCGTCGGGTCCCTCGGCATCGGCGTCTTCGACGCGGATGACGCGGTAGATTTCAAAGTCGCGCGCCCGCGTGCGGTCGGCATGCAGCACCTGGCGCGTCTTGCGCTGGTCGAGCTCGACGATGTTGCACTCGCGCTCGAAGAGATTGATGATCGGGGTGGCGAAGAGATCGAAATCCGCCGGCGTCAGATCGGCGAGTTCGGGCACCGGACGCCGGAACAGGAAGATGATTTCGAGCCCGGCCTGGCATTTGCGCACGACCGGCAGCAAGCCGGTGACGCGCCCATAATGGAAGCGCTCGGGCATCATGAAATATTCGCGCAGCAGGCGGTAGCCTTCGAAGGTCGGCCGCGTGCGCGGCATCAGCGCCTCGGCATCGGCAATGCCGACCATCTCCGGCGGCGGTAGCGGCGACAATGGATTGGTCTTGCCTTCCGGTCGAGCGCCGACACCAGAGCAGACTCCGAAGATGGCGTCGAAGATCAGCGGCGCCTTGGTGCGGTTGGCGAAATAGAAGTCGAGCCGGTCGAGCGCCAGTTCGTCGAGCTTGCCTTTGCCGGTCCGCGCCAGCGTGATGCGAAGTGCCGCTTCGCCGGCCTTGCCGGCGATCGGGCCGATGCCGGCGGCGGCAAGCGCGCTGCGGTCCTGGAAATAGCCGACCGAACTGATCGCGATCGGAAACAGCGTCATGTCCTGCGCGGTGGTGAAGGTGCAGCGTGTCGACAGGCCGGCCTGCAGGCTGGAGACCAGCCGCGTGCCGCGCTTGACGACGTGGCCGGCAAGCATTGTCTGCACCTGCTGGCCGGGCTTCAGCACCACCATGGCGGTTGCCGGCGCCGGCGTGACGAGATCGGGATAAAGCACGTCGAGGATGCTGCGCGAAAACCGCGAGCGCTCGGCATCCACCTTCAGGCGCGTGCGCGCGGCGAGGAAGGCGACGCCGTCGAGCAGCCGCTCGACATAGGGGTCGGGACACGGCACCGTATCCAGCGACAAATTGCGGGCAACCGCCGGATGCATGTCGGCGAACTCCGCCGCCAGCCCGCGTATGTGGGACAGTTCCTCCTCGTAATATTCTACGAAGACCCGGTCCATCTCTCAGGCTTCCCTGAACTCGGTGCGCGCCAGTCCGTTGTCGAGATTGATCGTCGTGCGCAGGCGCATGCGCTCGGGCGTCGGCGTCATGATCAGCACGGCGTCGATCTCGATCTTCAGGCCGGTCTTGTCGCCGAGGTTGACCGTGACTTTCGTCGCGCTCTCCTTCAGCCGCGGCTCGAATGCGGCGAGCACGGCGCGGATCTCGCGTGCCAGAACATCGCGATCGAAGTCGCGCGACGACCGGCCGGAGAAGGACGGCACGCCATAATTGACAACGCTGCGGCGCACCTCCGGAAAGTCGGCCAGCGATGTCGGACTGTCGGTCATCTGCTCGGCCTCGAGATCGGATAGCAGCGGCGCGGATTCGAAACGCTCGGTGTTGAACAGCGCCTCGATGTCGCGCCGCACGGCCTCGCGCAGCACATCGGGCGACACCACGATGCCTCGGCTTTCAAGCTCGCCACGGTGCCGGTTCTGAAACGCCAGCCGGTGCAGCCGGCGCTTCTGATCGGGGTTCAATGCGTCATCGGCGTCGATGCGCCTCGGTCCGTCTGCCAGCAGCTCGTCCAGGCGCTCTGCGCCAAGCTCCTCCTGCAGAGCCTGCCTGAGCCCGTCTATCTCCGAGCTCAGGCCCGGCAGGTCGTTGACGAGGCGGTCCCACAGCGAAGGCTGTACCGCCTCGCGCTTGGCCCGTGAACCGCCCGCCTGTACCTTGTCGGCGGCAGGGCGCTTTGCTCGCCCGTCACTTGCCGACATAGACATCCATTTCGGCTTCGTCATTGTCGTCATAGACGAACTTGATCTTCTTGTAGGCGAAGGAGACTTCCTCCTGGATCAGGTCGGCTTCATCATCGGCCTGCGACATGTCGTATTCCATGATCGAGGCGTCGGTCAGGGTAACGACCAGATAGTCCTTGCTCTCGCCGTCGATGGTCCGCCGCGCGGAGAATTTGACCTCGTCCAGCGCCTTGTTTTCGAACAGGGCCTTGGCCAGATAGGGTGAGGCCTTGTCATAGTGCTTGGTGAACTTGATCATGCCCATCGACACGCGGCCTCGGCGCGAGAGGGAATTGGGGTCGTAGGGCGCGACCATCTTGTAATCGACGCCATGGATTTCGATCTCGTCGTCATGGCCGTCGCGTGTGCTGGGCCCCTTGATATCCGGAACTTTCAGAAAACCGTCGATCTTCATTGTGGGCATTTTCGTTCTCCACCGCTTTCAAACAAAGGTTTGGTTGCTGCAATCAGGTCTTCACGGACGGCAATTCCGACACCAGCCTAAGCGAGGCGTTGATGCCCTCCAGCTGGTAGTGCGGGCGCAGATAGAAGCGGGCGTTGTAGTAGCCCGGCCGGCCCTCCACGCTGTCGACCTGCACCTCGGCGGCGGCAAGCGGACGCTTGGCGCGCGCCTTGTCGTCGGCGAAGGCCGGGTTGGCCAGCACGTACCGGTTGATCCATTCGGTCAACCAGATCTGCATGTCGGTGCGTTCCTTGAACGAGCCGACCTTGTCGCGCGCAATCGCCTTGAGGTAGTGGGCGAAGCGCGAGACCGGGAACAGATAGGGCAGGTTGGCGGAGAGCCGCTCGTTGGACTGGGCGTCGGGGTCGACCAGGCGGCCCGCCCGCGTCTCGTCATCCTGCAGCGAATGGGCGCCGATAAAGGCCGCGAGATCGGTGTTCTTGCGGTGCAGGATCGGCATCAGCCCGAGCTTGGCCAGTTCCGCCTCGCGCCGGTCGTCGATGGCGACTTCCGTCGGGCATTTCATCGCGATCGAGCCGTCATCGGTCGGGAAGGAGTGCACCGGCAGGTTAAGCACAGTGCCGCCATTCTCGACGCCGCGGATCTGCGTGCCCCAGCCATAGAGCTTGTGGCTGCGGTTGATGTTGACGCCCATCGGGAAGGCGGCGTTCATCCAGACATATTTGTTGTGATCGCCCTGCACTTCCTCCTCGAAGGAGAAGCCCTTGACCGGCACGGTCTCCGAGCCGTAGGGCAGCCGCGCCAGCACGCGCGGCATGGTCAGCCCGATATAGCGCGCATCCTCGCTCTCGCGCAGCGATTGCCACGAGGCGTAGGCCGGGTTGGAGACGATCTGCTGCAGGTCCTGCGGGTTGGGCAGTTCCTGCCAGCTGTCCATGCGGAACAGCCGTGGCGAGGCGGCGGCGATGAATGGCGTGTGCGCCGAGGCGCAGATGCCGGAGATGTTGCGCAACAGGCCGACGTCGCGCGGGTGGTTGGAGAACTCGTAGGCGCCGATGACGCAGCCGATCGGTTCGCCGCCGAGCATCGAATACTCGTCGGTGTAGACCTTCTTGAAGATCGGGCTCTGGTCCCACATCTGGCCTTCATAGTCTTCGAGCGTATCGGCCAGCTGCTCCTTGGAAATGTTCATCACCCGGATCTTCAGCTTCTGATCCGTCTCGGTGTTGTTGATGAGGTACCAGAGGCCGCGCCAGGTGCCTTCCATCTGCCGCACTTCCGGCGCGTGCAGGATTTCGTTGACCTGGGTCGTCAGCATCTTGTCGATGCCGGCGATCAACGACTTGATCGACTTGATCGAGTTGGACGAAATCGTCGTCGTCTCGGAGCGCGACTGCGCCGCCAGAGCCAGGTTGCGAACCAGCTGCTGCAGCTTCTCGCTGTCGTCCTTCTTGACCTTGAAGTCCTTCTCCAAGAGCTGGCTGAATTCGCCGAGATCGACGGCCTCGGCCTCGGCGACGGATGCTGCGGTCTTTTGCTGTTCGGCCATGATCTATTCCTCACCCTTGTCGTCGGACAGCGCCTGGGCGGCGATCTGGCCAAGCAGCGGCTGGTTGTTCAGCAATTGGGCGATGCGCTTTTCGGCATCGACGCGGCCGTCCATGAAGCCGAGCAGCTCCTCGAGCTGGCGCCGCATCTTGAGGATTTCGGCCAGTTGCGGGACCTGTTCGGCGATCTTGTCGGGGGCGAAATCGCCCATCTTGGTGAAGGTCAGGTCGAGCGCCAGTTCTTCGTCGCGCTCCTGTCCCTCGGCCTGCGGCAGCGTGTTCTTCACCCGCGCCTTGACCCTGGGTCCCAGCGCTTCCATGAATTTGGGGAAGCGGTTGGCATCGGTCTCGACAAAGGAACGGTCGAGCACCGTCTTGGACGCTTCCCTGGTCTGCGATGCGCCCGACAGGTCGGCCATCACGCCCATGACGAACGGCAGTTCGATCGTCGTCGGGCTGCCGTAGGTTTCGACATCGTAGGCGATCTGCACGCGCGGGGCGCGATTTCGCTCGATGACCTTCGCTTTGCTTTCGGCTGGCATGTGTTGCTACCTTTCATCCTTCTGGGCAGTCTTCTTGGCGTCGGGAACGCCGGCGAGCAGCCGGAATTCCTTGAGCCCCGACGGGGCGAGGTCTTCCATCAGTTCAACGAAATCCATGTGCACCATCCTGCGCACCCGGCGGGCGAGATGCGGGATCGGGCTCGACGGCTCGGTGCGGTCGTAGAACGCGACCACAAGGTCGAGGCACTTCACCACATCGTCGCGCGAGGAAATCCTGTCCGGGAGCCCCGCACCGGTCTCCGCGTAGCTTGCCATCGTCTCGGCTCCATGACCGTTTCTGACCGGCGCGGCCGGGCTTGCCGGGGGAGCAGCCGGGCTGGCCGCCCCCTTCGTCGCTGCCTCTTCCGTGGTCTCGACCGCCGTATTGCGTTCCAGCGTCGTCAGCACGCGCTGCAAAAATCGTTTCAGGTCCGGGACGGCGGCCCCGTTGCTGTCAAGGCGGGCATTCAGCGCCGCATCGACCGCGTCGAGCGCCTCGATCGCTGCGTGCGCCCCGGCGATGAGCGCCGTCATCTGTTCACCGGCCTGGTCCTGATGGGCGGCACAACCGCTGCCCACCCGGTTCAGGAGCTGTCCGTGCGCGCTGACCAGTGCTGCCTTCTCCGTGGCATTCAATCCCGACGCCGCTTCCTGAAGCATGACGCGATCGTCGAGCGCACCCTGTTCGAGATCGCGTCCGCTGATCGGCCCGATGGGACGCGGCGCGAAGAAGACCATCTGCCTGAGGTTCGCCAGCAGGCCTTCCTGGCCGTTCTGCAGGTCGGCCAGCGCGTTGAGGCGGCGCAAGGCGGCCTCGCGTGGTTGGGGGCTGGCCCGCAGCGCCGGGTGCATCGTCTCCCAATGCGTCTCGAAGGTCCTTGCAATCAGGGTCAGGCCCTGTGCCAGTCCGGCCAATCCCTCTTCATTGGCCAGCGCCCGGGCGACAATGACGAGCAGGCGCAGGTCGCGGCCATGCGAACGCAACTCCTCGGCCTTGCCGAGCACGGCAGGCCAGTCGACCGGAATGGTCGATTGCGCGGCTGGCTTGTTGCGCCCGTCATGGACGACCTTGACCTGCGGCTCCGTGAGCCGCTCCAGCTCATGAAAAGCCGGATCGTTGCGCAAGTCTTCGCCTGACGGATTTTCACCGTCCAGCGGAGCAAGCCAGAGTGCGAGATCGATCACAGATACCCCCGGCGACCGGCTCTAAAACCGTACGTGACCCAACGTTAGCACACGGTTGCATATTCCCACAATTCGCCATCCGCTCAAAAGTTAACGAGCGCTAATGAATGTCGGTGCAACTGCGTCTCGGATGGCGCAATTCATGGCGTGCTTGGCCAACCTCGTATGTGAAGCGCATCGCATAGGATTAGAAAAAATCGTGGTTGTCTGCATTTGGCGGCGCGGGACTCTCCACAAAGGGAAAAGGCCGGCTGCATCAAGCGCTTTGTCAAGCGGCTGCTTATGTGGCAGGCTGTCGACGGGGCAGATTGCAGGAGCACGTTCGATGGAACAGCGCCGGTCGTCGCAGGGGTTCAAACGCAAGGAACTGGTTGGCAAGCTCAATCCGGTCTGCCTGCGCGCCTTCAAGGCCGCCGCCGACAGCGCCAAGCTGCGCGGCAATCCTTACGTCGAACTCGTCCATTTCATAGAACAACTGGTGCTGTCCGAGCGTTCGGATGTGCAGATGATCATTGCCGATGCCGGCGTCGATGCCAGCCGGCTTACCAGCGAAATGACCCGCGCCGTCGACAAGCTGCCCTACGGCGCCACCTCGATCGAGGAATTTTCCGACCACATCTTTCACGCCATCCAGGAGGCCTGGAACCTGGCGACGCTGGAATTCGGCATGGAGGAGGTCCGCAGCGCCCATGTCGTGCTCGCCTGCCTGAAGACGCCGGTGCTGGAAGGCCTGGTGGCGAAGATCAGCGGCGAATTCGACAAGATCGACGCCGACGGGGTCATCGCCCGCTTTGCCGAGGTGGTGGACGGTTCGCTCGAAGCCGGCGCCACGGCAGCAGTGGCTCCCACCGCGGAGGCGCCGCGGCGAGCTCCGGGCGGGGACTCCGCGCTGGCCAAATACGCCACAGACCTCACCCAGCGCGCCCATGACGGCAAGATCGACCCGGTCGTCGGCCGAGACCCGGAGATCCGGCAGATCATCGATATCCTGATGCGGCGCCGGCAGAACAACCCGATCCTGACCGGCGAGGCCGGTGTCGGCAAGACCGCGGTGGTCGAGGGGTTTGCCCTGCGCATCGCCCAGGGCGACGTGCCGCCGCCCCTGCAGGGCATCAGCGTGCGTATGCTCGACGTCGGCCTGATGCAGGCCGGCGCCAGCGTCAAGGGCGAGTTCGAGAAGCGCCTGAAGGCGGTGATCGACGAAGTTCAGTCATCCGAGACGCCGGTCATCCTGTTCATCGACGAGGCGCACACGCTGATCGGCGCCGGTGGTGCCGCCGGAACCGGCGATGCCGCCAATCTCTTGAAGCCGGCGCTGGCGCGCGGCGAATTGCGCACCATCGCCGCAACCACCTGGGCCGAGTACAAGCAGCACATCGAAAAGGACCCGGCGCTGACCCGCCGTTTCCAGGTGGTCAAGATCGATGAGCCGTCGGAAGCGGTCGCTGTGCTCATGCTGCGCGGTGTAGCCGGCGTGCTCGAACAGCATCACGAAGTGCAGATCCTGGACGAGGCGATCGAGGCGGCGGTCGGCCTGTCGCATCGTTACATCCCGGCGCGGCAATTGCCCGACAAGGCGGTCAGCCTGCTCGACACCGCTTGCGCCAGGGTGGCGATCTCGCAGCATGCGACGCCGGCCGAGGTCGAGGACATTTTGCGGCGCCGCCAGGCGCTGGAAGTCGAAAGCGGCATCATCGGCCGCGAGGCCGCGATCGGCATCGAAGTAACTGACCGGCAGGCGCGGGTCGAGGCCGGGCTCACTGAGGCCGGGACCATGCTCGCCGCCGCCGAGGAGCGCTGGGAGCGCGAAAAGGCGCTGGTTGCCGAGATCCTCGAACTGCGCGCGCGGCTGCGCGGCGACGGCGTCCCGCTCGATGCGGTGGCGACAGCTGAGGCCGAAGCCGAACCGGCAGCGCCGGACGAAGAAAAGACCAAGGTGCCCAAGGCCGAGACGCCCAAGGCCGAAACG
Organism: Mesorhizobium sp. LSJC269B00; assembly: GCF_000502815.1. Lineage (NCBI taxonomy): Bacteria > Pseudomonadati > Pseudomonadota > Alphaproteobacteria > Hyphomicrobiales > Phyllobacteriaceae > Mesorhizobium > Mesorhizobium sp. LSJC269B00. The sequence goes on from NZ_AYVN01000002.1 coordinate 370,765, forward strand.
TCCGAGACCGAAGCGCCGGCTGCCGAAGGTGCGCCGTCAGATCCTGCCGCCGATCTGGCGCGGCTGCGTGAACTCATGGCCGAGCTTGCCACCGCGCAAGGCGAGACGCCGCTGATCCTGCCGTCGGTCGACCGCAATGCGGTAGCTGCCGTGGTCCAGGACTGGACCGGCATCCCGACGGGACGGATGCTGTCCAGCCAGACCGAAAAGGCGCTCAAGCTGGCCACCACGCTGTCCGAACGTGTCGTCGGCCAGGATCACGCCATGGAGATGATTGCCAAGCGCGTGCAGACCAGCCGCGCCGGGCTCGGAGCGCCGGAAAAGCCGGTCGGCGTGTTCCTGCTCTGCGGCCCCTCGGGAGTCGGCAAGACCGAGACGGCCCTGGCGCTGGCCGAGACGCTCTATGGCGGCGAGCAGAACCTGATCTCGATCAACATGTCCGAATTCCAGGAGGCGCACACCGTCTCGACGCTCAAGGGCGCACCGCCCGGCTATGTCGGCTACGGCAAGGGTGGCATTCTCACCGAGGCCGTGCGCCGAAAACCCTATTCGGTGATCCTGCTCGACGAGGTCGAGAAGGCGCATCCCGACGTCCACGAGATCTTTTTCCAGGTCTTCGACAAGGGCATGATGGATGACAGCGAGGGAAGGCGCATCGACTTCAAGAACACGCTGATCCTGCTGACGTCCAATGTCGGCTCCGAAGTCATCATGGAGCGGACCGGCAACGGCACGGTGAGGGCAGGGCTCGACGGCCTCGATGCTGCCCTGCGCGCTCCACTGCTGAAGGTGTTTCCAGCGGCCTTCCTCGGCCGCGTCGTGACCATCCCTTACTATCCGCTTTCGGATTCGATGATCGAGGCCATCACCCGCCATCAGTTCGGCAAGATCGCGCGGCGGCTGCGCGCCAGCCACGACGCCGAACTGGTGATCGGCGACGGCGTCATGGCGCTGGTCAAGGCGCGCTGCACCGAAATCGAGTCCGGTGGCCGCATGATCGACGCCATCCTCACCAACACGCTGTTGCCGGAACTCAGCCGCGGCGTGCTGAACCGGTCGCTCGACGGCGAGAAGATGACCAAGGTGACCGTCAGCGCTTCCACTGACGGGTTTGCCTATTCGTTCGAATAGTCAGGCCTGACTGCTCGGCTCCGTCTCGGCGCGGATCAGCTTGATGTCGGCGCCGGCTGCCCAGGCGCCGATATCCTCGCGCCGCAACGCCGCCGCCATCATGTCGGGAAACAGGTCCGGCGTGCAGGCGAAGACCGGTATGCCCAGTGCCGCGACCGAAGCCGACATCGCCGGATCATAGCCCGGCCGGCCCTGATCGGTCAGCGCCAGCAGCACGATGACATTGACGCCGGACCGGACCAGCGCCGCAAGCCGCCGCAGCAAGTCCTGGCCGTTGCCGCCCTCATAGAGGTCGGTGATCAGCACGAAGTGGGATTTGGTCGGCCGCTCGATGCGGTCGGCGCAATAGGCGACCGCCTGGTTGATGTCGGTGCCGCCGCCGAGCTGCACGCCAAACAGCACCTCGACCGGGTCGCTGAGCTCTTCGGTCAGGTCGACGATGGCCGTGTCGAAACAGACCAGCTTGGTGCGCACGACCGGCAGCGACGCCATCACCGCGGCGAAAATCGAGGCGTAGATCACCGAGCTCGCCATCGAGCCGGACTGGTCGACGCACAGCACCACTTCGTCGAGATCGACCAGCCGGCGTTGCTTGCGCATGAAGCCGACCAGTTTTTCCGGCACGACGGTTTTGTGCTCAGGCTGGTAGTGGCGAAGATTGGCCGAGATGGTGCGCGGCCAGTCGATGTCGCGTTGGCGCGGCCGGTTGGTGCGTCGCGACTTGTCGAGCGCGCCACGGATCGCCTCGGCGGTCTTCTGCTCCAGCCGCTGCATCAGCTTGGCAACGATGTCGGCGATGATGGTGCGGGCGATGTCCTTGGTCTTGGCCGGCATCACCGAACGCAGCGAGATCAGGTCGGCGACGAGGTTGACGTCGGCCTCGATCGCCTTGAGGAATTCCGGCTCCATCAGCATCTGCTTCAGGTTCAGCCGCTCAAAGGCATCCTTCTGGACGATCTGGACCACCTGGGCGGGAAAGAAGGAGCGGATATCGCCCATCCATTGCGCCACGCGTGGCGCCGAGCGGCCGAGCCCGCCGCGCCGCTTGCGCGGGTCGGCATCGGCATTGGCGCCGTCGCCGTAAAGCGCATCGAGCGCCGAAGACAGTTTTTTGTCATCACTGGAAAGGGCGGAGGAAGCCTCGTCATCGGCGCCGATCGCCAGCCGCCAGCGGCGCTCGCGCCCGCTATCGGAGGATGCTGGGCCGGGTTCGGGCACTTCGGCTTCGTCATCCATTGTCACACTCCGCCCGCCAGCAATGGCCCAAGCCGCTCCAGGTGACGGCGCCAGCCCTCGCCGCCATCCGGCGCCGGCGTCAGGCCGGCCGGCAACCTTGCGGTGCGGCCGAGCACGGCCTCGATCAACCGCTGCCGCTCCATCGAGTCCAGATTGGAGAAGACGCGGCGCAGCAATGGCAGATGCGCGATGAAAGCGTCCTCGTCGAGCGATTTCAGCCACCCATCGACGGCGCCGCGCAGGCCCTCGTCGTAGATCAGCCGCTGGCCGGCAGTGCTGAAGAAACCTTCGAAGAACCCCGCTGCCTGGGCGACCGGCGTCCCCGGCGACAGCCTGCGTCCGAGCAGCCCGGCGGCGTCCTCTGCCGACAGTTGGCCGGCTTCATAGAGCAGATGCGCGGCGCAGCCGGCGAGCAGCGCCGTCGAGCCCGGACCTTCCAGCACGCCGGTCAGGCCGTTGCGCCATGCATCGAGCACGCCTTCGCCGGGCTCGACCAGCCGGATCGCCGCGTCGGCCTTGCGCACAGCACCGACCAGCGTGGTGGCGGCCTGCTCGTCCAGGTCGCGCACCGCATAGGGCAGCGCGATCGCGCCTTCGACGATCAGCCGTTCCAACAAACCGGACAGCCGGTTGGTTTCGGTCTTGCGCGCCTCGCCGTAACGGATGATGTCGGCAAGCGGCGGCACCGAGGCCAGCATCTCCAGGCATTCGCTGCTGTGCGCTGCGCGCGCCTCCAACGCTACAAGGCCGGCGCTCGCGGCCTCCGACAGATCCGCCGTAATGGCGCTCTGGACAAGGGCGGCAAGCGTGTCGAGGCTCGCGGCCGCACCGAGCATCTGGATCAGGCGGCCATTGGCGGCCTTTTCGATAGTCGGGCCGTAGATCAGGTTCTCGACCAGGCGCACGGCATATTCCGGCTCCCAGGCCAGCGTCCATTTTTCGCGAAAGGTGCCGCGGCTGCGGCCGGCGTCGGCCAGCCTGCCCCATTGCACGCCAAGCACGTTCAGCCGGTGCAGCAATGTCGAACGAAACAGTCCGCTTTCGCTGCGCAGATCGACCGACAGCTCGCGTTCCAGCGCCTCCGGCTTCAGCCGCGCCGCCTTCTGGTTGCGCTGCAGGTCCTCGATCAGCGGCGCCAGCGGCGTGTCGGGCGGAATCTCGCCGACATCCGCGCCCAAAAGCAGCTCGGCCTCGACCAGCGCCCACAGCACCGCTTCGCCGTTGAACAGCGCCGCGATCGCGGCATCGCGCAATTCCTCGAAGCCGGGCTTCGGCCGCTCGCGAATGGCAGCCAGTGTGCGCGCAAGCCGCTCGGCCTCGATCAGCGACGCGGTCGACACCAGATGGCCCTTCGCCCGCAGCACCGCCGCGATCGTCGCCAGCCACAGCGTCGCGGCGTCGCGCCGCCCTCGTGTGCGCCACAGATGCTTGCACCAGCCGGGCGCGACGACGCCAGCGCCATAACCATAGCCCAGCGCAAGACGCGGCCCGGTCCATGGCGCCCATGTCATGATGCTTTTGCGCCGGGCAATTCCCTTGATCAGCGCCTGGTCGTTTTTCTGCGTGTGCGCGGCCTGCAGGGCCGGCACATGCCATGCGCCGCAGACGACGGCGATCGGTCCGGCGAATTCCTTGCGCGCGGCGGCGATTTCCAATCGCATATGCGCTTCACGCTTGGCCTCGAACGGCGCGATCGCACCTTCGCCGTCGCGCAGCGTCGTCATCGCATCGGTGATGGCAGCGAAGATTGGACCCGGCTGCGGATTCTGCTCGATAATGTCGGCCCACCAGCTTTCGCCATCTTCATAGCCGGCGGCCGCAGCCAGCGTGCCGATCGGGTCGCGATGCGATGCGGGCTCGCCATCCTCACCGGTTTCGTCCTTGGGTTCGGGCTTGTCGGCGTCAGCCGTTTTGTCGGTGTCGTCGGTTGCCGGTGCCGCGAACCGTGCCGATGACGGCAGGTCGATGAACCGCAATGCCGCCTTGTTCTCCACCGCCCACACCGCCGCCTGGTATTCCGGCGAGAACTCGGCGAACGGCCAGAAACTTGTCGCGGCCGGATCGTCCTCGGGGTAGCAGAGCAGCGCCACCGGCGGCTGCATCTGCGGGCGCGCCAGCAATGGCAGCAGGGCGGACGCGTCGCTCGGCCCTTCGATCAGCACCGCGACCGGCTGCAAGTCCCGCAGCGCCTGCACCAGGCTGTCGGCGGAGCCCGGCCCGTGATGGCGGATGCCGAAATAGGCGACGTCGCTCATGACCTCAGATCGCTGCGTTCAGCGCCGCGTAATAGCCGGCATAGTCCGGCCGCTTCTTGAGCACCGTTTCGAGATATTCCTCCAGCACCACCTTGTCCTGCACCGGGTCCTTGACGATGGCGCCGACAAGGCTGGCGGCGAGGCCTTCGGCGCCGAGCTTGCCGCTGTCGAACCACGCCGCCTGGCTGAGGCCGCCGACCATGGTGGCGATCGCCTCGGCGGTCGAGAGCGAACCCGAAGGCGTCTTCAGCGTCACCTTGCCGTCGGCGGTTGCGCCCGAGCGCAGCTCGCGGAAAATGGTCAACACGCGAGCGATCTCCTCGCCGACATTTTTCGGCACCGGCAGGTCGAGCCCGCCGGCCATCTCGTCGACCCGCTTGGAGACGATCGCCACCTCTTCCGCCATGTCCTCGGGCAGCGGCAGCACCACCACATTGAAGCGGCGTTTCAGCGCCGAGGACAGCTCGTTGACGCCCTTGTCGCGGTTGTTTGCGGTGGCGATGATGTTGAAGCCGCGCTGGGCATAGAGCGACGTGTTGAGTTCCGGGATCGGCATCATCTTTTCCGACAGCACGGTGATCAGCGTATCCTGTACATCGGAGCCCATGCGCGTCAACTCTTCCAGGCGGCATAGCTTGCCGCTCTCCATGGCGCGGTAGAGCGGCGTCGGCACCAGCGCCTCCTGGCTCGGCCCTTTGGCCAAAAGCTGCGCATAGTTCCAGCCGTAGCGGACCTGGTTCTCGTCGGTGCCGGCCGTGCACTGCACGATCAGCGTCGAGTTGCCCATGATGGCGGCGGCGAGATGTTCCGACACCCAGGACTTGGCGGTGCCGGGAACGCCGAGCAACAGCAGCGCGCGGTCGGTAGCGAGTGTCGCCACCGCGGTTTCCATCAGCCGGCGGCGGCCAACATATTTCGGCGATATCACGGTGCCGTCGCTTGCCTTGCCGCCGAGCAGATAGGTCAGCACGGCCTTCGGCGACAGGCTCCATCCGGCCGGCTTCTGGCGTTCGTCATTGCGCGCCAGCGCCTGCAGTTCAGCGGCATAGGCCTGCTCGACAGGGAGGCGGATGGCTGCGTTCATGGTGCTGTTCTCCGGATTGTCATGTGTTGGTTCCCGTCAGGGCCGCGTTGAGGCGCAGGAAAGCGAGCGAGGCTGCCGCCGGCGGCATGCCAGCCGCAACGACATGCTCGATCAATTTTTCCGCTGTCGCCGCAGTGGCCAGAAAGCCCATCGTTTCCAGCAGGTCGTCGGCGGTTCGCTTCATAGCGTCATCATCGCCGGCGACAGCCGAACGCAATGCCGCCAAGCCCTGGCCGTTCGTCAGGTCGGGCCATTCCAGCCAGTTGGCTTCGAAGCCCTCGGCAAGGGTGAGCGCGCCAATATACTGCGGCGTATCTTTCAGGATCAGTCTGACCAGGACACGCTTCCTGCGGCTATCCAGGCGCGGTGTCAGGTGCAGCACGAATAGTGCCGGCTTGCCTCCCCCGGCGACTAGTGTGTCGGCCATCTGCGTTACGGCAGCGTCGCTGCCCGACGCTGCGACCATTCGTGAGATCTGGATGTCCGCATTTTTGTCGGCACCGAATTGCCAGGCTGCAATGAAATCGGGTTCGCTGACCCCAAATCGGGAAGCGAGGTCGACCAGGTTGCAGGTCTCGAACAATTCGGCGCGGCGCTTTTCCTGCGCCGGCGATTTGAGCTTTGCCGGCGTGTAGGTGGTGCGGCGGCGGATGAAGCCGGATTTGCCTTCTGTGATGAAGGCGGCGAGTTCGGCAACGGGGTCGTCGGCTCCGTCGTTGCCCGGCCGGCCATGCTCGCCCAGCCTCGCCAGCAGCCGGCCCGCCAGCTCCCGCACCTTGCCGGAGCGGTCGGTGGCCAGGCTTTTCAGCAATGGCGCGTCCGTGGGCGTCAGGTTGAAATGCATGAGTTCGATGAGCGCCAGCCGGACTTCAGCCGGCTCGCCCGTCGCCTTGGCTTCCATCAGGCTGCGGGCCGTGGCCGGATCGCGACGGCGCATCTCGGCCAACGCGATACGGCGCGCGGCGGGGTAAAAGTCATCCCAGTTCTGCGCCGTCAGCTGCTCCTGCGGGGCAATTTTCAGCCCCTCGACGCTGGCCTGCCAATCGATCCACGGCGCATAGATGTCAGGGCTGTTCTGGTCTGATGCCGACGGCATCCAGTCCATCGGATGCAGCACGTAGCCGCGGCTGGCGACGAGCGTCGCGACACGCGACTTGCGCCGCGCATCGGCGGCGTTCTTCAGGGTCGCCCGCAACAGCGGCCGCAACCGCTCCGGCAGCAGCGGCAGGCCAAGCCTTGGCAGCGGCGGACGGCGCTTCAGCGTCTTCGGCGCCGACGGCCGCAGGCCGACATCGAGCGCCTGCGCGGCGATCGCCAGGAGACGTCGCTCCCGTTCGTCCGGGCTTGCGCCGGCGGCGATTTCCTTCCATGCGGTTGGCGCCAGATCGAACGTGGTTCCGCCGGTGATCCAGCAGTCGCGCATCGTCGCCAAGCCCGTCTGTTCGAGATCGTTCATGACAGATCGAGCCTCCCGAAGCCGCTTTGCGCGGCCAGCAGATCGAGCCGCGCGCCGTTCCAGAGTGCCGCCGTGGCCGCGAGGTCGAGGCCAAGCACGGTCTGATCGACGGTCCCGCTAACAGGCAGGGCGATCCCTTGCGGGTCGTGCGCCGCTTGCCACCAGGCGGTGCCGCGCTCATCGAGCAGGATCGCGCCGGCAGGCAGCATCAGCGGGCTATCGGTCGACCAGGGCGCTGCGTCCTGGTGCGCCGCATGCGCCGCGAGCGGGTCCTTGACAGCGTCGAGGCCGAAATCCGGCCAGGCGCCCGACACGACGTCGCCCTTGCGCTCCGCCACCAAGGCCCGCAGTGGCTGGCGCGACGGGTAGAATACCAGGCGGGCGTGGAACCGGTCACCGGGCGTGAACGCCGCCGAGCGGCGGCCGGCCGAAGCCGGAAAGAAATCGAGCAGCAGCGCAAACTGCGGCGTCGGGCTTTTCAGATCGAGCAGCCAGGTCGAATGGCTGACGAGACCGTCGCGGCGGGTCTCGATCTTCTCGCCGACGACCTCCCAATGGCTGTCGACCTGCTTCGCGTCGGGACTGGACAGAACCTGGTCGCGGGTTTCGGACGCCGACACCAGTCGCTTCAGCTCGGGATCGTCGGGCGCCGAGCGCCAGGCTTTGGCCAGCAGCACCAGCTTGCCGAGTTCGCGGATCGCCGCGTCCGGCCGTTCCTCGCTGCGCAGCGCCATTAGCCGGGCCGGGATTTCGTCGATGCGTCCGGCAAGCGCCGTCGCCTTCATGTCGACAAGCCGCGCGGCAATGCGGCGGCAGCGCTCGCTGCTGGCGTCGGCAAAGGCGGAAAGGCCGAGCCGCAGCTGGTCGGCAATCCACTGGTCGAGTTCGTCCAGCGCGCCTGCCACCGCGGTGCGCGTATCTTCCGCCCGCTTGCGCTGCGCCGTCTCGCGGCGCTCCGTCGCGGCGGCGTCATCGACGGTGCTTTCCTCTGCCTGCGAGGCCTCGCCAATGCTCTTGCCAGACGCGCCCCTGCCAGACTTTGCGTCGACCGGCGGGGGCGCACTCTTCCTGCGCCGGCCAAGCCAGTCATTGACCCATTCCGGCGTTGTTTCGGCTGATGTGAAGCTGGCCGGCGCCGTGGCGGCGATCCACATCAGCGCCAGCGTGTGCTTGCAGGGAAATTTTCGCGACGGGCAGGTGCATTTGTAGCCGTGGTCGCCGGTGTCGACGACGGTGCGATAGGGGTTGGATCCCGAGCCCTGGCATTCGCCCCAGATCAGCGCCTGCTGCTCGTTCTTCTCCAGCCGCGGCCAGTTCGAGCGCTTGGTGAGCTTCGAGGCGGCGCTTAGCGACGCCTGATCGGGGGCCAGCGCCTCGATGGTTTTCAGTTCGAATTCCAAGCCGCGCCTCTCGTCACCCCAAATCAATGCCTGGCATCAATATAGGGTGACGTTTGTGAAGGATTGTTGTGGCCCCGGCAAGACGAAGATAGCGCAGATCAGTACAACGGCGTGGCCATATGCCGGGGCGTCGGCCATTGCGCCGTGATCTCGGGCTGCACCGGGCGCTCGAGATAGGTCGACAGCACGACATAGCTTCGCGTCGAGGTGACGCCGGGCGTTTCGTAGAGACGCGCCAGCAGGCCTTCGAGCGCCCTGGTGTCCTCGGTGCGGACCTTGAGAAGCATGCAGGTGTCGCCGGCCACCGAATGGATTTCCTCGACCTCAGGATATTGGGAGACGGCCATCAGCTCCGGTGTCTTGCCCCAGCCCTTGGTATCGATATGCACGAAGGTGAGCAGCGGCTTCTTCACCGCCTTCGGGTCGATGATCACAGCCGTGCCGCGGATGGCGCCGCTGCGCCGCAGGCGCTTGACCCGCTCATGCGCCGCCGGCGGCGACAGGCAGACGCGTTCGCCAAGTTCGGCGTAGCTGATCGTCGCATCCTCGACCAGCACGCCTAATATTTTTCGGTCGATTGCGTCGAGCTCTCGGGGAGCTACCTTATTCTGCAGAACCCCATCTGTTTCTTCGTCCATATCGAAATTCCTTGTTGTCGCGGAATTCAGTTCGGCCATTATGACCCGATGACGAACGCGCATCAAGCTGCAACGCTCCATCAGCCGATCCCGGCGCTGGCCTATCTCCTGACCGGCTGCATCGCCGTCATCGGCTCGAACTCGCTGGTCCTGGGTCCAATTGCTCCGGCAGTCGCCGCATCCTTCGGCACCAGCGTGCCGGCGGTGATGGCCGCGTCGGCTGCCTTCGGTCTCGGCACTTCCGCCAGCGCTTTGTTCCTCGCCCGCTATATCGACGGCGTCGGCGCCCGCCGCATGCTGCAGGGCGCTCTGCTGTTGCTGACGGTCGGGCTTCTCGCCAGCGCGCTGGCGCCGACGGTGATCATGCTGGTCGCGGCCCAGGCCGTCGCCGGCATCGCCGCCGGCGTCGCCATGCCGGCCATCTATGCCAGTGCAGCGGCAATTGCGCCGCCCGGCCGCGAAAGCGGCACGATCGGCGTCGTGCTGACCGGCTGGACGGTCTCGATCATCTGCACCAAGATCTGGGCGAGCCCGTCAGCGCCAATGCGCTGGCCGCACTCGCCTACGGCGCCGGCTTCGGCGCCGCGGCCTTCCTCGACGGCGTCATCGACCGCATCGGCGCACGGCGCGTCATGCCTTTCGCCTATCTGCTGGTCGCCGTCGTCTATGTCGCGATCGCGCTCGCAAGCAGCAATTTCGTGCTGATCCTGGCTATGATCGCCATCTGGGGCCTTGCCAATCATTTCGGCCTGAACGTGCTGGTGATGCGCCTTACCGCGCTCGATCCGTCGCGCCGTGGCACCATCATGGGCCTGAACAGCTCGGTCACCTACCTCGCCGTCTTCATCGGCACCACCAGCTTCGGGCCGCTTTATTCATCGTTCGGCTTTGCCATCTGCGCCATCGTCGCCGCCGTGCTGATGCTGGTTGCGGCAGCAGCGGGGTCATGGCGATCGCCGCTGCCCATCAAGCCGTAAAGCTTGCGTTCTCATCCCGTCCTTCGCTAGAGCTTGGCTTGCCATGCGAGCCCCGCCCGGATGAAGACGACGCTTGAAACCACTGCCGACCCCTCGTCAGACGACCTCGCCTTCCTGGCCGAGCGGCTGACGGCGTTCAATGACGGCGATGTCGGCCCCTCCGGCCGCAAGCCGATCGCCGTCTTCGTTCGTGATGAGCACGGCGCTGTCGTCGCCGGCATTTCGGGATACACCGCCTGGGGCTGGCTCTATGTGCAGTGGCTGTGGGTCGACGAACGCCTGCGCGGCCGGCATATGGCCGGCGACATGCTGGGCGCTGCCGAGGAGGAAGCGGTCAAGCGCGGCTGCCAAAACGCCTGGATTGATACGTTCAATCCGACAGCGGCCAAAGTCTATGAGCGGCAAGGCTACCGGCGCTTCGGCGAACTGCCTGACTTTCCCGTCGGCCGCAGCCGCATCTTCCTGCAGAAGAAGCTCTAACCTGCCAGCCGCCCGCCTTGCATCGGCCGCGGCACGCCGGTGGTGCTGGGAAAGCTGATCGGCAGGCCGCGCAGCACGCGCACGGCAAGGAAGGCAAAGCATTCGGCCTCCACCGCATCGCCTTTCCAGCCCAGTGTCTCGGCCTGCACAACCTCGACGTTGGCGCGCCTCGCCAGCATCGCCATCATCGTCCGGTTGCGGCGGCCGCCGCCACTGACCGCCAGCCGCTTCGGCCGGCGCGGCAACAAATCGAGCGCCTTGCCGACGGCCGAGACGGTGAAGGCCGTCAGCGTCGCCGCCCCATCCTCTGCGCCGAGGCCGTCGGCCATGGCGGCGCCGAAGTCGAAACGGTCGAGCGATTTCGGATAGGGCTTGGTCAGATACGGATGCTGGAGCAATTTGGCCAGCCGCACTTCATCGACGGTGCCGGCCGCGCCCAGTGCGCCGTCGCGGTCCATCTCGCCGAGGCCGTTTGCCTTGATGAAATCGTTGAGCGGCGCGTTGGCCGGGCCAGTGTCGAAGGCGACGATGTTGTCCTTGCCGTCCCACCAAGTGACGTTGCCGACACCGCCGAGATTGAGCACAGCGGTGTCCCCGCTGGCGTCGGCTTCCCTCAAAAGCGCCGCGTGGTAGGCAGCCGCCAGTGGTGCGCCCTGGCCGCCAGCGCGCACATCGTCCGAGCGGAAATCATAGGCGACCTTGGCGCCCAAAATGGAATGCATCAGCGCGCCATCGCCCAACTGGCGCGTATCGCCGCGCCGCCCGGGTTGCGGGGCACGATGCAGCACGGTTTGGCCGTGAAAACCGACCACGCCGATATCGCCCATGGTCAGGCCGTAGCTTTCGACAAGGTCCTTCACCGCCGCCGACTGCGCCCGCGTCAGCGCCTCCTCGGCTTCGGCAAAGATCGCCGGCTCCGGCCCGTCGAAATTCCACACCCGGGCCTGACGCAGCGTCTCCTCCAGCAAGGCACGGATCGCTGCGGGGTAGGGGGCCAGCGTATAGGTGCCGAAATCGGCGATCCGCTCGCCATCGGNAAATTCCACACCCGGGCCTGACGCAGCGTCTCCTCCAGCAAGGCACGGATCGCTGCGGGGTAGGGGGCCAGCGTATAGGTGCCGAAATCGGCGATCCGCTCGCCATCGGTCTTGATCAGCGCCACGTCGATATTGCCGTCAAGCACGGTGCCGGTCATCAGGCCGACGGCCCAGATTGGTTCCACGGTCGACTCCCTTGCGACACCGTTTGCGATTCCAACGCAATCACCTGTCGGACGGATTGTCTCGCCAGGCAAGACCCTGGCCGCGGTCGATTGCTCCGAACCTGCCGGCAGGGTTTTTCACCGAACAGCGAAAATCGAGCAACGTCGTTCTTGCGTCTCGCCGCTCAAGACGCCAGCTATGAGACGAACACGTCATCGCCAAGGAGAAACGACATGGCATCCGAAGTCGCAGTGATCGCCGGCGCGGGTGCGGGCCTGAGCGCCTCTTTGGCACGCCTTCTCACCACGGAAGGCTATCGTGTGGTGCTGGCCGCCCGCAACACGGCCAAACTCGCGGCGCTGGTCGGGGAAACCGGCGCGCTGGCCGTCGAAACCGACGTCGCCGATCCGGCCTCCGTCGCCGGCCTGTTTGACGCCGCCGACAAGCAAGGCCCGCTGGCCCTTGCCGTCTTCAATGCCAGCGGCCGCACGCGCGGCCCGATCGCCGAGGTCGATCCCGATGCGGTCAAACAAGCCTTGCTTGTCGGCGCCTATGGCGGCTTCCTGGTCGGCCAGCAAGCGGCGCGGCGGCTGCTTGCGCGCGGCTCCGGTTCGATTCTTTTCACCGGCGCCTCCGCCAGCATCAAGGGCTTTCCCAACTCCGCCGGCTTTGCCATGCCGAAATTCGGCCTGCGCGGTCTGGCTCAGTCGATGGCGCGCGAACTCTTCCCGAAGAACATCCATGTCGCCCATTTCATTATCGACGGCCAGATCGAGCCGGTCGGGACGAAGCCCGAGCGACCGGACAGCCAGCTGTCGCCCGATGCGATCGCGCAGACCTATCTCGCGACCCATCGCCAGCATCGCAGCGCCTGGAGCTTCGAGGTCGAGCTGCGGCCCTTTGTCGAGACATTCTGACCGGTCCGGCGTGACCGTTCTCGCAATTGCGAAATCTTTGAGAGAATATTCCCGGCTTCGTGTTTGAGAAGAAATGCGGTTCTTTGATCCGGCAAGCAGCATTGCCGATGATGTCGTCAAGGCTTGGTATTCCACCTCGCCGCAATGACTTCAGGATTACGAGGGATCGACAATGTCCGAACGCGGAAACGCTTCCAGCTCTCTTCTTTTTTCAGCCATCAGCCGGCGAGCTGCCCTTGCGGCACTTTTTGCCTCGGCCGTCACGCTTGCCGGTCTGGCTCAGCCGACGCCGTCCTTCGCCGAGGACAAGAAGTCTATCAAGGTCGGCATCATCAGCGGCGAGGATGAGGATGTCTGGCGCGTCGTCGTCGCCCAGGCCGCCGAAAAAGGCCTGACCGTCGAGACCGTGGTGTTCAACGACTACACCCAGCCCAACGAGGCGCTCGAGCGCGGCGAGATCGACGCCAACGCCTTCCAGCACCAGCCCTATCTCGACAACCAGATCAAGACCCAAGGGTACCACATCGTGCGCGTCGGCTACACCGGCGTCTGGCCGATCGGCCTCTACTCCAAGAAATACACCAAGGTTGCCGACCTGCCCGAAGGCGCCGTCATCGGCTTGCCCAACGACCCCTCGAATGAGGGCCGCGCGTTGCGCGTTCTGCAGAACGAAGGCGTGATCAAGCTGAAGGACGGCACCGGCATCCTGGCGACCACCGCCGACATTGCCGAGAACCCGAAGAAGGTCGTCATCAAGGAACTGGATGCCGGCATTGTCGGGCGCTCGGTCGAGGATCTCGACGCGGCTGTCGTCAACACCGACTGGGCGCTGAAGAGCGGTCTCGGCCCGGACAACCGCATCGCCCAGGAGCCAGTGGCCGACAACCCCTACCGCAACTTCATCGCCGTGAAATCCGGCAACGAGAACGAGGCGTGGGTGAAGACGCTGGTCGCGTCCTACCAGAACGAGGCGGTCAAGGCCGAGTTCGACAAGGTCTACAAGGGCACCGGGATCAGCGCCTATTGATTGGCGCCTGGTTGTCAGGAGCAGGCGGCCCGCTGTTGAGCGGGCCGCTGTCGCATTTTGTCGAGCGTTGAAACGGACAGTGAGATGAACCAGCACGTCACGGCCGAGGCATCCGGTCCGGTCAATATATCGGCCGGGCAAGAAGATGTCGTACGCCTGGTCGACCTCAAGCGCCGCTTTGGCGCGACGCCTGCGCTCGACGGCGTCTCGCTGACGGTGCGCAAGGGCGAGATCCTCGGCATCATCGGCCGCAGCGGCGCCGGCAAGTCGACGCTGATCCGCTGCCTCAACGGGCTGGAGCGGCCGGACTCCGGCGACGTCTTCATCGAGGGCCGCGAGATCGGCCGGCTCGGCGAGCGTGAATTGCAGCCGCTGCGGCGTCGCATCGGCATGATCTTCCAGCACTTCAATCTGCTGTCGGCCAAGACCGTGGAGGACAATGTCGCGCTGCCGCTGAAGATCGAGGGCCGCCCAAAGGCCGAACGGCTGGCGCGCGCCGCCGAATTGCTCGACCTCGTCGGCCTGTCGGAGAAGGCGAAGGCCTATCCGTCCTCGCTGTCGGGCGGCCAGAAGCAGCGCGTCGGCATCGCCAGGGCGCTGGCCGCGCGGCCGGCGCTGCTGCTGTCCGACGAGGCGACCTCAGCGCTCGATCCGGAGACGACGCGCTCCATCCTGGCCTTGCTGAAAGACATCAACCGGCAGCTCGGCCTCACCATCCTGCTCATCACCCACGAGATGGAGGTGATCCGCTCGATCGCCGACCGCGTCGCGGTGATCGATGCCGGGCGCATCGTCGAACAAGGCCCGGTGTGGTCGGTCTTTGCCGAGCCGCGTTCCGAAATCACCAGGAGCCTGCTCGGCGGCATCCGCCCGCAACTGCCGGCCGAGATTGCCGGCCGGCTTGCTCCCGGAGGCGGCGCCGAGCTCATCCTCAGGGTCGACGTCGCAGGTGAGGCCGCGCGCGGTCCGCTGCTGTCCGATCTTGCGGTGGCCGTGCCGGGACGGTTCCGCCTCGTCCATGGTGGCATCGACCATGTCCAGCAGCAGCCGGTCGGCACGCTGTTCCTTGCGGTCGCGGGCAACGATCCGAAACATCTGTCCAAAGTAATCGCATTCCTGAAGGCCCGCGACGCACGGGTGGAGGTGCTTGGCCATGTCGCCGGTTCTGTTTGAACTTCTGCTGCGCTCGATCTGGGAGACGGTCCTGATGACGGCGGCATCGGGCCTCATCTCGCTCGTCTTCGGGCTGCCGCTCGGCCTGGCATTGATTGCCACCGAGCGCGGCGGCATTGCCGAAAGCCTGTGGGTGAACCGCGCGCTCGGCGCCGTCATCAACGGCTTCCGCTCGGTGCCTTTCATCATCCTTCTGGTGGCGCTGATCCCGGTGACGCGGCTGATCGTCGGCACCTCGATCGGCACCTGGGCGGCGATCGTGCCGTTGTCGATTGCGGCGACGCCCTACTATGCCCGCATCGCCGAAGTGTCGCTGCGCGAGGTCGATCGCGGCCTGATCGAGGCGGCGCGCGCCATGGGCGGCAACCGCTGGACGATCATCCGTGAGGTGCTGGTGCCCGAAGCTTTGCCCGGCATCGTTGCTGGTTTCACGGTGACGCTGGTGACCCTGATCGGCGCCTCGGCCATGGCCGGCGCCATCGGTGCCGGCGGGCTTGGCGACCTCGCCATCCGCTACGGCTACCAGCGTTTTGAGACCAGCGTCATGGTCGCCGTGGTCATTGTGCTGATCATCCTCGTTTGCGGCATCCAGTGGGTCGGTGACCGGCTGGTCGCCAGGCTGGACCGGCGCGGATGAGCGCCACGAACGTTATTTGCCGGCAGGCTGCCAAACGCAGCGCCGGCTTTCTCTATCGGCGCCGAGATTGGATTGCGCGTTGCTTTGATCGGACCGGCCTGCGTGCCACCGTGACAGCGGAACAAGGAGCTTGACCATGCCCAGGATCGTACCCGTGCTTGATCTCGGCCGTCTCGAACAGGGCGCTTCCGAGCGGCGAACGTTTCTCTTCGACCTGCGCACGGCCGCGCGCGATGTCGGCTTCTTCTATTTGACCGGCCACGGCATATCGGCTGCGGATACCGCAGAAGTGCTCGACGCCTCGCGCCGGTTCTTTGCCTTGCCGGAAGCCGACAAACTGGCGATCGAAATGGTGAAGTCCTCGCAGTTCCGCGGCTATACGCGCGCCGGCGGCGAGCTGACCAAAGGCAAGGCCGACTGGCGCGAACAGCTCGACATCGGCGTCGAACGCCCGGCCATCGAACAAGGCCCCGGCGTGCCCGCCTGGACGCGGCTGCAAGGGCCCAACCAGTGGCCGGCCACGCTGCCCGAGCTGAAGCCGGCGCTACTCGCATGGCAGGCCAAGGCGACGGCGGTGGCGATCCGGCTGCTCCGGGCCTTCGCTTTGTCGCTCGATCAGGCCGAGGACGCCTTCGATCCCGTCTACCGGGCCGAGCCCAACCATCGCATGAAGATCGTGCGCTACCCCGGCCGCGACGCCACCGGCGACAACCAAGGCGTCGGCGCGCACAAGGATGGCGGTTTCCTGACGCTTCTGTTGCAGGACGAGAGCAAGGGGCTGCAGGTCGAATATGACGGTGCCTGGGTCGACGTCGATCCGCTGCCCGACACGCTGGTGATCAACATCGGCGAACTGCTCGAGCTGGCCTCCAACGGGTATCTGAGAGCAACGGTCCACCGCGTGGTAACGCCACCGGCCGGTGTCGAGCGGATTTCGGTGCCCTTCTTCTTCAGCGCCCGGCTCGACGCCACGATCCCGCTGCTCAACCTGCCCGAGGAACTGGCGGCCGAGGCGCGGGGTCCGGCCAGCGATCCCGACAATCCGCTGTTTCGCAATGTCGGTACCAATGTGCTGAAGAGCCGCCTGCGCTCGCATCCCGACGTGGCGCGCCGGCACTACGCCGATCTCCTGGAAACCGGCGCTCAGCCGGCTGAAATCTTGGAAGACAAGAACGAAATTTCCGCATCCCGCATTGTTTTAGAAAGCCGTTCGTCGCCAACCGCAGCGAATGCGCGCATATAGGAATTATCGTTCGGCGGTTTCCTCCCATTCCACCGAACGGTGTTCCCCTCTGAAGGTTCTTGACCTTCTTTTGGCCGGGCTGCTTTCGCGCCCGGCCTTTTTTATGTCAATAGCTCTTCTTTCTTCCCCACAAGGGGAGAAGGAAGAGGCGCCAGGGGACTTCACCCAAACTTCGGATCAAGGCTGCCCGACTTGTAGCGCTTGGCCATCTCAGCTACCGGCAGCGGCTTGATCTTCTGGGCATTGCCGGCGGTGCCGAACTGCTCGAAGCGCTCCTTGCACAGTTTGCGCATCGCGGCCATGGCCGGCGTCAGGTATTTGCGCGGATCGAACTCGCTCGGGTTTTCGGTCAGCACCTTGCGGATGGCGCCGGTCAGCGCCATGCGGTTGTCGGTGTCGATGTTGATCTTGCGCACGCCGTGCTTGATGCCGCGCTGGATCTCTTCCACCGGCACGCCCCAGGTCGGCTTCATCTGGCCGCCATATCTATTGATGATTTCCTGCAGGTCCTCGGGCACCGAGGACGATCCGTGCATCACCAGATGCATGTTGGGCAGGCGGCGGTGGATTTCCTCGATGACGTTCATCGCCAGCACCGCGCCGTCCGGCTTGCGTGAGAATTTGTAGGCGCCGTGGCTGGTGCCCATGGCGACAGCCAGCGCATCGACATGGGTGTCCTTGACGAACTCGACCGCCTGTTCCGGATCGGTCAAGAGCTGGTCGTGGCTGATGGCGCCTTCGACGCCGTGGCCGTCTTCCTGCTCGCCGCCGCCGCTCTCAAGCGAACCGAGCACACCGATCTCGCCTTCCACCGACACGCCGCCCCAATGCGCCATGTCGACGACGCGCCGGGTGATGCCGGAATTGTAGGCATAGTCGGCCGGCGTCTTGCCGTCCTCTTTCAGCGAGCCGTCCATCATCACCGAGGTGAAGCCGTACTGGATGGCGGTGACGCAGGTGGCTTCGTTGTTGCCATGGTCGAGATGCATGCAGACCGGGATGTCGGGGTGGATTTCGACCAGCGCGTCGATCAGCTTGGCCAGCACCACATCATTGGCGTAGGCGCGGGCGCCGCGGCTGGCCTGCAGGATGACCGGCGACTTGGTCTCCTCGGCCGCCTCCATGATGGCGAGGCCCTGTTCCATATTGTTCATGTTGAAGGCGGGTACGCCGTAGCCGTATTCGGCGGCGTGGTCGAGCAATTGTCTCAGTGTTATGCGAGCCACCCAATAGTCTCCCGTATCTGGTTTCAAGCGCAACGTCGCGGGCCGGCCGGTTGCCGGCCTAGATGCTTCTGGCCGGATTTCGCCAGAACCGCAACCGTCAGCGGCCATCGTGGCCGCAATTCTTGTTGCAGGGCTGAAATCCGGTAGCCAGCCGGTGAGGCGCTAATCTCCCCCATTGAGGGGGAGATGGCCGGCAGGCCAGAGGGGGTCGGTTCGACTGGAGCGCTAGCATCATCTGTCGGTGCTGGGAGGTCGCGTCAGGACGCGCCGACCCCCTCTGTCGCCTTTGGCGACATCTCCCCCTCAAGGGGGGAGATTATCCGCGTTCGGGGAACATCGCCTTCAACCCTTCGCGCGAAGCCTTGGCCAAACCGCGCTCGGTGATCAGCCCTGTCACCAACCGTGCCGGCGTCACGTCAAATGCCGGATTTGCCGCCGGCGTCGCTTCGGGCGAAACCCGCACCTGCGCGATCTTGCCGTCCGCCGTCTTGCCCCAGACCAGCGACACCTCGTCGCCGGAGCGTTCCTCGATCGGGATTTCGGTCAGCCCATCACCCACCGTCCAGTCGATGGTCGGCGAGGGCAGAGCGACGTAGAAGGGCACCTCATTATCGGAGGCGGCGAGCGCCTTGAGATAGGTGCCGATCTTGTTGCAGACGTCGCCATTGGCCGTGGTGCGGTCGGTGCCCACGATCACCATGTCGACCGCGCCACGCTGCATCAGATGGCCGCCGGCATTGTCGACGATCAGCGTGTGCGGCACGCCGTGGCCGGCCATCTCCCAGGCGGTCAGCTGGGCGCCCTGGTTGCGCGGGCGCGTCTCGTCGACATAGACATGGACCGGAATGCCGGCCTCGACGGCGAGATAGATCGGCGACGTGGCGGTGCCGTAATCGACCGTCGCCAGCCAACCGGCGTTGCAATGGGTGAGGATGTTGACCGGCTCGCCCGGCTTCTTGCGTGCCGCGATCTCCTTGATGATGGCAAGCCCGTTCTCGCCGATGGCGCGATTGAGATCCACATCCTCGTCGGCGATTTCCGCGGCGCGCTTATAGGCCGCCTCCGCGCGCTGTCCCAATACGATCGGCCTGAGGAACCGCCGCATCTCGTCCAGCGCCCAGCGTAGATTGATCGCAGTCGGCCGCGTCTTGTGCAGCGTCTCCCAGACCGCGTCGAGCGCTTCGTCAGACGGATCGTCCGCCATCTGGATGGCGACGCCGTAGGCCGCGGTGACGCCGATCAGCGGCGCGCCACGAACCCACATGTCACGGATCGCGGTGGCGATGCCGGCAACGCTCCCGATCGTCTCGACCCGGAACTCGTGCGGCAGCCAGCGCTGGTCGATGATCTCGACCGAACGCTGGTCGTCGCTCAGCCAGATGGTGCGGTAGTGGCGCTCGCCGACGTTCAAATCCTGCTCTCCCGTTCGATCAAAGCGGCCAGATTATTGACCTCGTCCATGCCGTGAATCTGGCGCCGGTTGACGGCGATGTGACGGCCGAATTTCAGCGCCTTGGCCTCGCAGGAGGCTCGCAGATCCTCGTCCTCGATGGTCTCGAAATCGGCATTGTGGGCGAGGCCGAGGATGCGCCGGTGCACCTCGATGCCGGCAAAGCCCAAGAGGTCGGTCCAGATCTGGTGCAGCACATGGTCGAGCGCCTGCTCCGAGGCGAGAATGTCGCCCTGATCCTCGAACAGGCTCTTCTGGTAAAGCATGCCGGTGCGCTCGGTGCGCCATAGATGCGAGAACTCGGCGCGGAACACCGTCCAGGTGTCGTTGGTCACCCCGAGCAGATAGGCACGCATGGCGTCACGCTTGCCCTTCTGTTCATGGCCGCGCTGCGAGAAGTAGGACATCCAGAAATTGGCGAGCAGCATGCCGACGTCGAAGGCCATCGGACCGTAGAAGGCGAACTCCGGATCGATCATCCGCGTCTCGGTGTCGGTGACCATGATCGAGCCCGAATGCAGGTCGCCATGCAGCAGCGTCTCGGCGTTGGCGGCGAAGATATGCTTCAGCCGCTGCGCTTCGACCTTGAGGTCGCGGTCGGCACGCAGTTCGGCAACCAGGCCGTCGAGCTGCGGCGAGGTGTGCCGGTTCAGCTTGGCGTCGAAATAGGGATCGGAAAACACCAGGTCTTCCGTGATGCCGCAGAGCTCGACATTGTCGGCGAACAGCGCCAGGTCGGCCTTGCGGTCCTTGGTCGGCATGGAGAGATCGGAGCCGCGGAACAAAGTGCGGGCCATGAACAGGCCGATGTCGCGGGCAATATTTGGCAACTCGCGGCCGCCGATCAGGGCACGGCGCAGGATGATGTGCGGCGGCGCCAGATATTCCATGATGATCAGCGCCTGGGCTTCGTCGAAATGGAGGATCGCCGGCACCGAACCCGGCGCGCGCGCCTCTTGCCGCGTCAGCGCGTGATACTCGAAGAAGGAGCGTTTGAGCGGCAACGGCCAGCTGTCGCCGACGAGGCGAACATAGGGCAGGGCCTGCTTGACCACGGCCGCACCCGACACGCCCTCGACGATGAAGACGAGGTTCAGATTGCCGTCGCCGACCTCGCGCACCTTCCAAGGGCCCTTGCCGATTTTGGCGCACAGCGCTTCGTTCGTACCGAGGCGCGTTGCAAGCGTCTCCACCGACAGTGCTTCAAACGGCAATTTCGCAGTCATTCCTCACCCTCCCGCTTGCTCGCTCCAATCATAGTGGAGCGATGGCGGTGAGGCCAAGCTAGGAAGCTGACTGGCAATTGTCAATCGAGTTGACAATTGATGACGTAGCCCATAGCGTCATCGTCAGGGAGGAACGAATGGGCAATGATGCCGTGTTCCGCGTGGACGGGCTGAGGAAATCCTTCGGCCATATCGAGGTGCTTGGCGGCGTCTCGCTCGAATTGCATGCCGGTGAGATCAGTGTGCTGATGGGCGCCAACGGCGCCGGCAAGTCCACCCTCGTCAAAATCATCAGCGGCGTCTACGACCATGACGGCGGCATCATGCACCTCGCTGGCGGCAACTTTGCGCCGAACACGCCGGCAGAGGCGATCCGCGCCGGTGTCGTTACCGTGCACCAAAACATCAATGACGGCGTCGTCGCCGATCTCGATGTCGCCACCAATCTGACGCTCGACCGGCTGAGCGGCAAGGGCGCGCCGCTGCTGTTCAACCCCGGCCGGGTGCGCCGCGAAGCCAAAGCGGTGGCCGACCGCATGGGGCTCGCCATCGACCTCAAGGCCCGCATCAGCGACCTGTCGCTGGCCGATCGCCAGATGGTGGCCATCGCGCGCGCCATGGCGCACCAGCCGAAAGTGCTGATCCTCGACGAGCCGACCTCGTCGCTGTCCAGCGCCGAGGCCGACCGGCTGTTTGCGCTGCTCGACCGCTTGCGCGAGCAGGGCGTCGCCATCCTCTACATCTCGCATCGCATGTCGGATATCAGGCGGCTGGCCGACCGCATCGTCTCGATGCGCGATGGCGTCATCTCAGGCGTCTTCGATAGCAAGCCTCTCGACTATGAGGGCGCCGTTAACGCCATGCTCGGCCGCAAGATCCATCTTGACCGCATCGAAGCCAGGAGTTCTGCCGAGCCGATCCTGACCGTCGATGCCTTCCGCATCGCCCCTGGTGC
Source organism: Mesorhizobium sp. LSJC269B00 (assembly GCF_000502815.1). Classification (NCBI taxonomy): domain Bacteria; kingdom Pseudomonadati; phylum Pseudomonadota; class Alphaproteobacteria; order Hyphomicrobiales; family Phyllobacteriaceae; genus Mesorhizobium; species Mesorhizobium sp. LSJC269B00. The sequence continues at coordinate 392,478 of NZ_AYVN01000002.1, forward strand.
CCGGCCATTCTCGCTGACTCTCGGCGACGGCGAGGTCGTTGCCATTACCGGCCTCGTCGGCGTCGGCAAGACAGCGCTCGCCGAGACGCTGTTCGGCCTGCGCAAGCCGCTGTCCGGTACGATGACTTTATATGGCAAGCCCTATGCGCCTGGGTCGACGGGCGAAGCCATCGCCGCCGGCGTATTTCTAGTCGCCAAGGACCGTGGCGAAAACGGCATCGTCGGCGGCTTCAACATCCAGGAAAACATCAGCCTGCCCTTCCACAAGCGCATGTCGCGCTTTTCAGTTCTCAAACGCGGCCTTGAACGCACTATTGCCCGCCGGCAGATCGAGGATCTCGGCATCGTCTGCCGCTCGGAGAAGGACGACATGACCACTCTGTCGGGCGGCAACCAGCAGAAGGTGATGGTGGCCCGCTGGATGGCGCAGGACGCCCGATTGTTCATTCTCGACGAACCGTTCCAGGGCGTCGATATCTCCGCCAGGCGCGACATCGCCGCCAAGCTGAGGGCCAGCGCCAATGGCCGCGCCACGCTGCTGTTCGTCACCGAACTCGACGAGGCACTGGAGACGGCCGATCGCATATTGGTGATGTCCGAGCAGACCATCGTCGGCGAACACCGCAACGCCGATGTCGATCTCGACCGTCTGCTGGCCGAAGTCGCGGGCGGGCCGTTGCACAGTGCGGCCTGAGCCACGATGATTGAAGAACTGAGGGTTGGAATGGAGTGCACGGGTTTGAGTTGGGTATTGACGGCGGGCGCTGAATGATGCTGCGCGATTACGCTATCCGCTACGGGTTCATCGTGCTTCTGTTCGGGCTGATCGCGTATTTCGCCATCGCCGCCGACGGGTTCGTCTCGCCGCAAAGTGCCGTCTTCATTTTCCAGTCGGTCGCCATCACCGGCGTGCTGGCGCTGGGCGTCACCGCCACACTGGTTGTCGGCGGCTTCGATCTCTCGATCGGCTCGGTTGCCACATCGGCCATGATGGCGGCTGCCTATGTCATGGTGGTGCTGGAGCAGAACGTTGTCGTCGCTGTCCTCATCTGCCTGCTCATCGGCGCCCTTGTCGGCCTCATCAATGGCTGGCTGATCGTCTATATGCGCGTGCCCGATCTGCTGGCGACGCTCGGCATGATGTTCCTGCTCGTCGGCCTGCAGCGCATCCCGACTGAAGGACGCTCCATCGCCACCGGTATGACAATGCCGGACGGCTCGGTCGCCAACGGCAAATTCTCCGACGCCTTCCTGGCGCTCGGCCGCCACCGCTTCGACTTCTTCATCCCGAACCTCATTCCGGTCTCGGTGGTCGTGCTGATCGTGCTCGCCGTGCTGATCTGGTTCTTCCTCGAATACACACGCTTCGGCCGCATGATGTATGCCGTGGGCAGCAATGAACGGGCCGCCGAACTCGCCGGCGCGCCTGTCAAGGCATACAAAATCTGGGCCTACGTCATTTCAGGAGTTTTTGCCTCGATCGGCGGGATTTTGCTGGCCGCACGGCTTGGACGCGGTGACATCGCGTCGGGTAATAATCTGCTGCTCGATGCGGTTGCCGCGGCGCTGATCGGCTACGCGGTGCTCGGCGCCGCCAAGCCGAACGCCTTCGGCACCGCCATCGGCGCGCTGTTCGTCGGCATCCTGCTGCAAGGCCTGACGATGATGAACGCGCCTTACTACACGCAGGATTTCGTCAAGGGCGTGGTTCTCGTCGTCGCCCTTGTCTTTACCTTCGCCCTTTCCGGCCGGGGCAGGAGATAGAATGGCTGCCGGGACAGTTTTGGGTTCAACAAACGGAGGAAAGAACGTGAACATCACAAGACGACTTTTGGGGAAGGTCGCGCTCGGATTGGCCGGCGCAACAATGCTGATGCAGGTCCCGGCCTTTGCCGCCGACAAGCCGGCGCCGTTCGACAAACCCGGCGTCAAGATCGCGCTGGTGCGCTATCTCTCGACCGGCGATTTCTTCCAGGCCTATCTCTCGGGCGTCGAATCCCAGTCCAAGGCGCTCGGCATCGATCTGCGCGTGCTCGACAGCCGCCAGGACGCCGCCCTTCAATCCGACATGGTCGACCAGGCCATCGCACTCGGCGTGCAGGGCATCATCATCCAGCACGGCCTGACGGAATCGATGAAGGACGCCGCCCAGCGCGCGGTCGATGCCGGCATCAAGGTCGTCGCCTTCGACGTCAATGTCGAAAACCCCAAGATCCCGCAGATCGAACAGTCCGACAAGGACCTTGCGCGCCTGGCGCTCGAGCAGGCGGTCAAGGACAATGGCGAGAGCTGGAACGCCGGCTATGTCTATGTCGCTGGCATCGCGCCGCTCGACCGCCGCAACGAGACCTGGGTCGACGTGAAGAAGAAACATGCCGGCATCAAGGAAGTCGCGATGTTCGGCACGCTCGACAACCCGATCGCCAACTCGGTCGCCAACCAGGCGCGCTCGGTGCTGCAGGCGCATCCCGACATCAATGTGATGTTCGCGCCCTATGACGAGTTCGCCAAGGGTGTGAAGATCGCCGTCGACGAGGCGGGGCTGAACAAGAAGATCAAGATCTACTCCGCCGACATCTCTACCTCGGACATCGCGGCCATGCGCGAGACCGACAGCGCCTGGGCCGCCACCGCCGCCACCAACCCTGCCGTCGTCGGCCAGGTCTCGGTGCGCGCGCTGGCGCAGCTGCTCGCCGGTGAAGATCCCGGCCACAACGTCGTCGTGCCGCCGACGCTGATCACCCAGAAGGACCTGATCGACAAGGACATCAAGAACATGGAGGACCTGTCGGCCAAGCTGCCGCAATTCGCCCATGCCGATGTCGCCATGCCGGCCTGGATGCCGAACCCGAACGCGAAGTAGGATCGGTCGTCTGATAGATGCGAAGGGCGGCTATGGGCCGCTCTTTTCATATTGATGGCAAGCCTGCCGGCCTACAACCAATGGTCTGGATCGCGCATCCCGTGGACAATCGCCACAGCGATAACACCATCGGGCTGCGGCTCGTAGATGATGATTTAGCGGTCTTCGACGAGCACGCGGGCCGTTGCGCTTAACTCGGGCCGTGCGCTGCCCATCTTGGGGTGCTGCGCCGCCAGCTCCAGTCTTTCGAAAATGCGCATCAACAGTCTGTCTGCTGCCTTTTCATTGTCGGCGGCGATGGTGTGCCAGATGTCTCGCAAATCCTGCGAAGCGCGCGGTGTGAGCCGATGGCTAGCCACTGGCGCGGCGTTCTGCCTTCAGGCTGCGAATGAACTCGGTGTGGTCGACAGCCACTGGCTTGCCGCTGCCCATCCCGTCGGCATAGGCCCGCTTCAAGTGCTGGAGTTCGAGCGTGCGCAATTCCTCGCGCTGCTCCCATAAGCGCAGGGCGTCGCGGACAATCTCGCTGTTGGAAGCATAACCGCCACCTTCGATAGCGCTTTGCAGGCGAGCTATCTGCTGCGCGGTAAGGGATATGGTGAGGGTGCGCATAGGTTCGTTTTTCATACCCACATTATAATGCATCCAACAAGATCTAACAATATCTGTTAGAATCTGCCCCTGCGTCATGACCGCCCGACGCGCACCAGCCACCGCGCCGTCCTCGCCATGCAGGCGTGCAGCACCGGAACACCATATTCGATGGCAGGCAGGTCATGCGGCGCCCTTGGCGGGATCGCCAGCATCCGCCATGCCCGCCCGGCGGCAGGCAAAGCTGCGTCCCATCAGACGGTGTCGCCAGCGCGCCGTCCTTGAAATCGCTCAGCAGCCATTGGCCTTCGCGGGTGACGAAGGTGGGAACGGAGTCGTATTTCGCCGATCCAGAGTACGCATGACATGGTTGCCGAAAGCAGCGAAACCTCATGCTCGGCGGAGCGCCCGCCGAACAGCACGCCGACACGAAGTCTCTTCGCAGCCATCGACAACTCCACCAAGGATCAGGGTCGGAGCTCGCATGCGAAACACAAGGCGCGCCCTAAAGTGGTCGAGCAATAGGCCAAGGATTGGAGTGGATTTTGACCAGTTCGAGCAGTTTTTCAGCACGACCTGCAAAAGCAGTTCTCCGCCTGGAGTCCTTCAGGTGGGAGAGCGGTTCGTCGTTTTGGTGAACGATGAACCGCTCCAGGTCTATGTCTAGCGCAGCGCTGCGGCGATGTTGCCACCGTCGACCGTCGTCACATCGGCGGTGGTGCGTTCGGCCAATGCTTGGTGCAGGAAGGCCTGCGCCACGTCTTCTGCCGTCACCTCCTGTCCGAGCAGATTGCCCGACATGTATTCCTTCTCCGACACGCCGCGCGCGCCAGAACGGCTGGCGATCATGGCGTCGGTCAACAGGCCGGAGCGGATGCGGTCGGCGTTGACCGCATTGGAGCGGATGCCGTGCGCGCCGTAGTCGAGCGCATATTGCCGGGACAGGAATAGCGTCGCCGCCTTCGGCACACCATAGGCGCCGAATTTCGGACCCGGGTTGACCGCCTGCTTGGAGGTGTTGAACAACAACACACCGCCGGTGCCCTGTTCCAGCATGATGCGCACCGCGTTCTGCGCCGCCGACTGGTGGGCGAAGAAGTTGAGCTCGAAACTCTTGCGCAGCAGGGCATCGTCGAGCTCGCCGATGCCGCCTTCCCAGGCGGCACCGGCGTTGGAGACCAGAATGTCGACGCCGCCATAGACAGCGACAGCTTTGTCGAAGGCGGCGCGCAGCTCGGCCGGGTTGGTGATGTCGGCGCCGACGCCGATCGAATTGTTGCCGGCTGCCTTTGCCGCCTCGGCCGCCCTGGCCGCATCGAGATCGACGACGACGGCATGCGCGCCATTGGCGGCGAACAGTTTTGCCGTCGCAGCACCGATCGCGCCGGCGCCGCCAGTGATCAGCACCACCTGGCCGGTCAGCGGCTTCGGCTTGTTGGAGGCGAGCTTGGCCTGCTCAAGCGACCAGTACTCCAGCGGGAAGAGGTCGGCCTTCGATAGAGGATGGAAGCTGCCGACGGCCTCGGCGCCGCGCACCGCCTCGATCCACATCTCGCCGACATCAGATGCGATCTTCGCATCCTTCAGCGTGCGGCCATGGCCGAACATGCCGAGGCCCGGCACCAGCGTCAGCCGCGGCATCGGGTCGAGCATGGTGCGCTGGACGTCGTCCAGCGCATCGTTGGTTTCGAAATAGGCGCGATAGTCGTTGGCGAAGGCGTCGACATGGCTCTTGATGACGGCCTTGTAGTCGCCAATCTTGTCGGCGTCTGGCGCCGGAACCGCCATCGGTCCGGTCTTGATGCGGATCGACAGGTCGGGCGTCGACACGCCGCGTCCGGCATAGTCTGCAATGCCGGCTGAGTTGATGAAATCGACGATGGCGTCCGAAGTGCGGAAATCGCTGATCATGCGGTCGAAGCGGCCTTCGCCACGCGCCACCGCCACCGCGCCACGCAGCATCGGCGCGATCGCTGCCGGCGTTGCGAGCTTGGCCGGCAGTGCGGCTTTCGCTGTCTTCGGCTTGCCGTTCTTCGCCACATAGTCTTCGGCCACGTTCACATAATGGATCATGCGGTCATAGGCCTGCTTCGGATCGTCGCCGAAGGTGAAGATGCCATGCTTGTCGAGGATCAGGCCTTCGACGCTGGGGTCGGCGTCGTAGACATCGGCGGCCACCTTGGCGAGGTCGAAGCCCGGCTTGATGTAGGGCACGTACCCCATCTTGTCGCCGAACACGGTCTTGATCAGCGGCTTGCTGTCCGCCTGGTCGACGATGGCGAGGATCGCGGTCGAATGCGTGTGGTCGACGAATTTATGCGGCAGGAAGGCGTGCAGCAGCGTCTCGACCGATGGATTGGGGGAGGCGGGGTCCATGAGGTTCGCCCGCTGCAGCGCCACCATGTCCTCGTCGGCGAGGCTGGCCAGCGCACGCGCCTTCAGCAGCGCGCCGAGCTTGACCGCCGGCAGGCCTTGCGGCTCGATCACACCCATGTCCCAGCCGCTGCCCTTGACGCACAGCACATCCCATTCGTCGCCGACGAGATCGGTGGCCTTGGTCTTGCAGGAGGTGTTGCCGCCGCCATGCAGCACCAGCCGCGGCTCGCCGCCGAGCAGCCGGGTCGTGTAGACGCGCAGCGCGAGGTCGCGGGCAACGCCCTTTTTCGCATAGTCGGCAACCAGTCTTTCCGCGTCGCCGTCATTCCAAAGGTTCTTCATGTCGCTATGTCCGCTTTGCTGTCTTTGATGTTGCTGTGAACAGGAGTACCGCGACGCCTTGATGACAATGCGCCGGCTGCTGGGATTTCGTTGGTCAGGAAGCCTTTTTTGCCCCCGCACTGGCTCCGGCATGGTCGAGCAGCCGCCGCGCCATGCTGGCGCCGACGACGAGATGCGTGCAGAGCCCGCCGGCGAGCGCGGCGAGCAGCGGTTCGAACTTGCTGTCTTCCTGCACCACCATCAGCCGCTTTTCGATCTGGCGCAGTGACGACAGCGAGGCCGAGATGACGCGGCGGTTGTAGCTGCAGTCGAGCGCCTTGCCGGCGGCATCGATGATCTGGCCGGCAACGACGCCGGCGGCGCCCGCTTCGCGCAACAGCCCCATCTCGCCGGGGCTGAGCGCGCCGCATTTGACGACATGGCTGTCGCCATCGACCGTGCCTACCGAATAGAGCGCCAGATCGCAGTTTGCAATATCGGCCAGTTGTTCGCGGATCACCGGTTCGGCGCGCAGCCCATGCGCCAGCAATTCCGTCGTCAGCACCAGCGGCGCGTAGAAATTGAGGCCCTTGGCGTTGAGCCGCCGGGCGATCTCCATCGTGCACTGGTCGGGACGGTAGGAGTAGGGCGCGCCGAGATTGCCGCAGAGCTGCACAACGGTGACGTCCTGCAGGTCGGCATAGGACATGACGTCGGCGATGGTGTAGACGGTGCGGCCCCAGGCGACGCCGATACGGTCGCCCTTCTTGACCAGTTCGAGAAAGACACTCGCCGCCAGCACCGCAACGTCCGTCGAAGGGTCAACGACATAGGCATTCTCCGGCGCGATCCACACCGCATCAAGCTTGAGCGCGTCCTCGAGCTGGCGCGCCAGCATGTCGTCGGTGAACAGCTGCGTCGAGGTCGAGATGTTGACGATGCCGGTCTCGCGCGCCTTGCGCAAATACATGGCGACCGAGGCGCGGGAAATGTTAAGCTGGCTGGCGACTTGGTCCTGGCGCAGACCATGGGCATAATAGAGCCATGCGGCCTTGTGGATAAGCTGTTCTGCCGGTCGGATCGCCATGCCGTCTCCTCGGCTGACATTATTCACGGCTCTCGACAAAAGTCAAACTGGCGTGGGTACACGATACCTCTTTGCCCATCGAATCTGGACGATCATTGCGCCAAATGTGCCCGGTCGGGAATCGCCGATGGTGACGTGGCGGGAAGCTGTGGATAGAAGTTCTCAACAATGAAAATTCGGGGAGCACGGGATGGGCAGTCCCTACGAGCAGGATCTCGGCAAGAACGCCGCCAACCATCAGCCGCTGACGCCGCTCACCTATCTGGAGCGGGCGGCAAGCACCTATCCCGATCATGTCGCCATCATCCATGGCAGCCAGCGCATCACCTATCGCACCTTCTGGCGGCGCTCGCTGAAGCTGGCCTCGGCGCTGTCGAAGCGCGGCATCGGCAAGGGTGATACGGTGACCGTCATGCTGTCCAACACGCCCCCCATGCTGGAGGCGCATTTCGGCGTGCCGATGGCCAAAGCGGTGCTGCATTCGCTCAACACAAGGCTCGATGCCGCCGTCATCGCGTTCCAGCTCGACCATGCCGAGACCAAGGTGCTCATCGTCGACCGCGAATTCGCTGCTGTCGTCAAACAGGCACTGGCACTGGCCAAGGTGAAGCCGCTGGTCATCGACTATGACGATCCCGACTATGCCGCCGATGCACCCTATCCCAAGGGCGAGCGCATCGGCGCGATCGACTATGAGGCGTTCGTCGCCGGCGGTGACCAGGGCTACGCCTGGTCGATGCCCGACGACGAATGGGACGCCATCTCGCTCAACTACACCTCCGGCACGACAGGCAATCCGAAGGGCGTCGTCTACCACCATCGCGGCGCTGCCCTGATGGCTTACACCAACACCATCCATGCCGGCATGGCCAAGCACGCCGTCTATCTGTGGACGCTGCCGATGTTCCACTGCAATGGTTGGTGCTTCCCATGGACAATGGCCGTCCAGGCCGGCACCCATGTCTGCCTGCGCTGGGTGCGGCCGAAGCCGATCTACGATGCCATCGCCGACCACGGCGTCACACATCTTTGCGGTGCGCCGGTCGTCATGTCGGTGCTCATCAACGCCAGCGATGAGGACAAGCGCCACTTCCCGCAGACCGTTACCTTCAACACCGCTGCCGCGCCGCCGCCGGAAGCCGTGCTGTCAGGCATGGCCGATGCCGGCTTTGCCGTCACCCATCTCTACGGCCTGACCGAGACCTATGGCCCGGCGGTCGTCAACGAATGGCACACCGCCTGGGACGGTCTCGACAAGGGCGAACGCAGCGCCAGAAAGGCCAGGCAGGGCGTGCGCTATGCCGCACTCGAAGGCCTGACGGTGATGGACGCGGAGACGATGCAGAAGACGCCGGCCGACGGCGAGACCATCGGCGAGGTCATGTTCCGCGGCAACATTGTCATGAAGGGCTATCTGAAGAACAGGAAGGCGACCGACGAGGCTTTCGCCGGCGGCTGGTTCCACTCCGGCGACCTCGGCGTCATGCATCCCGACGGCTACATCCAGCTCAAGGACCGCTCCAAGGACATCATCATCTCCGGCGGCGAGAACATTTCATCGATCGAGGTCGAGGAAGCCCTCTACAAACACCCGTCCGTGGCGTCCTGCGGCGTCGTCGCCAAGGCAGACGACAAATGGGGCGAGGTGCCGGTCGCCTATGTCGAGCTGAAGCCCGGCAAGGTGGCAAGCGAGGCCGAGATCATCGAACACTGCCGCGCGCTGCTCGCCCGCTTCAAGGTGCCGAAGGCGGTGATTTTTGCCGAGATCCCGAAGACATCGACGGGGAAGATCCAGAAGTTTCAGCTGCGGGAAATGGCGAAGGGATCTTAGTTCCAGAGTGCAACGGCACGCGCAAGGTCGAGTTCGCGCACACCCTCTGTCACCAAATTATACGCGTACGTCGAATTCGCATTGACACTTCCCTCTTTTCGATTTACGACTGACGAAAGTTGAAATTCGTCACTCATAAATCGACAGAGAGCCATGTCCGAAGCCGCCAGCATAATGGCCGACTCCACCCGCCAGGAGAATGTCACCCGCATTCTCGACTGTGCCGAACGCCTGTTCCGGCACTATGGTTACGGCAAGACCAATGTCGCCGACATCGCCCGCGAACTCGGCATGTCGCCGGCCAATATCTACCGTTTCTTCGCCTCCAAGGTCGAAATCCACCAGGCCGTCTGCGGCCGCATGCTCCTCGCCAGCTACAACATGGCCTACGAGATTTCCCGGTTGCCGATCAGCGCCGAGGAGCGGCTGCGCCGCTACGTGCATGCGCAGTACAAGATGACGCTGGAAGTCATGCTCGACGACCAGAAGGTCCACGAAATGGTCATCGTCGCGCTCGAGCGCGACTGGGGCGTCATCGACAAGCATATCGACAGCATTCACGACCTGTTTGCCGAGGTCATCCGCGAGGGCATCGAGGCCGGCGAGTTTGCCGACCAGGATCCGGTCATCGCATCGCGCTGCTTCGGCGCCGCCACCGTCATTCTGTGCCACCCGCAAATGGTGGCGCAGTGCCTTGCCAAGACCAATCGGGCGATGCCCGACGATCTCATCGATTACGCGATCAAGGCTCTGAAGTAATAGCCGCCGCCCGCCGGGCGCCGGTGTCGACCGTTCATCTCCAGTCGGGAGTACGAAAGTGTCTTTGTTCAGTTCCATCATCCGCAAGCTGCCGGTCGCCGGCCTGATCGTCGCCACGCTCGGGCTCGCCGCCTGCAGCCAGGAGAAGACCGAGGTCCAGGACATCATCCGTCCGGTCAAGGTGGTCGAGATCGGCCAGGCCGAAAAGAGTCGCGAACTCACCTATTCCGGCTCGGTGCGAGCCCGTACCGAAATGAACCTCGGCTTTCGCATCTCGGGCAAGGTCACTGAGCGCCTGGTCGACATCGGCCAGCATGTGACGACAGGCGATGTGCTAGCCCGTATCGATCCCACGGACTATGAGTTGTCGGTCAAGAGCGCCAAGGCCAGCCTCGACGCCGCCGAGCGGCAGGTCGAGACGGTCGATCTGTCCCGCAAGCGCGCCGAACAGCTTTTTGCCAAGAACTTCACCTCCAAGTCGCAGCTCGAACAGGCGACGCTGAGCTACAACCAGGCGGTAGCGACGCGCGATGCTGCCCGCTCTACCCTTGCTCAGGCGCAGAACCAGGTCGTCTACACCGATCTCAAGGCGAGCGAGAACGGCATCGTCACGGCGGTCTCGGCCGATGTCGGCCAGGTGGTCGGCGCCGGAACGCCTGTGATGACCGTTGCCGTCGACGGCGAAAAGGAAGTGCTGATCGCGGTTCCCGAAATGGACATCACCGCCTTCAAGCCGGGAAAGGACGTCAAGGCCAGCTTCTGGTCCGATGACGCGCTGGCGCTCTCCGGCAAAGTGCGTGAAGTCGCCGGCAGCGCCGACCAGCAGTCGCGCACCTTTGCCGTCCGCGTCTCGCTGCCCGACGACCCGCGCGTGCTGCTCGGCATGACCGCCAACATCGAGGCCTCGGTGGCCAAGAAGCAGGAGATGGTGTCGATCCCGCTCAGCGCGCTTGCGGAAAAGGATGGTCGCAAGATTGTCTGGACCGTCGACCGCGCCGGCGAGACGGTGCACGAGCGCCTGGTCAAGGTTGCGGAGTTCACCGCCGACGGCGTCAGCGTCGCCGACGGGCTCAAGCCGGGGGATGTCGTCGTTGCCGCCGGCACCCAGTTCATGACCGAGAATCTCAAGGTCAAGCTGACCGGCGATGCGGTCCAGGCCGCCTCTGCGGAAGGCGATGCCGCAAAGGCCCTGCGCTGACCGCAGGCATGAAGCCGGCTTGATCGTCGCTTCGGCGAAAGGGCTGGGCAAGCGAATTCAGGGTTTCCGGGCGGCGAGCGCCCGATGGTCGAGACGCCAAGATCGAGTTCCCCCGCATCGATCCGCGCGTCCCACCGCGATGAGTGTCTCTCCGCTCGGAAAGCCTCGCCGCCCGGAAGCCAGCATCGGAATATCCTAGCTGCATGCAAAGCGCATGCGCGCACGATCAACGAATTGGACTGACGCCGATGACCACCACCGACAGCACTGAAAAGCAGCCTTTCAATCTTTCGCGCTGGGCCATCGGCCATCCCTCGATCGCGCGCTTCCTGTTCGGTCTGATCATCATTGCCGGCGCGCTCGGCCTTATGCGCATGGGCCAGAAGGAAGACCCCGATTTCACTTTCCGCGTCATGGTCGTCCAGGCGATCTGGCCGGGCTCCTCGATCCAGGAGATGGAAGACCAGGTCGTCAACAAGATCGAGCGCAAGCTGCAGGAAACGCCGCACCTCGACTTCGTCCGTTCCTACACCCGCGCCGGCAGCGCCATCATCACCGTCCAGATCAAGGGCGACACCAATGCAGAGGAGGTGAAGGACGCCTTCTACCAGGTGCGCAAGAAGGTTGGCGACATCTCCGGCGACCTGCCGCAAGGCCTGCTCGGGCCCTATTTCAACGACGAGTTCGGCGACACCTTCATCACCCTGCACTCGATCGGCGGCGATGGCTACAGCTATCCGGAGCTGAAGAAATTCGCCACCCAGGCTCGCGACATGCTGCTGACGACGCCGGGCGTCGAGAAGGCCGTCATCATCGGCGACCAGCCGGAGAAGCTTTATATCGACGTCTCGTCCAAGGCCCTGGCCGAACGCGGCCTGACGCTGACCGACCTGCAGAACGCCATCAAGGGCCAGAACAATGTCGATCCGGCGGGCTCCGTCGACACCGGCCTGCGCTCGGTGCGCATCTCGGTCGAGGGCGATGTCACCAGGGCTGCCGACATCAGGGAATTGCGCCTGCGCGCCGGTGGTCAGGTGACACGTCTTGGCGACATCGCCACCGTGAGTTCCGGTCTCGAAGATCCCTATCAGCGCAAGTACCGCTTCAACGGCCACGAAAGCGTCCAGGTCGGCGTCGTCATGGCCAAGGGTTTCAACGTCAGGGACGTGGGCACGGATGTCGAGGCGACCTACAAGCGCTTCGAGGAAGCGCTGCCCTACGGCGTTGCGGTCGACCAGATTTCCAACCAGCCCGAGGTTGTCAAGGACGCCGTCAACGAGTTCATGGAGGCGCTCGGCGAGGCGCTGCTGATCGTGCTTGCTGTCTCGCTGCTGTCGATCGGCTGGCGTTCCGGCCTGGTCATCGCCATTGCCATTCCGCTGGTGCTGGCCGCCACCTTCGCAATCATGTACGAGCTCGGCATCGATCTGCAGCGCATTTCGCTCGGCGCCCTGATCATCGCGCTCGGGCTGTTGGTCGACGACGCCATGATCGTCGTCGAGATGATGGAGCGCAAGCTGGAGGAGGGGCTGGTCAAGATCGAGGCGGCGAGCTTCGCCTATTCGTCGACCGCCTTCCCGATGCTGAGCGGCACGCTGATCACCATCGCCGGCTTCATCCCGGTCGGCTTCGCCGCCTCGACCGCAGGCGAATATGTGCGCACGCTGTTCTATGTGGTCGGCATCGCGCTGGTCGTGTCGTGGTTCGTCGCCGTCTATTTCACGCCGTGGCTGGGCTACATGATCCTCAAGCAGCGCAAGCATGCCGGCAACCATCATGACGCCTTCGACACCGGCTTCTACCGGCGGCTGCGCGCCACGGTCGGCTGGGCGGTGCGCCACCGCATCATCGTTCTGGTGATGACGCTGGTCACCTTCGCCACCAGCCTGTGGGCGTTCCAGTTCATCCCACAAAACTTCTTCCCGCAATCCTCGCGGCCGGAAATCCTCGTCGATCTCTGGTTGCCTGAGGGAACCTCGATCAAGGAAGTCGAGACGCAGGCCAAAGCGTTGGAAGCCCGGATGATGGACGACAAGGACAAGCGCTTCATCGCCACCTATATCGGCGAAGGCGCGCCGCGCTTCTTCCTGCCGCTCGACCAGCAATTGCGCAATCCGAACTATGCGCAGCTTCTGGTGATGGCCAATGACGAACCGGCGCGCGAGCGGCTGATCCTCAAGCTGCGCTCAATCCTGGCGCAGGATTTCCCTTCGATCCGTTCCAAGGTCGACCGTCTGTTCCTCGGCCCGCCGACCGGCTGGCCGGTGCAGATGCGCATCATGGGTCCGGACCGCCAGGAGGTGCGCCGCATCGCTGACCAGGTGAAGGCGAAATTCGCCGAAAATCCGCTCCTCGGCGCCGTCCATGACGACTGGCTGGAGCCGGTACCGGCGATGAAGCTGGTCATCGACCAGGACCGCGCCCGTGCGCTTGGCGTCACCTCGCAGCGCATCCGCCAGATGCTGCAGGCAGCGATGTCCGGCGCGCCGCTCGATGACTTCCGTGATGGCGAGGAGACGGTTTCCATCGTCGCCCGCGAACCGGACGCCAGCCGCAGCCTGCTGTCCTCGGTCGACTCGGTCTATATCCCGACCGATTTCGGCGGCTTCGTGCCGCTGTCGCAGGTGGCCAAGGTGGTGCCGGTGCTCGAGCAGGGCGTCGAATGGCGGCGCGACCGCCTGCCGACCATCTCGGTGCGCGCCACGCTGCCGGATGGCGTGCAGTCGAACGACGTCGTCACCAAGCTCTACAATGACATGCAGGGCATGCGCGCCGGCCTGGCGCCCGGCTACAAGATCGAGATCCAGGGCGGTGCGGAAGATTCCGCCGAAAGCCAGGCCTCGATTGCCGCCAAGGCGCCGATCATGCTGGCCGTCATCGTCGTGCTCCTGATGATCCAGCTGCAGCATTTCGGCAAGGCGATGCTCGTGCTCGCCACCGGTCCGCTCGGCATCATCGGCGCGGCGGCGGCTCTGTTGATCAGCGGCGCGCCGTTCGGCTTCGTCGCCATCCTCGGTGTCATCGCGCTGCTCGGCATCATCATGCGCAACTCGATCATCCTGGTCGACCAGATCGATCAGGACATCGCCAGGGGGATGGACCGATCGGAGGCCATCATCGGCTCGGCCGTGCGCCGTTTCCGGCCGATCGTGCTGACGGCGATGACGGCGGTGCTGGCGCTGATCCCGATCTCGCGTGCGGTGTTCTGGGGACCGCTCGCCTACGCCATGATGGGCGGCATCCTCGTCGCCACCGTACTCACCATCCTGGTGCTGCCGGCAGGCTACGCGCTGTTCTTCGGCCGCGAGCCGAAGAAAGGCAGGAAGCCGGCTGATGAGGCCGTGCAGGACAATGACAGGCCGCCACTGGCCCTGGCCGCCGAGTAGGCGCTGCTGGGGCACAGGATCTTCCTTGGAAAATGCTGGAACGCCGTACGCTTGACGTGCGGCGTTCTGGCTTTCTCCTTGCCGGTGGCACCGAGCACCCAGGCAAGTATCTCAACACCAGGCGGGTTCATCAAAATAGGTTGAACGGCCACCTGTATGAAAATGCTTCGCGGCGCCGGTTTTGCAAAACAGAATTCCTTTCCAGGACGGCAAAGCCGTCCGATCCTGCTTACATATCGGAGCGGCAACGCTCATTCGCATCAGGTGATCATCCCATGGTAGACAATAAGCAATTGCGGCTCGGCGCCTTCATGCGTCCGGTCAGTCTTCACACCGGGGCCTGGCGCTATCCCGGCTCATATCCCGATGCCAACTTCAACTTCGCCCATCTGAAGCGCTTCGCGCAGACGCTTGAGGCGGCGAAGTTCGACGCCTTCTTCATGGCCGACCATCTGGCCGTTCTCAACATGCCGATCGAGGCGCTACGGCGCAGCCACACGGTGACCTCGTTCGAGCCGTTCACGCTGCTGTCGGCGCTCGCCGCCGTCACTGATCATATCGGCCTTGTCGCCACCGCATCGACGACCTTCGACGCGCCCTATCACATTGCCCGTCGCTTCGCCTCGCTCGACCATATCAGCGGCGGCCGCGCCGGCTGGAACATCGTCACCACATCCAATCCCGACGCCGCGCTGAACTTCGGCCTCGACGAGCATGTCGAGCACGACGAGCGCTATCACAATGCGCGGGAATTCTACGATGTGGTGACCGGCCTCTGGGACAGCTTTGCCGACGACGCCTTCATCCGCGACGCCGAGAGCGGGCTCTATTTCGATCCCGCGAAGCTGCATGTGCTCGACCATAAGGGTGAGCATCTCTCGGTGCGCGGCCCGCTCAACATTGCGCGGCCGGTGCAGGGCTGGCCGGTCATCGTCCAGGCCGGCGCATCTGAGGCCGGGCGGCAGCTGGCAGCCGAAACGGCGGAGGTGATCTTCGCCGCCCATTCCGATCTGGCGGCTGGGCAGCGCTTCTTTGCCGATGTCAAAAGCCGGGCCGAGAAGCTCGGCCGTTCGCGCGACGACACCAAGATCCTGCCCGGCGCCTTCGTCATCGTCGGCGACAGTGTCGAGGAAGCACAGGCCAAACGCGCCAAGCTCGACAGCCTGGTCTATTACGAGAGCGGCATTGCCTCGCTGTCGATCGCGCTCGGCCATGACGCGTCGGCCTTCGACCCCGACGCGCCCTTGCCCGAAATCCCCGAGACCAATGCCTCGAAGAGCGGCCGCGAGCGCGTCATCGAGCTGGCGCGCCGGGAGAATTTGACCGTCCGCCAGCTGGCGCAGCGGCTCGGCGGCTATTCCGGCCTTGCCTTAGTCGGCACGCCTAAAACCATCGCCGACGCGATGGAGGAATGGTTGGTTGCCGAGGGGTCAGACGGCTTCAACGTCATGTTCCCCTATCTGCCTGCCGGGCTCGATGACTTCGCCGAGAAGGTGGTGCCCGAGCTGCAGCGGCGAAAGCTCTTCCGGCGCGAGTATGAGGGCACCACCTTGCGCGAGAATCTCGGCCTGAAGCGTCCGCCGAACCGGTTCTTCGAAGGCTCCGAAGCGGCCACTCGCAAGGCCGGCTGACGTCCTGCCACAAAAAGAAACGGGCGCGCCGAAGCGCGCCCATTCTTTTCAGCCATCACTTTCAGATGACGAAGTACCAGTTGGCGAGCAGCATCACCACCAGGCCGGCGACCAGCGTCAGGTAGGGCAGCATGCCTGCCTTTTTGACCGAGAGGTCTGCGCCCGCCATGCCGAGGTCGGCCAGCATGTGGTCGGGGAACTTGCCCTTGTCTTGGACGTAGTGCCGGTAGCAGAACACCGGGATGATCAAGGCGGCTGTGATCAGGCCGGCCCAGAGCGCCATCGGGTTCCACACCTTGGCGCCGGCGCCCATGAAGATGGCGTTTACATAGGCGAAGATGGCGCCGAGGCCGAGCAGCCAGCTCGGCGCCTTCCAAGGCCGGTTGATGTGGCCGTTGTCGATGCGGTGGATCCAGCCGGCATTGAGGTTGAGGAAGTTGAAGATGATGTAGCCGCAGTTCGACACGGCGAGGATGAAGAAGAAGCTCGTCGCGTCGGCCGAGGCGATGGCCAGCACGATCAGGTTGAAGACGAGATCGGTCCACATGGCGCGCGTCGGCGCGCCATGCTCGTTGACGTGGCTGAGATAGCGCGGCAGCCAGCCATCGACCGAGCCCTGGTAGAGCGTGCGCGACGAGCCGGCCATTGCCGTCATGATGCACAGCACCAGCGCCAGGATCATCAGCATCACCAAGAGGCTGTGGATCAATGCGCCACCCCCGACCATGCCGGCCAGTGCATCGGCGACACCCGAGCCGTCGACGATCGGCGTCGCCAGCATGCCGTTGAGGCCCAGCACGCCCTGGAAGGTGAAGGGCACCAGGATGAACAGAAGCATGCAGAGCAGGCCGGAATAGAAAATCGCCTTGAACGTGTCGGTGCCCGGGTTCTTGAACTCCGATGTGTAGCAGACGGCGGTCTCAAAACCATAGGTCGACCATGCGGCGATGAACATGCCGCCCAGCACCAGCGTCCAGCCGGCAATGTTCCACGAGCCGGGCTCCGGCGCGTAAGCCGCCGCCAGCGGCACCAGCGGCGAAAAGTTCGCCCAGTTGATCTGGCCGGTGACGATCGGCACGACACCGACGATCAGCATCGGGATGATGACCAGGAGGCCGATATACTTCTGCACATTGGCGGTGCCGAGAATGCCGCGATGCTGGATCGAGAAGATGATCAGCATCAGCACCGCGCCGATGAAGAAAGTGGCATTGAGGGTGAAGGAGACAGGACCTAGCGTGTGGCTGAACAGCGTCCAGTTGCGGATCGCCGGCGTGGCCGCCGCGGTCACCGCGGCGATGGCGTCGGCAGGCACCGTTCCGGCATGCGCCGCGATATAGGCGACGACGTCCGGCGACGCCTCGGTGAACAGCGGCACCGGCGCCAGCGCGTTGAGAATATAGGCGGCGGCGATCGAGCAGCCCAGCGACAGCACCGGCGACCAGGCGAACCAGTTGCACCACACCGACAGCGGCGCGATGAACTTGGAATAACGCAGCCAGGCGGTGGCGCCGTAGATCGAGGCGCCGCCCGACTTGTTCGGGAACAGGCCGGCGATCTCGGCATAGGTGAAGGATTGCAGGAAGCCCATGATCATGGAAGCGATCCAGATCCCGAAGGCCAGCGTTCCCGTCGTTCCGGCAATGCCGCCGATCGAAAACAGGACAAGGGCAGGAACGCCGCTCGCCACCCAGAAGGCGCCGCGCCAGTCGATGTTGCGGAGCAGCTTGCCTTCAGCGGGCTGCTCCAGGGCAGTGGTAATCGTGCTCATCTGTCTGAATTCCCCATTTTGTGTTCCCGGCCGGTGATGCCTCGGCTTCGCGAAGCTTGTTCCCCGGTACATGACCGCACGACTCCAGTGTTTCCACTCAGTCGTATTTTTTTCTTAACAGTGAAGATTGATCCGGCGCGCTTTCACGTCAAGTGATTTGTGGCGTCGTGCACATCACGGTTGCGAAACGCTCGCTTTGTCCTTCTCCCCTTGTGGGGTGAGAAGCGGTCCGCGGTAGCGGACGGAAAGCCAATTGCTTTCGAGCTTCGAACGCCCTGAGCCTGCGAAGGGCCGGGGGTGCAACCCTCAGGATCGCGGCCTGGTCTTTTGCGGATCGTAGTGGGCGAAGGCCACGACGCGCGCCGGCAGCCGCTTGGCATGACCGTCGAGCTTGCCGATCTCCACCTCTGTGCCGATTGCCGCGTGGGTGACGTCAAGCCTCGCCAGAGCGATGTTTTTGTTCAGCACCGGCGAGCGCATGCCCGAGGTGACGACACCGATCTGGGCGCGGCCGATATGGACGCAATCCCCATGGCCGACGGCGACATTGCTGTCGATGTCGAGGCCAACGAGCTTGTGCTGCGGATGTTCCTTGCGCCTTATCAGAGCCTCGCGGCCGATGAAATCGTCGGTCTTGGCCTTCAACGGTACGGTGAAGCCAATGCCCGCCTCGAACGGGTCGGTCTGGTCGGAGAATTCGTAACCGGCGAAGATCAGCCCGGCTTCGATGCGCACCATGTCGAGTGCCTGCAGGCCCATCGGCTTCAGCCCGTGCGGCTGGCCGGCCTCCCAGATGGCATCGAACACTTTTTCGGCGTCGCGTGGGTGGCACCAGATTTCGTAGCCGAGCTCGCCGGTATAACCGGTGCGCGACACCACGACCGGAATGCCATTGCCGCCGCCGATGCGCGCGACAGCGAAGCGGAACCATTCGAGTTCGTCGATCGACGGTTGCAGCGGCGAGGTCCAGACCACCTCTCGCAAAATGTCACGGCTCTTCGGCCCTTGGACAGCGACATTGTGCATCTGATCGGTGGAGGAACGCACCAGCACGTTGAGGCCAAGCTTTTTCGCGGTGTCGCGCAGCCATTCGCCGGACAGGTCGTCGCCGCCGACCCAACGGAAATTGTCCTTGCCGAGCCGCAGCAGCGTGCCGTCGTCGATCATGCCGCCATGCTCGTAGCACATGGCGGAATAGACGACCTGGCCGACGCCGAGCTTCTTGACGTCGCGGGTCAGCGTGTATTGCAGCAGCGCCTCGGAATCCGGGCCGGTGACCTCGAACTTGCGCAACGGCGACAGGTCCATGATCACGGCATCCTGCCGGCAGGCCCAGTATTCGGCGATGGCGCCTTCCTTGGCGAAGGAATTGGCCAGCCAATAACCCCGGTATTCCACGAAGTTGCGGGTGTGCTTGGCGAAGCTTGAATGGAAGGCGGTCTCGCGGGTCATTTTCGGTTCCGAATCGGGCGTCATGCGTCTGGCGATCGCTCGCGAGAATTTGTGTTGGCCGGAATAGGTTCGCACATGGATGTCGGTCGGGTTCCAGCCATTGGCCGGTGTCGTGTCGTCGGGACAGGCGGAGGAGACGCAGACGATGTCGGTGAGCGCCCTGAGCAGGACATAGTCGCCGGCGCGCGACCACGGCTCATCCGACACCATGACGCCATGGGCGTCGATCGCCGTGTTGAAGAAGAAGTTGATCGCCATCCAGCCGGCACGTGGGGTGACACCCTTGTCGGCCAGCGCGCGGTTGAAATTCTCCGAGCAGTTGGTGTGGCCGGGATAGCCGATGTCGTCGTAATATTTGGCGGCACACGCCAGCGCGAACGCGTCATGCCGGCCGCATGTGTCCTGCACCACCTCAACCAGCGGCTCCATGTCCTGGTCGTAATATTTCGAATGCAGGCCGGGCATCGGATAGCTCGATCCCATCAGAGTGCGCGTCGTCGTCACGTCGAGCGGGTGGTCGAGACCCTTGTCCAGCTTGCGCGCAGAAAAGCACTGGAAGTCGGTGCACTGGCGGCCATCGACGTCGATGATCTGCAGATAGTCGCCGGCCTTGACGAAATAGGATTCGGCTGTTGCCGAATGGACGCGCAAATCGAGCACCGGATCGGCGAGCGGATCGGCGAGCTGCGATTTCGATTTCAGGCGCACCGTGGCACGGCGGACGATGACGGTGAGCGGCGTTGCCGTGTCGTGGCCGTCGACCAGCATCGGCCCGCTAGGCGCTGCAATCAGCAAGCCGCCATCGCGCGCGACGGTGAAGGCCTGCTCGGTGCCTGCCGGCGTGGCGCCGCCGAAGACGCGCACCGCCTTGGCCTGGTCAAGCTGCACCTGGCGGCGCTCGAGTCCGCGGCGCACGGAAGCGAGGCTATCGTCGCCCTCGGCCAATAGCGCCTTGATCCCGGCGGCATTGCTATTGGACTTTTCGCCGAAGATGGCGGGGTCGGTGGCGCCTGACTTGTCCCAGGCCAAAAGCTCGCAGGCCTGGCCGCCCTCGACATTGCGGATGGCAAATGTATCGCCGGCCTCGATATCGATCAGCACCGCGCCGTTACCGGGGGCCGCATACCGCTCCATGCCCGGCGGCAGCGCGATCTGGCCGGGCCGCAGGATGAGGCTTGGCCGGGGCGGCCCGGCTGTCACTGAAGGGTAGGGCGACTGGCTCATCTCAGCCTTGCGGTTCGAGAAACAAGTTTGCCTGTGTGTAAAATTACTTTAGCTGCAAGAATAGCAGCGCAGTTGCGTTTGGCAAGGCTGGCTCCCCCTTCTCCCTCTGTGGGAGAAGGTGTCGCCGCAGGCGACGGATGAGGGGTGTTCCAGCGGTGAGACGTTGGCGTACCCTGGAACACCCCTCATCCGTCTCGGCACTAACGCGCCGATCTTCCTTCTCCCACAAGGGGAGAAGGAAGAAGCGCACAAGCGCTACGCCAAATCCTCGGAATGCCCGATCTCGACACCATACTCCGCCGCCGAATCCAGCATCGTGTGCCACAGACTTTCAGCAAATGTCGCAAACATCAGCACGTTGAACACCGCCTGCCCATCCGGCCGGTCATTCCCGCGCCAGAGCGTGACGCTGGTGTGATCCATCGAGGTCGCGGCAGCCGCCCCAACCAGAAATGCATCGGGATGCAGATCGATCGACGACAGCTTGCCCAGCATCGCCCGCGCCTTGGTACCGGAGATACTGATCAGCACTCGCGCATGCGACTGGTCCGATAGCGAAGCGGAAGACGCGAACGTCTGGGCGAGTGCTTCAGTCCCATGCTTGCCGCCCTTCAACAGCACGAAGAACTGGTCCGGTCCCGACCAGATCAGCGTCGCATCCGAAGTCTGCACCGCCTTGGGTGTCTCAGGAGCCGCAACACCGAAGCTTGCCTTCGCAGCGTTGGCCAAATCTCCCGCCTTGCCGCGCCGCGCCATCACCTGGATCAGGTCGAAATTGCGGATTTCGGTCAGCAACACGCCGACATTGCCGTTCGCGCCGTAAGGCCCGACAACAAGTGCCCGCTCGAGCGGGCTACGAACATCCCAGGAAAAATCAGCCACGCTGGCGCCCTCCATCGGGATCGTAGAAGACGGGATTGCAGAGCTCGACATCATAGTCTTCACCGCGCAGCGGATCATGCGCGTGGACGATCTCGCCGATGCGTTCGCGGCCGCGCTCGACAAGGCCGAGACCGATCCACTGGTCGAGCGTCGGCGAGAAGCAGACCGAGGTGACGTAGCCTTGGTCGTTATCAGGCCCGGGCGTCTGGCCCTTCGGGATGATGTGCGCGCCGGAGCGCAGGCGGCGCGCCTTGTCGATCGGCTTGATGCCGACCACGACCTGCCGGTCCGGCGCCACCAGCGCCTCGCGGCCGGCCATGACGCGACCGATGAAATCCTTCTTGGTCGACATCATCTTGCCGAGGCCGAGATCGGCGGCGGTCGTCATGCCGCTCAGTTCCGGTCCGGCGACATGGCCCTTTTCAACGCGCATGACGCCGAGGGCTTCTGTGCCATACGGCGTCACGCCGAACGGTTTTCCCGCCAGCATCAAATTGCGTGCCATCGCTTCACCGTAACGCGCCGGCACCGAAATCTCGAACGCCATCTCGCCGGAGAAGGAGATGCGGAACAGCCGCGCCTTGATGCCGCCGCGCAAAGCGACTTCGCGCACGCCCATGAAGGGAAAACCTTCGTTCGAAAGGTCCTCGGCAGGGTCGACGATTTCCTTCAACAGGTCTCGCGTCCTTGGCCCGGCAATCGAGAACTGCGCCCACTGGTCGGAGACCGAGGTCAGTTGCACGTCGAGTTCGGGGAATAGCACCTGCCGGCAGAATTCGAGATGCTGCATCACCAGCCCGGCCTTCGCCGTGGTCGTGGTGAGGAAATAATGGTCCTCGGCCAGCCGCGAGGTCGTGCCGTCATCATAGACGAGGCCGTCCTCGCGCAGCATCAGCCCGTAGCGGGCTTTTCCCACGGCAAGGTTTGAGAAGGTGTTGATGTAGACGCGGTCGAGGAAGGCGCCGGCATCGGGGCCGTGCACATCGATCTTGCCCAGCGTCGAGACATCGCAGAAGCCGACGCCCGAGCGCACCGCCTTGACCTCGCGGGTGACCGATTCCAGCCAGTCCTTCTCGC
The DNA here is from genome assembly GCF_000502815.1 of Mesorhizobium sp. LSJC269B00. NCBI lineage: Bacteria > Pseudomonadati > Pseudomonadota > Alphaproteobacteria > Hyphomicrobiales > Phyllobacteriaceae > Mesorhizobium > Mesorhizobium sp. LSJC269B00. Next base: position 414,927 of record NZ_AYVN01000002.1, read on the forward strand.
CCGCGCGCGGATACCATTGCGCGCGCTTCCACAGGCCGGTGTCGACAAAGATCGCGCCTTGTTCGGCCGCCCAGTGATGCGACGGCGTCAGCCGCGTCGCATGGAAATTTTCGTCGCGATGGTGGCCGGCAAAGGCGCCGATGGCGACCGGCACGTACGGCGGGCGATAGATGGTCGTGCCGGTCTCGGGAATGGATTTGCCCGACACCGCCGCCATGATGGCGAGGCCGGCGACATTGGACGTCTTGCCCTGGTCGGTCGCCATGCCGAGCGTGGTGTAGCGCTTCAGATGCTCGACCGATTCAAAACCCTCGCGCTGCGCCAGCTCGATGTCGGACGCGGTGACGTCATGCTGCTGGTCTACAAAGGCCTTGCCTTTGCCGGCGACGTGCCAGAGCGGGGTCAGTGAGAAGGACTCGTCGCCGGCAACAGCTGCAGAGCCCGGATTGCCATTGCGTCCCGCGTCCCGCGCCGCTGCGGCGCCGGCCTCGAAACCTGCGCGCAGGCAGGCGCCTAGCCCGAAGTCGCCGTTAGCCGCACCTGCGGCGACCATACCGGGCGGCGCGCCGTCCGGCACGAAGGCGGCGATGTCGTCTCGCCATTTCGGCCGGCCGCGATGGTAAGAGGTGAGCCCGACCGCCGGATTCCAGCCGCCGGAAACGGCAAGCCCGTCGGCCTCGACCTCGGCGCGCGCGCCGCCGGTCAGCGACACCGCTATTTTTCTTACGCCGTCCTTGCCGCCGTCGACGCCGCTGACCGAACCATGCAGCACGGTGAAGCCGTTCATGGAAGCGAGAGAACGATGGGCAGGCGAGACGTCAGGCCGCGCGTCGATCACCGCCGCGATCTGCAGCCCGGCGCCGAGTGCCGTCTCGACCGTGCGCCAGCCATCCTCATTGTTGGTGAACAGCGCGATCCGCTTTGCCGGCGTCGCCGCATAACGTGTGACGTAGGTGCGGATGGCGGACGCCATCATCACGCCGGGCGTGTCATTGCCGGCAAAGACGATGGGACGCTCAATCGCGCCGGCGGCGACGACGCAGCGCTTGGCCACGGTGCGCCACAGGCGCTGGCGCACCTGATGCTCGGGCGGCACCGGCAGATGATCGTTGACCCGCTCGATCGCGCCATAGGTACCGCCGTCATAGACGCCGAACAGGGTCGTGCGGGTCATGATGCGGACATCCGGCATCGAGCTGAGCTCGGCCAGTGTGCGCGACAGCCACTCCGCGGCCGGCAGACCGTCGATCGTGCCGCCATCCGACAACAGACGGCCGCCGGGCGCAAAATCTTCTTCGCACAGGATGACGCGCGCACCGCTGCGGCCTGCAGCGAGTGCGGCGGCGAGACCGGCCGGACCAGAGCCGGCGATCACCACATCGCAATGCGCCCAGGCCTTGTCGTAGTGATCCGGATCGGGGGTGACCGCCGCGCGACCCAGACCCGCGGCGCGTCGGATCGCCGGCTCGTAGACCATTTCCCAGAATTTTGCCGGCCACATGAAGGTTTTGTAGTAGAAGCCGGCGACGAAGATCGGTGCGAACAGCTGGTTCACCGACATCACATCGTGGCGCAGCGACGGCCAGCGGTTCTGGCTGGCCGCTTCGAGGCCTTCATAGAGTTCGGCCGTCGTGGCCTTGGTGTTGGCCTCGCGCCGTGCGCCGGTGCGCAGTTCGACCAGCGCGTTGGGTTCTTCCGAGCCCGCAGTCAGAATGCCGCGCGGACGATGGTATTTGAACGAGCGGCCGACCAGCTTGACGCCATTGGCGACCAGCGCCGACGCCAGCGTGTCGCCCTGGAAGCCGGAGAAGCTCTTGCCATCGAAGCGGAAGTTGAGCGGCGCCGAGCGGTCGATGAGACCGCCGGATGTGAGACGATGGGATTGGCTGGAACTCACGATGGCCGGCCTCTCATCGATCCAATGCCAGGCGGGACCGTCGCGCTCTTCACCCTCCCCCTTGTGGGGAGGGTCGCTGCGCAGCAGCGGGGTGGGGGTGCGGCACCGACCCCCCCCCNGGGGGGGGGGGGGGGGGTGCGGCACCGACCCCCACCCGGACCTGCGGTCCGACCTCCCCACAAGGGGGAGGTAGGGGGCTGGCGCTTTTCGCGACGGCTGTGGTCTCGACAGAATAGCTCATGTCTCCACCTGGCTCGCACCAGCCCCCGCCGCCGGTTCCACCGCCGAGATCTCGTGCGTCAGCGTGTTGCGGGTGACCTTCAGCCAGGCCCGGCAGCCACCGCCGTGATACCAGTTCTCTGCCATCACGCCGGCGATGTTGTCGCGCAGATAGACATAGTCGTAGACGGCATCTTCGCCGGCATCCGCCGCCGGCCGTACAGGCTTGGCATCGCCGAGATAGCTGAACTCGCCGAGTTCGCGTTCGCCGCAGAAAGGACAGGTGATACGCATCTTGTTCCGGCCGCCTCAATGCAGGTTCGGTTGGGCGCCTTGGCCCTTTTCGTCGATCATGGCGCCGCGCTGGAAGCGGTCGAGCCGAAACAGCGCCGCCTCCTTGTGCGTTTCGTCACGCGCCAGAAGATGGGCAAAGACGAAGCCGGAACCGGGCGTCGCCTTGAAGCCGCCATAACACCAGCCGGCGTTGAGGTAGAGCCCGTCGACCGGTGTCTTGTCGATGATCGGCGAGCCATCCATCGACATGTCCATGATACCGCCCCACTGGCGCAGAAGCCGCACGCGGCCGATCATCGGGATCAGCGCCATGCCGCCTTCGCAGACATCTTCCATGACAGGCAAATTGCCGCGCTGGGCGTAGGAATTGTAGCCATCGATGTCGCCGCCGAAGACCAGCCCGCCCTTGTCCGACTGGCTGACATAGAAATGCCCGGCGCCGAAGGTCATGACGCCGGGGATGAGCGGCTTGATCGCCTCCGAGACGAAAGCTTGCAGCACATGGCTTTCGATCGGCAGGCGCATGCCCGCCATCGCTGCGACACGCGACGATGACCCGGCGACTGCCATGCCGACCTTGCCGGCGCCGATCTTGCCGCGCGACGTCTCGACGCCAGTCACCTTGCCGTTGCCGTCCCGGACAAAGCCGGTGACCTCGCAGTTCTGGATGATGTCGACGCCGAGTTCGCTCGCCGCATGGGCATAGCCCCAGACCACCGCGTCATGCCGCGCGGTGCCGCCGCGGCGCTGCAGGAGGCCGCCCTGCACGGGAAAGCGCGCATGGTCGAAATTCAGGAACGGCAGCATCTTCTTCAGCGCCGCCTGGTCGAGCAGTTCGGCATCGATGCCATTGATGCGCATGGTGTTGCCGCGCCGCGCATAAGCGTCGCGCTGCGCATCGGAATGATAGAGGTTGAGGACGCCGCGCTGGCTGACCATGGCGTTATAGTTGAGGTCCTGCTCCATCCGCTCCCAAAGCTTCATCGAAAGCTCGTAGAAGCCGGTATTGCCGGGCAGGCCGTAATTGGAACGGATGATGGTGGTGTTGCGGCCGGCATTGCCGGAGCCGATCCAGCCCTTTTCCAGCACGGCGACGTTTCTGATGCCGAACTCGCTGGCGAGGAACCAGGCGGTGGCGAGCCCATGGCCGCCGCCGCCGATGATCACAACATCGTAGTGGTCCTTGGGCGCCGCATCGCGCCAGGTGCGCTGCCAGTTCTTGTGGCCGGAAAGGGCAGCACGGGCGAGCGAGAAGATCGAATATTTCATCAGGTCATTCCGAGGTCGCTCGCACCGCTAGGACGATTATATGTCCAGCGTGTGGTCGCGCTCCCATTGCGTGAAGTGCGAAGCATAGGAATTCCATTCCTGTTGCTTCAGCTTTAGATAAGCCGACGAGAATTCCTCACCCAGCGCCGCCTTGAGCGATTTGTCCTTGTCGTATTCGCGAAGCGCGTCGAGCAGGTTGAGCGGCAGCTTCGGCGCGCCCTTCACAGTGTGACCGTTCTGGTACATGTCGATGTCGTAGCGCTTGCCGGGATCGGCCTTGGAGCGGATGCCGTCGAGACCGGCGGCAATGATGACGGCCTGCAGCAGATAAGGGTTTGCGGCGCCGTCCGGCAACCGCAGCTCGAAGCGGCCGGGGCCGGGCACGCGCACCATGTGAGTGCGGTTGTTTCCGGTCCAGGTCACCGTGTTCGGCGCCCAGGTGGCGCCCGAAATGGTGCGCGGCGCGTTGATGCGTTTGTAGGAGTTCACCGTCGGGTTGGTGATGGCGGCCAGCGCCGAGGCATGTTTCATGATGCCGCCGAGGAAATTCTTGCCCTTGGCCGACAGGCCGAGTTCCATCGCGTTATCGGCAAAGACGTTGACCTTGCCGGCCTTGTCCCAGACCGAAATATGGGCGTGGCAGCCATTGCCGGTCAGGCCCTGGAAAGGCTTTGGCATGAAGGTCGCGCGCAGGCCGTGTTTCTCGGCCACCGACTTGACCATGAACTTGAAGAAGGAGTGCTTGTCGGCGGTGGCGAGCACATCGTCGAAAGCCCAGTTCATCTCGAACTGGCCGTTGGCGTCCTCATGGTCGTTCTGGTAGGGGCTCCAGCCCAGCGCCAACATGTGGTCGCAAATCTCGGCGATGACATCGTAGCGGCGCATCACCGCTTGCTGGTCGTAGCAGGGTTTTGAAGCCGTGTCGTATTTGTCGGAGATGACGCTGCCGTCCGGCGAGATCAGGAAGAACTCTGCCTCGACGCCAGTCTTGACATGCATGCCGTCAGTGGCGGCTTCCGCGATCAGCCGGCGCAGCGTGTTGCGCGGCGCCTGCTCGACTTCCTTGTCGTCCATGATGCAGTTGGCGGCGACCCAGGCGACATCGGGCTTCCACGGCAGCTGGATCACCGAATCCGGATCCGGCACCGCCAGCATATCAGGATGCGCCGGCGTGAGGTCGAGCCAGGTGGCGAAACCGGCGAAGCCGGCGCCGTCCTTCTGCATGTCGGCGATCGCCTGCGCCGGCACCAGCTTGGCGCGCTGGCCGCCGAACAGGTCGGTGTAGGAAATCATGAAATATTTGACGCCGTTCTCTTTGGCGAATGCGGCGAGATCGTTCCCCATTATAGTTCCTCGCTTATTTTGATGTGTTTTTTAGAAGCCGTTTTTCCCCGGTATCCAGTTGGTGCCGGCCAGCGGCACGCCAGCCATGGCGGCGGCTTCGATGGTGAGGGCTACGAGATCCTCGGGCTCGAGATTGTGCAGGCTGTTCTTGCCGCAGGCACGCGCAATGGTCTGCGCCTCCAGCGTTATCACCTTGAGGTAGTTCGCCAGCCGCCGTCCGGCGGCGATCGGATCGACCCGCTTCATCAGTTCGGGGTCCTGCGTGGTGATGCCCGCGGGGTCGCGACCCTCGTGCCAGTCGTCATAGGCGCCGGCGGTGGTGCCGAGCGCATTGTATTCGGCCTCCCAGCGCGGGTCGTTGTCGCCGAGCGCGACGAGCGCTGCCGTGCCGATCGACACCGCGTCGACGCCGAGCGCCAGCGCCTTGGCGACGTCGGCGCCATTGCGGATGCCGCCCGACACGATCAGCTGCACCTTGCGGTGCATGCCGAGATCCTGCAGCGCCTGCACCGCCGGCCTGATGCAGGCAAGCGTCGGCTGGCCGACATTTTCGATGAATACTTCCTGGGTGGCCGCCGTGCCGCCCTGCATGCCGTCGACGACGACGACATCGGCGCCGGCCTTCACCGCAAGTGCTGTGTCGTAATAGGGGCGGGCGCCGCCGACCTTGACGTAGATCGGCTTTTCCCAGTCGGTGATCTCGCGCAGCTCGAGGATCTTGATCTCGAGATCGTCCGGCCCGGTCCAGTCGGGATGGCGTGAGGCCGAGCGCTGGTCGATGCCCTTCGGCAGCGTGCGCATTTCGGCGACGCGGTCGGAAATCTTTTGTCCCAACAGCATGCCGCCGCCGCCGGGCTTGGCGCCCTGGCCGACAACGACTTCGATGGCGTCGGCACGGCGCAAATCCCTGGGGTTCATGCCGTAGCGTGACGGCAGGTACTGGTAGACCAGTTGCTTGGAATGGCCGCGCTCTTCCTCGGTCATGCCGCCGTCGCCCGTGGTGGTCGACGTGCCTGAGAGCGTAGCGCCACGGCCGAGCGCTTCCTTGGCCGGGCCGGACAGCGACCCGAAGCTCATGCCGGCAACGGTGATCGGGATTTTCAGCTCGATCGGCTTCTTGGCATAGCGCGAGCCCAGCACGACCGACGTGTCGCACCGCTCGCGATAGCCTTCCAGCGGATAGCGCGAGATCGAGGCGCCGAGGAACAAAAGGTCGTCGAAATGCGGCAGCTTGCGCTTGGCCCCGGCGCCCCTGATGTCATAGATGCCGGTCGCCGCGGCGCGGCGGATTTCGGAAAGCGTGTAGTCGTCGAAGGTCGCGGATTTGCGCGGCGTCGTCGGCGGGTTCTTGTAGGTCATGCTGCCTCAATACGCGTCGGCGTTGTCGATATTGAAATTGTAGAGCGTGCGCGCCGAGCCGTAGCGCTTGAATTCCGACGGCTTGACGCCGGTGACGCCGGCGCGGTCGAGCAGTCCCTGCAGCAGTTCGATATGCTCGGGCCGCATCTCCTTGGCGATGCAGTCGGCGCCCAGGCTTTCGACCTTGCCGCGCACGAACAGCCGCGCTTCGTAGATGGAATCGCCAAGTGCGTCGCCGGCATCGCCCAGCACCACCAGATTGCCGGACTGCGCCATGAAGGCCGACATGTGGCCGATATTGCCGTGCACGACGATGTCGATGCCCTTCATCGAGATGCCGCAGCGCGACGAGGCGTTGCCCTCGATGACGAGCAGCCCGCCCTTGCCGGTGGCGCCGGCATACTGGCTGGCGTCGCCCTTGATGACGATCGAGCCCGACATCATGTTTTCGCCGACGCCAGGCCCGGCCGAGCCGTGCACGGTGATGGCAGCGCCGTCATTCATCCCGGCGCAGTAGTAGCCGACGCTGCCGCGCACATCGATGCTGACAGGCTGGTCGACGCCGACGGCAACCGAATGGCTGCCCTTCGGGTGCAGCACTTCCCACGCCGTTTCGTTGGAGCCGGGCGTCAGATTGTGCAGCGCCTGGTTCAGTTCACGCAGCGACGACACGTCGAGATCGAAGACCCGGGACGCCTGGTCTTGCGCCGCCTTCGAAAGTTTGGTTGCCGGCATGAGCTCAATGCTCCCAGAAATAGACGGTTGCGGGTTCCGGTTCCCAGACCCTCGCATTGTCTATGCCGGGCAGTTTGGTCAGCGCCCGATATTCCGAGCCGAAGGCGACATACTGATCGGTCTCGGCCATGACGGCGGGCTTGCAGGCGATCGGATCGCGCACCACGCCGAAACCGTTCTTGGTGCCGACGACGAAGGTGAAGAAGCCGTCGAGGTCGGACAGCGTGCCTTCCAGCGCCTCGCCGAGGTTCTTGCCATGCGCCATCTGCGACGAGAGATAGGCGGCGGCGACCTCGGTGTCGTTCTCGGTCTCGAATTTCATGCCCTCCCGCACCAGCTCACGCCGCATATTATTGTGGTTGGACAGTGAGCCATTGTGCACCAGGCACTGGTCGGCGCCGGTCGAGAACGGATGCGCGCCCATCGTTGTGACGGCCGATTCCGTCGCCATGCGGGTATGGCCGATGCCATGCGTGCCGGTCATCGAGCGGACGTCGAAGCGGTCGACGACCGCTTCCGGCAGACCGACTTCCTTGTAGATTTCCACCGCTTCGCCGGCGCCCATGATGCGCACGTCGGGGCGGATTGACTGCAGCGCTTCGCGCGCGGCATCGACCTTGTCGGGCGCGGTTCTCAACACTGCATGGGTGGACTTCACCGCTATGCTCACCGGCGCGCCGATGGCCTTCGCGAGTTCGGCGTCGAGGCCGCGGAAATCGCGCTCGGGCTTCGCGGACTGGATGGTGATCTTGGCTTCATTCCTGGAAGGCGCGCCATAGATGGCGATGCCGGCGCTGTCGGGGCCGCGATCGCTGAGCGATATCAGCATCTGCGACAGCATCGAGCCGAGCTGCGGCTCAAGCGACTTGTCTTTCAGAAAAAGTCCGACGATTCCACACATGTCAGCCTCCCGACGTTACCACTAGACGATGATGTATCGAATGCGTCGTGCGAATTCAATCGTATGAAAAAAATATTCCTGTAGTTACGTATCCGGCTCGATGCGGCCTTGTGAACTATCGCCGCCGTCGCGGGCGCTGTGAATCCATGTGGCGGTGCGGATGCGGGCTATTCTGTAGGCATCGAGGATCGACAGCGCATAGATCAGGAAGCCGCCGGCGTGGCGGCCGACGAAGCTGGCATCGGCCGGCGCGATCTTGGCCGTCACCCAGGCGAGGATCACCATGAAGAACAGGAACTGCAGGCCGCGCACGGGCACGCCCAGAATGACGTGGCCGCTGGCCGGTAAGACGATGGCAGCGCCGAGCACCAGATACGGGTTTGTCGGTGCGGGTGCGCTCATGCGACCTGCCTTTCCTGTCGGTTGATGGCATCGCGCAGCACTGAGGCCGAGGTCAGCAGTCTCTCGACCAGCGTTGGATCCAGCCTTGCGCCGCCGAATGCGGCCTGCCGGAACACGCCGTAGCGCGCCCGCTCGGCCTCGGCCAGCAGCCAGACGATGCGCACGCCGTTCGGGGTGATCAAGAGTTCCTTGGCGCGGCCTTCGGCAAAGATGTCGAGATGGCTGGCGATCAGGTTCTGCGGAAAGCGCGCCGCCCTGAGGTCGGTTCGCAGCACGGCTTCAGCCGGAAATCCCGGAGCCTTCGGCAGCGTATGCTGAAGATGATCGAAATTGGAGAAGGTCGTCGGCGAGCCCGGCCGCATCATCATGTCGAAGGTCGCCGGCACCGCAACCGGCTCTGTGATCGTGACACTCAACCATCGCGCCGGCAGCTTTCGCGTTGCCAGCGTGTCGACGATGGTGCGCAGCTGCACGCGCTGTCCGTTCCATGTGCCGGCCCAGGTGACAACGCCGGCTGTGCCATCGGAGACATCAACGGCATCTGTGATGACGGTCTGGATGCTGGCTGCCTCGGCTGCAAGATCAGCCTTGGCCTTTTTGCGGCTGGCGCGCGTATGCCAGGCGAGGTGCAGGACGAGAGCCACGGCGACCGCCCCGGCCAGCAATGCTGTCGTCACGTCAGACACCTCGTCACGCCATGCCCGCCCAGACCGGCAGGCCCTCTCCTGTCAATAGCCCTGCGGCTTCGGCCACGGCATGGTGAACTGGTCGCCGCGGCGCACATAGCGGTAACGGTAGAAGTGGAACCACAGCGAGATCAGGAAGTAGAAGGCGACCATGGCGATCAGCTGCGTGCCGTAGCCGAGGAAGATCGCAAAGAAGGTCACCACGCAGAGGCAAAACAGCACGATCGCCGGGATCGGGTGGAACGGGTGCGTATAGCCGCGGCGGATCGTGCCCAGCGGCCACTTTTTGCGGAACATCATGATGTTTATGCTCATGAAGGTGTATTGCAGCACGCCCGACAGGATTGAGAAGGTGATCGCCTGGTTGAGGTCGGCGATGAAGGCGAAGGCGAGCGCGATCGGCAACAGGAACAGGATCGAGCGATAGGGCGTGCGGTATTTCGGGTGCACGGCCGAGAACCATGTCGGCAGATAGCGGTCGCGTCCAAGCGAGAACCACGCGCGGGCCGCATCGTTGATACAGCCATTGGCCGACGCCAGTGCCGCGAGCAGCGTGGCGACGAACAACAGGTTTTCCAGCAGCGGGCTGCCGGTCAGCTTGCCGGCGTCCCACAAGGGATAATAGGTGATACCGAGGTACTCCCAGGGCATCAGCGAGGCGCAGACATACCAGGTCATGGCGGCGGCGATCAAAAGCGTGATCATGCCGGCCATGGTGCCGTAAGGCAGCGAACGCGCCGGCGAGCGCACTTCCTCGGCGGCCTGCGTGGTGCCTTCGATGCCGAGATAGTACCAGATGCCGAACTGGAAGGCCGCGATGACGCCGATCCAGCCATAGGGCAGCGCATTGCCGGGGGTGACCAGTTCGTTGAGCTTCAGCACAGCACCCTGCGTCCAGGGGCTGACCGAGAAGAACAGGATAACGATCGAGACATAGGCTATCGCCGTGATGACGAAGTTGACGTTGAGCGTCATCAGCACGCCGCGATAGTTCAGCCATGCCAGCACGACGATGGTGGCGGCAATGAAGGAGTTGTGGGTGAGCCCTTCGACGCCGGCCTTGGCGACGATGGTGTCGCCGAGCAGGATGGCGTCCGAAACCTCCAGCATGGTGTAGGCAAAGACCAGGAACAGCGCGACGTTGAAGGCCATCAGCGGCCCGACAATGTGCTTGGCCTGCGCGTATTGGCCGCCGGCGGCGGCAACCGTCGATGTCACCTCGGAGTCGATCATGGCGACCGAAGTGTACAAGAGCCCGACCACCCAGCAGACGATCAGCGCCGCCAGTGCGCCGCCCTTGTCGGCCGAGAAATTCCAGCCGGTGAATTCGCCGACCAGCACGATGCCGACGCCAAGCGCCCAGACATGGGCCGGGCCGAGCACGCGTAGCAGTGAAACCCTGTCGCCGTGTATTGCCGGTTCAAGCGTGATCGTCATTGTTCAATCCCCACTCAGATCCGGTGTTTTTCGGAAGCGGCTTCAAGCTCGCCTTCGCGCGAGGAAGTCAGCACCTCCTCGGAATAGGTCGTGTCGATCTTGAACCAGTCGTAGAGCATCCACAGCGCAAGCACGACCGAGATGCCCCACGATGCGTAAGAGAGTGCGACCCACATGAGCGTGCTTCCCCAAAATCTCTGGCGTTACTTGTCGTCGAACTTTTCGTTGATGACGTCGCGATATTCGCGGTCGGAGGCGCGGAACAGGAAGACGAAATAGCCGATCAGCACCGCCGCCATGATGATCAGCGTCGGCCAGTCGATGATGTAGTGGAAGCGGTTCTGGATGATGTCGTGCGCGGTCTCCGGCGTATAGCCGAGCTTTTCCCAGATCGAGGCCATGGTCGGGTTCTGTCCCAACGCTTCCCAGGTTTTGGCATCGAGCGCGTCGATGGATTTCGCCGCACCCGCCAGGCCGAGTTTCAATGGCAGCCACAGCGCCACGAAAATGGCGACCACGACGACCACGATATCGAAAATCTGCCCGGCCTTGCCTTGTTCCGGCGGCGTGTAGCGCGACATGACTTCTACCTCTCAGGACGTTCTGTTTTCAGGACTTGCGGTTGCGGGCCGCGTCGGCGTTCTTGATGTCGAGACCGTAGATGAAGTCCTTGTCTTCCTTGTAGTGATTGACCATCGCCAGGATGGCGGCCGTATTGAAGATCAGCACGGCGGCGGCAGCGATAGCGACGACGATCTTGATCCCGGTGTCCGGGATGTAGGGCCATGTCATGACAAGCACGAAGAGGATCGTCGCCCAAAGGCAGATGATCAGGAGCGCGGATCCGCGCAGGTCGGAACGGTACAGCGCTTCGATGCGCTGCTGCAGGTCTGACATCGGTTTCCCCTTTTCCAGCGCCCGACCCCGAATTGGCCGCCCGCTGCCCTCTTTCAACAGAGTGAAATTTTTTTCATAAATTCGGGCCGAATCCAGCAATTGTCAAGCCGATTTTACGTTGGGTTAACCGTTTGTCCCCAGCCGCGAATTTTGCCTGACAATGAAATTATTTGCTTCCGGGTATTGCGGCATCAGGACGTTTGCGATCAATATTCGACCAAATGCTCCCGCCTCGCGCAGGGAGCCGGGAACACAATAGAATTTTCGAACGGAGGATTTGCGGATGACGGCATCCTGGAGATTTTCGACCCTGGCGGATCGCCATCGCGCGTTAGGCTCGAAGCTCGAAGACTGGAGCGGCATGGGCACCGCCTGGACCTACGACAAGGACGCCGACGAGGAATACACCGCCATCCGCACCAGGGCCGGGCTGATGGATGTGTCGGGCCTGAAGAAGGTTCACATCACCGGGCCGCACGCCTCACACCTCATCGACCTGGCAACGACGCGCGACGTGGAGAAGATCTATCCCGGCAAGTCGGCCTATGCCTGCATGCTGAACGAGGCCGGAAAATTCACCGACGACTGCATCCTCTACCGCACCGGGCCGAACGCCTGGATGGTGGTGCACGGCTCCGGCACCGGCCATGAGGAATTGCAGCGCGCTTCCGTCGGCCGCGACGTATCGCTGCGCTTCGACGACAATCTGCACGACCTGTCGCTGCAGGGACCGACCGCGGTCGACTATCTCTCAAAGCATGTGCCGGGCATTCGCGACCTCAACTATTTCCATCATATGCAGACGCAGCTGTTCGGCTTTCCCGTCATGATCTCGCGCACCGGCTATACCGGCGAGCGCGGCTACGAGATATTCTGCCGCGGCCAGGACGCCGGCACGATCTGGGACAGGATCCTCGACGAGGGCAAGAGCGCCGGCATCATTCCGTGCCGCTTCACCACGCTCGATATGCTGCGCGTCGAAAGTTATTTGCTGTTTTATCCCTATGACAACTCGCAGAAATATCCGTTCGAGAACGAAGGCCCCGGCGACACGCTGTGGGAGCTCGGCCTCGACTTCACCGTCAGCCCCGGCAAGACCGGCTTTCGCGGCGCCGAAGAGCATTACCGCCTCAAGGGCAAGGAGCGCTTCAAGATCTACGGCGTGCTGCTCGACGGCAAGCAACCCGCGGATGAGGGCGCGCCGGTCTATCGCGACGGCAAAAAGGTGGGCGTGGTCACCTGCGCCATGTATTCGCCGCTGGTCGAGAAATCGATGGGCATCGCCCGCCTCGACGTCGACTGCGCGGTCAAGGACACCAAGCTCGAGATCCGCAACAAGAGCGGTTCGATCAGGGCGACGGCGCAGCCTCTGCCCTTCGACGATCCCAAAAAGACCAAGCGCACGGCGAAAGGCTGAGGCACAATCGACAGCGAGGGGTTTCGAGGTACGAAGTAGAGAATGGCAGCCAAAACGATCATCAGCCGGCCCATTTACGGAACCCTGTCCCCGCAGCCCGGCAAGCATCATCTTTTCGTGGCGGATGCGGAAGGCGCGCTGGCGATCGTCGATATGGCAAGGACGGCGCCCCCCGGCTTCTTCGACGGCGCCGAAATCGTCTTCATTCCCGGGGCCGACGGCAAGCACGTTGCCGCTCTTGAGGCACTGAAGTCCGCGCAATTTCATGTCGCGCCAACCTTCGCCAGCCTGCTGCCCCGGCTGAAGCAGACGCTTGCCAACGCGCATATGGGCCTGCGCCTCTATCTCGCCGGCACCGAAGGGCTGATCGGCCAGGCCATGCAGGTGGCGCTCGAAGCCGGCATCGATCATACCTCCATGCAGACCGAGCATCGCGGCTCATTGGCGCGGCGCATGCAGTGCGTGCATTGCAAAGGCATCACCGAAAATGTGACGACGCAGCCGGCCACCTGCGCGCATTGCGGCCTGCTGCTTCTGGTGCGCGATCATTATTCGCGACGGCTGGCAGCATTCCAGGGCGTCTGCATAAATGCCGAGGATCGCTCGGAGATCCCTCCCATAGAGGAGGTCTTCCCATGAGCACCGGCACCACCAAGCTCGATGTCGTCGTCAGCGACGTCGTCCCGGTCAACGAACTGGTGACGCGCTTCCATTTCCGCCGCCGTGACGGTGAGCTTTTGCCGACCTTTTCCGGCGGCGCCCATGTCGTGGTCGAGATGCGCGATGGCGACCGCACAAGGCTCAATCCCTATTCGCTGATGGGATCGCCGCTCGACACCCGCGAATACACCATCTCGGTGCGCCGCGACGATGTCGGCCGCGGCGGCTCGTTGTTCATGCACCGGAGCGTCAAGCCTGGCCTGGAGATGGTGGTCAGCTACCCCGTCAATCTGTTCTCGCTCGACCTCAGGGCAAAGAAGCATCTGATGCTTGCCGGCGGCATCGGGATCACGCCGTTCATGGCGCAGACCGCGCAGCTCGCCGGGTCCGGCGGCAATTTCGAGCTGCACTACACCTGCCGCACCGCCTCGCTCGGCACCTATGCCGATGTGCTGCAGGAGCGCTATGGCCGTCGCGTCCGGCTCTATCACGACGACCGCGACGAGCGCATCGAACTCGACCGTCTCTTGTCCTCGCAGCCGCTCGGCACCCATCTCTATGTCTGCGGCCCGGCCGGCATGATCAACTGGGTGCGCGAGCGCGCTGCGGCTCTCGGCTGGCCGGCGGAGACCGTGCACTACGAGCATTTCGCGGCACCCCAGCCCGGCCTGCCGTTCGACGTCACACTTGCCGTTAGCGGCAAGACCATCCGCGTCGGCGAGCAGCAGAGCCTGCTCGAAGCGATCGAGGCCGCCGGCGTCGATCCGCCCTATCTCTGCCGCGGCGGTGTCTGCGGCCAGTGCGAGACCAACGTCGTCTCGTATGACGGCAAGTTCATCCACAACGACCACTGGCTCAGCGAGGAAGACCATCGTTCCGGCTGCAAGATCATGCCGTGCGTGTCGCGCTTCGAAGGCAAGTCGCTGGTCCTGGAAAGATAGGAGGCCAGCTTGGGCATCACCTTTCGCAAGGAAACGTTTCGCGACGATTTCACCTTCAGGAACAGCCCGGAACACATCAGGCGGTTTCCGTTCCCGTTCCACGAAGACGCCTACATGTATGCGGTCAACATCGAGCCGCATGTGGTTGGCCCCAAGGGCAGCGTTCTGGAAAACCTGATCGACGTCGACGAGCACTATGTCGCCGAGATGCAGGACCGTGCACTGGTGCTGGCCGACGATCCGCTGCGCTGCCAGTCGCTGCCGCATATGACGCTGGCCGGCTGGGACCTGCTCGAACTTTTGATGGAGCAACAGGCACTTGGCTATCCCGAGCATTTCACCCTGACCCGCGACGGCGACCGCTGGCGCTGGATCAACCGGCCGCTCGGCATCGACGACACCTTCACCTTCGGCGACACCTCGACACTGCCTTACGGGCCGATGGAGTACATCACCCGCCAGAGCCAGGGTGATTTCTGCATTCTCGATCAGCGCGACGGCAATCTTTGGATGGACGCCGGCATGGTCACCACTCAGGCCGACTGGTCGCTCGATTTCGACATCGGCATGAATTTCTTCGAATGGCACGCGCCGGTGCCGCTGGCGCATGAGAAGGGGATTTTCGTCAGGGCGCTGAAGTTCCTCACCAACATCCAGCAGGGCAAGCCGGCGCGGCGTCTCAACTGGACGATGACCATCAACCCGCGCCTCGACACCAGTCCGGAGAATTACCACAAATGGGGCCCGGACCGCGCGACGGTGACGCCCGAAAATGTCGGCGACAAGGTGCATCTGCGCGTCGAACTGCAAAGCTTCTGGCGCCTGCCGCGCTCGAACGGCATCGTCTTCCCGATCCGCTGCTATCTGATCAAGATGGACGAACTGGTGACACAGCCGAAATGGGCAAGGCGACTGCACCGGGTGATCCGGGATTTGCCGGAAGAGCTGGCCACCTACAAGGGCCTGACGCGGTATCGGCCGACATTGGTGGAATGGCTGTCGAAGCTGGATGATGGCAGTGCGACGTCACCGGGGTTCGGGCCGGACTAAAGGCCCCCTCATCCGGCCGCTGCGCGGCCACCTTCTCCCCGAGCGGAGAAGAGATCGCCAGCGCTGACGCCAGACTCCTCTCCCCTCGGGGCAATCCGGGTGAGCGGGCTGCGGCGGTCCGACTACCCCGCGCTCTGCGGATAGCAAATAATCGACAGATACCGCATCGGAAGTTTCGTCAGTTGCTCCGGCCCGTGCGGCGCGTCGGCGTCGAAGAACAGGCTGTCGCCCGGCTTCATCGGATAGAGGTTGCTGCCGTGCCGGTACACCACCTCGCCCTCCAGCATATAGAGGAATTCCATGCCCTCATGCTGGAAGGTCGGGAACACATCCGAATCCTCGGTCAGCGTAATCAGATAGGGCTCGACGACGACGCCGCTGGTGTTGGAGCCGATATGGCCGAGCAGATTGTATTGATGGCCGGCGCGGGTGCCGCGGCGTTCGACATCTAGCCCTTCGCCGGCCTTGACGAAGACGGCGCTGCGCTCTTCCTCGAATCGGCGGAAGAAGGCGGTGACGGGAACGCCGAGCGCCCTCGACAGCGCCTGCAGTGTGGTCAGCGACGGCGAGGTGATGCCGTTCTCGATCTTCGACAGCATGCCCAGCGAAATATCGGTGGCGACGGCGAGATCGGCGACGGTGATGCCGAGCTTCTTGCGGAAGGCGCGCACCTCGCGCCCGATCGCCACCTCCAGCACTTTTTCGCGCGTGTCGCGAATGGCGTGCGGATTCTGCGTCAGCGGCGCGCGGATGGTTTTTCCGTCCACGGAGGCCTTTGCCGGTGGCTTTGCCCTTGTCGAAGCAGTCTTGGAATCGGAACTTGTCTTCGCCATCTCGCCTCCGAATCCCCATGATTATTTCACTCCAGGTGAACATATTCGGTGCCGATACAGAAACGCAACCGCGCAGCAAGCCCCTTAAGTCGAATGGTGTCCGAACAGGATTTACGCCGTCATCCGTTTTTCCGGAAATCCGCTGGGGCGAAACGCGGTTTCTCCACAAGGCCTGTTGACAGCATCCAAGAGGCAATTACTGTCCTGTGAGTGAAATTTGTTTCGTAAGAGCAATTCCAAAAATCGAATGACACCGGGAGGCCTGCCATGAAAACGCGCGTTGCCGTCATTGGAGCGGGGCCATCCGGTCTGGCCCAGCTCAGGGCCTTCAAGTCGGCTGCCGACAAGGGCGCCGAGATCCCCGAAATCGTCTGCTTCGAAAAGCAGTCGGACTGGGGCGGCCTGTGGAACTACACCTGGCGCACCGGCCTCGACGAGCATGGCGACCCCGTCCACGGCTCGATGTACCGCTACCTCTGGTCGAACGGACCGAAGGAATGCCTGGAATTCGCCGACTATACGTTCGAGGAGCATTTCGGCCGCCCGATCGGATCCTACCCGCCGCGCGCCGTTTTGTGGGATTACATCAAGGGTCGCGTCGAGAAATCAGGCCTGCGCAAATGGGTGCGCTTCAACAGCCCGGTGCGCATGGTCACCTTCTCGGACGAGACGAGAAAATTCACCGTCACCGCGCATGACCGCACGAACGACGTCACCTACTCCGAGGAGTTCGACAATGTCGTCGTTGCCTCAGGGCATTTCTCGGTTCCCAACGTTCCCTATTTCGAAGGCTTTTCGACGTTCAACGGCCGTATCCTGCACAGCCATGATTTCCGCGATGCCATGGAGTTCAAGGGCAAGGACATACTGATCATCGGCCGCTCCTATTCTGCCGAGGACATCGGCTCGCAGTGCTACAAATACGGCGCCAGATCGATCACTTCCAGCTACCGCTCCAAACCGATGGGGTTCAAATGGCCGGAGAACTGGAAGGAAGTACCGCTGCTGCAGAAGGTCGTCGGCAAGACGGCGCACTTCAAGGATGGCACCACCAAGGACGTCGACGCCATCATCCTGTGCACCGGCTACCTGCATTCCTTCCCGTTCCTCACGGAAGAGCTGAAACTGAAGACCGCCAATCGCATGTGGCCGGACGGGCTCTATGAGGGCGTCGTGTGGGAGAAGAACCCGAAACTGTCCTATATCGGCATGCAGGACCAGTTCTACACTTTCAACATGTTCGACGCCCAGGCCTGGTTCGCCCGCGACGTCATCATGGGCCGTATCAAGCTGCCGTCGGTACAGGCGATGGCCGAGCACGGCGCCAAGTGGCGGGCACGCGAAGAGACGCTGGAAGACGCCGAGCAGATGATCTGGTTCCAGGGCGACTACACCAAGGAATTGATGGACCAGACCGACTATCCCGGCTT
This sequence comes from Mesorhizobium sp. LSJC269B00, assembly GCF_000502815.1. Classification (NCBI taxonomy): domain Bacteria; kingdom Pseudomonadati; phylum Pseudomonadota; class Alphaproteobacteria; order Hyphomicrobiales; family Phyllobacteriaceae; genus Mesorhizobium; species Mesorhizobium sp. LSJC269B00. The sequence goes on from NZ_AYVN01000002.1 coordinate 432,698, forward strand.
CGACGTCGAGGCGGTCAACCAGACCTTCATGGAGTGGGAGCACCACAAGGCGGAAGACATTATGAGCTTCCGCGACCACGCCTACCGCTCGCTGATGACCGGCACCATGGCGCCATTGCACCATACGCCCTGGCTGCAGGCGCTGGACGACTCGATGGAAAGCTATCTCCAGGTGAAGGGCGTGGCGGCGGAATAGGTCGGCGTGATGCAAAACAATGCGCCGGCACCGGCCCAGTTTCAATTCAGAGGGTAGTCGGGAGCCGCATCGGTCTCCGTCACCTTGACCCACACCAATTCGCTATAATAGGCGCCCTCCGGGCCGGTGCCGTACATGGACAGTCTGTCAGCCATCAGCAGATGTGTCATGTCGTTGAGTGCCCGGCCGGTCGGCTCCTCGGGCCAGGCGAAGACGCCGTCGGTTTTGGCGCCGAACCTCACATCGGTGCATCCGAAATCGATCTCGACCTTCCACGACAGCAACGGCCTGATATCGCTGAGCGGCGGGCGCGGCGGATCGGGCTGCTCGAAGTGATGGTCGACCGAGACTCTCGTCGGCACTGCCGGCGTGATGCCTTTGGCTTTGAAGGAGGCGATGGCGTCGTCGCCAAATCGTGCGAGCAGGCCAGCGTGCCATAACCGGTAGGTCGCGCGGAAAAAGCCGCTGACCCGGATAGATTTGCCATCGTTGTTGAAGACGTTCACAGCGGCGTAGAAACGGCGCAGTCGTGGCGCCAGCGCCCGCCAGTCGCATTCGGCCGGTGTCCCCGGCGTCGCGATGAAATCGTCAAGCAGATCGCTGCCGCGCACATTGGCGTTCAGCACCGTGCAATCCTCACCATGGATATGCCAGTGCCGCCGGAGCTCGGCTGCTGCGATGCCAGGCTTGCGCAGCTCTTCCACCGAGGCGCGAACCCGAGCAATCGCGTAGGACGTAGCCGCATCCAACGTCTCAAACCCCGAAACCACATGCTCGCCGGTCTTGGCCATGTCGAAGACGACGACAGTAAAAGGCGGTTCGCGCTGATCGGGCATTCGGCAGCAAGCTCAGGCTGGTCGAGGATGAAGCAGCTTTCCGCGCGAAAATGCGTCAAAGTCAAGAGCTGGAGCGCGGCCTGCCATTTCCAGAAGAGGCGAACTCCAGAAGAGGCGAAACCGTTCTATCCGAGCCGTGCTTGAGCTTTCGCGGCTCAGGGGTCGACGACCGACCGCGATGATGTCGATGGCAGGTTGTTGCCAGCCCGCGACAATGCCGCGACCCTGGACCGTGCGATGAACACTTCCTGGCCGAGATCGCGTGTGCCGGCCACGGGGCAGGTGATGATCATCACTTCAATCCAGCGGATAGTCGGGAGGCGCCTCCGTCTCGGTCACTTTGGCGGTTAGTATCTCGCAGTCGTTGGCCCAGTCGGGGCCATCGCCGCGCATGGCCATCATGTCGGCCATCAGCAGGAGCTGCATGGTTCTGAGCGCCCAGTCGGTGGGCTCTTGCGGCCAGGCGAAGATGCCGGCGGCGCCGCCGCCGAACTTCACGTCATGGCAGACGAAACCGACCTCGACCTTCCAGGATCGCAGCGTCACGCCTGGCGGCGGGTAGGGCGGGTCGGGCAGCTCGAAGTAATTGGCGACCATGAGCTTCGTCGGCTCCGCCGGCTCGATCCCCTTGGCCTTGAAGGCGGCAATGGCGTCGTCGCCAAAGCGCTCGAGGAGGCCGTCTCGCGTCAGCCTGTAGGTCGAGCGAAAGAAGCCGCCCGCCCAGACGGATTCGTTGTTGCCGTTGGAGATCAGCAGCGAGGCGCGGAAGCGGCGCAGCCTTGGCGCGAGAACTTGCCAGTTGCATTCGGCCGGCATCGACGGCGTCGCAATGAAATCGTCGAGTAGATCGCTGCCGCGTACTCCGGCGTTCAGAACCGAACAGTCTTCGCCATAGAGGTGCCAGAGCTGGCGAAGCTCAGCAGTGGCGATGCCGGGCTTGCGCAACTCCTCCACCGAGGCGCGAACCCGCGCAATGGCGTAGGACGTCGCCGCCTCCAGCGTCTCAAACCCCGAAACTACGTGCTCCCCGTCCGGCTCGCCGGTCTTGGCCATGTCGAAGACGAGTACGGCAAAAGGCGGTTCGCCGGGATTGGACATTCAACAATTATCCTAGTCTTGCCCGCGCCTTCGCCGTCCAGGCATTGAACAGCCGGTCTGCGACGATGCCGATGAAAGCGATGGCGAGACCCGCGACAATGCCGCGTCCGGAATCGGCCTTGGACAGCGCGATGAAGACTTCCTGGCCGAGGTCGCGTGTGCCGACCATGGCGCAGATGATGATCATCGCCAGCGCCATCAGGATCGTCTGGTTGACGCCGAGCATGATTTCGGGAAGCGCCAAAGGAAGTTGCACGCGAAAGAAAGTCTGGCGCGGTGTGCAGCCCGACACCTTCGCCACCTCGATCAGCGCTGGCGGCACTTGCCGGATGCCGTGATTGGTGTAGCGGATCGCCGGCACCACGGCGAAGGCGACCGTTGCGATCATGGCGGTGACGTCGCCGACCCGGAACAGCATCACCACGGGAATGATGAAGCAGAAGGACGGCAGCACCTGCAGCGTGTCGATGATGGGCGTGACGATCTTTTCGAAGCGGTCGCTGCGGGCGGCCGCGAGACCGATCGGAATGCCGATCAGGCAGGCGATGAAGGCCGAGATGCCGCAGAGATAGACCGTGCCCATGGTCTTTTCCCAAAGGCCGGTGACGGCGCAGAATGCGGTCAGCGCCGCGACGAGGGCGGCGAGACGCAGGCCACCGAGCTGATAGCCGGCGAGGCCGAGCAGGGCCACCGCGCCGAGCCACGGAAAGCCTTCGCAGAAGGCGCGCAGCGGGTTCAGTACATTGAGGATGAGCGCCACGCGAAACGCTTCGATCACGTCGAAGAAGTTGATCGTCACCCAGCTCACCGCCGCCTTCCACAATGGCGCAGTGGTGAAGGTGATCGCCTTCGGCACCGCCGCGAAGGCCGGTACGAACAGGCCGAGCAGCGTCGTCACGACCAGGATGGCGATGGCCAGCGACAGATTGGGATAGCGCCGCCAAACGCTCTGGTTCACCTGCCGTTGAACGTGGCCTTTTGCCTGCTTATGCGCGATCGCCTGGCTCAGCCGGTCGAGCGCGATTGCGAGCGCCACAATGGCGAGCCCGGCTTCCATCGCTTCGCCGACCTTCAGCGCACGCAGCGCCAGCAGCACATCGTAGCCGAGGCCGCCGGCGCCGATCATCGAGGCGATGATCACCATGTTCAGCGTCAGCATGATCACCTGGTTGACGCCGATCATCAGTGTCGGCCGCGCCGACGGCAGCAGCACGCGCCACAATTTCTGCCGCGCCGTGCAGCCGGCCATCTCTGAGAAATCGTCGATCTCGGAGGGCACCCGCGACAGACCCAGCATCGTTGCTCGCACCATGGGCGGCGTGGCGAAGATGGCGGTGGCGATCATCGCCGAGACCGGGCTGTTGCCGAACAGGAGCAGCATCGGGATGAGATAGGCGAAGGTCGGGATGGTCTGCATCAAATCGAGGGCAGGTGAGATGATCAGCCGCTCGGCCCATGGCTTGCGCCACGCCCAGATGCCGGCGAACAGGCCGGTGACGATGCAGAACGGCACCGCGATGGAAATCAGCGCCAGCGTCAGCATGGCGCTGGTCCATTGGCCGAACAGCGCGGTGTAGAGGAAGCAGCCGCCGACCAGCATGCCAAGCCTTCTACCGCCCGCGGCGTGCCCGGCGATGAAGGCGGCGGCGCAGACGCCGACCCAGGACAGGCGCGGCAGGACATAGGCATCGGCGCCGTGGCCGATCTTGAGATTCTTGGCCAGCAGGTCGAGCGCGAAATCGAGCGGGACGCCGAGCACCGCGGTGATCGAGCGGGTCAGCCAGGACAAGTTCGACTTGATCCAGCGCATCAGCGCGCTGACCCAGTCGGCGACCGGGATAACCGCCTCGGCCGGATAGTCGACGGCCCAGGGCAGTCTGTCCTGCAGCAGAAACACCACCAGCACGGCGGCCAGCGCGAGAGCCCAGACCAGCAGCCAGCGCTGAACCGGCGGCGTCGTTTGGCTGGCGCTTGCCGTGACCGTCATGCGCCAGCTCTTTGCTTGTCGATGCCGGCCAGCAGTCCGATCACGGCTTGCGGCGTCACCTCGCCGATCGACTTGCCGCTGCCGTTGACCACCGCGAACGGCTTGCCCGAAGCGACGATGCTGGCCGAGAAGCTGGCGATCCTGGCGTCGGGCGAAACCGTGCCGCCATGCTCGGAGCCATCCAGGGCACGCATCAGGCTGCGCGCCGAAATCACCTTGGCGCGGTCGACATCCCGGGTGAATTCGGCGACATAGTCGGTCGCCGGATTGACCACCAGTTGCTCCGGTGTGCCGATCTGGATGACCTCGCCGTCCTTCATGATGGCGATGCGGTCGGCCAGCCTGATCGCCTCGTCGAAATCATGGGTGATGAAAACGATGGTCTTGTGCAGCATGGTCTGCAGCCGCATCAGCTCGTCCTGCATCTCGCGGCGGATCAATGGGTCAAGCGCCGAGAACGGCTCGTCGAGGAACCAGATCTCCGGCTTGGTCGCGAGGCTGCGGGCAATGCCGACGCGCTGCTGCTGGCCGCCGGAGAGTTCGCGCGGATAGAAATGCTCGCGGCCGCGTAAGCCCACGAGATCGATCACCTCCCGCGCTCTCGCTTCGCGCGTCGGCCGGTCTTGGCCCTGGATACTCAGCGGGAAGGCAATGTTCTCCAGCACGTTCAGATGCGGCAGCAGCGCGAAATTCTGGAACACCATGCCCATGCGATGGCGCCGCAGTTCGATCAGCGCCGAATCGGAAATCTTGAGCAGATCGTTGCCTTCGAATTCGACCTTGCCGTGGGTCGGCTCGACCAGCCGCGACATGCAGCGCACCAGCGTCGACTTGCCGGAGCCGGACAGCCCCATAATGATGAAAATCTCGCCCTGGCGGATTTCGAGATCGACGGCGCGCACCGCGCCGACCAGTCCGGCCGCGGCGATGTCGGCCATGCTGGCCTTGCCGTCACGCTCGCGGATGAAGCTGGCCGCGTTCGATCCGAACAGTTTCCAGACATTACGGCAGGCAAGCTTTATCGGCCGCACATCCTCCGGCGTGCCAGTTGCCTGCGGTTCAGTCGCTTCCGTCATCCAATGGTCCTTCTGGAAAATGGAGCCAGACCCGGCCGCTAGGGCCGGGTCTGGCTTCCAGTCAGGCGATCACTGCGCCCAGGCTTTCCAGTCTGCTTCGTGGGCGGCGATCCAGGCGGCGGCGACATCTTCGGGCGTCTTGCCGCCGAGGTCGATCTCGCCGCTCATCTTGTTGAGCTCATCGGTGTCGATCGTGTACGCCTTGGCCACCTTGTAGGCGACCGGCCATTTGTCCTTCATGCCGGACCAGGAGTATTTCCAGATTTCGCCATGCGGTTTGCCGCAATCATATTTGGCATCCGGGTTGGTGCCCCATTTCGGGTCGGTGTAGCACTCGGGCGTATACTCCGGGAATTCGACCCACTCGCCCTTGTACTTGGCCGGCGCCCAATGCGGCGAATAGATCCACAGCATGATCGGCGCCTTGCGCTGATAGGCCGAGTCCAACTCGGCGAACATCGCCGCGTCGGTGCCGGCATGGATGACGGTGAAGGGCAGCTTCAGCGCCTCGACGCGCTCGTCGTCAAAACCCTCCCAGGTTACCGGGCCGCCGAGATAGCGGCCCTTCGGCGCCGTCTCCGCTGTCGAGAACGCCTCGGCGCATTTCGGGTCCTTCAGCGCTTCCCAATTGGGCAGGCCGGGGCATTTCTCCTTCATATATTCGGGAAACCACCATTCCTCCTTGGCCTTCGGCCCGAGCTTGCCGAGCCGCTCGGTCTGGCCGGTGGCGTCTGAAGCCTTCATCGCTTCGCCGGCCGTCGTGTCCCAGAACTCCAGGCCGACATCAAGGTCGCCATTGGTGAGGCCGGTGGTCAGGCTGGAGAGGTAGTCGGCTGTCGGATATTCGACGGTATAGCCGAGCTTTTCGAGGATACCGCCAAGGATCTTGGCGTTGAGGTTGACGCTGGTCCAGTCGAAGAGCGCGATCTTGATCGGGTCGTTGGATTCGGGTGCTGCTGCGTGGACCGGTGATGTAAGCGCACTTGCGGCGGCAAGTGCAAGGGCTCCTATTGATAGGTTCGAAATCACACTGCGAAATGACATGCTTGTTCTCCTGTCAAACCATGTGGAAATTTCTTGACCATTCCCTTCTTGCGTCTTTTCTTGATTGTGTTGGAAAGGCGGGTCGTTGCGCAAGTTCGTTCGCACCATGCCATTGCCGCGGCCGCAACTTGCGCAGGCGAAATGGTTGCTCGACTTGGTGTTTATGTGATGCCGGGCGGGCCCGCGTCATGGCATCGGATGGATTGCTGCGTGAGCAATCGTCAACAGATCGATCGCCGCTCCAGCGGCGCTCTCAGACGTGCGAGCCATCAAGGTCCCATGGTCTCGGCCGGCGAGCCCCATCCCCGCCAAGGCCGTTTCATGAGATGAAATTATATATACCAACGTTCATGCGGCGCAACGGCTGATGCCCTGTGCACTGCGGAATTTCAGACTGGTCGATTGCCAACCGCCAGAGCTGACGTTCACGACATGATCAGGCCGCCATCGACATTGATGGTTTGGCCGGTGATGTAGGTGGCGTCGTCGCTGGCGAGAAAGCTGACCAGGCCGGACACGTCCTCGCCGCTGCCGGCGCGCCCCATCGGGATGTTCTTCACCCATTCGGCCATCAGCTCGCCGGGCTTGTAGTCACCCATCAGCTTGCCCCAGGCGGCGTCATTATAGGCCCACATGTCCGTGTCGATGATGCCGGGGCAGATGGCGTTGACGGTGATCTTTTCCTTGGCCACTTCCTTGGCCAGGCTCTGGGTAATGCCGACGACGCCGAACTTCGACGCCGCATAGTGCGGCGTGTAGATGAAACCCTGCCGCGCCTGGCCCGATGCCGTGTTGATCAGCCGGCCGCCATCGCCATGCTTGCGAATGCGCGCGATCGCTTCCTGGCAGCACAGGAACACGCCCTTGGTGTTGACGGCCATCACCTTGTCCCACTCGGCCTCGGTCATCGCCTCGATCCGGGCGATGGTGATGACGCCGGCATTCTGCACCGAAATGTCGACACGGCCGAATTCCTTCTCGGCGAGATCGTAAAGCGCTGTAACCTCATCCTTCCTGGTCACGTCCATGCGCATCGACGCGACCTTGGCGCCCCCCGCTTTAAGGCCGGCGGCGACGTCCTCGACGCGGGTATCGATGGCGCTGACCACGATCGCGGCACCTTCCTCGGCGAAGCGCTTCGCCATCGCCGCGCCGATGCCGCCGCTCGCGCCGGTGATGACCGCAGTCTTGCCTTCAAAACGCTTCTGCACTTTTCTTCTCCTACCAGCAGACAAAGCCGCCATCGACGATCAGGTCGATGCCGGTGACGTAACTCGCGGCGCGGCTGGCCAGGAACACGGTCGGGCCGACCATTTCTTCCGGCGTCGCCATGCGCCCCATGGGCGTGTCGCGTTCGAAGATCTTGATCTGTTCGGCGACCTCCGGCCGCTTGTTCATCGGCGTCAGCGTGTAGCCTGGGCTCACCACATTGACGCGCAGGCCGCGATCGGCCCATTCCATTGCGAGGCTTTTCGACATGTGGATGACCGCCGCCTTCGACGAATTGTAATGCGCCTGGGTCAGGCCGCGATTGACGATCGAGCCCGACATCGAGGCGATGTTGATGATCGAGCCCTTGCGCCGCGTCAGCATGGCGCGCGCTTCGGCCTGGCAGGACAGGAACACGCCGCTGACATTGACGTCGTAGATTTTCTGCCACTTCTCCAGCGACAGCGTCTCGGCGGCCTCGGCTCCTGCAATGCCGGCATTGTTGACGGCGATGGTCAGCGCGCCGAGCTCCTTTTCCGTGCGCTCGACTGCGGTCGCCAGGTCGGCCTCCGACGTCACCGTCCCGGTCAGCACCACCGCCTTGCGGCCAAGCGCGGCGATCCTGTGCGCGGTCTCATCCAGCCCGCCTTTCGAGGCATGGCCGAAACAGGCTATGTCGGCGCCGGCTTCGGCGAGTCCGATGGCAATGGCCTGGCCAATGCCGCTGCCGGCGCCTGTTACCAGCGCTACGTCGCCGCTGAGATCGAATAGTTTCATGTTGTTCCCCCTCCTGAAATGAAGGGGCGCCAGTCTTTGCTGGCGCCCCGCGCGGTCCGGTCCTTGGGAGGATACCACCTGCTGCGCTTTGTTCCGACTCCTGTCCTCAGCTCGTGGCGAGTTCCATCACCGCGACATTGCTCGCCTCGCTGCGGTCGAGAATGCCGCGCTGGCGGCCGCGGCTCAGCACCAGCACCCGGTGTGACAGGCCCAGCACCTCCTCGAGGTCGGAGCTGACCACCACCACCGCCATGCCGGAGCGGGCGAGGTCGGCGATCACGTCGTAGATCGCCGCACGCGCACCGACATCGATGCCGCGCGTCGGCTCATCGAGGATGAACACCTTCGGCGGTCGCGACACCCATTTGGCGATGATCACCTTCTGCTGGTTGCCGCCGGAAAGCTTGCTGACCGCCTGGCCAGGTTTGCCCTTGACCCCGAGCCTTGCGATGCCGGCTTCGGCGAATTTCTGCACCGCTTTCGGAAACACCCAGCCTTTCGGCGCGACATGGTCGAAATTGCCGAACGCCAAATTCTCGCCGATGGTCTGGTCGAGAACGACGCCTTGCGCCTTTCGGTCTTCCGGCACCAGCACGACGCCGGCCTTGATGGCTGCCGCTGGCCCGCTGAGATGCACCGGTTTGCCGGCAACGCGCACCGAGCCCGACGAGATCGGATCGGCGCCGGCGATCGCCCGCACCAGTTCGGTGCGGCCGGCGCCGATCAACCCGGCAATGCCGAGGATCTCGCCTGCTTTGACCGAGAAGGAAACGTTGTTGAAGCTCTTCTCCGGCGAGGACAGGTTGTCGACCTCGAGCAGCGTCTCCTCGCGCGGTGGCGACAGATGCGGGAACATCCGCTCGACCGAGCGGCCGACCATCTGCTCCACCACTGTGCGCACGGGAATATCGGCGCGCTCGTGGCGGGCGACGATGCGTCCGTCGCGCATCACCACCACGCGGTCGGCAATCTGCGCGATCTCGTCGAGACGATGGCTGATATAGATGAAGGACATGCCTTCCGCCTTGAGCTTGCGGATCTGCTGGAACAAAAGCTCCGTTTCCTCGCCGCCAAGCGCTGCGGTCGGTTCGTCGAAGATCAGCAATTCGGCATTCAGCGTCAGCGCCTTGGCGATCTCGACCTGCTGCTGGGCGGCGATGCGCAGCGTGCCCACCTTGCGCTCGGGCGAGACGTCGAGGCCAAGCCGCTTCAACTGCGCCGAGGCATTGGCGTTCATTGCTGCGCGGTCGATGCGGCCGCCGCGCATCGGCAGGCGCCCGACATAGACGTTTTCCGCCACCGACAGATCCGGCAGCAGCTTCAGTTCCTGATGGATCATGCCCACACCGGCATCGATTGCCGCGGCAGGCGAGGCGGGGGAATAAGGTTTCCCCCGCCAGATGATGGTGCCCGCGTCGGGCCGGGTCGAGCCGGCGATGATATTGGACACCGTCGACTTGCCGGCGCCGTTTTCGCCGAGCAGCGCCACAACCTCGCCCGGCCGCACCTCAAAGCTTGCATCGGCCAGGACCTGGACCGGTCCGTAGCTCTTGCAAAGGCCGTTGACGAAGAGCCCGTTGTGCGGGCTTTCGCTGTGGCGAGGATCAGGAGACATCGTGGCGCTCTCTTAAGCGGTGCCGGTCGTTACGGATGCTTGGCGATGAACTGCTCGACATTGTCCTTGGTGGTCAGCGTCGCATCCTGCAGCTGTTCGGCCGGAACGCTCTCGCCCGCCACCAGCTTGATCGCCGCATCGACGGCGAGCCGGCCCATGCCTTGCGTCTGCTGCGTCGCGGTGACGTCGAACACGCCGTCCTTCAGCGCCTTGAGCGCGGCCACGTCGCCATCGAAGCCGGCAACCCAGACCTTGTGGCCGGGATTGGCGACCTTGACCGCCTGTGCCGCACCCAGCGCCAGCGCATCGGCCTGGCCGATGACGATGGAGACATCGGGATGCGACTGCAAAAGGTCCTGCGTCAGCTTGAAGCCTTCGTCCTGGTGCCAGCCTTCGCTCCACAATTCGCCGACCACCTTGATATCGGGATAGGCCTTGAGCGCTTCGCCGCAGCCCTTCGAGCGATCCACTTCCGGCGTGGTGCCCTTCTGGCCGTGGATGATGATCAGTTCGCCTTTGCCGCCGGCCTGCTTGGCGATGTAGTCGCACACCGCCTGCGCCGAGGCGACACTGTTGGTGGCGATGAAGGTGTCGCCGGGCGCGCCGTCGGCGTTGCGGTCGACATTGACGACCGGGATGCCGGCAGCCTTGGCGGTCTTGGTCGGCACGGTGGCGGCTGTGGCGCCGGCCGGAATGTAGATCAGCGCGTCGATGTTCTGCGTGATCAGATCCTGCACCTGGCTGACCTGGGTCGCTGAATCGCCCTTGGCGTCGACGGTGACGATCTCGATGCCCTTCTCCTTGCCGTAGGCTTCGACCGACTGCTTGATCTGGTTGAAGAAGTCGGCCTGCAAATTGGCCACGGCGAGGCCGAGTTTCTTGGCCTCCTTGGCCGAGGCCATGTCGGTCAGCCCGAGCATAGGAATGATGGCGGCAGCGGCGAGCAGCAGTGAACGTTTGGTCAGCATGTTTTTCCTCCGTTGATAGTCAAACTGTCCCGCCAGCGCATCGCGCCCCTTGGAACATCCCAGTTTCGGATCGACCGATCCGTCTATCGCCCGGACGCTCCGGGCGAATTCTCAATTGTGCCCCGTTCTCTATCGCGCCCTGCGCCGCCAGGTATCGCTGGCGACCGCCAGCGCGATCACCACGCCGATCACCACCTGCTGGATGAAGGGCGAGACGCCGAGCAGATTGAGCCCGTTGCGCAGCACGCCGATGATGAGTACGCCGACCGCGGTGCCGCCGATCGAGCCGATGCCGCCCGACAGGCTGGCGCCGCCGATCACCACCGCCGCGATGGTGTCGAGCTCATAGCCGAGGCCGGAACTCGGCTGCACCGAATCCAGCCGCGCGGCGAGCACGATGCCGGCAAGACCCGCAAGTACGGCGCAGATGGCGTAGACCCAGTTGGTCAGTGACTTCACCGGAATGCCGGAGAGCCGCGCCACCTCGGCGCTGCCGCCGATGGCGTAAAGGCTGCGGCCGGTGGCGCGGTAGTTGAGGAAGATGGCGAAGACGATCGCCAGCACCATCATCACCCCGACTGTGACCGACAGGAAGCCGAAATGGCGGATGATCGACAGGCTGGTGAACCAGTCGGGAAAGCCGACAATCTGCGAACCGTCGGTGATCATATTGGCAAGACCGCGCGCCACCGACATCATCGCCAGCGTCGCGATGAACGGCGGCAGCCGGGTGACGGTCACCAGCAGGCCGGACACCAGTCCGCAAAGGCCGGCGACGACCAGTGCTGCGACTACGCCGGCCGCAAGGCCGAGATTGAGATAGTCGGGGTGGGAGACAAAGCCCATCACCATGGCGGCCAGCGCCAGCACCGAGCCGACCGAGAGATCGATGCCGCCGATCAGGATCACCAGCGTCATCCCGATTGCCATGATGCCGAGCACCGTGATCTGGTCAAGTACGTTGAGGATGTTGCGCACGGTGAGGAACGTGTCGGTGGTCAGCGTCAGCGCCAGGCAAAGCAGCAGCAGCCCGATCAGCGGCCCCATGGTTCCGGCAAACAGCGCCGAAAGCTTCGCGGCCGTCGCACCTTGAGTGCCGGGCGCGGCTTTCAACTCGCCAGCCTTCGACTCGCTTGCATCATTACTCACGGCCACTTCGTCTCCTCCGTCAGCGAAACGACGATGGCCTGCCGTCCGCTCTTGTTCACCAGGCACCTCCCTGTGAACAATTTATCTTTGATATGCAATTTTGTTCAGCTAAACTGTTCATTAGAAAATTGTCAAGAGCCGTTGCGCCATTCGGCGGTGGTTTGCGCCACAGGGCGGTTTGTCCTAGGGAAGGCCAGGGGGCGGCGCTTGCGGAAAGATTTCCGAAATCTGCCGCGGGAGGGCAAAAGATGGCGACCGTCGAAAACGAGAAGGCCTCGCGCTTCCCCGATGCCGAGCTCAAGGCCCGGGCCGCCTGGCATTACTATGTCGAAGGTCTGACGCAAGAGCGCATTTCCGAGATCCTCGGCGTCGGCCGCATCAAGGTGCACCGCATTCTCTCCGCTGCGCGAGAGGAGGGCATCGTGCAGTTCCGCATTCGCGACAGTGTCGTCGAATGCGTGCAGCTCGAGGAGAGCCTGAAGCAGCGCTTTGGGCTAAGCCAGGCGGTCGTGGTGCCGTCGGCCGCCGACCGCAGCAACGCGCCGCTGATGATCGGCCACGCGGCTGCCGCCTATCTCGCCGACAACGTCAATGCCGGCGACGTCATTGCGCTGGGCTGGGGCCGGACGCTGAAATTCGCCATCAACGAATTGCCGAGGCGGCCGATTGCCAGGACGACGGTCGTCTCGATGCTCGGCGGCCTTACCCACGCGCAGCCGCTCAACCCGACCGAAAGCGCCTGGGAGTTCGCCGAAAAGATCGGCGCTGAATGTTTCCTGCTGCCGGTGCCGGTCTATGCCGACAAGCCGGAACAGCGCGATGCCTTCATGAGCCAGCGCAGCGTTCAGGATGTCGTCTTCCGCGCGCGCCGCGCCAACATCGCCGTGCTCAGCGTCGGCTCGTTTTCCAAGGACAGCCCGATCGCCAATTACGGCTTCATCAAACCGAGCGAACTCGAGGAATTGCAGGCGGCCGGCGCGGTCGGCGACCTCTTGTGCCATTTCATCGACGCCGAGGGCCACCCTGTCGACCATGAGGTCAACCGCCGCGTCTGCGCCTATCCGCTGCAGGATCTGTCCGATATTCCGAGCATCATCCTGGTGTCAGGCGGTCAGGAGAAGGTCGCCGTCATGCGCGCGGCGCTCGCCAACACCAGGATTTCGGTGCTCATTACCGATGAGGATGCGGCCAAAGGCCTACTCAACCGTTGAGCGCTGTCGGCCTCGGTCAGAATTCGCAGGGCTCCGGACGACTGTCGTCCGACCAGTCGGCCAGTGCGATCGGCACGAATTTTCCCGCGACCGGTTTGCCGTCGTCCAGGTCCTTTGAAGCGGTGCCTTTGCCGGTGAGAAAATTGATGTCGCAGCCGCCCAGCGTCGTCTCGACCGAGCCGTCGGCTTTCTGCACATTCCAGTCCCAGTCGCGACTGTAGCCGGCGACAAGGAATTTACCGCCGCGCCAGACGATGGTCAGCGTTGTATCCCATGATTTGTTGGCGCCGCAGCCGAAGCACGAGGTGACGGCAAGCGATCCCTTACCCTTGCTTTCGAGCCCGAGAATACGGTCCTGCGTCAGCGCCTTTTTGACAAAGTCAGGCTTGCGCGAAGGATCGAGCTTTCCTTCGCCGGCAGCCAGATAGATCGAGAGATCCGCCAGCCCGCTGTCGGAATCCGCCGCGATCGCGGCCCGATCCATCCTGCCGTCATTGTCCATGTCGAGCGTGACCTCGAAGGGCGGCTCGTCCTGCGCACGCGCCGTCATCGGAGCTGCCGCAAGCGCGACAATCCAGGGCAGGGCGGCAAGGTGAAATACTGCTTTCATGAGCCCGATGAGTCTAGCATTGGCCGGGCAGGACGCAAAATCGGCAAGCTGGGCAGGTTGGGCATGGGAGCCTCACGCAGGCAAGCTGCGCTTGAACTCAGATCGCACCGAGCCGCGCGTGGATGTCGCGTGTCGCGTGATAGAGGTCGCGGTAGATCGACTTGCGCGCCCGGTAAGCCGGCACCAGCGTCATATCCGGATCGACACACCTGGCCGGCGCCGCCGCCATTGCCTTGGCGGCGTCTTCCGCCGAGGCGAACCAGCCGATCGCCGAAGCCGCCAGCATGGCCGCGCCAAGAGCCGCCGCCTCGTTGACCGGCGACACGAACAGCGGCCGCTCCAGCACGCTGGCCATGATCTTCATCAGCAGCGCCGAATTGGTGCCGCCGCCGGCGGCAATCATCTCTCCCGGCTTGCCGCCGCTTTCGGCCTCCATCGCCTCGCTGGCGATGGCTTGCTCCAAAGCGATGCCTTCCAGCGTTGCGCGGAAGAGATGCCTGGGCTCATGGTCGAGCGACAGGCCAACAACGGCGCCGCGCGCCGCGCCATCCCAATAGGGGCTCATGACGCCGGCCCAATAGGGCATGACCAAAAGACCGTCGCTGCCGGCCGCAACATCGACCGCACCCTTCTCCAGTTCTGCCGCGGAAGACGCGCCGGTGGTGCGCACGATCCAGTCGACCAGTTGCATGCCCGAGCGCAGCACGGTTTCCAGCATGAAGCCCGAACCGGTGGGCGAGACCAGCGTGCGAAACGCGTCCGATGTGGTGACCGTGCCGGAATAGCAGCCGCTGACGACGCCGGAGCCGAGCGAGAGATAGCTCCTGCCGGCACCATAGACGCCCATGCCGAGACCCATGGCCTGGCCATCGCCGGCGCCGGCGACAATTGGCGTGCCCGCTTTGAGGCCAGTCAGCTGGGCAATGCTTTCGGCAAGGCCGCCGCAGATTTCGCCTGGGCCGATCAGCGCCGGCAACTGCCGTGGCTGCAGCCCTGCAGCCGCGACAAGCTCAGGGTGCCATTCGCCTGTCGCGACATCGAGCAAGCCGAGCGGGTCGGCACTTGCCGTGCTGGTTACCAGCCGTGCGGTCAGCCGGTGAACGAAGAAGCCATGAACATCGACCAGGGCGGCGGCGTTGGCCAGCACCTGCGGCTGGTGTTCCGCCAGCCAGGCGATGGCATAGAGCGCCGGCGTCGGATCCGGCGGCTTGCCGCTCCAGTCGCGGATCGTCTCGCGGCCAAGCTCGGCCGACAGCTTGGCGACTTGAGGCCGGGCGCGCTCGTCAAGCCACAGGATCGCCGGGATGAGCGGCGTGCCGGCCTGATCGATCAGGGTGAAGGTCTCGCGCTGATGGGCTATGGCAATTGCCGCCACGCGCGCGGCGCCGACCTTGTCGGCAACCTGCTTCAGCGCACTGACGAGGGCTGCCCACCAATGTTCGGCATCCTGCTCGAAATGGCCGGGCTTCGGATTGGCCAGCGGATAGGCCTCGCGCGCCTGGAACAGCTCCGCGCCGTCGCCGGTGAAGGCGATTGCCTTCACCGCCGTCGTCGAGGCATCGATCCCGATAACGACATCGTCCATCACAGGGAGATCCCGAAGGTTCAGGCGGCGTTGGTCACAAACTGTCCGTCCGACTGGTCGAGACGGCGGCGGATCTGCGTTATCACCATCGAATCGTCGGGTACACAATTTTCATAGGTGAGGAAGTCGCCGGTCTTGACCGGCTTGACCACCTTGGCGCGTTCGGCAATCCCGAGCGGCAGCGCGCCCTTGGCGCGGGCGTCCTCCCAGGTCATGGCGAAGCCGCGATAGTCGTTCTCGCCGATCATGCCGAGCGATTGGCCCACGCCGAGATCGCTCTTGGCCACCGCCACCGCTTCGGCGACCGGATGGTCGAGCGGCTCCATGTCGGCGCGCTTGTAGACAACGGCGCGCGCCGCCGACAGCGGCACTTCAAGGCTTGTCAGGTGATAGGGACGGTAGATCGTGAAATAGGGACCCTTGCCGACCTTGAGGTCGACCATGCGCTCCAGCACGCGCGGATGCCTCGTTTCGATGATGCAGAACACGCCGGGCGCCACGCCCTTGCCGATGGAATAGTCGACCACGCCCTTGCGGTGCAGCACGCCGCCATCCTCGCGCGGGCAAAGCACGCTGGCCAGTTCCTCCAGCGTCGCCGTCGGGCCGTGCATGCCCGGCACGTCGGGCACCAGCCCGGTGGCGTTGGCAATCGCCACCATCTCGATCGCCGTCTTGGAACCGTCGACGAACTCGACCAGCATGCGCGCATTCATATTGCGCTCGGCCGCTTCCTTCTCGTAGTCGGCGGGCATGGCGTCGATCTTGAGCGGGTTGTTCTTGCCCTTGCCGGCGGCGATGATGTTGAAGCCGAGGCTCTTGGCGAAGCCGATGATCTCCAGCGTGCAGGCGGGTTCGTCGCCGGCCGCACCGGTGTAGACCACGCCGGCCTTGCGCGCTTCCTCCTTGAGGAAGCGGCCGATCGTAATGTCCGCCTCGACATTGAGCATGACGATGTGCTTGCCGTTCTTCATCACTTCGAGCGCAAACAGCGTGCCGATGTTGGGATTGCCTGTCGCGTCGATGATGACATCAATGCGGCCGGCCGCGGCCAGCGCATGCAGATCTTCGGTGACAGCGATCTTGCCGGCCTCGATGGCGCGGTCGATGGCAGAGGCGTTCGCAGCCTGGACGATGTCGGAGCGGTCATGGCCGGCGAGCAGTGCGGCATCGATCGCCGCTTGCGGGCGCACCTCGGAAATGGCACCGATCCGCATGCCCGGCATCAGCGCCACCTGGACGACGATGTCGGTGCCCATCTGCCCGGCGCCGGCGAGACCGATGGTGATAGGCCCTTGGGCTTCAGCGCGCTGCAGAAGTTCCGCTGCAAATTGCGGATGGGCCATATCGCTTCCTCCAGTCACGACGCGCCGCAGCGTCAAATCATCATTTTGAACATTCCTATTTCCATTTGAAAAATATTTCAACCCGCAAATCGGAGAATGGCTGCAGGACCAAATCTCCCACGGAGGATTCGTGGGGTGACAGCTTCATGCTGCGCTTGATCTCAACCGATCTCTAGGAAAGGCTTGCCAAGCAGGTCGGGCACGACATCGATGCCGAGGCCGGGCCCGTCGGGAATGCCCATGTGGCTGCCGGTGACCGGTGGGGCGTTGGAGGCCGTGCGCACCGTCACCCACTCATGGAAGGCGATGGCATGCAGCCGGCGTTCTTCCGGCGTCGACAGCGACAGATGCGCCATCGCCGCCGTGTCGATCTCGGCGCCGCCCGTATCCTCGACGGTGATCATGAAACCGAGATCGACGGCGACGTCGCGGATTTGCCTTGTCCTGGTTACGCCGCCCAGCCGCGAAATCTTCAGCGTCAGCCCATCGGCGGCGCCCAGGCGATAGATTTCCACCATCGCCTCGAGCGAGATGACGCTCTCGTCCAGCACCATCGGCTTGTCGAGCATGCGGCGCACCGACATGTTCTCCTCGATCGTCGTGCAGGGCTGCTCGAACGTGTAGTCGATGCCGCGCGTTGCGTCGGCGAACTGCCGTGCCTGATAGGGCGTCCAGCCGGCATTGGCGTCGCAGAAAATCACCGTGCCTTTCGGCACGGCCGAAGCGACTGCGCTCACCCGCTCGATGTCGTCATGCACATTGCCGCCGACCTTGACCTGCAGCCGCCGGCAGCCTTCCGCGATGATCCTTTTGGCCAGTGCCGCCATCTGGTCGAGCGTGCCGTGGGTGACGACGCGGTAGGTCTCCGCCATGTCGCTCTCGCGGCCGCCAAGCATGGTCACCAGCGGCACGTCGGCGGCCCGGGCCGCCAGATCCCAGCAGGCCATGTCGAGCGCCGACTTGATGTAGGGATGGCCCTTGAACACCGTATCCATCAATCGGCCGATGCCGGCGAGGCCACGCGGGTCCTGGCCGATCAGGTGCGGCGCGATCTCGACCACGCCCGCGCGCGTTCCCGCCGGAAACGCGGCCGAATAGAAATTGCCGAGCGGCGCCATCTCGCCCCAGCCGGTCACGCCGCTGTCGGAGGTGATGGCGACGATCACCGCGTCGAAGCAGTCTGCAACCCGCCCCTTTGACATGCGGTAGGGCCCGTCCACGAAGGGCTGCACGACGCGATAGGCCTTGATGGTTTTGATCTGCACTTGTCTGTCCGTTGTCTCTAGGCGTTGAGGAGGGTCAGCCCTTCGATGTTCCGCTGATCGAGGCCACGCGCATAGGCAAGCAGCTCTTCGAAATCGAGGTCGATATGCTCGCGCGCATGGCGCTGGGCAGCGCGCATGTCGGCGCCCTTCAAGAGCCGCACATAGGTTTCGTGGAGATCTTCGGCCGGCACCGGCTCGTTGCGGGCCCGCTGGTGCAGGGCAAAGTACATCTGCAGCCGGCTGGTCAGCCGCTGCCAGGTTTCCAGCAGCACCGAATTGTCGGCCCATTCATAGATCAGCCCGTGCAATTGCAGTGCGGTCTCGATCTGGCGGGTGGTGTCGCGCGCGCGCGTTGCCTGCTTCACCGCTTCGTGGCGGCGGTCGAGTTCATCGAAGAAGCGCTGGTCGCGCAGCTTCCATGTCCGCTCGATGGCGAATTCATCGAGCACCTTGTTCAGCGAGTAGGCGTCGTCAATGTCCTTGGCGGTGACATCGATGACGAAGGTGCCGGCATAGGGAATGCTGGTCAGGATGCCTTCCTGCACCAGCTCGCGCATAGCTTCGCGCAAAGGCGCGCGGCTGACCCGCATCTGCTCGGCGATCCTCAGCTCGCTCAGCTTTTGGCCGGGTTCCAGCTGGCCGGTCAGGATCGCCCGCCGCAACAGCGCAACGATCTCGGCCCGGCGTGTCGTATCCGCGATCGGATTGAAGTCCAGCTTGGCCATTCCGTCACTCCAGCGAGAGCCGGAAACAGACAAGCAGATTGTCGACAATCCTACAATATGTCTGTTCCGGATTCTTGTGCCTTGCGGTTACCCCAAAAACGGCGTGCGGCGCTCCATAAAAAAACGGCGCCCTCGGCGTGGAAGCCGAAGGCGCCGCAGGACCGGGGCTGATGGGGGTTATCAGCTGGCCGGTTTCTCCTGGGGCAACGGCGAGATCGGCATTCCTGGTCCGATTTTCTGCAGATTGCCCGTTATCACCTGGTCGCCTTCGGCAACGCCGCTGAGGACCGCCACAAGGTCGCCGCTGGTCGCGCCAAGCGAGACGATGCGCTGGTCGACCGTGTTGCCCTTGCCGACGACATAGACATATTTGCCGAGCTGGCTCGAACCCAGCGCCACCTGCGGCACCATCAGCGCGTCGGGCAGCTGCTTGATGTGCAGCCGCACGCGGACATACTGGCCCGGCAGCAGCGAGAACTTCGCATTGCCGATGGTGGCGCGCGCCGTAATCGTGCCGGTCGAGTGGTCGACCGTGTTGTCGATGAAGGTGAGTTCGCCCTTCTGGCTGGCTTCGGTCTCGCCGGGCAGCAGCACCTCGACCTCGATCGGGCCGGCGGCCCGGGCCTGTTCGATTTCGGCCAGATCCGTCTCGCTCGGATTGAAGGTGACGTAGATCGGGTCGAGCTGCACCAGCGTGTTCAGCACCGTACCGGCGACGCTGACCAGCGTGCCGACCGAAGCCTGGTTGCGGCCGACGCGGCCGGCAAACGGAGCGTGGATTTCGGCGTAGCTCAAATTGAGCTCGGCCGTGCGCACCGCCGCCTGGTTGACGGCAAGCGACGCTTCGGCCTGACGCAAGGTGCTCGTGCGCTGGTCGAACCCATCCTTGGCCAGATAACCGCTCTTGGCGAGTTCGGAGCCGCGGCCGAGATTGGAGCGTGCATAGTCGAGGCTCGCCTGGTCGCGCTGCACTTCGGCCTTGGCCTGGTCGAGAGCCGCCTTGAAGTCGTCGGGCGAGATCTTGTAGAGCAGATCACCCTGGCGCACATCCGCGCCGTCCTCAGCCGTCTGCTCCTGCAGATAACCGGGCACGCGGGCCTGCAAGGTGACGCTGCGGATCGCCTCGATGCGGGCGGCGTAGTCGAGATAGATCGGGATCGTCTTCTTGACCACGCTCGTCACCGGCACCGGCATGACGAATGCCGCAGGTGCTGCCGTCGCTGCCGCCGTGCCGGCATTGAGGCTGAGATTGCCCATGTCGAGGAAGTGGACGCTTGCCACCGAGATCGCTCCCAGGGCGACGGCCGTTCCCAAAGCTATTTTCCATTTACGCATTTTGGTCTCCAATTCTATTCGGCTGCTTCGGCCAGGCGCATCGGCGCTGGTTCGGCAGTCGGTTCATTATTGTCCTGGTCATGAGCAGCGTTCGGTTCGCTGCGCACGCGGCCTTCGCGCAGCTGTTCGATGACCGCGTAGAAGACTGGCACGAACACCAGCGACAGGATGGTCGCCGCGACCATGCCGCCAAACACGGTGGTGCCGATCGACTGCCGGCTTGCCGCACCCGCACCCGTCGCAAACATCAGCGGCAGCACGCCGAGGATGAAGGCGAAGGCCGTCATCAGGATCGGCCGCAGCCTCAGCCGCGCGGCTTCCATTGCCGCGTCGACAATGCTCAGTCCCTCCTCGCGCCGCCGCCTTGCAAACTCGACGATCAGGATCGCGTTCTTGGCGGCGAGGCCGATCAGCATGACGAAGCCGATCTGCGAGTAGACGTCGATCTGCATGCCGCGCAAGAACAGGGCTGCGAAGGCGCCGAACAGGGCCAGTGGCACCGCCAGCAGCACCATGAACGGCATCGCCCAGCTCTCATACTGCATCGCCAGGATCAGGAAGACGAAGACGATGGCGAGGCCGAAGACGACCGACGCTATCGATCCTGCCTTGAGCTCCTGGAAGGTGATGCCGGTCCATTCGAAACCGAAATCCCTGGGCAAAGCGGTGGCGGCGGCCCGTTCCATCGCGGCAACCGCCTGGCCCGACGAGAAGCCGGGGGCTGCGCCGCCATTGATCGTGGCCGAGGCGTTGTTGTTGTAGTGCGGCACGGTTTCCGGGCCGACGAACGGCACCAGTTTGCCCAGTGTGCTCAGCGGCACCATGCCGCCGGAGGCGTTGCGCACATAGAGCCGCGAAAGGTCGCCTGCGTCGGCACGTGCATCCTTGTCGGCCTGGATGGTCACCCGGAAGGTGCGGCCGAACAGGTTGAAGTCGTTGACGTAGAGCGAGCCGAGATAGATCTGCAGCGTGTTGAAGACGTCGGGCAGGTTGAGGCCGAGCAGTTTGGCCTTGCTGCGGTCGAGGTCGTAGTTGAACTGCGGCGTCGAGGTCGAGAACGGCGAGAACAGCTGCTGCGGATTGATTTCCGGCTGCTTGCGCGCCTCGGCGATCACGGCTTGCGTCGCGTCGTTGAGGGCTGAACTGCCGCGCCCGGTGAGATCCTCGACGACGAATTCGAAGCCGCCCGTGGTGCCGATACCCGGGATCGAAGGCGGATCGAAGGACAGCGCGAAGGCTTCCGGAATCTGCATCAGCTTGCCGCGCACGTCGGCGACGAGCTTCGACGCGCTCTGGTCGGGGCCGCGCTCTTCCCACGGCTTCAGGATGGCGAACTCGACAGCCGAGTTCGACTGCGCGGCACTGGTCAGGAAGTTCAGGCCGCTGATCGAGCCGACAATCTCGACGCCGGGCGTAGCTTGGAGGATGTCGCGCGCCTTCTGGGCCACCGCGTCGGTGCGTTCCAGCGAGGCGCCGTCAGGCAGCTGGATGACGACGAAGAAGTAACCCTGGTCCTCGACCGGAAGGAAGGTCGAGGGCAGCTTCTGCCAGACGAAGTAGGTGGCGACCAGGCCGGCCGCGAACAGACCGAGCATGATCCAGCGCAGCCGGATGAGGATGCGTACGCCATGGGCATAGGCATGCGACAGCCTATCGAAACCCGTGTTGAACCAGCGGAACGGGGCGAACTGCGTCTCCCCGCGATGGCGCAGGAAGGCGGCACTCAGCGCCGGGCTGAGCGTCAGCGAGTTGAAGGCGGATATGCCGACCGAAATCGCCACCGTCAGCGCGAACTGATTGTAGAGCTTGCCGGAGACGCCAGGAATGAAGGCGACGGGCACGAAGACGGCCATCAGCACCGCGGTGGTGGCGATGATCGGTCCGGTGACCTCGGCCATCGCGGCCTTGGTCGCCGCCAGCGGTTTGAGGCCCGCCTCCAATTGTCGCTCGACATTCTCGACCACCACGATGGCGTCGTCGACGACGAGGCCGATGGCCAGCACCATGCCGAGCAGGGAGAGCATGTTGAGCGAGAAGCCCATCATTTCCATGACCACCATCGTCGCCACCAGCGACACCGGAATGGCGATGGTCGGGATGATCGTCGTGCGCCAGCTCTGCAGGAAGATGAACACCACGGCCACGACCAGCACCAGCGCTTCGCCAAGCGTGATCAGCACGTCATGCATCGATGCCGACACGAAGCGCGTGGTGTCGTAGTGCATGGCGTAGCTGACGCCCTTGGGAAAACGGGCCGACAGTTCCTGCATCTTGTCCTTGACGTGCTGCTGCAGATCGAGCGCGTTGGAACCCGGCATCTGGTAGACGGCGAGCACCACCGTCGGGTCCTTGCCGAAGAAGGCCGACGACGAATATTGCAGCGCGCCGAGCTCGATGCGGGCGACGTCGCGGAGCCGCACCAGCGAGCCGGTGCCGGTGTTGGCGCGCACGACGATGTCGCCGAACTCCTTGGGGTCGCTCAGGCGGCCGACGGCGTTGACCTGCATCTCGAAGGCGGTGCCGGCGGGCGCCGGCGACTGGCCGATCTTGCCGGCGGCCACCTGGACGTTCTGTTCCGAGATGGCATTCTGGACGTCGACGGCGGTGATGCCAAGATTGGCGAGCTTGTCCGGGTCGAGCCAGACGCGCATCGAGTAGCGGCGCTCGCCGAATATCTGGACGTCGCCGACGCCAGGCAGCCGCTTCAGCGGATCGACGACCTGCAGATAGGCGAGGTTACTCAGCGCCACCGGATCGACCGAACTGTCGGGCGAGGTCAGGTTGACGATGAGGACGAAATTTGGGTTCTGCTTCTTGATCGTCACGCCGCCCTGGTTGACGATCGCCGGCAGCGAGGAGGCCGCTTGCGAGACGCGGTTCTGGACGTCGACGGCCGCGGTGCTCAAGGAATAGCCGACATCGAAGGTGATGGTGATGGTCGAGGAGCCGTCATTGGAGCTCGACGACGACATGTAGGTCATGCCTTCGACGCCGTTGATCTGCTGCTCCAGCGGCGTCGTCACCGTATCGGCGACCACTTGCGCGCTGGCGCCCGGATAATGCGCGCTGACCACGACCTGCGGCGGCGTGATGTCGGGAAACTGCGAAACCGGCAAAAGGAAATAACAAATCGTCCCGGCGAGCACCATGATGATGGCGATCGCCGAGGCGAAGATCGGACGATGAATGAAAAAATTTACCACGACACGCAAACCTCTTTAGAAGAACCGGCCTCTTTAAAAGAACGGACAGACCGGGACAGCCGCCTGCCGCGCACCGAACCCGGGTCCTGCAAAAAATACGAAGACGGCGCCGCGCCGCTGAGGCCCTGCTCATCGGCCACGGTCCTCAGCATCGCTTCGAAGGCGCGCGGGTTGACGCGGTCCGCTTTCATCACCAGCCGGATCATCGGATCCCGGATGGCTTCATCGATGGTCAAATCCTTGCGCTGCGACATTGGAGCGTCTCCATTCCAGCGGCCCGCATCGGATGATCGCGAACCGGTTTTCATCTCTTCACCGGCCGGAGCCGCATGACCTGCAATTTTCACCCTTTGTGATCTGGCAGGACCAGTTCACGGCCTTGTTATTGACGGAAGGCTACATAGGTGTTACCAGTAAGTAACATTCGGATAGTTACAGACCGGTAACACCCTAGTCAAGAGGTGAACCGAATTTTTAGGGAGACAAGGAGACTGCGATGGCAGACGGCATTATGGATCGCGTGCGTCCCCGGGATCGAATCCTGGAGACGGCGCAGGACATGTTTCACAAACATGGCATCAAGGGCGTCGGCGTAGACGCCATCACGGAAGCCGCCGGCACCAACAAGATGACGCTCTACCGTCATTTTGAGTCGAAGGACGAACTGATCGTCCAGTGCCTGCGCGCGTCGGCGGCTAAAGGCGCCGCGATGTGGGACCAATTCGAGGCTGAGCATCCCGGCGACAAGCTCGCCCAGTTGCATGCCTGGATTCGCATGGCCGCTGCTTGCCTGGCGGCTGACGGTCGCGGCTGCGACATGGCCAATGCCGCCGCCGAATTGACCGAGCCGGACCATCCCGCCAGGAGCGTGATCAAGGAGCTCAAGAGCGCTCAGCGCGATCGCCTCGTTGCGCTGTGCCGGGATGCGGGCATCGGTCAGGCCGAGCTTCTGGCCGATACGCTGTCGCTGCTGTTCGAAGGGGCGCGCGTCAGCGTGCAGACCATGGGCTGCCAGGGCCCCAGCACGCAGTTCGTGCGCATGGCTGAAGGCCTGATCAGCTCTTTCAGGGCGCGCTGAATTCCAGCTTTCGGAGTTGAGGAGTCCCCATCATCCGGCGGGGCTTTTGGCTATTCTCCGAACTTGCCCGTCAACTCTAATTTAGATTCATTTGAGAATGAAAAAAGCCCGCTGCCGGGAGGAGGTGGCAGCGGGCTCGATTTCGAACGAGATGCGGGAGGAGGTGCACCGCGCTCAGCGTCGGCATCGCATCTGGGAGGAGTAGATGGCCGACACCCAGATGAGTACGGGTTGCCCAATGATTCGGCAACAATGAAAGTTGCATGGCTGCTGTGCAGATTTGCGGCATCTACCCCGACTTGTCGTACAAATCGGAGAAACCGCCACGGCGCGACTTCACTGCACCGGCACGTTTTCCTTGAAGATCAGCCGTGGCTCGATGAACTTCTTCGTCAGGTAGGGCGCGGCGGACGCGATCGAGCCGAGCAGGCGGATCACAGATTGCTCCGCGATCAGCCGCGCATTCTGGTCGATGACGACATCGGCGAGGTCGTCGACGAGATAGCCGCGCGTTTCCTTGGTCAGGTCGTGGCAGATGAAGACCGGCTTCTTCTTTGGCTTGGCCTCGAGCAGCGCTCTCGCCACACCTGAGCGCCCGGCCCCGACGCAATAGATGCCGAGCAGTTCCGGCTCGTTGTGCAGCGCCTGCATCGTTGCTGTGTAGCTGCCTTCGGGTTCGTCATTGATCTCGACCGCACTCGAGACGGTGAGATTGGGGAATTCCTCTGTCAGTACCGACCGAAAACCCATTTCGCGCTCCTCGTGCCCGCGATAGGAACGCGAGCCGACGACCATCGCCAGATGACCCTGGCGGCCGTTGAGGAAGCGCCCCATCAACAGCGCCGCCGTGCGTCCGGCAACCCGGTTGTCGATGCCGACATAGGCCGAACGCGGGGCGGCTGGAACGTCGGAGACCAGCGTGACAAGGCGGATGCCTGCCTCGACCACATCGCGCAATATGTTGCGCGTTCGCGGATGATCGACGGCAATGACGCCGACGCCATTGGCCTTCAGCGACAGATTTTCAACCGCCGCCTGCAGCGCTGCCGGCGAGATGCCGCCGAGATTGTGGATCCGGCACGAGGCGACCAGCGGCAGGCGTCCCGCATAGTCCTCGATGTGCCCGGCGAGGTCGATCATGAAACCGTTGGCGCCGATCGGCAGGAAGAATTCAAGATGCGCCGGCCGCGACGGCAGCGTCACCTGATCGACCACCGGCAAATAGCCGAGCTGCTTGGCCGCCTCCATCACCCGTTGGCGGTTGGCGGCGCTCGCGCCGGCCCGGTTGTTCAGAACCCGGTCGACGGTCGCGGTCGACAGGCCGCAGCTCCTGGCTATGTCGGCAACGGTGGCTTTCATGGCTGCAGTCATAGAGCATGATCCCGAAAAGTGGGAAGCCGGTTTTCTCGGACAAACGGGAACCGTTTTGTCAAAAGGTCATGCTCTACAACGAGTTAGAGCGGATGCGTTTCCGTGCCAGACGGCGCGAAGACGGTTCAGCCGTGCGATGGCCCGCCTTCGATGATGGCGTCGCGGATCTCCTTGTCCGACATCCCGGTGATGATGCGTTCGACCTCGGCCACGCTGGTCTTCTTCGGGTCGATGTCGTCGGCCACCACCTTGCCCCGGCGCATGACGACGATGCGGTCAACCACCTGGAAGACATGGTGGATGTTGTGGGCGATGAAGATGCAGGAATGCCCGGAATCGCGCGCGTTGCGCACGAAGCTCAGCACGCCTTGCGTCTCGGCGACGCCGAGATTGTTGGTCGGCTCGTCGAGGATGATCAGGTCGCTGTCGAAGTGCATGGCGCGCGCGATGGCGACGGCCTGCCGCTCGCCGCCGGACAGGGAGCCGATCGGCGTCGTCGGCGGGATGTTCTTGGAGATGCCGACCTGTTTCAACAGGTCGCGGGCGACATTGTTCATCGCCTCCTGGTCCATGCGGTTCAAAAAGCGCGGCGGTTTGATCGGCTCGCGGCCGAGGAACAGGTTGCGCGCGATCGACAGCTGCGTCACCAGTGCCGAATCCTGGTAGATCGTCTCGATGCCGTGCGCGATGGCGTCGCTGGTGCTGCGCAGATTGACCTTCTTGCCGCGGATGAAAATGTCGCCGCTGGTCAGCGGCACCGCCCCCGACAACACCTTGATCAGCGTCGATTTGCCGGCGCCATTGTCGCCGAGCAGGCCGACGATCTCCCTTTCGTTGACATGAAAATTGGCGTCTTCGAGCGCCTGCACGCGCCCGTAGGACTTTTTGATGTTGGACATGCGGATGAGCGGTTCAGCCATGGTTCTAGGTCCCTGCCTGATGCCGGCGTTCCAGCCATGAGTGCAGCGCCATCATGCCGAGGATGATGGCGCCGATGAAGATGTTGTAGGCCAGCCCGGGCACGCCGATCAGCACGATGCCGTTGCGCATGACGCGCAGGATGAGGATGCCGAGCACGGTGCCGATGATGGTGCCGCGCCCACCGGTCAGCGCCGTGCCGCCGATCACCACCATGGCGATGACTTCGAGCTCGTAGCCGGTGCCGCTGTTGGGGTTGGCGGCCGACGTGCGCAGCGACGAGATGACGCCGGCAAGCGAAGCCATCACCGACGACAGCACGAACAGGCCGATCTTGACGCCGCTGACGTTGACGCCGCGCGCCCTTGCGGCGCCTGGATTGCCGCCGGCTGCCTGGATCCAGTTGCCGGTCCGGCTTTGCGTCAGCACGTAGCCCAGCGCGATGGCCGCCGCGATGAACCAGAAGAGCGACATGTAGATGCGGAACGGGCCGATGAAGAAATCACCGACCAGCGCTTCGGCCAGCCAGCTGCCCTCGGCGCTCCACGTCCGCTGCGGAAAGCCGTCGGTGACGAACAGCGCGGTGCCGCGCACCACCAGCAGCATGCCGAGCGTCACCAGGAAGGATGGGATTTTCAGCTGCGTGACGAACCAGCCATTGACCAGGCCGATGAAGGCCGCGATCAGCAGCGCGGCGAGGAAGCCGACCTCCAGCGAGGTCAGGCCGCTGTTGAACAGCGTCCACATCAGCACCGGCGAAAAGCCGAACAGCGAGCCGACCGACAGATCGAATTCACCCGACGTCATCAACAGCGTCATCGCCAGCGCGATCAGCCCGAGCTCGACGGTGAAGGCCAGCGTGTTGGAGATGTTCTGCGGCGACAGGAAATCGTGGTTGATGCTCCAGAACACCGCGATTTCGACGATGAGCAGAACGAAGGGCCCGAATTCCGGCCTCGCGATCAGGCGTTGGATGAGCGAACGGTTTTCCACTGATAACCCGCGACAGGAAGGGAAAGGCTGAGCCCAGCGCGCAACGCGAAGGGCTCGGCGAAAGACAGTCGCGACCGCGGCTGCGGCCGCGACTGTTGAACGTCTGGGTTATTTGCCGGACAGGATGTCGTCGTAGACCTGCGCGGTGTCCTTTTCATAGAGCGCGCCGGTGATGACGTTGAAGCCCGGGGGAATGCCTGACGCCGCCATGTTGGCCAGCGACAGAGCGACATAGCTGGTCGCCTGCGGGTCCTGCCACTGGCCGGCATTGACGTAGCCGGTCAGCACTTCCTGGGTGGTGTCGAGCGAGTTGCCCCAGCCGACGACCGGGATTTCGCCCGGCTTGATGCCGGCCTGGTCGAACACCCGCTTGATCGAGCCGGTGACCAGATCGCCGAGGCCGATGATTGCCTTGACCTTGGCCTTGTTCGCGGTGAGATAGTCGACCATGCGGTTGATGGCTTCGGCCTGGTCGAGCGTCGCTTCGGTGATCTCATAGGTGATCCCCAGCGGTTCGAAGACGCTCTTGATGCCTTCCTCTTCCTGGACGCCGTAGGTGGCGCCGGGGATTTCGACCGGCATCCAGACGAAGTCGCCCTTCTTCACCAGACCCTTGTCGACCAGATATTGCGCCCAGTGCTTGCCGAAGGTGACGTTGTCGCCGCCGACATAGGCGTCGAAGCTTGCCTTGGGATCGGGCGTGTTGAAGTTGATGATCGGGATCTTGGCGGTGTTGGCTTCCTTGGCGATTTCGATCAGGCTGCCCGGATCGGGGCTGGTGGTGACGATGCCGTCGGCCTTGGCCGAGATCGCGGCGCGCACGGCCTCCTGCTGCGAGGCAACGTCGCCATTGTGGAACGAGGTGTTGACGGTGTTGCCGGTGTCCTTCGCCCATTGCTTGGCGCCGGCCAGGAAGTAGGTCCATACGGGGTCGGCCGGGCCGCCATGCGAAATCCAGTAGAACGTCTTGGCCTGTGCCGCCGCCGGAACGGCCAGCGCCACAATCAAGCCAAGCACGAGTAATCGTAGCCTCGTCAGCATTTGCTTTCCTCCCATGTTGAAAAACGACCTCCACGTCCGACGATGATCCGGGCCATGCCCTTGATCCTCTCCTCCTGCCAGCGCCGACCCGGATGCGCAGAGCATCTTCTTTTGCGGCCGATGGCAAGCCTCCATCCGCCCAATGGATGGTGGCGCGATGCAACGCGCCATCAGCGATCCCATCAGATCGCATCAGTTAGAGGGCGATTCCAGGAAAAGTGTGAAACGGTTTTCCGTCCGGAATTGCGTCAACCAAGAGATAGAGATATTTCCCGGCAAGCAGGCGGGGCTTAAACTCAGGCGCGCGGATTTTCCTGAAAGCGCTCGGCCTGGCGGATGCGCAGCACCTTGTCCAGCCGGTCGAGCGCGAGCGCCAGCACCATCACCGCGCCGATCACGAAGGGGCTCCATGCGGCGTCGATGCCCAACAGGGTCACGCCGCTCAAGATGACCTGGACGATCAGCATGCCGATCACCGCACCGAAGACGGTGCCGCGCCCGCCGGAAAGCGAGGTGCCGCCGATGATCGCCGCGGCAATCGCCATCAGCACGAAACCGCCGCCTTGGTCGACGTCGGTAACGGGAGAGCCAAGCCACAGCGCGCCCGCCAGCCCCGAGACGATGCCCATCAGCACCAGCGTCTGCAGCCGCACAGCACCTGTCGGGATGCCGGCATAGAGCGCCGCCTGCGGATTGCTGCCGACGGCCTGGATCCGGTAGCCGAAGCGGCTGCGGTGAAGCACGAGGTGCATCACCACCGCCATTGTGACGAAGACAAAGACAGCCGTCGGCACAAGGCCGAACAGCTTGCCGTGAACGATCTCAAAGAAGTCGCCGCCTGGGCTGGCCGGAGCTGTCGCTTGCATCTTGACGGCCACCGCCGCCAGGCCCCGGAACATTGCAAAGGTGCCCAGCGTAACGACGATGGCCGGCAGTCGCAGCGCCACCACCAGCAGGCCGTTGACGAGGCCGAGCCCGGCGCCGAGCAGCACGCCGGAAAGGGCGGCAAGCCACGGGTCGATGCCGGCGGCCAGAAGGAATGCGGTGAGAAGGGCCGCGAGATGGAACATCCAGCCGACGGAAAGGTCGATCTCGCGGAGTGCGAGCACGAACACCATGCCGATCGCCAGCATGCCGGGATACGCAGCGGTTTCCAGCAACGACAGCACATTGGCCTCGTCGAGGAAATCCGGCCGGGCAAAGCCTGTAATCGCCACCAGGACAACGAGCCCGATGAGCGGCCTGAGTTCGACGGGCAGGCGAAGGCTGCGCTGCGGGTGGGCAGCCGAACCGGCAAGCTGTAGCATGGGATCCAATCGTGTCATGCCATGGCTCCCACGAGTTTCTTTTTCGGCCGCTCCGCTTCCGGCATCTCGCCGGTGGTGGTCAGTTGCAGCACTGTCCTTCGCTTCATCTCGGCGCCGGACAGCTCGCCGGCGACCCGGCCGCGGTGGAAGACAAGGACGCGGTTGCTGAGGTTGGTCAGTTCGGACGGCTCGACCGAACGCAGCAAAACGATACAGCCATTGGCTGCCATCTGCCGGATCAGCGCATAGATCTTGCGCTTGGCAGCCGCCTCGATACCGCCAGCCGGATTGTCTAGGAGCAGCACTTGCGGCGCCGTCTCCAGCCATTTGGCGACTACGATCTTCTGCTGATCGCCGGCCAGCAGCGAATTCACCGGCGCGTCCGGCAGGCCCTTGATGCGCAGCGCATCGATCTGCCTTGCGGCGGCGGCGATCGCGGCCTTGGGCGAGTAGCGGCGCGACCCCCAGTTGCGGGCGCCGGTAGCGATGTTGCCTATGTTGAAGGCCAGCGACCGGTCGGGCATCAGGCCGTTGCACAGGCGGTTGGCCGGCACCAGGCCGATGCCGCGCCGCGCCGCTTCGGTCGGATTTCCAGGCAAGCCGTAGCCGTCGGGGAGCCGCACCCTGCCGCCTTGCGCCTTGCGCAGGCCAAACAGCATCTCGAACAGGTGTTCAACGCCTGACCCCTCAAGCCCGGCCAAGCCGAGGATCTCGCCGGAGCGGGCGGTGAAGCTGACGCCGGAAATCCGGCCGCCGCTCAGACCCTCCACCGTGATCCGCGGCCTTATCGTGCTGGCATTGGCCGGCAGTGCAGGCGGGAACAGGCTGCCGCGCTGCTGGCCGATCATGGCGTCGATCACATCGGCTTCGCTCAACGCCGAGCGCCCACTTGTCAGCACGTCACGGCCGTTGCGCATCACGGTGACCTGGTCTGCGATCGCAAACACATCCTCCAGCCGGTGCGAGACATAGAGCACGCTCGTGCCCTTGGCCTTGAGGTCACTTAGTACGGTGAACAGGTGCTCGGTCTGGCGCCGGTCGAGCGCAGAATTCGGTTCATCGAGGATCAGCAGCCTCGGGCCTTCCAGAATTGCGCGGCCGAGTTCGACATATTGCCGTTCGCCCATGCCGAGTTGGCCCACAGGAGCGTGGACATCGACGTCGAGCTTGAGTTGCCGAAGCAAGGTGCGGCTGCGTGCCTCCATCTCGCGCCTGGAGACGAAGCCATTGCGCAACGGCTCGCGATTGACGAACAGATTGGCCAGCACCGAGCGGTCGGCAAACAGGCCGAGCCCCTGGTGGACGACGCCGAAGCTGTGCTTGCGTGCAGCGATCGGGCTGTCGACGGTGACCATCTGGTCGCCGACGCGGATGGTGCCGCTGTCGGGCCGGAGCACGCCGGCAAGCACCTTCACCAGCGTCGACTTTCCGGCGCCGCTTTCACCGACGACAGCATGGATGGTCCCCTGTCCGACAGACAGGTTCATATCCCTGAGCGCGACAACGCCGCCATAACGCATGGCGAGATTGCGCACCGATATCATCGGCAAACCGAGCATGCGATTCGGCCCCCACAGACCGCGCCCCGATCCTGGAGCGAATTTCCGATACAGTCACCCGGATTCCGCTAACAAACGGCTTACAGGGACCGGATACGAACGTTTATCGGCTATCCGTTCGTCCCGCTGCTCCGAAATCAGATCAGGTCGGCCTTGGCGAGGTCCCGCATGAGATGGCTGGCGCCGTAGGTCCAGTGCGGGCAATCGGGCGACAGAAGCACGCGGTTCACCAGCGCGCCGAATTTCTCCGACGAGATGGTGACGATGTCGCCGATCTTGTGGGTGAATCCCTTGCCCTTCTCGCCGCGATCCTTCGACGGCACGAACATGGTGCCGAGATAAAGCGCCAAGCCGTCGGGATACTGGTGGTGCGGCCCCATGGCGGCCGCGACCAGCTCTTCGGGCGAACGGCTGATCTCGGCCATCGAGCTCGCGCCCTCCAGCGAAAACCCGTCCTCGCCCTCGACCTTCAGCCGCACCGTGGCGCGCTTGACATCGTCGATGGAAAAGCTTGCGTCGAACAACCGGATGAAGGGCCCAAGCGAGGCCGAGGCATTGTTGTCCTTGGCCTTGCCGAGCAGCAGCGCCGAGCGTCCCTCGACGTCGCGCAGATTGACGTCGTTGCCGATGGTCGCGCCGACGATCTTGCCGGTGCTGGCGGCGATCATGGCGATCTCCGGCTCGGGGTTGTTCCAGGTGGAGACAGGATGCAGCCCGACATCGGCGCCGAAGCCGACGGACGCCATCGGCTGGCATTTGGTGAAGATCTCGGCGTCGGGGCCGATGCCGACTTCCAGATATTGCGACCAGGCGCCGCGCTGGATGAGCTTGGCCTTGATCTCCATCGCTTCGGGCGAGCCGGGCTTCAGCTTGGACAGATCGTGGCCGATCAGCCCGGCAATGTCGGCGCGGATGGCGTCGGCCTTTTCCGCCGAGCCGCGCGCCTGCTCCTCGATGACGCGTTCGAGCAGGCTGACCACGAAGGTCACGCCCGACGCCTTCACCGCCTGCAGGTCGACAGGCGAGAGCAGATAGGGTTTTGCCGGATCGCGGGTGGCCTGAAAACTGTTGGCGGCGATCGCATCGAGCGAGCCGATCGGTTTGCCCTTGGCAGAGCGCACGTGTCCGGCCGGATCGGCCATCTCGCAAATGTCGCGCACGGTGGGTGCGGTGGTCGAGGTGATGTCGAAAACGATGCCGTCGCGCACGGTGACCACCAGAGGATGCGAGGCTTCGCCTGCCCTGGCACGGCCGATGAAGAGCCCGTCGGCGGGAAGCTGCGTTGGGTTCGTCATGGCTTACGGTCCTTTGAATGATCAAGATGCGAGCTGGCCCAAGGGCGCAGCACTTTCACCGGTTTCACGCCAAAGGTCTATCCCGTGGCGCAGGCAATTGTCGGTTCTGACATGACGCCGCTCTTTCAAAAAAATGAAACTGGCACTAGCATTTTCATTTTCCGCATACTCCAGGTGAAGCCTTGCCCGCACCGTTTTCCGTTCCGATCTGGCAGAAGCCGCAGACCGCATCCGCCTTCCAGTCGCTCGTCCCGGCGCCGGTTGACGTTGCCATCATCGGCGGCGGCTTCATGGGCCTGTCGACCGCCTTGCACGCAGCCCGGCTCGGTCTCGGTGTACAGGTGCTGGAGGCTGGCGAGATCGGCCAGGGCGCCTCGGGCCTCAATGGCGGCCAGGTCATTCCCGGCCTGAAATATGATCCCGAATGGCTGCTCGAGCATTTCGGCCCCGAGCGTGGCCAAGCGCTGGTCGATTTCGCCGCCTCGACGGCGGAGACGGTGTTCGATCTCATCCAAGACGAAAAGCTGGCGGTGCCGTTCATGCGCAATGGCTGGATCCAGGCCGCGCATACCGAAACCGCATTGAAAGCGGCGGCGAACAGGGATCGTCAATGGCGGGCGCGTGGCGCCGATGTCCGGCTTCTGAATGAAAGC
The DNA here is from genome assembly GCF_000502815.1 of Mesorhizobium sp. LSJC269B00. Lineage (NCBI taxonomy): Bacteria > Pseudomonadati > Pseudomonadota > Alphaproteobacteria > Hyphomicrobiales > Phyllobacteriaceae > Mesorhizobium > Mesorhizobium sp. LSJC269B00. Next base: position 466,145 of record NZ_AYVN01000002.1, read on the forward strand.
GAGATCGCAGCTATGACCGGCGCGCAAGGCTATCTCGGCGGCTGGCTCGACCGCCGCGCCGGCATCATCGATCCGCTCGCCTATACAGTGGAACTGGCGCGCATCGCTGCCGCCGCCGGCGCCAGCATTGCCGAGCGGCAAAAGGTGGTGAAACTCCGCAAGGAAGCCGGCCTTTGGCGTGTTTCAACCAAATACGGCGCCGAGGTGCGGGCGAAAGCGGTTGTCCTGGCGACGAACGCCTATACCGATGGACTGCTTCCGGGCCTCGCCGAAACGATCGTGCCGCTGCATTCCTTCCAGGTCGCCACCGCGCCGCTGTCATCCAACCTTGCGGCGACGATCCTGCCGGAAGGGCAGGCGGTGTCCGACTCCAGGCGCATTCTCGTCTACTACCGCAAAACAACCGACGGCCATCTGGTGCTTGGCGGCCGCGGCCGCATGGCGCGGCCGAGGAGCGAGGCCGACTGGGCGCATCTGCAGCGCGCGCTGGTGCGGCTCTATCCGGCCTTGGCCCATATCTCGATCGAGAAACGCTGGTTCGGTCGTGTGGCGATGACGCCGGATCACCTGGCGCACATCCATGAGCCGGAAAAGGGCCTGCTCGCCGTAGTTGGTTGCCAGGGCAGGGGCGTCGGCCTGATGACCGCGCTGGGAAAACGCATGGCGGGCTACCTCGCGGGCGGCGATGTCAATCAATTGCCGTTCCCGCTGTCGCCGATCCGGCCGATCCCGTTCCACGCCTTCCGCCAGGTCGGCGTTGCCGCGACCATCGCCTGGTACCGGATGCTGGACGCGTTCGAGCGTTGATTCAACTTGACAGTTTCACAAATATGAAAAAAGTTAAGTCGATTTCATATTTCTGTCGAGTAGCCCGATGTCGACCGTCGTTGCGTCTGAAGCGCCAGCAGGCTCCGCCCGGGGCTTCCGCTTCGCCATGTTGCTGCCGGGCGGGCTCGTCACCTTCTTCCTGATCCTGTTTGCCCTCGGCCTGGTGCTGTTCCTCGCTTTGCGCGGCAATGACGGCTCGCTGCTCGGCGCCGGCTTCACGGCAGGCAACTTCATCACCGTGGTCTCCGATCCGCTCTACTGGACGGTGACGCTGCGCTCGCTGGTGATCGCCGGCCTGGTGACGCTGGCAACCGTCGTCACCGCCTATCCCGTCGCCTACTATCTCGCCTTCCATGCCGGCCGCCGCCGCAGCCTGCTTTTGTTTCTGGTGACCCTGCCGTTCTGGACCAGCTATCTCCTGCGTGTTTTCGCGTGGAAGATCGTGCTGGCCTACAATGGCGTCTTGAACTCGGCGCTGATCGAAAGCGGCATCTGGTCGGAACCGACGCTGGCCTTCCTCAACACGCCGGCGGCGGTGGTCGTCACGCTGGCGCATGCCTATGCGCCCTTCGCCATCCTGCCGATCTATGTGGCGCTGGACACCATCCCGAAATCGCTGCTCGAAGCCGCCTCCGATCTCGGCGCCAGACCGTTCACGGCGTTTCGCCGCGTCGTCTTGCCCAATTCGATGCCGGGCGTTCTGGCGGCCGCCCTCGTCGTCTTTGTGCCGACGGTCGGCGACTATGTCACCCCGGCCATGGTCGGCGGTCCCGCCAGCACCATGATCGGCACATTGATCCAGTCGCAGTTCGGCAAGGCCAATGACTGGCCGTTCGGGGCGGCACTTTCAGTCTGCGTGATGCTGGTCATCCTCTGCGTGGTGCTGGTCGCACGCGGCGCCGACCGCAAATTCGGCAGCCGCACATGAGCGCGGCGCGGAGAGATGATGGCCGCGGCTGGCTCGGCGTCTATGTGCTTGCCTATCTCGTCTTCCTCTATCTGCCGGTGCTGTTGATCCCGCTGTTTTCCTTCAACAACTCCATCCAGGCCGCGTTTCCGCTGCAGGGCTTCACGCTCGAATGGTATGCCACGCTCTATGGCAATCCGGCGCTGTCCGGCGCGCTTTTGAACAGTCTCGTCATTGGCGTCGTGGCCGCCGCCGGCGCCACGCTCTGCGGCATCACCGTCTCCTATATGGACCTCTACGGTCGTTCGCCGCTCGCCGCCACCATCAGCGCCATCTCCAGGCTGCCGATCCTGATCCCCGGCGTCATCGTCGGCATATCGTTGCTGATCCTCGTCAATCTCATCGGCCTCGGCCCGTCGCGCATCGCCATCGTTCTCGGCCACATACTGGTGGCGCTGCCGACCACCGTGGTGATCATGCGCAGCCGGTTTGCCGCAATTCCGAAAACCATTCGCGAGGCCGCACTCGATCTCGGCGCTTCCGACTGGACGACCTTCCGGCGGGTGATGTTGCCGCTCTCGCTGCCGGCCATCGTCTCGGCCTTCATGCTGGCCTTTCTGATTTCCTTCGACGAGTTCATCGTCGTCTTCTTCCTCGCCGGCACCGAGCCGACGCTGCCGCTCTACATCTGGAGCCAACTGCGTTTTCCTCGCTCGCTGCCTACCGTGATGGCGCTGGGGACAGCTATCCTTGCTGTGTCCGTCATCATCGCCGGCATCGCCGAAATCCTGCGCCATCGCGGGCTGAGCACAGCCCGTNGGCGCCCACCAGTCCAGCCTGAACCATAACAAAAGAGGAGAACCGAAATGGCATTCGACCCGAAATCAATTACTGGGCTGAAATCGATCACTGGCCCGAAATCGATCACTGCAAAGACAGCCCGCACCGGGCTTGCCGCGCTTGCAATCGTCCTGTCGTCGACTGTCGCCTTCGCCGCCGACAAGCTGCAATATTTCACCTGGTCCGGCTATGAACTGCCCGACTTCAACAAGAGCTTCCTGACGGCCCATCCGGATGGCGTCGAGGCCTCGATCTTCGGCGACGACGACGATGCCTTCACCAAGGTCAAGGCCGGCTTCCGCCCCGATATCGCCCATCCCTGCTACGACAAGGTGGCGCGCTGGAACAAGGAAGGCCTGCTGCAGCCGATCGATACCAAGCGCATCAAGAACTGGGATTCGATCTTCCCGGTGTTCAAGAACCTGCCCGACATCCAGGCCGGCGACGGCAAGGTCTGGATGGTGCCGTGGGACTGGGGCAACACCTCGATCCTCTACCGCACCGATCTGGTGAAGAACCCGGAAGCGAGCTGGAACCTTCTGTGGGACAAGCAATATGCCGGCCGCATGGCGACCATCGATGCCGTGCATGACACGCCGATCGTTGCAGCACTTCTGGCCGGCGTAAACCCCTTCGATATGACGCCGGAGCAGATGGACAAGGTGGCGGAAAAATTGCGCGAGCAGCGTCCGCTGCTCTCCAACTACACCACCGACATGACCTCGGTCGAACAGGCGCTGGCCAGCGGCCAGCTGGTCGCCGCCATGACCTGGAACGCGTCGGCAACCTCGCTGAAGAAGCAGGGCGTGCCGGTCGAGTTCATGAAGCCGAAGGAGGGCATGCTGACCTGGGCCTGCGGCTTCGTCATGCTCAAGGACGCCAAAAACGTCGACCTCGCCTATGACTTCATCAACAGCCGGCTCGACGCCGACTCGGGTAAGTACCTGATCCAGGCCTACGGCTATGGCAGCTCGCTGAGCACCGCCTTCGCCGGCGTGGCGAAGGACGAACTGGACAAGCTGCAATTGCCGGCGGACCCGGAGGTGATGCTGAAGACCACCATCTTCACCGGACCGATGAAGCAGAATGACGATGTGGCGAAGATGTTCGAGAAGGTGAAGGCTGGGGGGTGAGCTGAGGCTGGGGTGTCCCCTTCTCCCCTTGTGGGAGAAGGTGGATCGGCGCACAGCGCCGAGACGGATGAGGGGTGTTCCAAGGAACGCCAACGTCTCACTCCGCTGGAACACCCCTCATCCGTCGCCTTCGGCGACACCTTCTCCCACAAGGGGAGAAGGGGGAGCCTATCAACCCCGCGCCGCGCCAATAAAGAGACGAGGACCCACGCATGGACATGCTTGACGACGCAACCGAGAAGCCCAAGGCCGACGCCGACATTCGCGTCGGCCGGCGCGTGCGGGCGCTGCGGCTGGAGCGCAATTTGTCGTTGGCCGAGCTGGCAGCAAAAGCCGGCGTCTCCATCGGTGCGCTGAGCCAGATCGAGCGCGGCCTGTCTTCGCTGCGCGTCAAGGTGATCTGGCCGCTTGCGGCCGCGCTCGACATCGAGCCTTCGGCGCTGATCACCGACGGCAACGAAGCCGCCAACGATCTCTATTGCGTGCGCGCCGACAAAAGGCGGCAGCTCCCGGTCAAGTCGGAAGGCATCGCCAAGGCGCTGCTGTCGCCGCCGGGCGCGGCGCTGACCGGCCTCTTGGTGACGGTGGAAGCCGATGGCGGCACGGCGGAAGCCTATGCGCATATCGGTCACGAGTTCGGCTATGTCCTGTCGGGCGAGGTCGAACTGGTGGTGGACTCGACAAAATACGTGCTGAAGAGCGGCGACTCCTTTGCCTTCAAGAGCACGCTTCTGCACGCCTTCCGCAATCCCGGCACCGAGCCTTGCCAGATCCTCTGGGTCAACACCACCAAGCCGTCCGAGGTTCGCGATGGCGCCTGATGCGCTGGTACGCCTGGACACGGTCTCGAAGGTTTTCCCCGGCGGCATTGTCGGGCTCGACGCCGTCGATCTCGACATTATCAGCGGCGAGTTCATCACCCTGCTCGGGCCCTCGGGCTGCGGCAAGACCACCAGCCTGCGCGTCATTGCCGGTTTCGAGAGCCCGTCGAGCGGCAAGGTGCTGCTCGATGGTCGCGACATCACCGCGCTCAGGCCGTTCGACCGTCCCGTCAACACCGTGTTCCAGGATTATGCGCTGTTCCCGCATATGAACGTCGCCGAGAATGTCGGCTTCGGCCTGTCGCTGCGCAAACTGTCCGGCGCCGAGCAGGCAAAGCGCGTCCGCGAAGCCCTCGACATGGTCGGCCTCGCCGACAAGCTCGGCGCCCGCGTTTCCGAACTGTCGGGTGGCCAGCGCCAGCGCGTCGCGCTCGCCCGAGCCATAGTCTGCGAGCCGCGCGTTCTGTTGCTCGATGAACCGCTGTCGGCGCTCGATGCGCATCTGCGCGAACAGATGCAGGTCGAACTGAAGCGGCTGCAGTCGCGGCTCGGCACCACCTTCGTCATGGTCACCCACGACCAGACCGAAGCGCTGTCGATCTCCGACCGCATCGTCGTCATGAACAAGGGCCGCATCGAGCAGATCGCGCCGCCGGCCACGCTTTACGACCGGCCGGCGACGAAATTCGTCGCAAGCTTCATCGGCACCATGAACCTCTTGCAATCGCGCTTCATCGGCCGCGACGGCGACCGCCTGCGCTTCGCCGCTGGCGGGCTTTCGCTGGAAGCAACATCCGAAACCGGCGACACACCCGGCGAAGGCACTGAGCGCACCATCGGCGTTCGCCCCGAGGACTTGCTGGCCACCACCGATGCCGCCGCCGGCACCGCGCCGGCGCGCGTCAACTCCATCGTCTTCCACGGCCGCACGCTGCGGCTGCATGCTGAGCTGGGGCAGGGATTGCCGGTGGTGATCGATGCGCCGCGCCAGGCCGAGGGCTTTCAATTCAGCGTCGGCGACGTGGCGCATATCAGCCTGCGCCGTGGTGCCAACTGCCCTATGCTGCCAAGCTGATCCAACCCAATCCCTTCATCGACGGTTGGATTTAACCTGCTGTGAAGATCGCCAAGGTGGAATTAAGTGTGAATTGACTCGCAAAGGAACATATTCCTACTTTGCGGGATGCCCGAACTAAGCACCCGACCGCGCCGAAATGTGCAAACCCTCTGCTTGGCGCATGAAGTCGGGCAGCTAATTCGTGTTCGATGTCGGAACTGCAACATCACTCGACACTATCTGCCTGGCGATCTCGCAAAGCTGGTTGGTGATATCCCCTTTTGGGATGTGGAGCGGCACATGCGGTGCGAGCGCTGCAAAGGTCGTGAGCTCGATGCAGGCATCATTCTGCCAAGCGCTGCTGAACGCCTTAAAATTCGCGTCAGACGTCTTGTCGAAATCCGCATGGTTCGCCGGGTAATCTGGCGAGACGACGATTGAGGAGAGCCGATTTCGGGCTAAAACAGAGACCCTTGGGCCGGGGCCCGTGGTGGGAACTTGATCTGTGTGGCTGGCTTCTCAACGATCACCAACGCGTCGTTGGGCGCCGTCCGCTGCAAACGCCGTGCTTCCGACCATGGCGCCGTCAGCCAAGCCTCGGTTTCCTCCGGCGTGGTGAGGATCACGGGCATAGCCTTCTTATGTATCGGCGCAATGAGAGCATTAGGCTTGGTGGTCATGAAGGCGTATAGCTCGAAGTCGCCGGGACCGTCCTTGACCTTTCGCACGCCCTGCCAAGACGTCCAGAAACCAGCGAAGAAGAACAGCGGCCGGCTCTCGCCACGGGCAAACCAGTAATTTCGCTGGATTCCTGTTTCCGGGTCTTTATCGTTCGCCGCAGGGCTGGGCTCGGCAAAGCTGGTCACCGGCACGACACATCTGTGCTCGACGCCCACATATTGCTGCCAGTGCGAATATTGCGGATTGCGAACGTTGGTGGTGCCGTAGTCGGCCTTACCTTTCATGCGCTCGGGCGGCGTTGGCAAACCCCAAAGCAGTTTCGCCAGTTCACGCTCCCCATCCGCCCTGTTGCGAACGACCAGCCCAGGTTGATTGGGATAGACATCAAGCGAAGGTTCGAGGTTGCCGCTGATATCGCGCAATGTGCGGGTCCATTGGCGGACCGCCTCTTGCGTCGTCGTGATGTTGTAGAGGTTGCACATGCACCCAGCATTGCGGAATTGGCTTTTGTCTGCAACCGAAGTCGCTGTCCGACGCCGCCGCAATCGTCGTCACATAGCCGCGCTATATCATCGTCCTGACACACCTTGTCAGCTGTCGTGCGGGTAAAGGTGGCGGGCCGGCAAGCGCTTCCCTACTTCAAACCAGTCGGAACAGGAGGAACACACATGACCATCGCGGATGTTGCCAAGGATTTCACCGAAATGCTCCAGCAGGGGGATCACCTGGGTGCTGGTGAAAAGTACAATGCCGATGATATCGTCAGCCTCGAAGCGATGGAGGGGCCGATGGCCATTGCCCGTGGCAAGGAAGCTCTCAGGCAAAAGGGCGAATGGTGGCAAGCGAACCACGAAGTCCATGGCGGCTCTGTCGAAGGCCCCTATGTCAACGGCGACCAGTTCGCGGTGCGCTTCAAGTTCGACATAACGCCCAAGGCCACCGGCGAACGGGTCACCATGGACGAGGTTGGCCTGTACACGGTCAAGAACGGCAAGATCACAGAACAGCGCTTCTACTACTGAGCCCGGGTGCCGTCGGGTTCCGGCGCGCTTCGCTGCACGACCCAAAAACCAGGCGGCCGGGACAAAGTCCTGGCCGCAGTGGGAAAAGCTCAAATGGTCTTCACATACTGCGCCAACTGATCGGCCACCGTGCCCCAGCCGTCGAAGAACCCCATCTCTTCATGATTGTTGCGGGTAGCCTCGTCGCGATGGATGGCCGTTGCCGTGTAGCTCGTGCCCTTGTCATCCGACTGAAGCGAAATGACTGCGGTGATGAAGGGCTCGCCGGAGGGCCGATAGCCCGGCAGCAGCGCATCGGTCCACACCAGCCGCTCGTTCGGCACGATCTCGAGATAGCAGCAATGGCGGTCGTTGACCTCCTTGCCGTCGGGCGATTGCATGCGCGTCCGGAACAGTCCGCCCGGACGAAGGTCGATCTCGCAATCGGTGATCAGCCAGGGCTTGGGCGTGAACCATTGCTTGACATGCTCCGGCACCGTCATCGCGCTCCACAAGAGTTCGCGCGGCGCGTCGAGCTTGCGCTCCAGCACAAGGTCCAGTCTGGGGTCGGGCTTGAAGGGATAGCTCACTTTTCTTGCTCCTTGAGGCTCATCACATAGGCGTCGAATTGATCGAGTCGGCGCTCCCACAGGGTGCGCTGTTCGGCCAGCCAGTTTTCGGCGAGCTGCAGCGGTTCGGGCGCCAGCTGATAGGTCCTGGTGCGGCCGATTTTTTCCGATCGCACCAGACCGCAGCCTTCCAGCACTTTCAGATGCTCGATGAAGGAAGGCAGCGCCATCTCGAAAGGCTGCGCCAACTCGCTGACCGAGGCCGGACTGCGGTTCAACCGCTCGACCACGCGCCGCCGCGTCGGGTCAGCCAGCGCGCGGAAGATGCCGTCGATCGGCGGGAGACTTGTAGTTGGGGCGTGGAGGCTTGGCATGGGCGATCCTGAGGTCGGTCGACGGGTATAGAAAGATACTTAGGAAAATTCCTTAGTATTGGCAAGCCCTAAAAATGGGCTGATGTGACCGGGGTGCTGGCAAAGCGGGAAGGACGGTTTTAGGCTGTCCGGCGGATTCGACCATCAGCCCAAGGGAAGTGCGTTTTGACGATCACCATGTACGGCATCACCACCTGCGACACGATCAGGAAGGCGCGCACCTGGCTGGAGGGCCACGATGTGCCTTACCGTTTTCACGACTACCGGGCCGAGGGGATAGAGGTGGGCAGACTGGATGGATGGATCGGCAAGGTTGGCTGGGAAAAGCTGCTCAACAAGGGCAGCACGACCTTCCGCGAACTGCCCGACAAGCACAAGCAAGGGCTCGACGAGAAGAAGGCCAGGAAGCTGATGCTGGCCAACCCGACGATGATCAAGCGCCCGGTGCTCGAGGTCGGGGATGAGATTTTGGTGGGGTTCAAGCCGGAGGCTTATGAAGGGGTGGTGAAGTAGCGTAGCCTTGCCTCGTCAGCCTATGGCGTAGCAAGGAGCGAAGCGACGCAGCGCAGACCCGAGGATGACGAACGCGTGGAGGGCGATCGCTAATTGTGAAGGCTTTCGCTTGCGGCGTATGCAGCGGTTCGCTGTCTCTCAACCCGTCCCGCGCAAATATCCCGCCAACGCCACCGCATTGTTATGCGCCTCGTCATGCGCGCCATAAAGCAGCGTCACCTTGGCCTTGCCGAGCAAGCCACGCAGTTTCGCCACCGCTTCTCTATTCCCATCCAGTTCGACCGAATACCGCACCTGAAACTCCGCCCATCGCGCCGGCTCATGTCCGAACCACCTCCGCAATTCATCGCTCGGCGCGATCTCCTTCAGCCACAGCGTCAGCGCGGCATCCTCCTTGCTGACGCCGCGCGGCCAGATGCGATCGACCAGCACCCGCTGCCCGTCATCGGGCGCGGGTGCTTCGTAAATTCGCTTGACCGTCAGGTCGAAGGCCATCCGCCCCCTTTACGCCCACTCGCCCTTGCGCATCACCGGCACGCGGCGGCCATCCTTATGCACGCCGTCTATGTCGATCTTGTCCGAGCCGATCATCCAGTCGATGTGGATAAAACTCTTGTTGCCGCCGCGCTGGGCGATTTCGTCCTGGCTGAGCGAGGCGCCGTCGACGAAGCATTTTGAATAGCACTGCCCGAGCGCGATGTGGCAGGCGGCGTTCTCGTCGAACAGCGTGTTGAAGAACAGCAGGCCGCTGGCCGAGATCGGCGAGGAATGCGGCACCAGCGCCACCTCGCCGAGCCGGCGCGAACCCTCGTCGGTGTCGAGCACTCTCTTCAGCACGTCCTCGCCCTTCGAAGCCTTGGCTTCGACGATCCTGCCCTCTTCGAAACGCACCGAGATATCGTCGATCAGCGTGCCTTGGTAGGACAGCGGCTTGGTCGAGGATACATGGCCGGAGACGCGCCGTGCATGCGGCGTGGTGAAGACCTCCTCGGTCGGGATGTTCGGATTGCAGGTGACGCCGTTCTTGGCAGTCGAGGCGCCGCCCATCCATTCATGGCCATCGGCCAGCCCGACGGTCAGGTCGGTGCCCGGGCCGCTGAAATGCAGATCATGGAAATTGTGCTCGTTCAGCCACTTTGTGCGGCCGCGCAGCGCTGCATTGTGCGCCGTCCAGTTTGCGATCGGGTCTTCCACATCGACCCGTGATGCCGAAAAGATCGCATCGGCGAGCTTCACCACCGCGACATCGTCGGCATCGCCGGGGAAGACCTGTTTTGCCCAGGCGAGATCCGGGTAGGCGACGATGTTCCAGTTGATGTCGAAGCCGGTGATCTTTTCCAGCGCCGGCTGGTAGGCCATCGAGTTCGCCTTGTTGGCGCGCGCCACTTTCGCCGGGTCCTGCGCCGACAACAGCGACGGGTCCTCGCCGCGCACGGCAAGCCGCGCCGCATTGTTGGAAAAGGCCTTCGCCATGCCTTCATACATCCAGCCGGCGGCGCGGTCGAAGCCGGCATCCGCGCCGTAGCGGAAGCGCGCCAGCATGATCTCGTCATCGTTGAAGATAGGGGTCACCAGGCCGGCGCCCGCTTTATAAGCGTGCTCAACGATGCGCCTGGTCAGCGGCAGTGCGGCGATCGACGAGGTCAGCACCAGATCCTGCCCCGGCTGCAATTGCAGCCCCACCTTGATGGCGACTTCCGCCAGCCTGTCGAGCTTCACCGGGTCGATGGTTGCGGAAACGCCGCGCGAATGTGTGGTCATGATCCTGCCTGCCTTGGTCCGGGAGTGAGAGTTCCAACATAGGCCGGCGCGGCTGTCCTTTCCAGCACCGTCGCGACGGACAGCCCTAGGCAGCGCTTTCCAGCGCGCTGAACTGCGCCACGGTCGCCGCGATCTCTTCGCGGATCCAGATCTTGAAATCGCGCACCTTGCGGCTTTCGGTCTTGGTGGCCGAGGTCACCAGCCAGTAGCCGAGGCCGCTCTGCGCCCGCACGCCGAAAGGCGCGACGAGGCGGCCGTCGGCCAGCGCATCGGCGGCCAGCAATTGCCAGCCGAGCATGACGCCGTGGCCGGCGATTGCCGATTCCAGGCACAGCATCGGGTCGGTGAAGCGCGCGCCCTTGCGGAAGCTGACCGGCTCGGCCCCGGCAGCCTTGAACCAGCTCTCCCAGTTGATCATCGCCCGCTCGTCGGTGATGGCGCAGGTCTGCGCCAGGTCTTCGATCGACTTCAGTTTCTTGGCGATCACCGGCGCGCAGACCGGAAAGACTTCCTGCGCCAACAAAAGTTCCGCCCGGCCGCCCGGCCATTTGCCGTCGCCAAGCCGGATGGCGATGTCGATGTCGGAACGTTCGAGATCGGCGAGGCGCACCGAGGCGTCGATGCGCAGCAGCACGTTGGGATGGCGGTCGAAATGCCGCGACAATCGCGGCAGCAGCCATTTCGAGGCGAAGGCCGGCGCCACCGAAACCACCAGCGTGCATTGGCTTGCCTCATCGGCCAGCGCCACCGCCTGCGCCAGCTCGCGAAAACCGGCGCCCAGCCGGGCGGAAAAAACCGTTCCGAATTCGGTCAGCACCAGCCCGCTTGCGGTGCGTTCGAACAGCGCCTGTCCGAGCTGCTTTTCAGTGCGGTTGATCTGCTGGCTGACGGCGCTGACCGAGACGTTGAGTTCGCCGGCCGCCGCCGCGAGCGAGCCGAGGCGGGCGACGGTTTCGACGGCGCGCAGGCCGTTGAGATGGACGCGGTTCAGCATAGCCATTTCAGTTTTTCTAAACCGGCGCGGCTGAAATCTCAATTGAAAGACGGCGAGACAGGGCAGATTCTAGCGAAGACAACCAGACCGAGGAGGCGAGGATGGTGACGATCGTATCATTGCTCAAAGTCTTTGCCGCCGGCTGCACGCGGCGGCGCCCTGACGGGGATGTCCTCAATTGGGTGACCGATCCGCTGTCGCATCCCGTGCTCGACACCATGTCGGAGCGCGAACTCGGCGACATGCCGTTTCGCCTGACGGCGCGCCGCACTGCATACGAGACGGCGCAAGCAGGCTGCCGCTGAAATCGCGGACGCGGTAACTGGGAAGGCGATACTGTCGGCGCCAGCGCTGCCCCTCATTGCCCTGCCGGGCATTTCTCCCCGTAAGGGAGAAAGGTTGCCGGCGCCGAAGGTTTCGCCAATCACCAGCCCTGCAGGCAAGGGCGCCGAGGCACACGGTTAACCCCCTTCTCCCCGTCACTATACGGGGAGAAGGTGCCGGCAGGCGGGGCGGCGCGACGCCAAGTGGCCCTCGCGCCTCGGCACAGTCACGCCAACGGCCACTGTCGCCGCCGCCAAGTCTGGCCCAACGCAAGTGGATTGGTCTGACCGGGCCGCACCCTTATTGTGCGCTGCAATGAACGCCGCTCCATCACCCTTGCGCCTTGCTCTCGCCGGCATGATCGCCATGGCCGTCGCCATGGGCATTGGCCGTTTCGTCTACACGCCGATCCTGCCCGGAATGATGGAAGAACTGCATCTGTCGCCGGCCGATGCCGGCTGGATCGCGTCGGCCAATTATCTCGGCTACCTCGTCGGCGCGCTTGCGGCGGCAGGCGGCTGGGCGCATGGGCGCGAGCGCCTGCTGATGTTTGGCGGCCTTGCCGCCAGTGCTGCGCTCGCCGCCCTGATGGGGCTGAGCGAGACGATGACCGCCTTTGTCGTCCTCCGCTTCCTTGCCGGTCTCGCCAGCGCGTTCGTCATGGTGTTCATGGCCTCGATCGTCTTTGGGCATTTGGCTGCCGCCAACAGAAGCGACCTGCAGGCGCTGCATTTCGGCGGCGTCGGCCTCGGCATCGCGGCATCCTCGGCGCTGATGGCGGTTCTGGTCACCGAACATGCCGGCTGGGCATCGGGCTGGCTGTGGTCGGCAGCGATTTCCGCCGGCGGCCTTGCGCTGGTCGCCATGCTCGCCGGCGGCACGGCACCCGCCGGTGGCGTGGCCGGCCGCGAACCGGCGCTGCCGAAGCACCGGTCGCTGATGAAAGTCATCGTTGCCTACGGCCTGTTCGGCTTTGGCTATGTGGTGACGGCGACCTTCCTGGTCGCCATCGTGCGCCAGGGCGGCGGCGGCCGCGTCTTCGAGGCAAGCGTCTGGATGGTCACCGGCCTTGCCGGCTTTCCCTCGGTCTGGCTGTGGCAGAAGGTAGCGGCACGGATCGGGCTTTATACCGCCTATGCCGTGGGCTGCCTGGTCGAGGTGGTCGGCGTCACCGCCAGCGTCGCCATGGGCGGCACCGCCGGGCCGCTGCTGGCGGGCGTCCTGCTCGGCGGCACCTTCATCGCCGTCACAGCACTGGGCCTGCAGACGGCAAGGCTGCTTGTCCCGCAGGCGCCGCGCCGGATTTTTGCGCTGATGACCGCTTCCTTCGGCATCGGCCAGATCGTCGGTCCGATCGTCGCCGGCCTGCTGGCGCAAGCCACGGGCAACTTCTTCCTCGCCTCGATCGTCGCTGCTGGCGTATTGCTGGTATCTGCTGGGATCACCTGGTCGGCCGCGCCAAAATCGCCATGATTGTGGTCTTGCTCGATGCCGGGCATCGGGCACGGGCATTTGCTTTCCACCTAATGTGTGACTTTATGCCCGCTGAACCCCGCTGATTTGCGCATCGACCGAGGAATTCGCCACAGTGTTCGTATCCTTCTTCCCGCAGCCGAAGCTGTTTTTCATCTCGGCCGTCGTCTGGACTGCGGTTCTCGTGGCAGCCTGGTTCCTCGGTGCTGACCAGCTTGGCGCGTTTCTCGGCTTGCCTCCGGCTCTTGCCGACGCGCCGCCCATCATAGGCGTCTCGGTGTTCTGGTCGCCTCCGTTCCTCTGGTTCTACATCTACTATGCGCTTGGCGTTTTGATATTCTATGGCTTCTGGCACTGGTATTCTCCGCACCCGTGGGACCAATGGTCTATCCTCGGCAGTTCGCTGCTCCTGTTCACGACCTACTTTCAGGTGCAGGTAAGCGTGGCGATCAACGCATGGTATGGACCATTCTGGGACCTCATTCAGGGCATCGTTAGCAAAACGGTCAAGGCAACCGAGGCTGATCTTTACGCTCAAATAATCACTTTCCTCGGTATCGCTCTTGTCGCGGTTACCGTGTTCGTTTTGACAAACTTCTTCGTCAGCCACTGGGTGTTTCGCTGGCGCACTGCGATGAACAATTACTACATGTCCTATTGGCCGAAGCTGCGCCATATTGAGGGCGCTGCACAGCGTGTGCAGGAAGACACGATGCGGTTTTCCAAGATAATGGAAGACCTTGGCACTAGCTTCGTCGATTCCATCATGACGCTTATCGCTTTCATGCCGATCCTGCTCAGTTATTCTAAGCATGTCACAGAGTTGCCATTGATCGGTCATGTTCCTCAGCCGCTGGTTTTGGCTGCGATCTTCTGGGCAGTCTTCGGTACAGTCATCATTGCGACCGCAGGCATCAAGCTTCCTGGCTTGCAGTTTCGTAACCAGCGCGTCGAGGCAGCATATCGCAAGGAACTCGTCTACGGTGAGGACGATCCGGCCCGGGCGCAGCCGCAGACCGTCGCGGAGCTGTTTGCGAGTGTGCGGCAAAACTACTTTCGCCTGTATTTCCACTATGTGTATTTCAACGTGGTCCGCTATCTTTATCTTCAGACCAACAACGTCTTCTCCTACTTCCTGATGGTGCCTTCCATGATCGCTGGAACGCTGACGCTGGGTCTCATCAACCAGGTCAGTTCAGCCTTCAGTCAGGTAACCAACTCATTCCAGTATCTCGTCAATTCTTGGTCGACGATTGTCGAGCTTCTGTCAGTTCACAAGCGCCTTCGCGCCTTCGAGGCAACGATTCGCGGCGAGCCGCTGCCCGACATTGATCGCCACTTCATGGAGCGTCAGGAACAGGCAAAGGAACCCGACCCGGCTTGATCCTATTTGCACAGACGGTTGGCGGCTCAGCCGCCCACCGCCGCCTGCCTCTCGCTACCACGTTGCCGCTGCACATAATCGCGAAAACTGATGCATTCGACGTCGGCTTTCACGCACGTCTCGTCGGCAAAGCGCTCCAGCGCGTTCCAGTAGGCGCCGTCATTCATCAGCGTGAAATGGAAGCTCAGCACCAGCGGGATGCGCTTGCCCTGATATTGCTTGTCGAAGGCGGCGCGGAACGCCTGGTAGGTCCGATCGCTGAACTCGGCTGCCTGGCTCGGCCGCTCGAAACCGCCGGAATGCCTGACATAGAGATTGTAGTCCATGGCGATCACCGGCCTTGAACTCGGGCCTTCCGGGATCTGTGGCAGTGAAAAGCGGGTCAGGCCGCCGCCGGTCGGCGGCTCGACCGGGCCGTTCGAAACGCCGCTGGCGTCATAGTGGTAGTCGGCTTCAGCCAGGGCCTCGTAGAGCCCTTTGCCGGTCGAGAGGTAGGGTGCGCGAAAGCCGACAACGGCATGGGCGATAGCGCGCCAGCCTGCCGGCTCGGGCGCTATGCCGTTGATCGCATAGGCGTTCTCCAGAATGTGCCCGAACGAGGCGAATTCCTTCAGCCAGTCGGCCTTGCTCCAGTCCTTGCCGTCGAAATGGCCGCAGCCATGGCTGGCGATGTCATGGCCTTCCGAAGCGGCGAGCCCGATCTGATCGAGCCGATCGGCGACGTCCTGCTTCGAAGCGGCAAAGCCGATGTTGGATTTGCCCGCGGACTTGGCCGGAGCTGTGTAGTCGGCCCGCGTCTGCGGCGACAGCAGGAAGACGCAGGACAAAAAGTAGGTGAAATGCGCGCCGGTGCGCTTGGCCAGCGCCCGGCTGCGCTGCCATTGCGAGATCTCCCGGGCGCTGTCGAACGAGATGATGACGATTTGCTTCGGCTTTGCCGGGGCAGGCGGCGCCGGCGGGTCGGCGAAAGCCGCACCAGCCATGGCAAGCACGGCTGAGGAAAACGCAACAACGCGGGACAAACGTGGCATCGGCAATCTGGGCTTGATCTGAAGGCAGTCCAAGCCGGCTATCGGCAAAATGTGGCGTGGGTGCGATCAACGTCGGCAGCTATGCGCCCGGCGATTAGCCGATTTTCCTGCCGAGCCCCTTCCATGCCCGCGAAATTTCGCTAAAACGCGGGCTCAAGAAGCGCCCCTGTTGGGGCAGCAATGGTTTTGATTGATGTCCGACGACAGTTTTATCCGCGAAGTCAACGACGAGATCCGTCGCGAGCAGGCGCAGGCGCTATGGGACCGCTTTGGTCCGGCGATCCTTGGCCTCGCCATCCTGGTGATTCTCGGCACCGCCGCCTTCGTCGGCTACCGCTATTGGGACGAGACCCGCGCCAACCGCTCCGGCGATGCCTTCTCGCAGGCGCTGAAGCTTGCCAATGACGGCAAGAGCGACGAGGCGCTGACCGCCCTCGAACAGCTGGAAAAGGACGGCTACGGCGCCTATCCGCTGCTCGCCCGCATGCGCGCGGCAACCGTCAAGGCCGACAAGGGCGACTTTGCCGCCGCCGTCGCCGATTTCGATGGCGTCGCCGCCGACAACGCCATTCCCCAGGGTATTCGCGACATGGCGCGCCTGCGGGCCGCCCTGCTGCTCGTCGATCACGGCTCCTTCGCCGACGTCTCCAGCCGCGTCGAGGCGCTGACCGCCGACAACAACACGCTGCGCCACACGGCGCGCGAAGCGCTCGGCCTTGCCGCCTGGAAGGAAGGCAAGACCCAGGATGCGCTGAAACTGTTCGACCAGATCGCCGCCGATGACGGCGCCCCGCGCAACGCGCGCCAGCGGGCGACGCTGATGTCGGAATTGATCCGCGGCTCGGGCGCGTCATGATACGCATCGCCCAAAGCCTGCCCTCGGGACTGACCCAAGGGTGCGCTGCGGTTCGGGCGATGATATGGGTGGCCGGATGACATTCAAAGTCGCCATTATCGGCCGTCCCAACGTCGGAAAATCGACGCTTTTCAACCGGCTGGTCGGAAGGAAACTGGCGCTTGTCGACGACACGCCTGGCGTCACCCGCGACCGTCGCGTCCACGCGGCAAAACTCTACGATTTGCATTTCGATGTCATCGATACCGCCGGCTTCGAGGATGCCGCCGCCTCGACGCTGCCTGGCCGCATGCGCGCGCAGACCGAGATCGCCATCCGCGAAGCCGACCTGATCTTCTTCACCATCGACGCCAAGTCCGGCCTGCTGCCCGATGATCGCACCTTCGCCGAGATCGTGCGCAAGTCCGGCAAGCCGGTCGTGCTGGTCGCCAACAAGGCCGAGGCCAAGGGCGCCCAGGGCGGCATGCTGGAAGCCTGGGAACTGGGCTTGGGCGAGCCGATCCCAGTCTCGGCCGAGCATGGCCAGGGCATGCCCGATCTGCGCGACGCGGTGATCGAGGCGCTGGGCAAAGACCGCGCCTTCGGCGAGGAAGAAGACGAGTCCGAGGACGTCGCCGCCAGCGAGGTGCTGATCGGCGAGGACATCACCGATCCCGACGCCGAACCCGCCTATGACGACACCAAGCCGATGCGCATTGCCGTCGTCGGCCGTCCCAATGCCGGCAAGTCGACGCTGATCAACGCGCTGATCGGCGAGGAGCGGCTTTTGACCGGCCCGGAAGCCGGCATCACCCGAGATTCCATCTCGGTCGACTGGGACAGATCGGAAGAGCGTCGTGTAGGGAAANGGCGAGGAGCGGCTTTTGACCGGCCCGGAAGCCGGCATCACCCGAGATTCCATCTCGGTCGACTGGGACTGGCATGGCCGTCGCCTAAAACTGTTCGACACTGCCGGCATGCGCCGCAAGGCCAGGATCCACGAAAAACTGGAAGTGATGTCGGTGCAGGACGGTCTGCGCGCCATCCGCTTTGCCGAGATCGTCATCATCGTGCTCGACGCCACCATCCCGTTCGAAAAGCAGGACCTGCAGATCGCCGACCTGATCATCCGCGAGGGCAGGGCGCCGGTCATCGCCTTCAACAAATGGGACCTGATCGACAATCCGCAGGAACTGCTGGCCGAATTGCGCGAAAAGACCACACGGCTTTTGCCGCAAGTGCGCGGCATCCAGGCGGTGACGGTTTCGGCCGAGACCGGGCGCAGCCTCGACAAGCTGATGGATGCCGTCATCAAGACGCACAAGGTGTGGAACAGCCGCGTTTCCACCGGCAAGCTCAACCGCTGGCTGGAAAGCATTCTTGCGCATCATCCGCCGCCCGCCGTCGCCGGACGCCGGCTCAAGGTAAAATACGTCACCCAGGCCAAGACCCGGCCGCCGGGTTTCGTCGTCCAGTGCTCGCGGCCCGACGCGATGCCGCAATCCTATGTCCGCTACCTCTCCAACAGCCTGCGCGAAGCCTTCGACATGCCCGGCGTGCCGATCAGGATAGCGCTGCGGACTTCGGACAACCCGTTCGCGGGGAGAGCGAACAAGCGCAAGTGAGCGGTGACGGTTGCGGAATTCTCCGCAAGATTGGCGGGACAGCACCCCCTCTGCCCTGCCGGGCATCTCCCCCGCAAGGGGGGAGATCAGTCGTTTCGTCTTTGGAGCCTCTCTTGCAACGTTGAAAATTGGCGAAAGCATTCGCGAGATCCAATCTCCCCCCTTGCGGGGGAGATGTCCGGCAGGACAGAGGGGGGTGTGACGGAACGCTACGCTGGACAGCCGCTTCCGTCTAAGCGACCTCTCTCAACCGCTCGTCCTGCGGCAGCGCCGCCACCGCCGCCTGCCACAATATATCCGCCAGCCGCGCCGCCACCGGGTCCAGTTCGGCGTCTTTCTGGTGCAGCACCAGCGCCATGGTCGGCAGCGCGGGTAAGCCCAGCGTTTGCGGCGCCATCGCCCTGACATTGGCCGGCAGGCCGATATCGGTGCGGATCGTCAGGCCGAGGCCGGCGGCGACCGCCGCCCAGATGCCGCCAAGGCTGGGGCTGGAGAAGGCCATTCGCCACGGCAGGCCGGCGCGGTCGAGCGTTTCGGTCGTCACCGTGCGCAGCAGGCATGGCGCTTCCAGCGCCACCAGCGGCAGTGCCTCGCCCTCGCGCAGCCTGGTCTCGATCAGCTTTGCCGGCCCGATCCAGCGCAATTGCGCGTCGCCGACATGCCGGCTGTAAGGCAGCGCCTGGCCGCTGTCCCAGGCCAGCGCAATGTCGAGATTGCCTGATGTGATCCGCTCGGCGAGTTCATAGCTGCGCCCGATCCGCGCCTCGATCTTGACCTTGGGGTGCGCGCGGGCGAAGCGTCCGAGCACCTCCGGCAGCACCGCCTCGCCGAAATCCTCCTGCAGGCCGAGCCTGACCCAGCCTTCCAGTTCCACGTCGTGGATGGCCGAGGCCGCCTCGTCGTTCAACTCGAGCAGCCGCCTGGCATAGCCGAGCATGGTTTCGCCGGCTTCGGTCAACGCCAGTCCGCGGCCCGACTTGCGGAAGATCGGCGTCGCCGCCTGGTCCTCCAGCTTCTTCAGTTGCGCGCTCACCGCCGAGGTCGAGCGTCCAAGCCGGTCGGCGGCCTTGGCGAAGCTGCCGAGTTCCATGCCGGTGACGAAGCTTCGGAGGACATCGAGGTCGAAGGTTACGCGGCGCATCTCAACGATCCTGTTTTTCGGGAACGATTGTCAAAAAATTCCCGATATTCGGGATGAAGTTATGGCGGTAAAGACGAGGCGTCAAGGTCCCGAGAGGGCATCAACAGGAGTCCCGCCATGTCGATTGCCGACGCAAATTGTGAGCCAGGCCGGGTTGGCCGAGCCGCCGCCGTCAGGTCGAAGGCTGAACGATTTCGCGCCAATCATCGCTGGAAGGTGCTTGGCATCGGCGTTGCCGCCAATGCCAGTTTCTCCGCCACCTTCGCCGGCATACCGGCGGCGGCGGTGTTTCTGCGGTCGGGCTATCACTTGAGCAATGGCAATCTCGGTCTGGTCCTCGGCCTTCTCGGACTGGGCGTCGCCTTGAGCGAACTGCCCTGGGGCCTGCTCACCGACCGCTGGGGAGATCGCGGCGTGCTGTTGACCGGCCTTGGTGCGACCGCGGCGTGGCTCGCCCTGATGGCGTTGTTCATCGTGCCCTCAGTGACCTATGTGCCTGGCGTCGCAATGCTGGCCGCGTGCCTTCTGGTCGCCGGCCTGCTCGGCGGCAGCGTCAACGGTTCCAGCGGCCGCGCCATCATGGCCTGGTTCCACGAAGGCGAACGTGGCTTTGCCATGAGCATCAGGCAGACTGCGGTGCCGCTCGGCGGCGGGCTCGGCGCGCTGGTCCTGCCGTCGCTGGCATCGGTGCACGGTTTCGCGGCGGTCTTCGGGCTGCTGGCCGCCATGAACGCCGTCTCTGCGCTGTTTGCCTGGCGATGGCTGCACCAGCCGCCGGAACTGGACAATGCCGGCAGCATGGCCATGGCAAAGTCGGGCGGTCCGGCGCCGCTGCGCAATGTCGAGGTCTGGCGCATCGCCACCGCCATCGGCCTGCTCTGCTTTCCGCAAGTGGCGGTGCTCACCTTCGCCTCCGTCTTCCTGCACGATTTCGCCGGCATGGCCACGCTCACGATCAGCGCCAGCCTTGCCGCGGTGCAGACCGGCGCGATGGTGATGCGCGTCTGGAGCGGCCGCTACACCGACCGCCACGGCAACCGCCGCTCATTCCTGCGGCTCTGCAGCGTGACGAGCGCGTTTGGCTTCGCGGCCGTCGGCCTGCTGGTCCTGGCGGCAGGAGCCACGCCAGACGCCCATGCCGCGTTGATCCCGGCGATCGCCGTGCTGCTGGTCCTTGCCGGCATTTCGGTCTCCGCCTGGCATGGCGTCGCCTACACCGAACTCGCCACGCTTGCCGGCGCCAGCCGCGCCGGAACCGCGCTCGGTCTTGCCAACAGCTTCGTCTTCATCGCCTTCTTCGTGGTGCCGACCGCCATTCCGGCTTTGCTGCTTGTCTGGTCGTGGCCTGGCGTCTGGCTGGTGGGCGCGCTCTGCGCCTTGATTGCATGGCCAATTTTCCTGCGGCCGAACTGACGGGTTGCCGCCGGCAAGCGGCGTCCCATTTCGGGCCGCTTCGGAACAACACGATCGACCGCGTTAACCCCGCATCAAGGTTAATGCTTCACTTTGGCTCTCCAGTGGCTCAGTTGCGTTTCTGGAGAGTTCCCCGTGCATCGACGTGTCCTGAAGCGGCTGGCCGCCGCCGCCGGTGAGAAAAAACGTTCCTTCGTATCGCCATTGGTCATCGGGCTCGGCATCTGGATCGGCTTTCCGACCGTCGTCGCCTACCAGGACATGGGCAGCTTGATTTCCGGCCTCGAAGCTTCGGGCACCCGCTGGAACTCTTATGTCGAGCGCTCCGTCGCCGGCTCGGTTCATGCCGCCGAAATGCCTTTCATCGATTCCGTCACCACCGGTTCGCTCTCGGGTTCGGGCGTGCGCCTGCCCGGCGTCGGCAAGGTCTCGTTTCGCGGCAAGGGCAATGTCGCCGGCATCACGCCCGACGAGGACCGCATCATGCGCGCCGACAAGAAGGGCCGCATCATCCAGGTCTCGCCGGTGGCGCCGCCGAAGAACTTCAATGCCGGCTCGATCTTTCAGCGCACGTCCTCGCTGCTGCGGCCGAGCATGGACAGCGGCCTGAAGCTCGCCTTCGCCAAGCCCGGCATCAAGGGCAAGGAAATCCAGATCGCCCAGGCCTTCCACACCAACGTGGACAAGAAGCCCGATCCCGGCGTGCCGGCCATGCTTGCCGCGTTGGTCAACAATGACAGACCGGACGTGCTGGCCACCGCCTATGCCCAGGCCGAACCCGATTACGCCAAGGCCTCACCCTTCGAAGCGCTGCTGCAGGACGAGGAGCCGAGCAGCGGGCGCTTCATTCCGCCGATGGCCAAGGGCGATCATTCGTGGATCCAGAACCCGCTGCCGGCCAGCGTCTTCTCCACGAAGGAGCAGGCCTGCCTTGCCAACGGCATCTATTTCGAGGCGCGCGGCGAATCCGTGCGCGGCCAGGCCGCCGTCGCGCAGGTCATTCTCAACCGCGTCCGCAATCCGGCCTATCCGAACTCGATTTGCGGCGTCGTCTACCAGAACGACAACTGGCTGAACCGCTGCCAGTTCTCCTTCGCCTGCGACGGCCGCAAGAAGCGCATCGAGAGCCCCGCCCATTACAAGACCGCGCAGGACGTCGCGATGGCGGTCACCGCCGGCAAGATATTCATTCCCGAAGTCGGCTCATCGACCCACTACTACGCCAACTACGTCCATCCGGGCTGGGCGCGCACGATGCAGAAGATGACCAAGATCGGCCTGCATATCTTCTACCGCACCTATGGCGGCGGCTGGAGCTGAGCCCTTCGGCTTGCCTGTCGCAAACGAACCGCAAAGGCCCTGGAAGCCGAAATCGGACAGCGGTCGCCGGACGGATTCGGGGCATGTGCCGACCCGATAGTGCCGGGCACGATGTCGCACCTCGCCAAGTGATTGATTCCAATAGAAAAAATACATGGCTTTGAAGTCCCGACCGTGGCTTGACGGGCGCAAACCCTCTAACTATGTTGCCGGCGACTTTAGAAGCGGACGGACGGTGACGGTCTGACCGGGCAGGGGGGTTACGATGGCCGACAAGAACGGGCCAGACGGAACCGGAGAAACCGGCCGCGGCAGCAAGCACGAGGCCGACATCCGCGACGAAGATCTCGAACGCCGCCGGCGTGAGCTTGGAGCATCGCTTGCGACAAGACGGCCGGATCAGCTCGAGGGGAATGACGGCGCGAAGGCGACGGCCGGATATGGCCAGGCGCTCAAGCTGTCCAGCGAGTTCATCGCCGGGATAGTGGTGGGTGTGGGCCTTGGCTGGTTTCTGGATCGCGTGGCGGGAACCTCGCCATGGGGTCTGGTCGTCGGCTTGTTGCTGGGCTTTGGCGCCGGCGTGCTCAATGTCCTGCGTTCGTCAGGTGTTGTGGCGGAATTCGGAAAAAGCGAGAAGTCGCACGATCCGAAAGAATGAAATGGCGCGCCGCCAATGGCGCACAAGGACACTTAAGGCCGCTCGCGGTTTTGACGGGGATGTAAATGGCTGCTGACAAGGTCGATCCGATCCACCAGTTCCATATCGTCAAGCTGATTCCGATCAATATCGGAGGCTATGACCTGTCCTTCACCAATTCGTCCCTGTTCATGGTCGCGACCGTGCTCGTCGCATCGGCGTTTCTGTACCTCTCGACCTCCAGCCGCAGCCTTGTTCCCGGGCGCCTGCAGTCGGTTTCGGAAATGGGCTACGAGTTCGTCTCCAACATGCTGCGCGACGCCGCCGGAACGCAGGGCATGAAGTTCTTCCCCTTCGTGTTCTCGTTGTTCATGTTCGTACTGGTCGCCAACCTGCTTGGCCTTTTCCCGTACTTCTTCACCGTCACCAGCCACATCATCGTCACCTTCGGCCTCGCAGCCCTGGTGATCGGAACCGTCGTTGTCTACGGCTTCACGAAGCACGGTCTGGGTTTCCTCAAGCTCTTCGTGCCGCATGGCGTTCCGGTGTTCCTGCTGCCACTGGTGGTGCTGATCGAAGTGATCTCCTTCGTGTCGCGCCCGGTCAGCCTCTCGGTTCGTCTGTTCGCCAACATGCTGGCCGGCCACATCACACTGAAGGTGTTTTCGGGCTTCGTCGTCAGCCTGAGCGCGCTCGGCGCCGTCGGCGTTGCCGGT
This sequence comes from Mesorhizobium sp. LSJC269B00, assembly GCF_000502815.1. Classification (NCBI taxonomy): domain Bacteria; kingdom Pseudomonadati; phylum Pseudomonadota; class Alphaproteobacteria; order Hyphomicrobiales; family Phyllobacteriaceae; genus Mesorhizobium; species Mesorhizobium sp. LSJC269B00. The sequence continues at coordinate 489,523 of NZ_AYVN01000002.1, forward strand.
TCGGTGTTGCCGCTGGCCATGGCAGTCGCGCTGACCGCGCTGGAATTGCTGGTCGCTTTCCTGCAGGCCTACGTCTTTGCGGTGCTGACCTGCATGTATCTGAACGACGCCCTGCATCCCGGGCACTGACCTAGAATTTCCGGCATCTTTCGCCGGATGGAATTGCAACGAATTACAGATCCAAAGGAGTTTAAAATGGACGCAGAAGCAGCAAAGTACATCGGCGCCGGTATCGCTTGCCTGGGCATGGGCGGCGCGGGCATTGGCCTCGGCAACATCTTCGGCAGCTACCTGGCGGGCGCCCTGCGCAATCCGTCGGCCGCCGATGGCCAGTTCGGCCGCCTGATTTTCGGCTTCGCCGTGACCGAAGCTCTGGGCATTTTCTCGCTTCTCATCGCGCTTCTCGCCCTGTTCGGCTGAGCCCCTGTTCGGCCAATATCGGTCGGACGAGCATTGGGAAGAATTGGCTGGCCGCATTCCTGCGGCCATGCCTGATATCAGGGGATAGTCCATGTTCGTGACATCTGCGTTTGCGCAAGAGTCCGCACCCGCCGCTGAAGGCGCCCATACCGGTACGGAAGGCGGCACGCATTCCGGCGCCGGCGTGCCTGCCGAGGCGCACGGCACGTTCCCGCCATTCGATCCGGCGACGTTTCCGTCCCAGCTTCTGTGGCTGGCGATCACGTTCGGGCTGTTCTATCTGTTCCTGAAGAAGGTGGTGATGCCGCGCCTTGGCGGCATCATCGACGTCCGCAGCGATCGCATCACGCAGGACCTCGACCAGGCCGCCAGGCTGAAGGGCGAGGCCGACGCCGCCGTTGCCGCTTACGAGCAGGAACTTGCGGAAGCCAAGGCCAAGGCCAACGCGATAGGCCAGCAGGCCAACGACGCTGCCAAGGCTGAAGCCGAGGCTGCCCGCAAGAAGGTCGAGGCCGCCCTCGACAAGAAGCTCGGCGAGGCCGAGGCCAGCATTGCTTCCATCAAGGCCAACGCCATGAAGGAAGTCGGCACGATTGCCGAGGACACCGCTTCAGCCATCGTCGATGCGCTTGTCGGCGGCAAGACGAGCAAGGCCGAGATCTCGGCTGCGGTCAAATCCGTGGCCCGGTGAGGAGCACATCATGGACGCCACATCTCTCGCAACGCTTTGGGCAACAGTTGCCCTCGTCATTTTCCTCGGCGTTGCCGTTTACATCAAGGTGCCAGGCCTGATCGCCAAGTCGCTCGACGCCCGTGCGACCAAGATCAGCGACGAGCTTGCGGAAGCCCGCCGGTTGCGCGAAGAGGCCCAGCAACTGCTCGGCCAATACCAGAAGAAGCGCAAGGAAGCAGAGCAGGAGGCCGCAGCCATCGTCGCTGCCGCCAAGCGCGAGGCCGACATGCTTGCCGCCGAGGCGCACAAGAAGACCGAAGACTATGTCACCCGCCGCACCGCGCTTGCCGAGCAGAAGATCGGCCAGGCCGAGCGCGAAGCCGTCGCCGAAGTGCGCGCCAGCGCCGTCGACATCGCCGTCGAGGCGGCCCGCACGCTGCTTGCCGGCAAGATCGACGCCAAGGCCGGCGCCGACCTGTTCAAGTCCGCGCTGCAGGACGTGAAGGCCAGGCTGAACTGAGCGGGGTAACTCGCTGACATCAAGCCGCCCGGGCAACCTGGCGGCTTTTTTGTTGAGCGCGGACAATCTCCCCCCTTGAGGGGGAGATGTCGCCAAAGGCGACAGAGGGGGTCGGTGCGACCGGGCGCGACGCATTCTGCTGCGAAGAAGGGCTGGCGCTTCACGCGCGGCGACCCCCCTCTGGCCTGCCGGCCATCTCCCCCTCAAGGGGGGAGATTAGCTGTCCAACCCGACAAACCCTTCTTCCTCAACCACCTCAACTCCACCCAGCCTGAACGGCGCGAATGACGCCCGGTGCAGCCTTGCCACCGGACCATGCGCTTCGATCGCGGTGCGGTGCCGCACGGTGGCGTAGCCCATGTGGACTTCGAACCCGTAGCGTTCGTGGTGGCTGCCGCAGCCGCACATCATGCGGTCGCGCATCACCTTGGCGACGATCGAGGCGGCGGCGATCGATTGCGAGCGCTGGTCGCCCTTGATCAGCGCGCGGCCTTCGCAGAGGAGGCCCGGCGGCACATCGCGGCCATCGGCCAGCGCCAGCTTCGCCTGGATCGGCAGGCCGGCAAGGGCGCGGCGCATGGCTTCCAGGCTGGCCTTGAGGATATTGCTGCCGTCAATGCCTTCGGCGCTGACCGAGGCCATCGACACGCCGAGCGCTGACCCCAGGATTTTCAGGAACAGCGCCTCGCGCTGCAAATGGTTGAGCCGTTTGGAATCGTCTAGCCCGTCGGGAATGTTGGCGGGATCGAGGATCACCGCCGCCGCCACCACCGGCCCGGCCAGCGGACCGCGGCCGGCCTCGTCCATGCCTGCCACCGGCCACAGGCCTTCAGCCATCGCCTTCGTCTCGAAGGAGAAGTCGGGCTTTTCGACGATTTCTAAAAGAAGCGGAGAATCGGAACGCGCGCGAGCCATGTTGCGGCGAGGTTCGCATCGGCTCCGATTCTCCGCAAGTCCCTCCAGGGTCGAGTGGGGCAAGACCGGGAGGGCACCGTCTGCAGGCCGGGGGACAGGCCGGACGGGATTCTTGGGTCGCCTGCCAACCACGAGGGCAGGGCAGGCGCTACTCTCAGAGCAGCATCAGCTGCTCGGTCGCCTTGGCGGCGGCGACAAACTGGTCGGTTCGGAGGGTGCGCCGCTCGGCGTTGAGGCCGAGCCGCTTGGCCGTGATCTCGAAGCGCCGGCCGATCTGCCAGGCATAGGGGCCGGCGCCTTTCATCCGCTTGCCCCATTCCGAATCATAGTCCTTGCCGTCGCGCATCGAACGGATCAGCGACATCACGTGCCGGTAGCGGTCGGGATAATGGCGCAGCAGCCAGTCCTTGAAGATCGGCGCCACCTCGAGCGGCAGGCGCAGGATGACATAGCCGGCCTCGCGGGCGCCTGCGGCGCGTGCCGAATCGAGGATGCGCTCCATCTCCTGGTCGGTCAGGCCGGGAATGATCGGCGCCACCATGACAGAGGCCGGGATGCCGGCATCGGAAAGCTGCCGGATTGCCTCAAGCCGCTTGGTCGGCGTCGACGCGCGTGGCTCCATGGTGCGCGCCAGCATGCGGTCCATCGTCGTCACCGACAGCGCCACCTTGGCCAAGCCCCGTTCGGCCATGCGCGACAAGATGTCGATGTCGCGCGTCACCAGATGGGATTTGGTGACGATGCCGACCGGATGGCCGCGCGCCTCCAGCACTTCGAGGATCTCGCGCATGATCCGGTATTGTTTCTCGATCGGCTGGTAGGGATCGGTGTTGGTGCCGATCGCGATGGTGCGCGGCTGATAGCCATCCTTCGACAGTTCCTTGTCGAGCAGCCGCGCCGCATCCGGCTTGGCAAACAGCTTCGCTTCGAAATCCAGCCCCGGCGACAGGCCCATGAAGGAATGCGTCGGCCGGGCGAAACAATAGACGCAGCCATGCTCGCAGCCGCGATAGGGGTTGATCGAGCGGTCGAAGGAAATGTCGGGCGATTCGTTGCGGGTGATGATGGTGCGCGGCTTCTCGACCTGCACTTCGGTCTTGAACGGCGGCAATTCCTCCAGCGAATTCCAGCCGTCGTCGAACACATGCCGGCTGACCGGCTCGAACCGGCCGGACGGGTTGATGCCCGCGGAACGGCCGCGGTTGCGATCCGGACGGACGCGCATGCCGCTCTGTTCGATCATCGCATTGGCCATCTCGGCTCGCCCTGCTCCGAAAGCAGCAATGTCCGCACGCACGATATGTTCCATTTTGGCCCTTTCCCAAGGACTGTCGGCTGGCTGTCGAATCGCTCTGTTCATGAAAATAATCCTATTTCGCTGATGAGAACAAAGCAAGAACTTTTTCGTTGGGCCATGCAAAACTGGCGCTGCGCCGGGCTTTCCGCTATTCGGCTAAAAATGCTCAGCGTTCTCATCGAAACCCGGGATGACGAAGAAGGCCTTGCCCGCACGCTCGCCTCGTTGATCGGCGGCGCGGTCGAGGGCGTGGTGCGCGATGTCATCGTCTGCGACACCGGCTCGACCGACCAGACGCATCGGGTTGCCGATCATGCCGGCTGCCACTTCGTGGCCGGCGGCATTGCCGCGGGAATCAGGCAGGCGAAGGGTGACTGGCTGCTGTTTCTGGAACCCGGCGCAAGGCTGGCGGAGGGCTGGATCGACGACGTTGTCGCTCACACGGCGCGGCAAACCATGCCGGCGCGCTTTTGCCGTGCGCGCGGCAGCCGCACGCCGTTCCTGTCACGGGTGTTTTCGGGCAACCGGGCGCTGGCCGAAGGGCTGGTCATCAGCAAGCGCCAGGCCGCTGCCCTGTCGAAGAACGCGCACAGCGCCGAAGCCCTTGCGCGCGGTCTCGCCACCAGGCGGCTCGACGCCGAAATCTGGCTGGCGCCGAAGAAGTGATGTTTCTTCCTTTTCCCCGTTCACGGGGAGAAGGTGCCCGAAGGGCGGATGAGGGGCAGCGTCGGCGTCTCATCCGCATTGGCACGGTCGCAGCACCATCCCTCTTTTTCGCCGCAAAAAGCTATTGTGCATTGCACAAAAGCTGACGCGGGATTAGCATTCCGTTGATGCGGGATATCGGGGTTTGGGTAGTGCCGGAGCGGTAAGCAAGCGCCGCGTCGTCGTTGCTGCCGTTCATATCTGAGGACCCCGATGAACCTTTCGTCCCCTGACAAATCCGGCGCCCCCAGTCTGGAAGCCATTGCCCGCAACGGCAGCCTGCTCCGCCGCATTGCGGTGCGTATCCCGACCTATCTGTCCGACCTGCGCGAAAATCCCGCATGGCTGCCGATGTTCGTGCTTGCTCGCACCATGCCGGCGCGCAAGCTGCACTGGCTTGGCGCCAAAGCCGCGCGCCCCGCGCAGAGTGCCGGAGCGACGATGTTCAGGGGCGTCGACCTCAAGTCGATCGTCGCGGCGCTGCGCACCGATGGCCTGTTCTCCGGACTGGTCCTTCCGCAGGCAATCCACGAAGAGATCGCCAGCTTTGCTCAGAGCACGCCGTGCTTCGGCAATTTCGACCGCCGGCTCGAATTCATGCCCGGAGAACACGCAGAAGCCGAGAAGCGGTTCGGCCGCTCTTTGCTCAGCGGCCACTATTTCGAGCGCATCCTCGGCTGCAAGGCGGCACTCGCCATCCAGAACGACCCGCTGCTGCTCGACATCGCCCAGCACTATCTGGGCGGGCAGGCAAAGCTGATCACCACGCGTGTCTGGTGGAGCTTTCCGACCGGCGAGGCTTCCGACGCCGACAAGAACCTTGCCTCGCTCGGCAAATATCATTTCGATCTCGACGACTGGCGGATGCTGAAATTCTTCTTCTATCTGAAACCCTGCGATGCCGGCACCGGTCCGCATGTCTATGTCAAAGGCAGCCACAACAGGCGCAGTCTCAAGCACCAGCTGACGCTGCTGGTCGGCCATCCGGCGCAAGACGTGCTCAAGGTCTATGGCGACGACAGCCCGGTCACGCTGACCGGCGAGGCCGGCCTCGGCTTCGTCGAGGACCCGTTCGGCTTCCACATGGGCACCGTGCCGTCCACCACGCCACGGCTGATGATGGAGGTCGGCTTCGGCGTCTCGCCGCCCTCGCGCCGCCGCTTCCACGGCGAGCCGGTCATCCGCTGACGCCGGAGCGGATCTCGACCGGCATCCAGCGCGCTTGCCGCCGGGCAATGCGACCCTCTTTGTTCTCGGCATCATAGTCCATTGGGACCGGCTCGCGGTTGAACCGCGGCCGGTGATCCAGCGCATTGACGATGACGATCGCTCTCGGTTCGCCGTCGGTGGTCACAGCAGCGACATAGACGCCGCAGTCCCGGCAGATGAGATAATCGGCGGTGCGCAATCCGAACCGGTATCGGTGCAGCCGCGCCTCGTCCTCGACCGAGACGATCAATCGGCCCTGCGGATCGGCAGCGGCGCGCGAACCATGCCGGACGCAGAACGCGCACTGGCAGGCGCGGATCTCCACCTCGGCCGGCTCGATTCCCGTTTCGAAGGTCAGGTGGATGTTGCCGCAATGGCAGCCGCCGCGGTGCGCGCTCATTGGATCTCTTCCGTCTTGACTTGGCGACAGACTATCCGCCCGACGACCCGGAGGAAATGACCTCTCGAAGGCGCAGCCGCCATTCTGCCTGACAAAGGCAGCACTTGGCCGGCACTTTGCCTTGGTTTACGAGGCGGCCTTGCCGCGCCGCAAATGCTCGTCCAGGCGCGGCATGATCTCGACGAAGTTGCAGGGCATGTGGCGGTAGTCGAGCTGCGGTTTCAGGATGCCGTCCCAGGCGTCCTTGCAGGCGCCGGGCGAGCCCGGCAGCACGAAGACGAAGGTGGCGTTGACGACGCCGCCCGTCGCTCGGCTCTGCACTGTCGAGGTGCCGATCTTGTCGTAGGAAATGCGGTGGAACACTTCGGAAAAGCCATCCATGCGCTTCTCGAAGATCGGCTCCAGCGCCTCCGGCGTCACGTCGCGGCCGGTAAAACCGGTGCCGCCGGTGGTGATGACGACATCGATGTCTTCGTCGCGCGACCAGCCCAGCACTTTGTCGCGGATTTTCTCCCGGTCATCCGTGACGATGTCGCGCGCGGCCAGGACATGGCCGGCCTCGACGATGCGATCGGCCAGCGTCCGCCCTGATTTGTCGTCGGCAAGGCTGCGCGTATCGGACACCGTCAGCACCGCGATGCGCACCGGGATGAAGGGGCGGCTTTCGTCAATTTTGGTCATCGGCCCCCTCTGAAGCGATGCTTCGTGTCGCGGCGACAAACCACTCCGGTTCGCGGCTGCGGATCTCGGCGGCGGCGCGCTTGGCGACATTGCCGGTCTCGAACAGCCCGAAGCATGTCGCGCCGGAGCCCGACATGCGCGAGAATCCAGATCCGGCCCTGTTCAGCAGGGAAAGCGCTCGGCCGATGGGCGGCTGGATCGCCTGCGCCGCCGGTTCGAGATCGTTGCGGGTGATCTCCAGCCAGTTGCGGACGCTGTGGAAGTCAAATGCACGCGGCAGCGGCGGCAATCCCTCATTGTCGCGTTTCTCAAGTGCGTTGAACACATCAGGCGTCGAGACGGCGACGCCGGGATTGACCAGCACCAAAGCGAGCGCCGGAAAATCCGGCACCAGCGACAGCTCATCGCCGACGCCACGCGCAACCAGCGGTTTTGCCGCAAGACACATCGGCACGTCGGCGCCGAGCGTGAGACCGATCCGCGCCAGTTCGGCCTCGCCGATGTCGAGACCCCAGGTCCGGACAAGACCCTGCAATACCGCCGCCGCGTCGCTCGAGCCGCCGCCGACCCCGGATGCGACCGGCAGGTTCTTTTCCAGCCGGATGGCAACCGGCGGCGTGCTCTGCTGGCCGGCCTGCCTGCGCAGCGCCTCGCGCGCCTTCACCACCAGATTGCTGTCGTCGATCGGCACGGAAGTCGCGTAACGGCCCGATACGGAGAACCGGTCGGCGTCGGCAGGCTCGATCTCGACCCTGTCGCCGAAGCGGGTGAAAACGACCAGGCTCTCGAGCAGATGGTAGCCGTCGGCGCGCCTGCCGGTGACGTGCAGCGCCAGATTTATCTTGGCGGGCGCAAGCCACGTCCGGGCTGCGGCATCCAAACTGTCGGCTGCTGACGGGATGATGCTCAGTCCTTGGCCAGGCGGTATTCGCCGGTCTTGGGATCCTGGACCAGCGTGCCGTTGGTGCCGTTGGCTGCCTGCTTTTCGGTGCGCCGCACCTTGGCGGTCACACGTTCGGCCTCGCGGACGAAGGTGCGGTAGCCGAAATAAGCGGCGGCGCCGACAACTGCGAAGAAAATGATCTGTGGCATTTCAAAGCTCCTCCCTCGCAAGACGGCAAGGCAGACTGTCAAGCGCTCATGCTAGACGCTTTCCCCGCTTTTTCAAAGCCCGAANCCTCCCTCGCAAGACGGCAAGGCAGACTGTCAAGCGCTCATGCTAGACGCTTTCCCCGCTTTTTCAAAGCCCGAAGCGCGCCCACAATGCGCGCTCTTCCGCCGCATCGATCACGCCCCTTGCGGCGGCGGCGGCAATATCGGGCGCTGAAAAGTTCGAGCCGAACAGGCCGATGCGGCCAAACAGGCCACGCGGCGCGGTGACCAGCCTGAGCTGGGTTTTCGCGCCGAAGCGGGTTTTCAGTACCGTGCGCATGTCGCTCAACGCATCGACGAGGCCAAGCTCCAGCCCTTTCTTGCCGGTCCAGAACAGGCCGGTGAACAGGTCCGGATCGTCCTTCAGCTTGGTGCCACGGCGTTCCCTGACCAGGTCGATGAAGGTCTCGTGCACTTCCAGCTGCAGCGCCTTCAGGCGCTCGACGTCTTCCCTCTTCTCCGGCTTGAACGGGTCGAGCACCGCCTTGTTCTGGCCGGCGGTGTGGACACGGCGCTCGACACCGATCTTCTTCATCAACTCGGGAAAGCCGAACGAGGCCGAGACGACACCAATCGAACCGACGATGGAGGACGGATCGGCAAAGATCTCGTCGCCGGCGACCGCGATCATGTAGCCGCCCGAGGCCGCCACATCCTCGACAAAGACCAGCACCTTTTTGTTCTTCTCGACCGCGAGGTCGCGGATGCGCTTGAAGATCAGCCGCGACTGCACCGGCGAGCCGCCAGGCGAATTGATTGAAATGGCGACGGCGGGCGCATCGAACAGGAACGCCTTTTCGATGAGGGCGGCGGTGGACGCCAAGGACAGGCTCGGCCGGAACGGGCCGCCGCCGGCCATGATGGTGCCATGCAGCCTGATGACGGGAATGGTGACGACGCTGGATCGCCAGGATTTCGGCAGCAGGCGGTTGAAAAGGCGTTTCACGAGGTGGCTGTCTCCAAATGGCTTCAACGCATGTAGGGATTTGCCGGTCAACGGCAATGCTGCAATCCATCTCAGCCAACTGTGTGCCGGTTTTGCGGCAACGACACTGACGGGCCTAAATCAATCGCCAAACAGCGACGCCAGTCCGTTGTTGATCATCTCGGTTCGTTCCGACGGGCCGTCGCCCGTTTGCCCATGCAGCATCAAAGGCGGGCGGATCGACAGCTTGCCGCGCGCGCCGAGCGCTGCCCTGACCACAATGCGGATTGCGGCTGCTTCCGGGCGCGGATGCACGGCCAGCATCTCGGCGTCGCCGAAGCGGCCCGACAGCGCATCGAGGAGGTCGCCAAGCTGTTCCGGCCGCGCAATGACGGCCAGGCCCCCGCGCGGCTTGGCGACGGCAGCCGCACTCCGGATCCAGCTTTCGAACAGCCCGTCGTCCATGACATGCGCCTGCCGCCGCAGCGGATCTGGCGTGGCGCGGTCTTGCGCCGCGTTGAAGGGCGGGTTCATGATGACGAAATCGAAGGAATTGTCGGCGAGGCCGGCTTGCGTCCGCGCCCGGCCTGACAGCGTGACGTCGGCGGTCAGCACCGAGGCGCGATTGCCGAGATGCGCATTGCCGGGATGGGCGAGCGTGGTTGTGGCGAAGCCTGCCATCTCGGCCGACCGTTCGACGAGCACGACCTGCGCCTCTGGGCAGCGCGACAGCACGGCGAGACCCGCCGCACCGGCGCCGGCGCCGAAATCGGCGAGGCGTCCAGAAAAACCGGATGAAACTGCTGCCGCCAGCATCATGGCATCCATCCCGGCGCGATGCCCTGTCCTGGGCTGGACCAGCCAGAAGCGGCCGCGATGGAAGGCATCGACCGTATGGGCCGGCGTATCGCTGGTAAGCGCGCTCGCTTCAGCCATTATGTCTGGCGGATTTCGTGCTCGATGCCGGCGTCTTTCAAGATGCGCCGCGCCTGATCGGCCTGGTCGGCATCGACCATCACGCGCTTCTGCAAAAGACCGATCGACCCTTCGAGAATGCTCATGTTCTGGTCGGCGACGAAGCAGGCGATCCCGGCATCGCGCATCAGCGATTCGACGAAGGAGATGATCACGGCATCGTTGGTGCGCACGAGTTCTATCATCGGACGAAGTTCGCAGGTTGCAGCGTTGATGTAAACGCCGGAGCATGGCGCCGAAAAGTGTGGAGCGGTTTCCGGGCAACGGCATGCGGTCGCTAAGGTTGACACGCCGTCACCGCAGCCGCGCCAATTCGCCTCTTGCCGTGCCCGTATGTGCCGCCCTAGAGTCCCAGGAGGGACCAGGGTGCCGTCGCACGCGTGATCAAAGACGGGAGTGTTTGTTGGTGGGTGTCGTTCTCAACATCGAAAACGGGAAGCGGGAACCCGCCTCCATCAAGGATCTCATCGACCTGACAGCAGCCGATATGGGGCGCGTCAACAAACTGATCCTGTCCAAGGCCGGCTCCGACGTCGAGATGATCCCGGAAGTCGCCAACCATCTGATCTCGTCGGGCGGCAAGAGGCTGCGGCCGATGCTGACGCTCGCCGCGGCCCAGATGTTCGGCTATTCCGGCGAGGGCCACGTCAAGCTCGCCACCGCGGTCGAGTTCATGCACACCGCCACGCTGCTCCATGACGACGTGGTCGACGAGAGCGGCATGCGGCGCGGCAAAAAGACTGCCCGCATGATCTGGGGCAACCAGGCGAGCGTGCTGGTCGGCGATTTCCTGCTCGGCCAGGCTTTTCGCATGATGGTCGATGTCGGTTCGCTGGAAGCGCTCGATATCCTGTCCAGCGCCGCCTCGATCATCGCCGAGGGCGAGGTGATGCAGCTGGCGGCAGCCAAGAACCTGGATACCACCGAGGACGAGCATTTCGCCGTCATCAAGGCCAAGACCGCGGCGCTGTTCTCGGCTGCCGCCGAGGTCGGTCCGGTCATCGCATCGGCGACGCGCAACGATCGCGCCGCATTGCGCTCCTACGGCATGAATCTCGGCCTTGCCTTCCAGCTCATCGACGATGCGCTGGATTATGGCGGCTCCAGCCAGGAGCTGGGCAAGAATGTCGGCGACGATTTCCGCGAAGGCAAGGTTACGCTGCCGGTCATCCTCGCCTACCGGCGCGGCACCAAGGCCGAGCGCACCTTCTGGAAGCGCGCCATCGAGGACAATGTCACCGACGATGCCGGCCTGGAAAAGGCGATCGGCCTGATGACCCGCCATGGCGCCATTGCCGACACCATCGGCCGCGCCCGCCATTTCGGCGAGATCGCCCGCGACGCGCTGGCGCCGCTGGAGGCGACGCCGCAGAAATCGGCGCTGATCGACGTCATCGACTTCTGCATCAGCCGGGTGAACTGACCCGCGCCTGGCGCCAAAGCAAGTTTGCATGCAAAATCGGGCAATCACCGCTCGACAATCGGCAGCAGTGCAAATTATCTATAAAACATGGCAAAGACCGCAGACGACACCATCGCCGTGCGCATCAGCAAGGTGCTGGCGGATCGCATCATATCGGGCGCGATCGAGCCAGGCGCCCGGCTGCGGCAGGATCACATCGCCGAGGAATTCCAGACCAGCCATGTCCCGGTGCGCGAAGCCTTCCGGCGCCTGGAGGCGCAAGGGCTGGCGGTCAGTGAGCCCAGGCGGGGCGTGCGCGTCGCCGCTTTCGATCTCGGCGAGGTAAGGGAAGTCGCCGAAATGCGGGCAGCCCTCGAAGTGCTGGCGCTGCGCCATGCCGCGCCGCATCTGACGGCTTCCATTCTCAATCTTGCCGAAGAAGCCACAAAGGCCGGCGACAAATCCCGCGATGTCCGATCTTGGGAGGAGGCCAACCGCACCTTCCACCGGCTGATCCTGGCGCCCTGCGGCATGCCGCGGCTCATCGCCACCATCGACGATTTGCACGCCGCAAGCGCCCGCTTCCTGTTCGCCGCATGGCGCTCGGAATGGGAAATCCGCACCGACCAGGATCATCGCGCGATCCTGAGCGCGCTGCGGCAGGGCAATACCGAATCGGCCGCCGCCACGCTTGGCCGGCACGTGCAGTGGATCGGCCAGAAACCGGTCAAGACCGCGTCGGGCAAGATGCGCGAAGCGTTTGCCATCGTCGGGTAGGGGACAAGAAGACACGGCCTGGTCGTGGCTCCTCTGAAGACCCCGAGCGCCGCGATCCTTCACACCCCCTCTGTCCTGCCGGACATCTCCCCCGCAAGGGGGGAGATCAACAGCTTTGCCGTTGCGTTAGTCCTGCAACGTCGGCCATTGGCGAAAGCAGAGGCGACATCCGATCTCCCCCCTTGCGGGGGAGATGGCCGGCAGGCCAGAGGGGGGTGCTGTCCCGCCAGCCTTTCCAAATGTCCTTTATTCGACACGCAAGCCCAAGCCTTTTTAGGGGCGAGGGTTGCCATTCCCGCGCAAATATGGATTCGATAATAGATCGAACAACAAAATTATCTATAATTCAAACCAGCCAGGGAAGCCGCCATGACCGACATCGCCTTTTCGCCCTCCAAGCCCTCCTTCAGCCCGTTGCGCCTGCAAACCCGCTCGTATGCCTGGCAAGCCGCGGCCATCGTCATCGGCACGCTGTCCATTGCGCTCGCCTCCTACATGGAAGTGCCGATGCTGCCGGTTCCAATGAACATGCAGACCTTTGCGGTGACGCTGGTGGGCGCGCTCTACGGCTGGCGGCTCGGCGCGATCACCATCGCCGCATGGCTCGTCGAGGGCGCTGTGGGTTTGCCGGTGCTGTCGGGCGGAGCTGCCGGCATCCAGCATTTTGCCGGGCCGACCGCCGGTTATCTCTTCGCCTTCCCGCTTGTCGGCGCGCTCGTCGGCTGGCTGGCCGAGCGCGGCTGGAACGGCAACCGCGTGCTGCTCGCCTTCGCCGGCATGGTCCTCGGCAACCTCGCCTGCCTGGTTCTCGGCACGGCCTGGCTCGCCCTCATGATCGGCCTCGAACAGGCCATCGCCTTCGGCTTCTTGCCCTTCCTCGTCGGCGGCCTGCTGAAATCGGCGCTCGGCGCCGCGACGCTCAAGCTGTTTTGGAGCAACAAGGCGGACCCGGCAGGAGCATGATCCCGAAAAGTGGAGTCCGGTTTTCGGAAGAGATCATGCTCAAACAAAGAGATGGAGCCCCATCCCGATACCATCGGGATGGAACAGGCTCCGCTGGTGCGTCCTGACCGATGACCGTCCGGCTGCGCTCCCACCATCTTCTTTGCCTGCTGACCTATATCGGCGAAGGGTACAGCGCAGCCTTCGTCGCCAACTATGACGTGATCGCGAAACGTCTGGGCCGGGGCGAGGATATTCTGATCGTCTCCGGCCCCGACGACATCTGCCAGCCGCTGCTCGGCGGGGCGCAGCCCCACTGCTTGCGCGAAAGCGCCGCCGGCCGGGACGAGCTGGCAGCACGCGATGTCGGCAAGCTGCTGACCCGGCCGATCCGGGCCGGCGTCCGCTTCAGCCTCGACGCGGCAACGCTTGCCGGCTTGCGCGCCGCCTTTGCAGCCGGCGTGACGCGTGAGGCCTGCCAGGGTTGCGAGTGGGCCGGCCTGTGCAGCACTGTCGCGGCAGGCGGATATCGCGATGTCAGGCTGTAGCTCCCAACCCCGATCTGCTATTGTCGGAACCGATAGTGTCTGCGTCGCCATGGTTTGTTAATCGGGTGACCCGATTGTGAATTCGGCCCGGATTGAAGCCTGACCCCAAAAAGGCCATGCTTTGTCAGGAAACATCGAGTCTATGGCTTCTCCGCGCCGACGCGGGATGGCGCTTGGCTGAAAGGGATACGATGCGGCAAGGACGTGCGCGCTGGCTCGCGGGGCTGGCAATTGTGGCAGGGATGGCGATTTCTCCGCTGCCTGCCTACGCCAAGGAATCGACCGACCCGGTCAAGATCACCTCCTTCTCGGGCGCCTATCTCGCCGCCCGCATCGCCGAAGGCGACAACGACCTCGACAATGCCATCGCTTATTACAAGCAGGCGCTCGCCTTCAATCCCGGCGACACCTCGCTGCAGCAAAGCCTGATGCTGTCGCTGATCGCGCAAGGCCGCTTCGAGGAATCGCTGGTCTATGCCGACAAGCTCAAGGGAGTTCCCGACGTCGAGCGCTTCTCGCGTCTGGCTCTGGCGGTCGATTCCTTCCACAAGAAGGATTTCACCAAGGCGCAGTACTGGCTCAAGCTGTCGCTCGAATCCGATCTCGACCGACTGATTTCCGGCGTCATGTCCGGCTGGGCACAAGAGGGCGCCGGCGACCCCACCGGGGCGATGGCCTCGATCGACAAACTGCAGGGGCCTGACTGGTTCGGCCTGTTCAAGTCCTTCCACCGCGCGCTGATCGCCGATGCCGCAGGCCTGTCGGACAAGGCCGACGCGCTTTATGACGCGACCCTGACCGACGTCACGGCCGGCGGTGCCGCGCCCGAGACATGGATGCGCAACGCCCAGGCCTACGCGTCTTTCCTGGCGCGCAAGGGCAACAAGAACAAGGCGCTCTACGTGCTCGACAAGGCCGAGGCGTTCGCGCCCGGCAAGCTCGACATCCAGGCGCTTCGCGACAGGATCAGCAAGGGCGACAAGATCGAGCCCTTCGTCGCCAGTCCCTCCGAAGGCGCCGCTGAAATCCTGCTCGACCTCGCCATCGCGCTCAATCGCGGCGGCGGCGAGCCGTTCGTGCGCCTCTATCTGCAATATGCGCTCGCGCTCAAGCCAGACAGCGACGCCGCTTTGGTGCAGCTTGCCGCCGTTGCGGAGCAGCTGAAGGACGGCGAAGGCGCCATTGCGCTCTATAGCCGCATTCCAGCCTCCTCGCCGCTGAAGGAGCTTTCCGACCTGCAGCTCGGCCTCAACCTTGCCGATCTCAACCGTCACGACGAGGCGATCGCCCATCTCAAGGCATTCGTCGAAGCTCACCCCGATGACATGCGCGCCTATCTGGCGCTGGGCGGGGTCTATGCCTCGAAGGAGGATTTCCGCTCCGCCGCCACTCTCTACGACAATGCGGTCGCGGTGCTGAAGACGCCGACCAATGCCAACTGGAACATCTACTATCAGCGCGGCATCGCCTATGAGCGGCTGAAGGAATGGCCCAAGGCCGAACCGAACTTCCTCAAGGCGCTGGAACTGTTCCCCGACCAGCCGCAGGTGCTGAACTATCTCGGCTATTCCTGGGTCGACATGAACATGAACCTCAAGGAAGGCCTGGCGATGATCCAGAAGGCCGTCGACCTCAGGCCGAGCGACGGCTACATCGTCGATTCGCTGGGCTGGGCCTATTTCCGCATGGGCCGGTTCGACGACGCCGTGCGCGAAATGGAGCGCGCCGTGTCGCTCAAGCCGGAAGATCCGGTGCTCAACGACCATCTCGGCGATGCCTATTGGCGCGTCGGCCGCAAGCTCGAAGCCACTTTCCAGTGGAATCAGGCGCGCGACCTGAAGCCGGATCCCGATGTGCTTGCCATTTTGCAGCAGAAGCTGATGAAGGGCCTGCCGCCGATCGAATCCAACACGGCGCAGGAAACCCCGAAAGTCAAGCCGGCCACCCCGCCAGCGCCGAAGGGGTGATCGGGCCATACTTCTGATGAAACGGGGCTCGCTGAGCCCCGTTTTTGTTTCGGCTTGGCGTCTTAGAGCAATTCCAGGAAAAGTGTGCGCGGTTTTCCGCTCGGAATTGCGACAGAAACAAAGAGATAGAGACGCCCTATCGCGATCGTCATTCTATGGCGGAGCAAGGAGCGAAGCGACGCGGCGCAGACCCAGCGTTGGCGCTCATTCTAGAACAGCTTTCGGTAGACGACGAACCCCGAGAGATCGCCGATCTTGTCGTAGAGCTTCATCGCCGTGTGGTTGGTTTCGTGTGTCAGCCAGTAGACGCGGCTGGAGCCTGCGGTTTGCGCCCTGGTATAGACGTCTTCGATCAGTGCCCGGCCGACGCCCTTGCCGCGCGACGCCTCATTGGTGAAGAGATCCTGCAGATAGCAGTTCGGCGAAATCGCCGTCGTGGTGCGGTGGTAGAGATAGTGGACAAGGCCGAGAAGCTTGCCTTCGCTCTCGGCGACCAGCGCATGCATCGGCTCATAGGCATCGAAGAAGCGCGACCATGTCATTGCAGTGATGTCACCGGGCAGGGCGGTCTCGCCCGAGCGGCCGTAAAACGCATTGTAGCCGTCCCACAGCGGCAGCCATTGCTCGTAATCCTCTCGGGTGACGGGGCGTACGGTGAACTGGCCTTGCATGGCTGAACCTTTGTCGTTGAAGCTGGGCGAGCAAACGGCCACCGGCACCGTCCGGCAATGGGCCAGTCCGAAGCAAAGCGTTCAACCTCTCATCAAGGCGGCGATAGGCGCTGCCTTGACGCCTACCGGCCCGGCAACTAGGGAATGGCATCATTTCAGCGCTTTCCGAGGCCGCCGTGACGTCAGACAGTCCAGCCCATATGCATCCCAGCCGCTCGTTCCAGGGGCTGATCCTGACCCTGCACAATTACTGGGCCGCCTATGGCTGCGTCATCCTGCAGCCTTACGACATGGAAGTCGGCGCCGGCACCTTCCATCCGGCCACCACGCTGCGCGCGCTCGGGCCCAAGGGCTGGAACGCCGCCTACGTCCAGCCCTCGCGCCGGCCCAAGGACGGCCGCTACGGCGAAAACCCCAACCGGCTGCAGCATTATTACCAGTACCAGGTGATCCTGAAGCCCAACCCGCCGAACCTGCAGGAACTCTATCTCGGCTCGCTGAAGGCGATCGGCGTCGATCCGTTGCTGCACGACATTCGCTTCGTCGAGGACGACTGGGCAAGCCCGACGCTTGGCGCCTGGGGGCTCGGCTGGGAGTGCTGGTGCGACGGCATGGAAGTGTCGCAGTTCACCTATTTCCAGCAGGTCTGCGGCATCGAATGCGCGCCGGTGGCGGGAGAACTGACCTACGGCCTGGAGCGGCTGGCCATGTATGTGCAGGGCGTCGACAATGTCTACGACCTCAACTTCAACGGCCGAGAAGGCGCCGAAAAAGTCACCTATGGCGATGTCTTCCTGCAGGCCGAGCAGGAATATTCCAGGCACAATTTCGAATATGCCAACACCGCCATGCTGCTCAGGCATTTCGAGGACGCCGAAGCCGAATGCAAGGCGCTGCTCGCGGCCGGCGCCCCGGCTTCGAACGACAATCTGCCGATGCACCGCATGGTCTTCCCGGCCTATGACCAGTGCATCAAGGCCAGCCACGTCTTCAACCTGCTCGACGCGCGCGGCGTGATTTCGGTGACCGAGCGGCAGAGCTACATCCTGCGGGTGCGCAATCTGGCGAAAGCCTGCGGCGAGGCATTTTTGCAGACCCAGGCCGGCGGGCTCGCCGCCTGAGGCTCACTTCATCATTTCGAGGGAAATGTTGATTGGGGCCAACATCGGGCCAGTCGACCCCGCCATGGTCCGCATAGCCTGCCGTACGCCCGGCATCGAGAAGGCGCCATGCACCTGCGCGGCGAAACAGGCGCTGAGCGCGATGATCTGGAGAAGTCTCGATGCCGTTTTCATGGTCGTTCAGCCAATAGGTCCCTGCCTGAGCGTTGGTCGCTTCAGCGCTGCGTTTGGTTCATGGAAATCTTTGATCAAAGGACGGGCGGGCTGGTTGCGGCCCGACAGGGGCGGTCAAAATTCCTGGAAACAGCGGTCAGCCGAGTTGCTATGCCCTCTTACCTCCCCCTAGATGGGGGAGGTCGCCGCGAAGCGGCGGGTGGGGGTGACAGCGCGACGTTCCATGCCAAAACTCGATCGATTCAAGCTGCAGTCTGCGCAAAGGCTTCGCGCGGCGATGACCGACGAGGAACGCATCCTGTGGCGGCATCTGTGGCGCATTCCAGTAGAAGGCACTCATTTTCGCAGGCAGGCGTCGGTAGGCGTTTACTTCCCTGATTTCATCTCCCACCGGCTGAAGCTGATCATTGAGGTGGACGGTGCCCATCACAGCTTCGATGACCAACAGCACCATGACGAGCGTCGAACGAAATGGTTCGAGAGCCAAGGCTACCGCGTCATTCGCTTCTGGAACCATGAAATCAAAAACGAACTGGATTCCGTGCTCGATACGATCTATGCGGCGGTGGAAGAACGAAAATCACACCTGCGTTTGCGCGATGGTGCCGAAGGTATCGGCGGCTGAGAGGTCGCCACCCCACCCCGGCGCTACGCGCCGACCCTCCCCATCAAGGGGAGGGTGGGAGCTTAACCATGCCAGACCTGCTCTTAGAACTTCGCTCCGAGGAAATCCCCGCCCAGCCGCGCGTCCGCAGCGCCGGAGGCGCGAGGACGCGCAATCAGGAAGAAGGCATGCGGGTGGAGAAACTCTGATGCCGGATCTTTTGCTAGAACTTCGCTCCGAGGAAATCCCCGCCCAGCCGCGCAACCGCAGCGCCGGAGGCGCGAGGACCCGCAATCAGGAAGAAGGCATGCGGGTGGAGAAACTCTGATGCCTGATCTTTTGCTAGGACTTCGCTCCGAGGAAATCCCCGCCCGGCCGCGCAACCGCAGCGCCGGAGGCGCGAGGACGCGCAATCAGGGAGAAGGCATGCGGGTGGAGAAACTCTGATGCCGGATTTGTTGCTGGAACTCCGCTCCGAGGAAATCCCCGCCCGCATGCAGCGCAAGGCGGCGGGCGATCTCAGGAAGATGCTGACCGACGGTCTGGTCGAGGCGGGTCTGACCTATGACGCCGCGCGCGAATACTGGACGCCGCGGCGCCTGGCGCTCGATGTCAGGGGCCTGACCGCGCGCTCGAAGGATATCCACGAGGAGATCAAGGGGCCGTCGACGACGGCGCCGGAACAGGCGGTGCAGGGCTTTCTGCGCAAGGCAGGTCTTGCCTCGGCTGCCGAGGCGCATGTCCATTCCGATCCGAAGAAGGGCGATTTCTACGTCGCCCATATTTCGAAGCCGGGCAGGGCGGCGGAAGAAATCATCGCCGAGCTGGTGCCGGCCATCATTCGCAGCTTCCCGTGGCCGACATCGATGCGCTGGGGGCCGGCTTCGGCCAAGCCCGGTTCGCTGCGCTGGGTGCGGCCGCTGCAGACGATCCTGTGCACCTTCGGCCCGGAGACCGAGGAGCCGGTGGTGGTCGATTTCGAGATCGATGGCATCCGCTCGGGCAATATCACCTACGGCCATCGTTTCATGGCGCCGGGTGAAATCACCGTGCGTCGCTTCGACGATTACGTGACCAAGCTCGAAGCAGCGAAGGTCGTGCTCGATGGCGACCGGCGCAAGGAGATCATCCTTGCCGACGCCCGCAACCTCGCCTTCGCCAACGGGCTCGATCTGGTCGAGGACGAAGGGCTGCTGGAAGAAGTGTCGGGCCTGGTCGAATGGCCGGTGGTGCTGATGGGCGAATTCGAGCAGGCCTTTCTTGCCATTCCGCCAGAAGTGGTCCGGCTGACCATCCGCGCCAATCAGAAATGCTTTGTCACCCGGCCGCAGGGCGACGGCGAAAACCTTTCCAACCGCTTCATCCTCACCGCCAACATCGAGGCCAAGGACGGCGGCAAGGAGATCGCGCACGGCAACGGCAAGGTGGTGCGCGCGCGCCTGTCGGATGCGCTGTATTTCTGGAAGACCGACCAGGGCGATCTGCCCGATCTGGGAGAACTCGAGGCATCGGCAAAAAAGTTCGGCCTCGATCTGAAGAAACCGCTCGACCAGCGCATGGCCCGCC
This sequence comes from Mesorhizobium sp. LSJC269B00, assembly GCF_000502815.1. Lineage (NCBI taxonomy): Bacteria > Pseudomonadati > Pseudomonadota > Alphaproteobacteria > Hyphomicrobiales > Phyllobacteriaceae > Mesorhizobium > Mesorhizobium sp. LSJC269B00. The sequence continues at coordinate 509,167 of NZ_AYVN01000002.1, forward strand.
TCGACCATCTCAATGTCACCTTCCACGCCAAGCTCGGCACGCAAGGCGAGCGGGTGGAGCGGATCAAGCGGCTGGCGGAAGAGCTGGCGCCGACAGTGGCGCACTCCATCTTCCCCCTCGAGGGGGAGATGGCCGGCAGGCCAGAGGGGGTCGCTTCGGCTGCCGCGACGCCGCCCGGTCTCTCGAAGAAAGAGGGAGTTGGCGCTCCACGCGAGACGACCCCCTCTGTCGCCTTCGGCGACATCTCCCCCTCAAGGGGGGAGATTACCGCGCTCGCCGGGCGTGCGTCGGTGCTCGCCAAGGCCGATCTTACGACCGAAGCAGTGGGCGAGTTTCCGGAACTGCAAGGCGCCATGGGGCGCAAATACGCGCTGCTGCAGGGCGAGCATCCGTCCGTGGCTGCGGCGATCGAGGAGCACTACAAACCGCAAGGTCCGTCGGATAGCGTGCCGACCAATCCGGTGTCGATTGCCGTCGCGCTGGCCGACAAAATCGATACGCTGGTCGGTTTCTGGGCCATTGATGAAAAGCCGACGGGGTCTAAGGACCCTTACGCGCTGAGAAGGGCCGCGCTTGGCGTGGTGAGAATCTTGGTCGAGAACGGGATCTCACTGCCGCTGACATCGCTCTTCGATAGTGCCTATCAAACGGCGAGTTATCTCGCGTCTAAGGCTGGACGGGCCTTTGGCCCCGACCTCCTCGCCTTCTTCCACGACCGCCTGAAAGTCTATCTCCGCGACCAGGGCGCTCGGCATGATCTCATTGACGCCGTGCTGGCAGGTCGTGGAAGCGCGCCAATCTCCCCCCTTTTGGGGGCGGCGAAGCCGACAAAGGGGGGCGCTGTCCCGCCGACCTCTCATTCTGGCGCGCCCCCCTCTGCCCTGCCGGGCATCTCCCCCACAAGGGGGGAGATCGGCCAATCGCACTCGGACGACCTCCTGCAGATCGTGCGTCGCGTCGAAGCTCTGGGGTCCTTCCTCGACACCGAGGACGGCAAGAACCTGCTCGCCGGCGCCAAGCGGGCGGCCAACATTCTGGCTGCCGAGGAGAAGAAGAAAACGCTCGTCGCCGAGACTGCTGAGCCGGCGCTGTTTCGCGAGGAGGCCGAGAAATCGCTGTTTGCGGCGGTGAATCAGGCGGAGAGAGAAGCCGGCGAAGCGATTCAAAACGAAGACTTTTCCGCCGCCATGCTGGCGCTTAGCGTGCTGCGTGAACCGGTTGATTCATTCTTTGAACGTGTTCTCGTGAATGATGAGGACCAGGCCGTGCGCGCCAACCGTCTGGCGTTGCTCGCCCGCATCCGCACGGCCACCGACCAGGTGGCTGATTTCTCCAGAATTGCTGGCTAAGGGACGGACAAGTCCGAAGACGGGCGGCGTTCATACGCCGCCCGTCTTGTTTTCAGTCCTCATGAGGCTGACTCCGTCAGTCCTCCAAAATGCTGACATGCACGCTGTCTGAATAGACGTCGACCTGGATCAGCGGCTCGCCATTGACGATGGCGTTCCGTGTCGAGGAGCTCATCGCGCCACCGCGCTTCAGCATGCGTTCCAGATACGCGCGATCATCGTTGCTGCGGAACCAGTCATCGCCCTGGTCGTCGGCATCGCGCCGGTGGAACTTGTGCCAGTTGGCGCGGTCCTGCCGCACCATCTGGGCTGCGCTGCTCAGCTCATAGCCGTCGCTGGCATGGTGGTCGCGATCGGAAATGCGCGCGACGTAGGACCCTAGCTCGTCACCGGCCTGCGCGCCGCCGACACCTATAGGTGACGCCAGCAACAGGCCGGCAATAATCAAAGATTTCGTCATGTTCATGATAACCCCTCGCTCTCCTACAACCCGGCGCGCTCATGCCAAAACCGATTGGCGAAATTGGGGCCGCCGCCGCCAAGCCGATCGTGCGCCGGGCTGTCGATTGGCGTCAAGCGGCATGGATCGGCCGACTGTCTTGGCCGACTGTTTTGGCTGAATGGCCTACTCGGCTTTGCCGACGCCCTCGATCGGCTGCTGCGGTGTTGTTGCCGGCTGCGGCGCTGCCGGTTGCGACTCGGGCTTGCCGTTCGATGCCGTTGCAGTTCCGGCTGGTGCGGTCTCTGCCGTCGGCTCAGTTGCCGGCGCCGCGGCGCTCGCCCTGGCCGGAGCCGGCGCGGCGAAGGCGCCGCCGACGATGCCGCCGCGAATGATCATCGGATCCTGCCTAGGCTTTTCGGGGATCGCCGCGACCTTTTCATAAGTCACATCGGGCTGGGCATCGCCGAGCGCGACGATCGATGGCGTCGAGGCGATCTTGACCGGTTCGGATCCGCCAACCTTGATGACCGATGGCGTCGAGGTCGAGACGCCGAGAAAGACGATGGACGAGGCGTGCGCCCCACCGGTCATCGCCGCCAGGGTGAAACCAAGCGCTCCAAGCACACGCATCGACATCGAAACCGTCCCCTTGCCCGACAAGCCGCCAGCCCTAACCCAATTAGACTAACCCCAGTGGATTGATGCCGGCTTGCAGGGAAACATAGCATTTTAGGCATTGATAATTCGCCAACGCCGGCTTGCCCGAAAACCACTGCCGTATTAGAGCAATTCCAGGAAAAGTGAGTAGCGGTTTTCCGTCCGGAATTGCGCAAAAACAAATACTTAGAGCGGTTCAGCGAACCGCTGAACCGCTCTAATGCATGTCGCTCAAAAGTGGCCCCGGTTTTGAGAGAACGACATGCATCAAAACAAAGACCTAAAGCGCGTCGCATGAATCCGGTGCAGCGCGACGCGCTTTAGGTCCGGCGCCTGTGAGGTGAAGCGAGTGGCTGAGATAATATCCGTCGGCGCAGCGATGGAGCAGGCGTTGGCGCTGCTCGAGGGCGGCGACGTCGTCGCTATCCCGACGGAGACCGTCTATGGACTGGCCAGCGACGCGACCAATGGCGTCGGCGTCGCCCGCATCTTCGAAGCCAAGGGCCGGCCGCGCTTCAACCCGCTGATCGCCCATGTCGCCGATCTCGCGATGGCCGAGCGCATTGCGATCTTCGACCCGCTGTCGAAGCGGCTGGCCGAGGCGTTCTGGCCGGGGCCGCTGACGCTGGTGCTGCCGCTCCGACCCGGCAACGGCATCCATCCGCTGGTCACCGCCGGGCTCGATACGATCGCGCTGCGCATGCCGAGGGGCTTCGGCGGAGAGCTGATCGCCAGGCTCGGCCGGCCGCTGGCCGCGCCCAGCGCGAACTCTTCGGGCAAGATAAGCGCGACGACGGCGCAAGCCGTGGCGGCCGATCTCGGCGCCAAAATCCGGCTGGTGGTCGATGGCGGCGCCACCCCGGTCGGGCTGGAATCGACCATCGTCAAGGTCGAAGGCAACAGCGTGCGGCTGCTGAGGCCAGGCGGCATCGCTGCCGCCGATATCGAGGCCGTCACCGGCATCAAGCTGCAGCGCGGCGCGACAGCCGGCATCGAGGCGCCAGGCATGCTGGCGTCGCATTACGCGCCGGGCGCCGCGGTGCGGCTCGATGCACAGAGTGTGGCTGAAGGCGAGGCCTTGCTGGCCTTTGGTGGCGACCGCGCCGAAGGCTGGCAAGCGGCGGCCGCCTTGCGCAACCTGTCCGCGTCAGGCGATTTGCGCGAAGCCGCAAGCAATCTGTTCGCGTATTTGCAGGAACTCGACCGCAGCGGTGCGGCGACGATCGCCGTCGAGCCGATCCCGTTCGATGGGCTCGGCGAGGCGATCAACGATCGGCTGTTTCGTGCCGCTGCCCCCCGTGACAAGCTCGATTGAGCGCCATAGTTTGCGCCCATGAACGACGCACCCTTCGACCTCGATCCCGCTCTCATCGCCCGCTTCGCGGCAATCGTCGGCGACAAATATGCGCTGCGCGACCAGGCCGATATTGCGCCGTATCTGACCGAGCGGCGCGGCCTATGGCACGGCAGGACCGCCTTGGTGCTGCGCCCCGGCAGCGTCGACGAGATCAGCCGGATCATGCGCCTGGCGAGCGAGACGGGAACGCCGGTCGTGCCGCAAAGCGGCAACACCGGGCTGGTCGGCGCCCAGGTGCCTGACGCATCCGGCCGCGAGATCGTGCTTTCTTTGTCGCGGCTGAACCGCATTCGCGAGATCGACGTCTTCTCCAACACGGTAACAGTCGAGGCCGGCGTTATCCTGCAGACGCTGCAGGAAGCGGCCGATGCCGCCGACCGGCTGTTTCCGCTGTCGCTCGCCGCGCAAGGGTCCTGCCAGATCGGCGGCAATCTCTCGTCCAATGCCGGCGGCACCGGCGTGCTTGCCTATGGCAATGCGCGCGAACTCTGCCTCGGCGTCGAAGTGGTGCTGCCGACCGGCGAGGTCTTCGACGATCTGCGCAAATTGAAGAAGGACAACACCGGCTACGATCTGAAGAACCTGTTCGTCGGCGCCGAAGGCACGCTCGGCATCATCACCGCAGCGGTGCTGAAACTGTTTCCCAAGCCCAAGGGGCGCGAAGTGGCCTTTGCCGGCCTGTCGTCGCCGGAAGCAGCGCTTTCGCTGTTCAGCCTGGCGATGGACCGGGCAGGGGCGGCACTCACCGCCTTCGAGCTGATCGGCCGGCGTCCGTATGATTTCACGCTGCGCCATGCGCAGGGCGTCACGCGGCCGCTGGCGCAGGATTGGCCATGGTATGTGTTGATGCAGGTGTCGTCGGGCCGTTCAGCCGAGGACGCCAGGGGGCTGATCGAAGAAGTGCTGTCGGCAGGCCTCCAGCAAGGCATCGTCGGCGACGCGGTGATCGCGGCCAGCCTGGCGCAGGGCGACGCGTTCTGGAACTTCCGCGAGGTGCTGCCGGATTCGCAAAAGCCCGAAGGTGCTTCGATCAAGCATGATATTTCGGTGCCGGTGGCATCCATCCCGGCGTTTATCGAAAAGGCGGCCGGTGCAGTGGCTTCGGTCAGTCCGCAGGCGCGCGTGGTCTGCTTCGGTCATATGGGCGACGGCAATCTGCACTACAACATCTCCCGGCCGGAGGGCGGTGACGACGAAGCGTTTCTCGGCCTCTACCACGCCATGAACCATGCCGTGCACGATGTCGTGCGCTCCTTCCACGGTTCGATCTCGGCCGAGCATGGCATCGGCCAGTTGAAGCGCGACGAACTGATCGCCACCGCGCCGCCAATGGCGATCGAACTGATGCGCCGGGTGAAGGCCGTCTTCGATCCGGCCGGCATCATGAATCCCGGTAAGGTTATCTGATCCTTTCAACATTTTGTGGCTGGTTTCATTCCGATAACCATCGCCTGAGATCAGCAAAATTTAACTGACTTTCTTAAGCCGCGCGGCAGAAGCTCGCGCTAATGTTTCACACAACGAGGCCGGGAAAACTGGCCCGGTGGGATCCGTGAAAGCGGCTCTCAGGAGAAACACAGGAAGGCAGCAGATGAACAGTGTATTGAAGCCCGTCTGGGCCGGGCGCAACATGCGCCTCGACCCATTCCGCCTGCCGCAAGTGGTGAGCTATGCCACGCGCGACGACTATGGCGACGTTACCTTCACCATCGACCAGCGCGGCGCCGTCATCCGCCGCACGCTCGAGATGAGCGGCGTGCCGGCGATCATCGCGCTGCCCGCCAACGCGTTTCGCGGCGTCGCCGCCCGCGCGATGGAGGATGCGCAAGGCAATGTCACGGTAACCCTCGAACTCCTGCACAACGACCCGATGCTGTCGGTGCCGCTGCTGGTGGCCGACGATCTCGACGACGTCGCCGCCGACTGGCGCGCCTGGGCCGACGCCTACCGGCTGCAGATGCTGCTGATCGAATCCGACGGCATTGCCCGCACGCTTGAGGAATCGCTCGGCGCCGCCATCAAGGCGCTGCCGGCCAAGGATCGCCGCAAGGGCCGGGTCTCGACCACGCGCCGCCCGCGCTTCCTCGCCCGCCGCAGGGCCGGCAATCTCGGGCTGAGACTGGTGATCGACGGCCAGGAGATTATTTCGAGAGAATAGAGCGCTCTTCTCCTTCCCCCCTTGTGGGGAAGGTGGATTGCCGCGAAGCGGCAAGACGGATGAGGGGTGTTCCAGGGAACGCCAACGCCTCACTCCGCTGGAGCACCCCTCATCCGTCTCGGCGCTGCGCGTCGATCCACCTTCTCCCACAAGGGGAGAAGGAAGAGGGAGCCTACACCAGCGGCTTTAGCGCCACCCACAGAGCACCGCCGATCAGGCCGATGAAGATCAACCAGCCGACCTGGTTGTTGGATTTGAACAGCCGCAGGCATTGATCGGGATCGTCGATATCCAGAACCGCTATCTGCCGCGCCATATGGGCGCCGGCGGCGATCAGCCCGGCCAGCGCCACCACCGGCGCCTGCGCCGAGGCGAAGGCGATGGCGAAGCAGACCAGCGTGCCGCCATAAAGCCCGACCAGCCAGGTCTTGGTGTTGTCGCCGAACAGCCGCGCCGTCGAGCGCACGCCGACGATGGCGTCGTCTTCCTTGTCCTGATGCGCGTAGATAGTGTCGTAGCCGATCACCCACAGGATCGAGCCGATATAGAGCATGATGGCCGGGCCATCGAGATCGCCGAACTCGACCGCCCAGCCCATTAACGCACCCCAGGAGAAGGCGAGCCCGAGCACCAATTGCGGCCAGTTGGTGAAGCGCTTCATGAAGGGATAGACGGCAACGATGACCAGCGAGACGATGCCGAGCGGAATGGCGAAGTCGTTGAACTGCAACAGCACGACCAGGCCCAGCAACGCCTGGATGACCAGGAATATCCAGGCCTGGCGGCGCGTCACCTTGCCGGCCGGCAATGGCCGCGAGCGCGTGCGCTCGACCTTGTTGTCGATGTCCTGGTCGACAATGTCGTTATAGGTGCAGCCGGCGCCACGCATGGCGACGGCGCCGACAAAGAACAGGAACAGGAACCACGGCGACGGCAGCAATGTGAGCAACGGGTCTGCCGGGCGGGGATAGGCGCTGGCCGCAAGCGCTGCCGACCACCAGCAGGGCCACAGCAGCAATTGCCAGCCGATCGGCCGGTCCCAGCGCGCAAGCTGCGCGTAAGGCCACAGCCAGCGCGGCAATATCTTGTAGACCCAATGGCCGCTCGGCGCGTCGGCGACGCGGCCCTGTGCGGCTTTCGACTGGATGGTTTCCATCGTGCTGGAGTGGCAGCAGCGGCGTGCGCCGTCAAGCGGCCGCATTGTCGCTCAGGCGGTGAAAATATCGTGGCTGGCAAACCATTCCTTCGCCACCTCCGTGAAGGCCAGCGCCGCCTTCGACAGCCTTTGCCTTGTGTCATGGGTGAGGATGATGCGCTGCATCGGCAGCGGATCGGACAGCGGCTTGCAGACCAGCGGCAGCCCGTCATAACTCCTGTCGCCATAAGGCCTGGTGTAGCTCACCGCGACGCCGAAGCCGTTGGCGACCATGCTGCGCTGCAGTTCGAACGAACTCGCCGTCGATTGCGAGACCGGCGACAGGCCGCGGCTGAGGAACAGGTCCAGCATATGCTGCCAGCTGTGCGGCTGGTCGGTGGTGATCAAGGGATGGGTCGCCAGCTCCGCCAGGCTGACACTGGCCTGGCTGGCCAGCGCGTGGCCTTGCGGCAGAAGCGCGTGTGGCCGCAGCTCATGCAGCAGGATGCGGGCGAAGTGCGAGGGCAGGCCGAGATCGTAGGTCAGGCCGAGATCGATTGCCGCATCGCCGAGCCGCCGGCCGAGCGTCTCGAAGGTCTCGTCGCGGACCACCACGGTGACCGCCGGGCAGCGTTGCGAAAAAGCGCGGATCAGCGCCGGCGCGAAATAGGGCGCCAGATCCTCGAAACAGCCGAGCACAAGTTCGCCCCCGACATCGGCGTCGCGCGTCCCGAGCCCAACCAGTTCGTCCGCTTCGGCCAGCACCTGCTTTGCCTTCGCCACCGCGCTGCGGCCGAACGAGGTCAGCGCGATGCCGCTGCCGCGCTGGCGCACGAACAGTTTCTGGCCGAGCGTCGCTTCGACATTGTCGATCGCCACCGAGATCGAGGGCTGCGAGACGTTCAGCATCCGGGCGGCCACGGTGACGCTGCCGTGACGGGCAACAGTGACGAGGTAGCGCAACTGGGTGAGGGTCAGGTTCATAGAGTAAAGCTATAAGGGAGATGAGAAGTTATTATTTTACGCGATGTGCGGCGGCTGCGATAGTCGGTCATCGAAACAGGGAAGACATGAGATGGCCGCCAGACATATTGATGCCGCAGCGATTGCCGACTACCAGCGCGACGGCGCGGTCTGCATACGCGGCGCCTTCAAGGACTGGGTCGGCACCATCGCCGCCGGCATCGAGCGCAACATGCAAAACCGCAGCGCCACGGCCTCGGACATCGCCAACGGCAAGGGCAGCTTCTTCGACGATTACTGCAATTGGGAGCGCATTCCCGAATTCGTCGACGTGGTGCGCAATTCCCCGGCCGCGGAACTCGCGGCAGCGGCGATGCAGTCGCGCAGCGCCCAGTTCTTCCACGACCATGTGCTGGTCAAGGAACCGGGCACGCAAAAGCCGACGCCTTGGCACCAGGACATCCCGTATTACTTCGTCGATGGCACCCAGACCGTCAGCTTCTGGATTCCGATCGATCCGGTCAAGGAAGCGACGCTGCGGCTGATCGCCGGCTCGCACAAATGGGACAAGATGATCCTGCCGGTGCGCTGGCTCGATGACAGCAATTTCTATGCCGGCGAGGGCGATTATCTGCCCGTGCCGGATCCAGACAAGGACCCGTCGCTGAAGGTGCTCGAATGGGAGATGGAGCCGGGCGACGCCATCCTGTTCGACTTCCGCACCGCGCATGGTGCGCGCGGCAATCCGACCGCGTCGCGTCGCCGGGCGCTGTCGCTGCGCTGGGTCGGCGACGATGCGCGCTATGTCGAGCGCCCCGGCCGTACCTCGCCGCCCTATCCCGGCCATGACATGAAGCCCGGCCAGAAACTGCGCGAGGACTGGTTTCCAGTGGTCTTCCAGAGCTGATACCGGCCGGGGACGCCGTGCTCTCGGCGCGACGTTCCCGTGCGCAACCGGTATGGCGCAAGGTAAAACTCTTGACCCGCGCCGCCCGGGGCAATAGCGCAGTCCCTGTCGTGAAATGACAAGGGACATCGGCATGCGCGTTTTGTTGATCGGCTCCGGCGGCCGCGAACATGCCCTGGCCTGGAAGATCGCGGCCTCGCCGCTTTTGACCAGGCTCTATGCCGTGCCCGGCAATCCGGGCATCGCCCACGAGGCCGAACTGGTCAAGCTCGACATCGCCGACCATGCCGCTGTTGCCAGCTTCTGCCAGGACAACGCGATCGATCTCGTCGTCGTCGGGCCGGAAGGGCCGCTGGTCGCCGGCATTGCCGACGATCTGCGTGAGCAGGGCATCCGCGTCTTCGGCCCGTCGAAGCGGGCAGCGCGGCTCGAAGGCTCGAAAGGTTTTACCAAGGACCTTTGCGCCAAATACGGCATCCCGACCGCCGCCTATGGCCGCTTCACCGATCTTGCCTCGGCGAAAGCCTATGTCGAAAAGGTCGGCGCGCCGATCGTCATCAAGGCCGACGGGCTTGCCGCCGGCAAGGGCGTCACCATCGCCATGACGCTGGACGAGGCGCGCGCCGCCCTCGATGCTTGTTTCGACGGCGCATTCGGTGACGCCGGCGCTGAGGTAGTAGTCGAGGAATTCATGACCGGCGAGGAGGCGAGTTTCTTCTGCCTGTGCGACGGCACGACCGCACTTCCCTTTGGCACCGCGCAGGACCACAAGCGCGTCGGCGATGGCGATACCGGCCCCAACACCGGCGGCATGGGCGCCTATTCGCCGGCGCCGGTGATGAGCCCCGAAATGGTCGAGCGCACCATGCGCGAGATCGTCGAGCCGACCATGCGCGGCATGGCCGAGCTTGGCGCGCCGTTCGCCGGCATTCTGTTTGCCGGGCTGATGATCACCGACAAGGGGCCGAAGCTGATCGAATACAACACCCGCTTCGGCGATCCCGAGTGTCAGGTGCTGATGATGCGGCTGAAGGACGATCTGCTGGTGCTGCTCAACGCCGCCGTCGACGGCCAGTTGGCGCACAGTTCGATCCGCTGGCGCGACGATGCCGCGCTGACCGTGGTGATGGCGGCACAGGGCTATCCCGGGACGCCGGAAAAAGGCTCGGTCATTCGGGGTCTCGACGAAGCCGCTGGCGAAGGCGTTGAGATTTTCCATGCCGGCACTGCCATCAATGGCGGCGCGCTGGTCGCCAATGGCGGCCGCGTGCTCAACGTCACGGCATCAGGCAAGACGGTGGGCGAAGCGCAAAGCCGCGCTTACGCCGCGCTCGACCGTATCGACTGGCCGCAAGGCTTCTGCCGCCGCGACATAGGCTGGCAGGCGGTGGCGCGGGAAAAGGCCAGCGCCGCCACATAGGCCTCAGCGCTCGCGAACCAGTTCCGTCGAAGCGGTGCTGACCGGGTCGGCGGCCTGCGAGAAGGCGGCCTCGAGCAGAGCCTCCGAACGATACGTGGTCCGCTTCCAGGCGACATACTCGGCAATGCCGAAGCGCGCGCGGCGCGGCACCGTCTTGACCACCGGCATGCGGAAGGCGGCGCGGAATGTCTGCCAGCGCGCGCCGAGCACCGCCACCATTTCCTCGACCGTCGGTGGCGTCGCCACATCGGCGTATGTGATGGTGACTTTGCCGGCGAGCCCGGCCGCGCGCGACACCGGCACCGGTATTGAGGCGAGGTAGTCGGGCGGCACGTCGATCAGGCCGCCGAAGGGCCATTCCTGGCGCAGTGCCGCCGCGTCCATCGGCGCGACGTTGACGTCGATGTCGTTGGGCGTGCCGGCGACGCGGTAGGGGCAGCGCAGACGCCCGCAATTGGCCTGCGCCGAGAACTGCCACAGCGCATAGCCCTGCCAGTTGCCCATCGGAAAATGCACGTCGATGTCGGGCTTGTAGCGCGCATACCAGAGCGGCAGCCGCGACAGCAGACGGTATTGGTAGCGGTTGTCGGCGATGTACTGGGCGGTCTTGCCGTTGGTGTAGAGGATCGGGAAACGGCCGAGCCGCCGGTGCACCTGGCGCACGAATTCCTCGGCATCCTCGAGCGACATCCATTGCGAGGGGTCGTTGCCTTCGAGATCGAGGGCGAGCAGATCGTCAGGGGCTGGCTCGGCGAAATCGATGAAACTGTTGGCCTGCTCGAGCGGATTGCCGGGGCGGGCAAGATGATAGGCGCCCCATTTCAGGCCGAGCGCCTTGGCCACCACCTTGCGCGTCTGAAACAGCTCGCGCGTCACCGCAAAGCGTTTCCACAATGTCTTGCAGAGTTTGACCGTAGGCTCGTCGCCGTAGCAGAAATAGGGCGGCGGCAGCCCGTCGGAGGCCTTGTTGATGAAGCCGACAATGCGCTTGTCGGTGGCAAGCTGCGCCCAGTCGATGGAATTGTATTCATAGGCGTCGACCACCAGCGCGCGGTCGCCATCCCGCCAAGGCTCGGAAAAGTCCGAGGCTGTAGCCGCTGACGTCAGCGCCATCATCGCCGCGAGAGCGATCGCTGAGCGGCGAAGAAGATGCGCCGGCGTTTTCAAACAGGGGATCCCCGCTGACCAAACACCGATGGTGGACCGGTATGGTTAAGGAAGTGCTTTCGGGCAGGAGTCCTGTCGCTCTCGCGATTTCGTCATTCTATGGCGAAGCAAGGAGCGAAGCGACGCGGCGCGGACCATAGTATGCATTCCGCGACTTCGAAGCGTTGCCACGGCGCGGAATTCTGCACCGTTGCGCCCCTGGCGCGAGGTCGCGACATGGTACTCGGCATCCGCTACGCTCCCGCTCCACCTGTGGACGACGAAGTTCGATGAAAATCCGCGTGACAAAGTTTGACGTTTACGTAAAAAGAAGGTCGGAGGCCGCCCAGAGGCGGATGGTTTTGCATCGGCCCGGGTCCTAGGATCGAGCAGTCGGAGCAGCGGAGGAGAAAGCGGCATGTACAAGGCCCCGGTCGACGACATTTCGTTCACGCTCAAGCATGTCGCCGGGCTCAAACCGGCGCTCGACAGCGGCGCGTTCGGCGACCTCGGCGAAGACCTTGTCGACGCCATCCTGGCCGAGGCCGGCCGCTTCGCCAGCGAGGAAGTGGCGCCGCTCTACAAGATCGGCGACGAGCACGGCGCGGTGCTGAAGGATGCAGCCGTGACCATGCCGCCCGGCTGGAGGGCGCTTTACCGCAGCTGGATCGGCGGTGGCTGGAACGCGCTGTCCGGACCGGAAGAATTCGGTGGCCAGGGCCTGCCGACCATGCTCGGCGTTGCCGCGCTCGAAATGTGGAACTCCGCCGCCATGGCCTTCGGCATCGGCCCGACGCTGACCATGGGCGCCGTCGAGGCGCTGGACAAGCATGCCTCCGAAGCGCTGAAGGCAAAGTATCTGGCAAAGCTCGTCTCCGGCGAGTGGATGGGGACGATGAACCTGACCGAGCCGCAGGCCGGTTCCGATCTCGCCGCCTTGCGCAGTCGCGCCGAGCCTGCCGGCGACGGCACCTACCGCATCTTCGGCCAGAAGATCTTCATCACCTATGGCGAGCATGATTTCACCGACAACATCATCCATCTGGTGCTGGCGCGGCTGCCCGACGCACCGGCCGGCACGCGCGGCATCTCGCTGTTTTTGGTGCCGAAATTCCTGGTCAATGATGACGGCTCGCTCGGTGCCCGCAACGACGTCTTCTGTTCCGGCCTCGAGCACAAGCTCGGCATCCANGGCATCCATGCCTCGCCGACTTGCACCATGATCTATGGCGACGGGTTCCAGGGTGCTGCGCCCGGCGCCGTCGGTTGGCTGATCGGCGAGGAGAACAAGGGGCTCGCCTGCATGTTCACCATGATGAACAACGCGAGGCTTTGCGTCGGCATGCAGGGCGTGGCAGTGGCCGAAGCCGCGACGCAGAAGGCGATCGCCTATGCCAATGAGCGCCGCCAGGGCAAGGCATCGGACTTTTCAGGCGCCGGGATGGCGCCGATCGTCCATCACCCCGACGTGCAGCGCAATCTCTTGACCATGAAGGCTTTGACCCAGATCGCCCGCGCCATCTCGTATTCCTGCGCCTATGCCATCGACTTTGCGCGTGTGTCGACAGGCGAGGAGGCCGCGCATTGGCGCGATCGCGCCAATCTGCTGACGCCGCTGGCCAAGGCCTTTTCCACCGATATCGGCGTCGATGTCGCATCGCTCGGCGTCCAGGTCCACGGCGGTATGGGCTTCATCGAGGAGACGGGCGCGGCCGCGCTCTATCGCGACTCCCGCATTGCGCCGATCTATGAAGGCACCAACGGCATCCAGGCGATCGACCTTGTAGCCCGCAAATTGCCGCTTGGCGGCGGCGAGCATGCGCATGGCTATATCGCCGAACTGAAGGCCATCGCCGACGAGGTGCGGACCTCGAACCTGCAGGGCTTCGGCCGCACCGCCGAAGCGCTTGACCAGGCGTTCGACGATCTCACCGAGGCGACGCGCTTCCTGCAGAAGCTGCTGGCCGACGGCCGTCTGGACGAAGCGCAAGCCGGTGCGACCCCCTATCTCAGGCTGATCTCGCTTGCTGCCGGCGGCGCTTATCTGGCGCGTGGCGGACTTGCCCAGCAGAGCCGCATCGCCCTTTGCCGCTTTTTCGCCGAAAACCTGCTCGGCGAAGTCAGCGCCTTGAAGGAACGCGTAATCGATGGCGCCGAGAGCCTCGCTACCGCCGGCAAGGCGCTGATAACGGCCTGAATACCAGAGCGCTCACCAGGGAAGAATGACCGTGACAGACCATATTCTCGTCGAGCGCCAGGGCGCCATCCAGATCATCCGCATGAACCGTCCCGACAAGAAGAACGCACTGACGCGCGCCATGTACGCGACAATGTCCAAGGCGCTGGCCGAGGGCGATGCCGATCCGGCGGTCCGCGTCCATGTCTTCCTCGGTGTTTCAGGCGCCTTCTCTTCCGGCAACGATCTCGCCGATTTCCTGGTCATCGCCACCGGCGGTGAGGGCGGCAACGAGGTCTGGGACTTCCTGATGGCGCTGGCCAAAACGGAGAAGCCGATGGTCTCCGGCGTCGACGGCATTGCGGTCGGCATCGGCACCACGCTCAATTTGCATTGCGACCTGACTTTCGCCACGCCGCGCACGGTGTTCCGCACACCCTTCGTCGACCTCGGCCTGGTGCCGGAGGCGGGCTCCAGCCTGCTGGCGCCGCTCATCCTCGGCAGGCAGGGCGCCTTTGCGCTGCTTGGACTCGGCGAAGGTTTTTCCGCCGAACGCGCCAAGGCCGCCGGCCTGATCTATGAGGTGGTCGAGGAGGACGGGCTAGAAGCCGCGGCACTCGCCGCGGCCGGCGCGATCGCCGCCAAGCCGCCGCAGGCGCTGAAGATCGCTCGTGACCTGATGCGCGCCCCGCGCGACGAGCTTGTCGCCCGCATCAAGGTGGAGAGCGAGCGTTTCTCCGAGCGGCTGAAGTCCGACGAAGCGCGCGCCGCGTTGACGGCCTTCATGACGCGCAAGAAGGCCTGAACTTATCCTCAGGGATAAAGCCGTGTCTTGTCCCAGCCGCCTTCGGCGTTGCGCGAAAAGACCAGCCGATCGTGCAGCCGGAATGGCCGGTCGTGCCAGAACTCGATCGCCTGCGGCACGATGCGGAAGCCCGACCAGTGCTTTGGCCGCGGGATTTCGCCGATAGGGTAGCGCGCCGTGTATTCGGCCACCGCCTTCTCCAGGGCAAAGCGGCTTTCCAGCGGCCGCGACTGTTTCGAAGCCCATGCGCCGATCCGGCTGCCGCGCGGCCGCGTCGCGTAATAGGCGTCGGCTTCAGCGTCGCTGACGATCTCCACCGGACCGCGTATGCGCACCTGGCGGCGCAGCGATTTCCAGTGGAAGCACATCGCCGCCTTCATGCTGCCAAGAATCTCGCGGCCCTTGGCGCTCTCGAAATTCGTGTAGAAGACAAAGCCGCTTTCATCGAAACCCTTGAGCAGCACCATCCGCACATCCGGCATGCCGTCGGCATCGACGGTTGCAAGTGCTACGCCGTTGGCGTCGTTGATTTCGCTTTTCTTGGCGTCCTCCAGCCACTCGGCAAAGAGCCGGAACGGCTCGGCGGCTTCGGTAAAGTCACTACTTGTTAACTCAGTGTCACTCATAGTTTTTCTCAAATTGTATCGAGCTTCAGGAGGTTGCCGATTGTCGCGTATCGCGCAAGCTTTTGACAGCGGGCAATGGAGCGTTATCGCTTCGGCCAGTTCGAAAGCCGTGATCGTGATTATCGCACTGCCGCTTGCCGCCTGCGGCGCCGGCGGCTTCAGCCTGGAAAAGGCCGAGGTCGATCGTTCCATCGTCACCTCAAGCGCGCCGGCCAGGGTGACATCGACGGACGCCGACAGCGCTTCCGACCAGACCACGATCGGCAATGCGGTGTCTTCGGCCGACATCGAGGAGCTTCGCGGCCAGGCCGTGCCCTGGGCGAATGCCGACACCGGCTCGCGCGGCTCCATCACTGAACTCGCCGAAGTGCAGGACAACGGCCAGGCCTGCCGCAGCTTTACCGCCTCGCGCGAAAGCTTCGACGGCGTCGCTTTGTTCAAGGGGCAATTGTGCATCGCCGCGGCCGGCGGCTGGCACATGCAGGACTTCAAACCGCTCTGATTTTCGAGGTTTGCGGGCACCGCAATTTCAACCCTCGATAAGCCTGCGCGCCACTGGAATTTCTTCCTATGGGAGCGCATATAAGGGCCAACGTGGATTTAACTCATTTTCCAGGGCAGGACGCATGCGCGACCCCTATGAGGTGCTGGGCGTGGCCAAGAACGCATCGGCCAAGGACATAAAATCGGCCTACCGCAAGCTCGCCAAGAAGTATCATCCGGACCAGAATCCGAATGATCCAAAGGCCAAGGACCGTTTTGCCGCCGCCAATCAGGCCTATGAGGTCGTCGGCGACGAGAAGAACCGTGCGGCCTTCGACCGCGGCGAGATCGACGCCGACGGCAAGCCGAAATTCCAGGGCTTCGAGGGCGCGGCCGGTGGCGGCGATCCGTTCGGTGGCTTCCGCCGCCAGCAGGGCGCCGGCGGCTCGCGCTTCGAATTCCGTTCGGGCCGCCCGGGCGGCGATCCTTTCGACGGCAACAGCGACATCTTCAGCCAGATCTTTGGCGACGCTTTTTCCGGTGCGCGCGGCGCTGGCGCCGGCGACCGCCGCCAGCAGGCGACAGCCGCCGATCTCAACGTCACGCTCGACGTCACCATCGAGGAGATAGCGACCGCCGAAAAGGTGACGGCGATGTTCCCCGACGGCCGCAAGATCGCGGTCAAGCTGCCGGTCTATGTCGAGGATGGCCAGACCATCCGGCTGAAGGGCCAGGGCGAGCAGGGGCCGGGACAGCCGGGCGATGCGCTGGTCAAGATCCGTATCCGCAGGCACCCGCGCTACCGGATCGAAGGCCGTGACCTGCATGCCGATCTGGAGGTAGCGTTGGCCGACGCGGTGCTGGGCGCCAAGGTGCCGGTCGACACGCCGACCGGCAGGCTGGCGGTCAACATTCCGGCCTGGTCGAGTTCCGATAAGGTGCTGCGCCTGAAGGGCAGGGGCTTGCCGGAAAAGGCCGGCGGCCATGGCGATCTCTACGCCCATGTTCGCATCATGCTGCCGGAAGGCGGCGACAGCGAACTCGAAGCGCTGATGCGCAGCCGCAAAGGCTGATGCGGCTCGACTTGGCTGGCTAGCTGCCGGGCGCCGCTTCCTCCATCCGCCGGATGGTTTCGCCGAAGCGGCGCAGCGCCTGCCGCACCGGGACATGCGGGCCCTCGATCTCCAGCAGGATCATCGTCTCGCTGCCGAGGAAGGCGGCGCTGACCAGACTGGTTACTTCGGCGGCGGAGAATGGCCCGAGGCCGCCGAACCGCTGCTCCGCCTCTTGCGCCAGTCCGTCCAGCAGTTCGAACCATCCGCGCAGGTCGCGGCGCACCGCCTTGGCGATTTCGGGGCTCGACAGGCTTGCCGCGATCATCTCGTGCAGGATCCGGACATAGCCGGACGCCAGATCATCGTCGAGGAAATCGCAAGCGCGCTCCCAGCGTTGCCACAGCGGCATCGGTGCCGCAAAGGTCTCCGCCTGGCGCTTCAGCAGGCCCTCGTTCAGATGGTCCAGCAGGGCCAGGAACAGCCGTTCCTTGGAGCCGAAATGGTAATGGATCTGGCTGAGCGGAACGCCGGCGATCTCGGCAACGCGGCGCGTCGACAGATCGGCATAACCGCCTTGATGGAGGCATAACTCGGCGGCCGAAATCAGTTCGGCGCGCGTGTCGCGCTTTTGCTTGCTCTGCGGCGGGGTAACGGCTTCGGCAGCGTCCGTCATGCGGCGTGGCTGCCGCTGTTAGCGGTGCAATCTGGGCGGATCATAGCTTCTCCTGTCCGGGGCTGGACGTCCCTCCACTCTATCTCGGTCGAGCGACCGATCAAGTTGACTCGTCAGAGAATTTATGGTTTTTGACACTGAATTCGGTCGACCGACCGAATCCTGATGCTTGCATGGAGGGGCAGTCATGGCGGGCGTAATCACCCTTATCTACGGCGTTGCCGCATACCTGATTTTTCTCGGTTCGTTTCTCTATGCGGTCGGTTTCGTCGGCAACATGGTCGTGCCGAAATCCATCGATTCCGGAGTCGCTGGAAGTCCGGTCGAAGCCGTCATCGTCAATGCGCTGCTGCTCGGCCTTTTCGCCGCCCAGCACAGCATCATGGCGCGGCCGGTTTTCAAGCGCTGGTGGACACAGATTGTCCCGCACGCGGCCGAACGCAGCACCTATGTGCTTTTGGCCAGCCTCATCCTGCTGCTGCTCTACTGGCAATGGCGGCCGATCCCCGGTCTCGTCTGGACGGTCGAGAACCCGGTCTGGGTCGCCGTCATCCATGGCGTGTTCTGGCTCGGCTGGGCGGTATTGTTGACCAGCACCTTTCTGATCAACCATTTCGAACTGTTCGGCTTGCGCCAGGTTCTCGCCGCTTTGCGCAAGAGCGAACCGGCGCCGCCCGTGTTCAGGACGCCGCTGTTCTACAAATGGGTCCGGCACCCGCTCTATGTCGGCTTTCTCCTGGCCTTCTGGGCGACGCCGTCGATGACATGGGGCCATCTTCTGTTCGCGGCGGGCAGCACCGGCTACATCCTGCTCGGCATCTTCCTCGAGGAACGCGATCTCGTCGCGATGTTTGGCGATCAGTACCGCCTCTACCGCAAGCAGGTGGGAATGCTCATTCCCTGGCGCAAAATGGCTGGATAGGGCCGATGCGGTGCCGGCCAGCCGATTCGGCTGCCCGGCCTGGGCCGTCAAGGCGCGCTGGCCGCAGTGAGGCGTTCGAATCTCACAACAACCTTATTATCCCCCATTCGTTGTCACGCCGAGTGTCTGAATTGAACGCGCGCCCCGTCTGTGCTTGATGCGCCTTTCTGCGTGTGCGATAGGCACTCCAAAGCAGAAAACCTTTCGGAGAGCGCTGACATGGCGGGTGGACAGGGCCTAATGGCCGGCAAGCGCGGGCTTATACTGGGCGTCGCCAACAACAGATCGATTGCCTACGGCATCGCCAAGGCCTGCGTCGACCATGGCGCCGAGATCGCGCTGACCTATCAGGGCGAGGCGTTCAAGAAGCGCGTCGAGCCGCTGGCTGCGGAATTGGGCGCCTTTGTCGCCGGTCATTGCGATGTCACTGATCCGGCGAGCCTCGACGACGTGTTTGCCAATGTCGCCAGGCATTGGGACGGCAAGCTCGACTTCCTCGTCCATGCCATCGCCTTTTCCGACAAGGACGAGTTGACCGGACGCTATGTCGAGACGACGCGCGACAATTTCCTGCGCACCATGGACATTTCGGTCTATTCCTTCACCACCATCGCCAAGCGCGCCGAAGCGCTGATGACCGATGGCGGCTCGCTGCTGACGCTGACCTATTATGGCGCTGAAAAGGTCATGCCGCATTACAACGTCATGGGTGTCGCCAAGGCCGCGCTGGAAGCCAGCGTGCGCTATCTCGCCGTCGACCTCGGCGGCAAGAAGATCCGCGTCAACGCCATCTCGGCCGGGCCGATCAAGACCTTGGCTGCTTCGGGCATCGGCGACTTCCGCTACATCCTCAAGTGGAACGAATACAATTCGCCGCTGAAGCAGACCGTCACCCAGGAAGAAGTCGGCGATTCCGCCGTGTATTTCCTGTCGGACCTGTCGCGTGGCGTCACCGGCGAGGTGCACCATGTCGATTCCGGCTATCACGTCGTCGGCATGAAGGCGGTCGACGCGCCGGATATTTCGACCGTCAAGGAATAGTTCTGCCGCGGTTTCCGCCCGCCTGTCCTGATTTCCGGAAGACCTGATGGTTCCGCTCGTCTACATCGTGCGCCATGGCCAGACGCAGTGGAATGCCGAGTCGCGGCTGCAGGGCCAGGCCGACACCGATCTCAACGCGCTCGGCCGCGAGCAGGCGACCCGCAATGGACGGCGGCTGGCCGAACTGATCCAGAACCCTGAGGATTTCGACTTTGTCGCCAGCCCGATGAAGCGGACGCGCGAGACGATGCAGCGGCTGCGCTTGGCGATGCAGCTCGATCCCGATGCCTACCGCACCGACCCGCGTCTGGTCGAGGTGCACTTTGGCGACTGGCAGGGCTTTACCTATGCCGAACTCGATGCGCGGATGCCGGGCTCGGCGAAGGCGCGACGACGCAACAAATGGAATTTCCAGCCGCCGGGCGAGGGCGCCGAAAGCTACCAGATGCTGCTCGAACGGGTGAAGCCGTGGTTCGACGCGCTCGACCACCAGACGGTCTGCGTCACGCATGGTGGCGTCGTGCGGACCCTGTTTCGGATGGTCAAGGGTGTTTCCGAACACGAAGCGGCAAACCTGGAAGTGCGGCAGGACCGGGTGCTCAGGCTGCAGGACGGGCGTCTGGATTGGCTTTAGGTTCGAGCAGATAAACAGGACGACTGTCCTGTTTATCCGTGCAGGGCTCCGCCGAGCGGCAAGACCCTGTTCGGCGTCGGTCTTATTCGGTGTCGGGCAATTCCATGTCGGTGACGACGTTCTCGCCATTCGTCACGTCATAGGCAATCACGACATCCATGCCCGGCTTCAGCGAATCGAGATCGGTCTCGGCGTTGAGCTTGAAGGACTTGCCGTCCTCCAGCGTCAGCGTCAGTGCGTCCTTGTCGACCTTCTTGATCAGGCCTTCGGTCTGGCCGGCATAGGCGGCGGTGGAAATCAGCAACATGGCGGCAGCAGCGCCAATCAGGGTACGCATCGTCGTCCTCTTTGTCATTGCGCCTGCACGGATGGCGGCGAGCTTTCAACGGGCGGATGGAAGAGAGCAGAAACCAACCGAATGTGTCAAAACTAAAACCGCCGGATCACAGTTTGACCGCTGTGGAAAACGCCAATAGAACGCACCTTTGATCCGGTCCGCTGCCGGGCAGGGCTAAAATTCATGTCTCACAACACGTTCGGCCATCTCTTCCGCGTCACCACCTGGGGCGAAAGCCATGGCCCGTCGCTCGGCTGTGTCGTCGACGGCTGCCCGCCCGGCATCCGCTTCACACGGGCCGAAATTCAGGCCGAACTCGACAAGCGCCGCCCCGGCCAGTCACGTTTTGTGACGCAGCGCCGCGAACCGGACGAGGTGAAGGTGCTGTCCGGCTTCATCCTCGACGAGGACGGCGAGTCGATGATCACCACCGGCACGCCCGTCTCGATGCTGATCGAGAATGTCGACCAGCGCTCCAAGGACTATGGCGAGATCGCCCGCCAGTACCGTCCCGGCCACGCCGACTACACCTATGACGTCAAATACGGCCTGCGCGACCATCGCGGCGGCGGCCGTTCTTCGGCCCGCGAGACCGCCGCTCGCGTGGCGGCCGGCGCCTTGGCGCGCAAGGTGGTGCCCGGCATGGTGGTGCGCGGCGCGCTGGTCTCGATGGGCGAGAAATCCATCGACCGCGCCAACTGGAACTGGAATTTCATCGGTGACGCCGAAAACCCGTTCTTCACCCCCGATCCGGCGTCCGTTCCCGTCTTCACGCAATACCTCGACGGCATCCGCAAATCCGGCTCCTCGGTCGGCGCGGTTATCGAGATCGTCGCCGACGGCGTGCCAGCCGGCCTTGGCGCGCCGATATACGCCAAGCTCGACCAGGACATCGCGTCCGGCCTGATGTCGATCAACGCCGTCAAGGGCGTCGAGATCGGCAACGGCTTCGAGGCCGCCCGCATCACCGGCGAACAGAATGCCGACGAGATGCGCATCGGCAATGACGGCAAGCCGGTCTTCCTGTCCAACAATGCCGGCGGCATTCTGGGCGGCATCTCGACCGGCCAGGCGATCGTCGCCCGCTTCGCCGTCAAGCCGACCTCGTCGATCCTGACGCCGCGCAAATCCATCGACAAGGACGGCAACGACGTCGACGTCATGACCAAGGGCCGCCACGATCCCTGCGTCGGCATCCGTGCCGTGCCGATCGGCGAAGCCATGGTTGCCTGCGCCATCGCGGACCATTATCTGCGGCACCGGGGACAGACAGGCCAGGGATTAGGCAGTAGGGATTAGGCAATAGGCCAGCCCGTCCTTCCTTCCCTAACTCCTACTGCCCAACCCTATTCCCTGCGAGCGAAGCGAGCCAATGCCATACGATCAGAAGAAAATCGTCGAAGCCATCCGCGCCTTCGAACGCGGCGAGATCGTCGTCGTCATGGACGATGACGGGCGTGAGAACGAGGGCGACCTGATCGTTGCCGCCGTGCATTGCAGCCCGGAGAAAATGGCCTTCATCATCCGTCACACCTCCGGCATCGTCTGCACGCCGATGCCGCGCGAGGAGGCCAAGCGGCTCAATCTGCAGCCGATGGTCGCCGACAATGATTCCGCCCACACCACGGCCTTTACCGTCAGCGTCGATTTCAAGCATGGCACCACCACCGGCATTTCGGCCGAGGACCGCACGCTGACCGTGCGCAACCTAGCCAACGGCAATGTCGGCGGTTCGGATTTCGTCCGGCCCGGCCACATCTTCCCGCTGATCGCTAGGGAAGGCGGCGTGCTGATGCGCTCGGGCCATACCGAAGCCGCGGTTGACTTGTGCAAACTTGCCGGCCTGCCGCCGGTTGGCGTGATCTCGGAGTTGGTCAATGACGACGGCACCGTCAAGCGCGGCCCGCAGGTGGCGAGCTTTGCCGAGGAACACGGCCTCAAGCAGGTCTCGGTCGCCGACCTCATCGCCTACCGGCAGCGCAAGGAAACGCTGGTCGAACGCGTCGCCTGCTCCGAAATCGACACACTCGGCGGCAAGGCACAGGTCTTCACCTACACGCTGCCCTGGGACTCCATGCACCATGTCGCGGTCGTTTTCGGCGACATCCGTGACGGCGAGGACGTGCCGGTGCGGCTGCATTCGGAGGATGTGGTGACCGACGTGTTCGGCACCAGCCACCGGCTCGACGCCATTATGAAGGCGATGGGCGAACGCAAGCGCGGCGTCATCGTCTATCTCCGGGAGGGTTCGGTCGGCGTCGCCCATCAGGAGCGCAACCGGCCGATGAGTGCCGACCGTGAGGACCACGAAGAGGCCCGCCGCCGTGAGAACGAGTGGCGAGAAATCGGCCTCGGCGCCCAGATCCTGAAGGATCTCGGCATTTCCTCGATCAACCTGATCGCCTCGCGCGAGCGCCACTATGTCGGGCTTGAAGGCTTTGGGATTCACATCGCGAAAACTGAGATTATCTAGTTCGTCGCGCAAGAGCGACGCTGCCGAAAAAATTGCGCGGGCAGGTCGCCTGCTTCTGCGATTTGCTGAAGCCTCCACGCGTTCGTCATCCTATGGCGAAGCAAGGAGCGAAGCGACGCGGCGCAGACCATAGGATCCATGCCGCGACTTCGACGCGTTGCAACGGTGCAGAAGTCTGCTCCGCTGCACCCTTCGGTCAAGGTAACGGAATGGGTCCTCGGGTCTGCGCGGCCGCTTCGCTCCCGCTCGCGCGTGGATGACGACACCAGAGGCCTCACCTAATTCCGAACGTTTGCGATCGTCTCCAAAGCCAACGTCAGGCCATATCCTCACTCCGCGGGAACGGCGGCCGCGTCGCATCCGTCCAGCTCGCATGTGTGGGTGGCCAGGCTGCGCTGGCCCAGCAACACCGTCACCAATGCGATGACGCCGGCCGCCACCGAGACCCAGAACCCGTTGCGGGCGCCGAATTCATCCACCACCGCACCGGCGGCAAACGAACCGAGCGCCATGCCGATGCCGATGCCTGTCATCACCCAGGTGATGCCTTCGGTCAGCATCGCTTCCGGCACGTGGCGTTCGATCAGGCCGAAGGCGGTGATGAAGGTTGGCGAGATCGCCACGCCGCTGATGAAAACGGTCAGCGCCAGCAGCGGCACCGTGTCGGCGGTGAGCGGCAGCAGCGTGCCGAGCGCAACGAGGGCGACCGCGAGGGCCAACTGGCGCTGCAGCGGCGCTTTCAGGTTGAGCGCGCCGACGATAAGGCCGAGCACGAACGATCCCAGCGCATAGACGCCGATGACGAGGCTGGCGGCGCCCGGCTGGCCGAGTTCCTTGGTGATCGCCACCGTGCTCACTTCCGTCGTCGCGAAGGTGGCGCCGACGAAGATCAGGGCGAAGGTGATGATCTGCACCGGCCTGAGCCGGATTGCCGAGCCGCTCGAGACATGATTCACCGGCCGCACTTGTGGTTCGGTCGAACGCTGCAGGATGAAGGCTGCCGAGCCAAGGGCGAGGAATAGCGTGCTGACCAGGACACCGGCTTCCGGGAACAGAGCGGCACTCAAGCCCACCGACAGCGATGCGCCTGCAATGTAGACGAGTTCGTCCGCCGCCGATTCGAAGGCGAATGCGGTGTTCATCTGCGGCCGGCCGCGAAAAATCTCGGTCCAGCGCGCGCGCACCATCGCCGGCATGCTGGGCATGGCGGCGGCCGCCAGTGCCGACACAAACAGCGTCCACACCGGCCAGTCCTGATTGGCTGCGGCAATCAGCACCGCGAAGGCGAGCACGGTGAGGATGGTGGTCGGAATCACGATCCGCGTCTGGCCGAGGCGATCGACCAGCCGTGATATATGCGGCGCCACGAAAGCGTTGCTCAGCGCGAACGTCGCCGAGACAGCTCCCGCCAGCCAGTATTCGCCACGCGTCTGCGAGAGCATGGCCACGATGCCGATCGGCGCCATGGCGATCGGCAGCCGCGCGAGGAAGCCCGCGGCGGCAAACCCCTTGGCTCCAGGGGCACGAAAGATTTCCGAGTATGGGTTTTGCATGGCTGGTTCCTCGACAAAGGCCAATTCGACAATTACATACGATGCGTATGAATATAGGTAGTCGATACGCCGCGTATGTCAATTGGCATACGAAGCGTATGTGAATAAGGCCAGAACCATGCACAGACCCCGCAAGGAGATGATTGCCGAAACGCGCGCCAAGCTGATCACGGCGGCCCGCCACGCTTTCGGCACAATCGGCTATGCCGACGCGTCGATGGACGACTTCACCGCCTTGGCCGGGCTGACGCGCGGCGCGCTCTACCATCATTTCGGCGACAAGAAGGGCCTGCTGCAGGCCGTCATCGCCGAAATCGATGGCGAGATGGCCGTCCGCATCCATGAGATTGCGTCGCGGGCGCCAAGCCGTTGGCAGCGTTTTGTCGACGAATGCACGACCTATATCGAGATGGCGCTGGAGCCGGAAATCCAGCGCATCATGTTTCGCGACGGTCCGGCTGTGCTCGGCGATCCGGCGCAATGGCCGAATGCCAATGCCTGCGTCGGTTCAATGACCGATCATCTGACCAGGCTGCAGCAGGAGGGGGTGGTCGTCCCCGGCGTCGACCCGGAAACCGCCGCAAGACTAATCAACGGCGCCAGCAGCCAGGCGGCACAGCGCATCGCCAATTCGAACGACCCCGAAGCCACGTCGAAGACCGTGGTGGCGGCCTTCCAGCAGTTGCTTGAAGGCTTGCTTAAAAAGCAGGACTCGCAGCCGGCCTGAAATCTGGTCGGCCGAGACCCGGCATTTGCCGAGATTGACAATTCCCGGCCCGGGTTCATCCTCGCCGTCCATCTCTGAGGGGAGATTCGGGCGCATGTGGGATTTCGAAATCGGCAGGTCGGTGTCCATCATGATCAGGACATGGCCATTCATCGTCTTTCGCATGATCGTCTATTTCGGCATCACGCTCGCCTATATCGTGGCGACCGGCAGCGGCGCCTCCGTCGGCTATGGCGTCGGCCATATCTCCACCGATCCCGACGGGCCGCTTTCCTTTGCACTGTGGGGCGGCATCGTCGGCATCGGCATCGTTTCGATCGCGCTCTACTGGATCCGCGAATACATTCTCTACGTCGTCAAGGCCGGCCATATCGCCGTCATGGTCCATTTGATCGATGGCCGGGACGTTCCCAATGGGCAGGACCAGATCGCCTACGCCAAGGACGTGGTGAAGGAGCGTTTCGCCGAGGCCAACATCCTTTTCGTGGTCGACCAGCTGGTCAAGGGCGCCATCCGCGCCATCACCGGCCTGATCGGCGGCATCGCCGCCTTCCTGCCCATTCCGGGTCTCGGCGGCCTGGTCGCGTTCATCAATACGGTCATCCGCCTGTCGCTGACCTATGTCGACGAGATCATCCTCGGCTACAACATCCGCATCAACTCGTCGTCGCCCTTCGAAACCGCCCGGCAAGGCGTCGTGCTCTATGCCCAGAACGGCAAGACCATGGTCAAGAACGCGGTCTGGCTGGCTGTCATCATGTGGGCCGTGTCCTTCGTCATCTTCCTTTTGATGCTGGCGCCGGCCGCCGCCATCATGTGGTTCATACCGGGGCAGCTCGGCGGCTGGGCCTTCGTGCTCGCCATCCTCCTTGCCTGGGCCTTCAAGGCGGCCTTCATCGAACCCTTCGCCATCGCCTGCCTGATGCAGGTCTATTTTAGGACTATCGAAGGCCAGGTGCCGAACGCCGAATGGGACCAGCGGCTGGCCGAGGCGTCGTCCAAGTTCAGGGAACTCAGGGACAAGGCGGTGGCTTCCTTCGGCGGCTCGCGCTGGACGCAGCCCGCGCCCGGGGTGTAATCCCTGTTGAACGTCGGGGCGGTGAGGCGTCAAACCATGGTCAAAGCGGCCGGGCGCGCCTATATCGGGTCATGGTCACCCGGCTCTACACCCATCCGATCTTCCTCGAACATCTGACGCCCCCCGGTCATCCGGAGCGGCCGGACCGCTTGCGCGCTATCGAGCGCGTGCTCGACGACGAGGCCTTCACCGCACTCGATCGGGTAACGGCGCCGCAAGGCGACGAGGCCACAATCCTCTACGCCCACCCCGAGGATTTCGTCGCCCGCGTCCGCGCCGCGATCCCTGAAAGCGGCATTGCCTCGATCGACGCCGACACCAGCGCCAGCCCGAAAAGCTGGCAGGCAGTGGTCACTGCCATCGGTGCGGCCAACGCTGCCGTCGACGATGTTTTCGAGGGCAGCGTTGCCAATGCCTTCGTCGCCGCGCGTCCGCCCGGCCATCATGCCGAAAAGACCACGGCCATGGGCTTTTGCCTGTTCAACACCGCGGCGATCGCGGCCCGCTACGCGCAGAAGAAACACGGCGCCGAGCGTGTCGCCATCGTCGACTGGGACGTGCATCACGGCAATGGCACGCAGGACATTTTCTGGGACGATCCCTCGGTGCTCTATTGTTCGACGCACCAGATGCCGCTCTATCCCGGCACTGGCGCCAAGACCGAAACCGGCGCCGGCAACATCGTCAACGCCCCTCTGGCGCCGCAGACCGGCTCGGACATGTTTCGCGATGCCTTGCTGTCGCGCGTCCTGCCGGCGCTCGATAATTTCGCGCCCGATCTGATCATAATTTCCGCAGGCTTCGACGCTCACCATCGCGACCCGCTGGCCGAGATCAACCTCAGCGAGGACGATTTCGACTGGGCGACAGGCCAGTTGCTGGAACGCGCCGGGCGCCACAGCGGCAACCGGCTCGTCAGCCTGCTCGAGGGCGGCTACGATCTGCAAGGACTGGCATTTTCGGTGGCCGCCCATGTCGGGCGGCTGATGAAGGGGTAAAGTATGGCTGGCGAAGCAAATGAAGACGTCAAGGCGATGAGCTTCGAGCAGGCACTCGACGCGCTGGAGAAGATCGTCGATGATCTCGAACGCGGCGACGTGCCGCTCGACCAGTCGATCAAGATCTATGAGCGCGGCGAGGCGCTGAAGGCCCATTGCGACCGGCTGCTGAAGGCGGCCGAAGACAAGGTCGAGAAGATCAGGCTGTCGCGTGATGGCAAACCGGTGGGAACGGAGCCGCTCGACGCGGAGTAGTGGAATGGGGCGGGCATAAAGCAGATAGGAGTTCAAGCATGTGCAGAAACATCAAGACCCTGTTCAATTTCGAGCCGCCGGCGACCCATGACGAGATCCGCGACGCCGCCCTTCAATTCGTGCGCAAACTGAGCGGAACGACGCGCCCCTCGCAGCGCAACCAGGCAGCCTTCGACCGCGCCGTCGAGGCGATCGCCGAATCGGCGCATGAATTGCTGCATTCGCTCGAAACCACACACCATCCGCGCAATCGCGAAGAGGTGGCGGCCAAGGCGAAAGCCAAATCGGCGCTGCGCTTCGCATAAGGAAATCCAATGAGTTTCTTTCCCGGCAAGGACCCTGAGCCTGGCGACGCCTTCGCCAGCGACCAGATCGAGTTGATGGTCATTCCGAATGCCAAGGATATTGGCGGCTTCCAGGTTCGCCGCGCTCTGCCGACGGCAAAGCGGCGGCTGGTTGGTCCCTTCATCTTCTTCGACCGCATGGGGCCGGCCATCTTGCGCGCCGGGCAGGCGATGGATGTGCGCCCGCACCCGCATATCGGGCTTTCCACCGTCACCTATCTGTTCGACGGCAATATCAGGCACCGCGATTCGCTCGGCACCGAGATGGTCATCCAGCCGGGCGACGTGAATTTGATGACCGCCGGCCGCGGTATCGTCCATTCCGAGCGCACGCCCGAAGAACTGCGCGGCGCGCCAATGTCGGTCTCCGGCCTGCAGACATGGCTGGCTTTGCCCGACGGCAAGGAGGAAGTGGCGCCGGTGTTCGAGAACACGGCCGCGCTCCTTCTGCCCGAGATCGACGCCGAAGGTGTTTCCGGCCGCGTGGTGATCGGCGATTTCCAGGGACTGCGCTCGCCGGTAAGAGCCGACACCGAGACGCTCTACGCCGATCTGAGGCTGGCGCCCGGCGCCAGCGTCAAAATTCCCGCCGACGCCGAGGAACGCGCCATCTACACGCTGGACGGCGATGTCTCGGTTTCGGGCGACCGTTTTCCGGCCGAACGGCTGCTGGTGTTCCGGCCTGGTGACGAGATCGTCGTGTCGTCCGAGCGCGGCGCCCATTTCATGCTCTTCGGGGGCGCTTCGCTCGGCTCTCCGCGCCACATCTGGTGGAACTTCGTCTCGTCGTCGAAGGAACGCATCGAACAGGCCAAGCAGGAATGGAAGACGGGCCGCTTCGATATCGTTCCTGGAGATGAGGAAGAGTTCATTCCGCTACCGGACAATTAACGTCAGCATCACCCGCGTCACTGACACGCATTTACATTCGGGCGACGCAGGCATATTTCGCCATGATCGACGCGCATCATAGCTGAGCAGGCCCTTAACAGTGAACGCAACGCTGCATACGCCGCTTCTCGACAAGGTCCGCATTCCAGCCGACCTGAAGAAGCTTGACGAAAGCGAGCTGCCGCAGCTGGCCTCGGAGCTGCGCGCCGAGCTGATCGATGCCGTCTCGCATACGGGCGGGCATCTCGGCGCCGGCCTCGGTGTCGTCGAACTGACGGTGGCGCTTCACTATGTCTTCAACACGCCGGAAGACCGCGTGATCTGGGATGTCGGCCACCAGGCCTATCCGCACAAGATCCTGACCGGCCGCCGCGACCGCATCCGCACGCTCAGGCAAGAAGGCGGCCTATCCGGCTTCACCCGTCGCGCCGAGAGCGAATACGACCCGTTCGGCGCCGCGCACTCCTCGACCTCCATTTCCGCCGGCCTCGGCATGGCCATGGCGCGCGACCTCTCCGGCGGCCACAACAATGTCATTGCCGTCATCGGCGACGGCGCCATGTCTGCCGGCATGGCCTATGAAGCCATGAACAATGCCGGCGCGCTTGATGCTCGCCTGATCGTCATCCTGAACGACAACGACATGTCGATCGCGCCGCCGACCGGCGCCATGAGCGCCTATCTGGCCCGGCTCGCGTCGGGCAAGACCTATCTTGGGCTGCGCGATTTCGGCAAGAAGCTGACCTCCTATCTCGGCAAACGCGCCGATCGCGCCATCAAGCGGGCGGTCGAGCATGCGCGCGGCTACGTCACCGGCGGCACGCTGTTCGAGGAGCTCGGCTTCTACCACATCGGCCCCATCGACGGCCACAATCTCGAGCATCTGATCCCGGTGCTGAAGAACGTCCGCGACCATGCCGACGGCCCGGTGCTGATCCATGTCGTGACCCAGAAGGGCAAGGGCTACGCGCCGGCTGAGGCCGCGGCCGACAAATATCATGGCGTGAACAAGTTCGACGTCATCACCGGCGCGCAGACCAAGGCCCCGGCCAATGCGCCGGCCTACACCAAGGTGTTTGCCGAAAGCCTGGTCCAGGAAGCCCGCCTGGACGAACGTATCGTCGCCGTCACCGCCGCCATGCCGAACGGCACCGGCCTCGATTTGTTCGGCGAAGCCTTCCCGACCCGGACCTTCGATGTGGGCATTGCCGAGCAACATGCCGTGACCTTCGCCGCCGGCCTCGCCAGCGAGGGCTACAAGCCCTTCGCCGCCATCTATTCGACCTTCCTGCAGCGCGCCTACGATCAGGTCGTCCACGACGTGGCGATCCAGAAACTGCCCGTGCGTTTCCCGATCGACCGCGCCGGTTTCGTCGGCGCTGACGGCGCCACCCATTGCGGCGCCTTCGACACCACCTTCCTGGCGACGCTGCCGGGCTTCGTGGTGATGGCGGCTGCCGACGAGGCGGAGCTTCGCCACATGGTGCGCACCGCCGCCTATTATGACGAAGGCCCGATCGCCTTCCGCTATCCGCGCGGCAACGGCGTAGGCGTCGATATGCCGGAGCGCGGCTCGGTGCTCGAAATCGGCAAGGGCCGCATCGTCAGGGAAGGCACCAAGGTGGCGCTTCTGTCCTTCGGCACAAGACTGCAGGATTGCCTGCTGGCGGCCGAGGAACTCGGCGCGGCCGGATTGTCGACAACGGTTGCGGATGCCCGTTTCGCCAAGCCGCTCGACGAGGATTTGATCCGCCGTCTCGCCCGCTCGCACGAAGTGCTGGTGACGGTGGAAGAGGGCGCTGTCGGCGGTTTCGCCAGCCACGTGCTGCAGTTCCTCGCCCATGAAGGCTTGCTGGAAAGCGGTCTGAAAGTTCGGCCGCTGGTGCTGCCGGACGAGTTCACCGACCACGCCAAGCCGGAAAAAATGTATGCCGATGCCGGGCTCGACGCGGCCGGCATCGTGCGCACCGTGTTCGTCGCGCTCGGCCATTCCGCGCGCGCGCAACGGGCCTGAATCAAAACCTCACGCCTCTGAAGCGGTTGTCGGCTGCAACCCTATGTTAACGCTTCCTTTTGGCGTTTTGCTTACCGTGTCTTTTGGCCGTTTTTCAACGCCCCCCTGCTAGAACGAGAGCCAGGCAGGGAGTTAAAAACAATGCGAACGCTTCTGTGCGGCGCGGCCCTTTTGGCCGTCATCGCCGCGCCGGCCATGGCCGAGACGCGCTATGACCGCAAGCTCGAACAGGCGGTGGCAGGCATCGTCGCCCGCAAGATGGGCGATATCAGGGGCGCTTTTTCCTACAAGCAGGTGCCGCAGCTTGTCGTCGTGCCGGACGCACCAGTCGTTGCTGTCGAGCGCCCGCGCAAGCAGGCTTCAGATGACGGAAGCGACGGCCTGATGCCGGCCGTTGAACGGCAGGTCTCACGGACGATCTTCTAAAACCACATATCGCGCACGCAGCGCCCATCGCGCGGCAGGTCGTCATAAGTGTCCAGCCCGTCGAAATGGTCGATCGGCAGGTCGGCGACCGCCTCAGGCGGTGCCAGCCTGACATTGACGGCGATACGCGTGCGGCCGCTGTCGCTGCGGCGCAAACCGCGCCAGGCAAGCACACAGGCACATGTCGGGCAAAACAGGATTTCCAGCGACGGCGTCTCCTTGCCGGCGCGGGTGTAGGACTGCACAGGCCCCGCAAGCCGGATACGCTCGTCGACAAAGTCATAGGCCCAGAGCGTGCCATAGCGGCGGCAAAGCGTGCAATTGCAGGCCGTGATCGGGCCGGGATCGCCTTCCAGGGTCCAGTGGGCGGCGCCGCAATGGCAGGTTCCCGTCAGCATTCGTCTTCCTCCGCATTGCCTGAGCCTCTACATCTTGCCGGACTGGCTGCGATATTCAACCGGGCGGACTGGCTTGCGGCCCGGGTCTCGACGTCCTCCCATGCCAATGTCCTTGCCTTCGCGGCCGGCTTTCGCCATGAAGGCCGATGAACTCCCCTCTGCCAGCCAGCACACGCCAGCGGCTTGACGAATTGCTCGTCCAGCGCGGCCTGTTTGCGAGCCGCTCGCGCGCCCGCGACGCGGTCGAGCGCGGCACCGTGACGGTCGACGGCGTGGTCGCCCGCAAGCCCGGCCAGACGGTTCTGCCGCACTGTCTCATCGTCATCGACGATCCGGCGCAGGGTTATGTCTCACGCGCGGCGCTGAAGCTGATCGCCGGGCTCGACCATTTCAGTCTCGATCCTGCGGGTAGTGAAGCTCTCGATATCGGCGCCTCGACCGGCGGCTTCACCCAGGTGCTGCTCGAACGCGGCGCGGCCCATGTCACGGCCATCGATGTCGGCCACGGCCAGATGCATCCCGACATTGCGGGCGACCCGCGCGTGACGGTCATCGAGGGCCTCAACGCTCGCGAGCTCACGGCTGCCGATCTCGGCGGCCGCATCCCGGATTTCATCGTCTCCGACGTCAGCTTCATCTCGTTGAAACTGGCGACGCCACCGGCGTTGGCATTGGCTCGGGACGGCGCTCGTGCGGTGTTTCTGGTCAAGCCGCAATTCGAGGCCGGCCGCGAGGCAATCGGCAAGGGCGGTCTGTTGAAAGACCCTTATGACGCCGCCCGTGTGGCCGGCTTGCTGCAGGAATGGCTCGAAGGCGTCCCTGGCTGGCGTACATTGGGCCTGCACATGTCGCCGATCGAAGGCGGCGACGGCAACCGCGAATTCCTGCTTGCCGGGATCAAGGATGCCGGGATCAAGGATGCCGGGACCAAGGACCGATGAGCACGGGCTTCACCATCAAGAGACTGGGTTCGCAGGGCGACGGCGTCGCCGAGACGGAAACCGGCGAGCTGTTCATTCCCTTCACCCTGCCCGGCGAGACCGTCACCGCCGCGCGCGAGAGGGATCGCGCCATGCTGATGGCGGTATTGGAGACGTCGCCGCTGCGTATCGATCCGGCCTGCCGGCATTTCACCGAATGTGGCGGCTGCGCCGTCCAGCATCTGCAAGCCGACGCTTACCAGCAATGGAAACGCGACAAGGTCGTGCATGCCTTGAAAGGCATTGCCGGCGACATCGGCGCCCTGGTGCCGTGTGCGCCACACACACGCCGCCGCGTCGTGCTTGCCGCCAGGCGCGCCGACACAGGCATGCTGCTTGGCTTCCATCGCCATCTGTCGCCGGAAATCATCCCCATCGAGGAATGTCCGATCTCGCTGCCGGAGATCGTTGCCGCGCTCGATCGCTTGAGGTCGGTCGCCGACCTGGTTTGCGCCACCACCAAATCGTTCCGGATGGCGGTCACTGTGACGGGCTCGGGGCTTGACGTCGCTGTCTATGAGTCGGGCAAGCTGGGCGAGAACCAGCGCCGGGTCGCCTCCAACTTCATCATGGCCAATGGCTTTGCCCGGCTTTCGATCGACGACGAGATTGTCATCGAGCCGAAAAAGCCGGTGGTCATGTTCGGCACCGTCGCTGTCGCCATACCGCCTGGCGCCTTCCTGCAGGCAACGCAAGCCGCCGAACAGACGATGGCCGATCTCGTTGGCGGACATCTGAAGCGTGCCAGGAAAGTCGCGGATCTTTTCGCCGGCTGCGGCAGCTTTGCGCTTCGGCTGGCGGCCAAATCCGAAGTCCACGCGGTCGAAGGCGACGCGGCAGCCCTTTCGGCGCTCGACCGCGGATCGCGCTTCGCCACCGGCCTGAAGCGGGTAACCGGCGAACGCCGCGACCTGTTCCGGCGGCCGCTGACGTTCAAGGAGCTGAATGCTTTCGATGGCGTCGTCTTCGACCCGCCGCGCGCCGGCGCCGAGGACCAGTCGAAGCAGATCGCCCGCTCGGATGTGCCGTTCGTCGCCGCCGTCTCCTGCAATCCGGTGACGCTGGCACGAGACCTGCGCATCCTGATTGACGGCGGCTACATCTTGAAGAGCGTCACGCCCATCGACCAGTTCCTGTGGTCGCCGCATGTCGAGGCCGTGGCGCTGCTGGAGAAGCCGAAACGGCGACGTTAATCCGCCGATTTTCACAAGGCCGTGCTTGAGTTTGCCGCCCCCCGCAAGACGTAGCCGGCTGGCAAACTAGCCTTCGCGAACGCTTTCGTACCCGGCCGCTTGTGCGGCCTTGATGAACTTACGGTCGAAGGACACAAATGCTGAGCAGTGCGAGGACTTGCCCAGATGGAGCGCATCGGCGAAATCCATTCCCGTCTCGGCTAGATCGACCGCGGAAGAGACCATCGCAGCATCCTCTATCTCGACAGTGGGAAGCCCGCCGAACACCCGCAGTGCATTGACGATCGAGGCCTGATCATAACCATAGCCGCTGCGCAGCACCCACTCAGCCTCCAGGATCACCGTGACGGCGACGAAAACGGGCTGACCGTCGATCAGCCGCCGGGCTCGCGGGGACTGCTCGGGATCGTCGTTCGTCAGATACCTGACGACAACGTTGGTATCAATCGCGAGCATGGCGCCGCCGTGCTTCAGCAAGGACGGCCGCGTCCATCTCCTCCAAGGTCTTCGGTCTGCCACTGTGCGGCAGGACACCAAAGACATCTTCTGGTCGTGTCGGGGCAAAGGCAGGCGCCGGTCTCAAAAGTACACCGTCTGGTGTGTCTTCGACCTGCAGGCGCGTGCCCGCGCCCCAGTCCCTCCGTTTGCGGATCGCGCTGGGCAGGATTACCTGTCCCTTGGTAGAGACGGTCGTTATAAGCTTTTCTATTGCACCCATTGCGGTATTACCCTTGTGTAAGACAAAGGTAAGATATCCCTGTGAGGGGAACTATTCAAGCCCATTGGCGTCTCCTCGCTCAAACCCTGGTGCCGCCGACCGTCATCTGGTTCATCCTGAGATGCGGCTGGCCGACGCCGACCGGCACGCCTTGTCCGGCCTTGCCGCACATGCCGATGCCGGTGTCGAGTTTCATGTCGTTGCCGATCATCGACACACGGTGCATGGCGTCCGGTCCGTTGCCGATCAGCATGGCGCCCTTGATCGGCTGCGTCACCTTGCCGTTTTCGATCATGTAGGCCTCGGTGCAGCCGAACACGAACTTGCCTGAGGTGATGTCGACCTGGCCGCCGCCGAAGGATACGGCATAGATGCCGTTCTTGACCGAGGCGATGATCTCATCCGGCTCCATGTCGCCCGCCGTCATATAGGTGTTGGTCATGCGCGGCATCGGCTGGTGCGCATAGCCTTCGCGCCGGCCGTTTCCCGTGGCTTTCATGCCCATCAGCCGGGCGTTCTGGCGGTCCTGCATGTAGCCGACAAGCTTGCCGTCCTCGATCAGCACATTGCGGGCCGAAGGCGTGCCTTCATCGTCGACGGTCAGCGAACCTCGCCGCTCCGGCATGGTGCCGTCATCGACCACGGTAACGCCCTTGGCGGCGACCTGCTGGCCGAGCAGGCCGGCAAAGGCGGAGGTCTTCTTGCGGTTGAAGTCGCCCTCCAGCCCATGGCCGACGGCTTCGTGCAGCATCACGCCTGGCCAGCCGCTGGACAAAACGATGTCGAACGTTCCGGCCGGCGCGGGAATGGCTTCGAGATTGACCAGCGCCTGCCTGAGCGCCTCCCTGGCCGCATGCTTCCAGGCGTCCTCGACCAGGAACTCGCCGAACGCCTTGCGCCCGCCCATGCCATAGGAGCCGCTTTCCTGGCGGTCGCCGTCGCCGACGACGACGGAAACGTTGATGCGGACCAGCGGGCGGATGTCGCGCACGATCTGGCCGTCGGCGCGCACGATCTCGACATGCTGCCAGGACGCCGCGAGCGAGGCCGTCACCTGGCGCACGCGCGGGTCCTCGGCGCGCAGCCATGCGTCGATTTCCTGCAACAGCTTGGCCTTGACCTCGAAGGAGGGCGAGGGGATCGGGTTCTCCTCGCCATAGAGATGGCGGTTGGTGCGCGCGGGTGCCGCGGCAAGCGTGCCGGAATAGCCGCCCCTGACTGTCGAGACGGCGTCGGCGGCGCGCAGCAGCGACGCCTCCGAAAGATCGCTGGAATGAGCGTAGCCGCTGGCCTCGCCGGCCACGGCGCGCAGGCCAAAACCCTGGTCGGTGTTGAAATTGGCGGTCTTCAGCCTGCCATTGTCGAACATCAGCGCTTCGCTCTCGCTGTATTCGACGAACAGTTCGCCGTCGTCGGCGCCGTTCAGTGTGTCGGCGACGATCCGCTTGATGCGATCATCTGAAATGTCGAATTGGCCGGTCAGGCTGTTCATGGCAGGTCCGCTCACAGGAGGAATGGTGTTGCCACGATGTAGGCGCGAAGACGCGCCTGCACAATCCGCAATGACGATCCGCAGCAGGTAGGAGCGGGTAGCCCCGCCCCTGAACATGACATCCATCTTGAAGTTCGACCCGTCACCCGAAAAGGCCTTCACCCAGCGATATTTCTTGTTCCATTCATTGGCCTGGTCGGCCGTGAAGGGGTCGGTATAGCCCGAGGAGAACTGGATCGACTTGCACTTCTCATGGTTTTCGCAGCCATAGAAGTAGATGACATATTTCATGCCCTGAAGCCGGCCCGAGACCATCGGATCGCCCCGTCGTCCTTGTCCATCTTGGCCGAGCCATAGCCTTTCGCAAGCTCGAAAATGACGGCCGGATCGGGCGCCGTGATGATTTCGGAATCCTCGGCAAAGGCGACGGAAGCGGCGCCGGTCAGGATCAGACCGGTCGACAAAAGCAAAGAACAAGCACGCATGATGACCCCCACAGCCAAAGATCAAACCCGTGGGAATTGTGAGGAAAGACGGTTTCGCAAGCATCAAGCTCAGGGCAGGGCGGCAAAACCGTCGGCGAAGCCCTTGAGGTCGACGGGGATGCCGATGCCTTCTTCCGGCGTCTGGAAGACGATGAAGGTGGCCGACGTCCCGGTCTTCAGCGTATCGAGCAGCGGCTTTTCGAGAATGACCTCGGCATAGCAGCCGTCCTGGAAGCAGCGCACGAAATAGGCGCGGCCAATATCCTTGCCGTCGACATTGAGGCCCAGGCCATTGGGCAGCAGAACGCCGAGCGGGGCCAGCACGCGCAGGATCTCGGCCTTGTTGTCGGCGGTGCGCAGGACGACGACGGACAGTCCCATTTCCGGGCGATCCTCGGCAACGACGTTCTGCATCATCACGCATTGTTCCGAGGTGGCGCCGGCCGGCGTGTCGCAGATGATCGACCACGCGCCATGCGTTGACTTGACCGTGCCGCTGGGCTGCGCTGCATTGGCGACGCCGGTTGCGGACGAGCCGATACCGATCAGGGCGGCGAGAAAAACGACCTTCGCCCCGCTTCTCGAAAGCCAAGCGCTTTTCGAATGCCAGGCGCTCTTCGAATGCCAGGCGTTTCTCGAAAGCCAAGAGGTCATGACGGCTCCATTGCGAATCACGGCACTTTAAGCCGCGCCAAGGCCAAGTAAAGGATAGGGCGACCGCCGGTCAGCCCCGGCAGGCGCAATAATGCGCTTTTCCCTAGCAAATTCGCCCGAATTGCGACCGTCGGGCGCATTCCGGACACAAGCCCGCATAGCCTGTCTGTCGACGACCCGCGCGGGCCACGAGGCCGTCGAAACAGCGCGGCAGCACTTGCGCGCAAAAATGCCGCACGGTTTCGCCCGCTCCTTTCTTGCGGAGGGAAATAGAGTATGGTTTGAACCACCCTTGGGACTGTCCGGGATTCCCATCCCGGCATTGTTCGATATTCTTGCGTCGCGATCGCGAGGAACCGGGAGATGAAGAGGGCGATGAGAAAATTCCCAGCAAGCGCCAAATTGATGGCAACGGCAGGCGCCGCCGCCGCATTTTTCGCCGGTGCCTCCGCCCATGCGGCCCAGCCGCAGCCGTGGGAGATGACTTTTCAGCCGCCGGCGACAGACATGATGCGGCAGATCGAGTGGTTCGGGAACTACACGATGTGGTTCGTCGTCCCGATCACTGCTTTGGTTCTGGCGCTTCTCGCCTGGTGCATCTTCAGGTTCCGCGCCAGCAAAAACCCGGTTCCGTCAAAGACCAGTCACAACACGCTGATCGAGATCATCTGGACAGTCGGGCCGGTCGTCGTCCTGCTGTTCATCGCCATTCCCTCGTTCCAACTGCTGACGGCGCAGTACACGCCGCCGGAAGAGGCCAAGCTGACCGTCAAGGTAACGGGCAATCAGTGGAACTGGGACTATGAGTACCAGACCGAGAACACGCTCTCCTTCAACTCGGCCATCCTGCAGGACGCCGACCGCGCCGCGATCGGCAAGGAAGACCGCAAGGTCTATCCGCGCCTGCTGGCGGTCGACAACGAGCTGGTCGTGCCGGTCAACACCATGACGCGCGTCCTGGTTACCGCAGCCGACGTGATCCATTCCTTTGCCGTGCCGGCCTTCGGCATCAAGATGGACGCGGTTCCCGGCCGCACCAACGAGACGTGGTTCAAGGCGGAAAAGGAAGGCATCTATTACGGCCAGTGCTCGCAGCTCTGCGGCAAGGACCATGCCTTCATGCCGATCGCCGTCCGCGTCGTATCCGATGCGCAGTACAAGACCTGGCTGGCAGCAGCCAAGACCGACCTCCCCGGCGCCAACAAGGCGCTGATGGCCGAGGTCGACGGTACCAACAAGGTAGCGGCCGCCGGCAATTGATGCCGCGGGTTAGCAAGAATTAGGGAACGGAGCCGACCATGGCAGAAGCTGCAGCTCACGACGACCACGACCACAAGCCCTATCATGGCTGGGTCCGGTGGGTGTACTCCACCAACCACAAGGACATCGGCACGCTCTACCTGATCTTCGCGATCTTCGCGGGCATCGTCGGCGGCGCGCTTTCGGTCGTCATCCGCATGGAGCTGCAGGAGCCGGGCATCCAGATCTTCACCGGTCTGGCGCAGATGGTCTATGGCATGAACGGCGATGCCGCCATCGACGGCGGCAAGAGCATGTACAACGCCTTCGGCACCGCGCACGCGCTGATCATGATCTTCTTCATGGTCATGCCGGCGCTGATCGGCGGCTTCGCCAACTGGATGGTGCCGATCATGATCGGCGCGCCTGACATGGCCTTCCCGCGCATGAACAACATCTCGTTCTGGCTGCTGCCGCCGGCCTTCCTGCTGCTCATCGCTTCGGCTTTCATGCCGAGCGCGCCCGGCGCCTATGGCGTTGGCGGCGGCTGGACGCTCTATCCGCCGCTGTCGACCTCCGGCCAGCCCGGGCCGGCCATGGATCTGGCGATCCTGTCGATCCACATTGCCGGCGCGTCCTCGATCCTCGGCGCCATCAACTTCATCACCACCATTTTCAACATGCGCGCGCCGGGCATGACGCTGCACAAAATGCCGCTATTTGCCTGGTCGGTTCTGATCACCGCCTTCCTGCTGCTCTTGTCGCTTCCGGTTCTGGCCGGTGGCATCACCATGCTGCTTACCGACCGCAATTTCGGCACCACCTTCTTCGCCCCGGATGGCGGCGGCGATCCGATCCTGTTCCAGCATCTGTTCTGGTTCTTTGGTCACCCCGAAGTGTACATCCTGATCCTGCCGGGCTTCGGCATCATCAGCCACATCGTCTCGACCTTCTCGAAGAAGCCGGTGTTCGGCTATCTCGGCATGGCCTACGCCATGGTCGCGATCGGCGCCCTCGGCTTCATCGTCTGGGCGCACCACATGTACACGACCGGCCTGTCGCTCGACACGCAGCGCTATTTCGTCTTTGCCACCATGGTCATCGCCGTGCCGACAGGCGTGAAGATCTTCTCCTGGATCGCGACGATGTGGGGCGGCTCGATCTCGTTCAAGACGCCGATGCTGTGGGCGCTGGGCTTCATCTTCCTGTTCACGGTCGGCGGTGTCACCGGCGTCCAGCTCGCCAACGCCGGCCTCGACCGCTCGCTGCATGACACCTATTTCGTCATTGCCCACTTCCACTATGTGCTGTCGCTGGGTGCGGTCTTCGCCATCTTCGCCGGCTGGTACTACTGGTTCCCCAAGATGACCGGCTACATGTACTCGCCGGTGATCGCCAACACCCACTTCTGGGTCACCTTCGTCGGCGTCAATTTGATCTTCTTCCCGCAGCATTTCCTCGGCCTGGCCGGCATGCCGCGCCGCACCATCGACTATCCCGACGCGTTCGCCGGCTGGAACATGGTGTCGTCCTACGGCTCCTATATATCGGCCGTCGGCGTGGTGATCTTCCTCTATGGCGTGTTCGAGGCCTTCCAGAAGAAGCGCGTCGCCGGCGCCAATCCGTGGGGCGAGGGTGCAACGACGCTCGAATGGCAGCTGCCTTCGCCGCCGCCCTTCCACCAGTGGGAACAGCTGCCGAAGATCAAGTAAGGCAGCCCGAATACGAAACCGCCGGCCCGCCGGCGGTTTCGGCCAACGGAATGATTGGACTTATGTACGCATGGCCCTTGTCGACGACCCAATGATTGACGAAGCGGGCTTTCGCATGTCGGAAGCCACGTCGGGCGATTTCTTCGCCCTGCTGAAGCCGCGCGTCATGTCGCTGGTGGTGTTCACGGCCTTTGTCGGCATGGTCGCTGCGCCCGTGACCATCAACCCGCTGCTGGCGGTGATCGCCATCCTGGCCATTGCCATCGGCGCCGGCGCCTCGGGTGCGCTCAACATGTGGTACGACGCCGACATCGACGCGGTGATGAGCCGGACCGCCGGCCGCCCGGTACCGTCCGGCCGTATCCTGCCCGGCGAAGCCCTGAGCTTCGGCCTTGTGCTTTCGGTGCTGTCGGTGATGACGCTGGGCGTGCTGGTCAACTGGCTGTCGGCGGCGCTGCTTGCCTTCACCATCTTCTTCTACGCCGTCGTCTACACGATGTGGCTGAAGCGCTCGACGCCGCAGAACATCGTCATCGGCGGCGCCGCCGGCGCCATCCCGCCGGTCATCGGCTGGGCCGCGGTGACCGGAACGGTGAGCCTGGAAAGCCTCGTCCTGTTCCTGATCATCTTCCTGTGGACGCCGCCGCACTTCTGGGCGCTGGCGCTGTTCAAGTCCGACGACTACGCCAAGGCCGGCATCCCGATGATGCCGAACGTTGCCGGCCAGGCCTCGACCCGCCGCCAGATCTTTGCCTACGCCCTGATCCTGGCGCCGATCGGCGTGCTGCCCTGGGTGCTCGGTTTCACTACCGCCTTCTATGGCGTCGCATCAGTGGCTCTCGGCGCCGGCTTCGTCTGGTATGCCTGGAAAGTGCTGTGCATGACCGATAGCGACCGCGTCATGAAGCCGGCCAAGGCTCTGTTCGCCTATTCGCTGCTCTACCTCTTCGCCATCTTCGCCATCTATCTTGCCGACTGTGTCGTCGGTCGCGCTTTGGCCATCGGTGGAGCATGACTATGATCGACAAGAAGCTTGAACTGGTCACGCTGACCGAAAGCCAGAAGAAGGCGCGGCGCAACCGTTCGGCGGCGATCGGCGTCGCGCTGGCGATTCTGGTCGTCATCTTCTACGTCGCGACCATCGTGAAATTCGGCCATACCGGATGAGGCCGATGATGACCCGCCAGACCGTGACCGATCCCAGGAAGAAGAACACCAACCGCGTCGTCGCCGCCGTCTGCGTCGCCTTCTTCGGCGGCATGATCGGCATGGCCTACGCCGCGGTGCCGCTCTACAAGATGTTCTGCCAGGCCACCGGCTATGGCGGCACCACGCAGCGCGCCGAAAAGCAATATGCCGGCCGCATCCTCGACCGTGACATCACCGTGCGCTTCGACGCCAACACCAACGGCATTCCGTGGCAGTTCCAGCCGGTCGCCCGTTCGGTCACCATCAAGATCGGCGAGACCACGCAGGCGCATTACAGCGCCACCAACAAGCTCGACCGCGCGGTTACCGGC
This sequence comes from Mesorhizobium sp. LSJC269B00, assembly GCF_000502815.1. NCBI lineage: Bacteria > Pseudomonadati > Pseudomonadota > Alphaproteobacteria > Hyphomicrobiales > Phyllobacteriaceae > Mesorhizobium > Mesorhizobium sp. LSJC269B00. The sequence goes on from NZ_AYVN01000002.1 coordinate 550,603, forward strand.
CGCGCCACCTTCAACGTGCAGCCGGAACTGGCGGGCCCATACTTCAACAAGGTCGAGTGTTTCTGCTTCACCGACACGACGTTGAAGCCCGGCGAGACGCTGGACATGCCGGTCGTGTTCTATGTGGATCCCGATATCGTCAACGTGCCGGAACTGAAAGACTTGAAGACGATCACCCTGTCCTACACCATGTTCCCGGTCCAAAAGAACAAGCCGGTGGCGTCATCGACGCCGAACAGCAGCAGCAAAGTTTCAGATACCGAAGCAAATCTCGGGGGTTGATATGGCAGACGCGCACGCAAAACCACAACACGACTACCATCTCGTCAACCCGAGCCCGTGGCCCTTCCTGGGGTCGATAGGAGCACTGGTGACTGCAGTCGGCGGCGTCGCCCTGATGCAGTATCTCAAGAACGGCGATTTTCCAATTTTCGGCCACAACATCGCCAATCCGTGGCTGTTCTTCATCGGCCTCGTCATCGTCCTCTACACGATGTTTGCCTGGTGGTCGGACACCATCAAGGAAGCGCATGAGGGCCACCACACGCGCGTCGTGTCGCTGCATCTGCGCTACGGCATGATCATGTTCATCGCTTCGGAAGTGATGTTCTTCGTTGCCTGGTTCTGGGCCTATTTCGATGCCAGCCTGTTTCCGAGCGAAGTGCAGAATTACGCCCGCACCGCTTTCACTGGCGGCGTCTGGCCGCCGAAGGGTCTCGAAGTCCTCGATCCCTTCCATCTGCCGCTCTACAACACCATCATCCTGCTTCTGTCGGGCACCACGGTGACATGGGCGCACCATTCGCTCATCCATGGCGACCGCAAGGGCCTGATCAACGGCCTGGTGCTGACCGTCGGCCTCGGCATGCTGTTCACCATGGTGCAGGCCTACGAGTACATGCACGCTCCGTTCGGCTTCAAGGATTCCATCTACGGCGCCACCTTCTTCATGGCGACCGGCTTCCATGGCTTCCACGTCATCATCGGCACCATCTTCCTGCTGGTCTGCCTGATCCGCGCCTGGAAAGGCGACTTCACGCCCAAGCAGCATTTCGGCTTCGAGGCGGCTGCCTGGTACTGGCACTTCGTCGACGTGGTCTGGCTGTTCCTGTTCGCATCGATCTACGTCTGGGGATCGGTCGGCGCGGTGATCGAAGGCCACTGACGGCTTTCACCGAACCGACAAATCAGAAGGGCGGTCGCGGCAACGCGGTCGCCTTTCTTCTTTTCGGCGCCCCATCAATGGCCAACGGATTCGGCTGGTCGGGCTGGCTGCTTCAATTGGTCGACTGGACCGATGGCTGCATTGGGGTTACCGACTGCGACATGGACGAAATCTGGACTATGGTGCCGGATGGAACGCTGATCGAAATCGAGCCGTAAAGCATGACTATCCATGAGTGAAGATAGGGCGATCTGGCCACCCATTGAGCCGATCTCGGCCGGCCTGCACGGACGCTGCCCGCGCTGCGGCGAAGGACGGCTGTTTTCCGGCTTCCTCACCGTCGGCAAGCGCTGCAACAATTGCGGCCTCGACTATTCCTACGCCGATGCCGGCGACGGCCCGGCGGTGTTCGTCATCCTGATCATCGGCTTCATCGTCGTGGGGCTGGCGCTGTGGGTGGAGGTGACGCTGAGCCCGCCGCTCTGGCTGCATTTCATCATCTGGATACCGCTGGCCGTGGGACTGTGCCTGACGGCGCTGAGGTTGATCAAGGGGGTGCTGCTGACGCTTCAATACGCCAACAAGGCGGCCGAAGGCCGCCTGGACCAGGGGCAATGAACGAGGCGCTGACCAAGCCCGCCGGCCGCTCGCGGCCGAAGACGGCATTGCTGCTCGGCCTCGGCCTGGTGGTGTTCGTCATCCTGCTCGGGCTTGGCACATGGCAGGTGCAGCGCCTGTACTGGAAGGAAGCCCTTCTGCAGACCATCGACCAGCGCACCCATTCAGCGCCGCAGCCGCTGGCGGACGTCGAGAAGGAATTCGCCGCCACCGGTGATGTCGACTACACGCCGGTCACCGTCAGCGGGACGTTCCTGCACTCCGGCGAGCGGCATTTCTACGCCACATGGGACGGCGACGCCGGCTTCAACGTCTATACCCCGCTGGCCCTCGACGATGGCCGCTATATCCTGATCAACCGCGGCTTCGTTCCCTATGATCTCAAGGATGCCGCCAAGCGGCCGCAAGGGCAGGTGACCGGCAAGGTCACGGTCACCGGCCTGGCGCGCAACCCGCTGCCGGGCAAGCCGTCGATGATGCTGCCCGACAATGACGTGGCCAAGAACATCTTCTACTGGAAGGATCGTGATGTCATGGCGGCGAGTGCCGGCCTGCCGGCCGGTGCCGTGCTGGTGCCGATCTTCATCGACGCCGACAAGACGCCGAACCCGGGCGGGCTGCCGGTCGGCGGCGTCACCATCATCGACCTGCCGAACTCTCATCTGCAATATGCCTTCACCTGGTATGGCCTGGCGGCGGCTCTTGCCGCGGTTCTGATCGTCAGGCTGCGCGGTCCGGCAAAGACTGAATGATCCAGAGCATCATCCCGAAAAGTGGGAACCGGTTTTCGGACAAGATCATGCTCCAACAAAGAGTTAGATCAGGTTGACCATTCAACCTGATCTCAACTGCCCTTGACAGGGCAGGGGTGCACACCTCATTTCGCGTCACGATACGATCAATCGATCTGGAATCATGCTGCAGACCGCCACAAAACCACCGCTGACGATCCGGCTCTGCCAGCCGCGCGGCTTTTGCGCCGGTGTCGACCGCGCGATCCAGATCGTCGTGCTGGCGTTGAAGAAATACGGCGCGCCGGTCTATGTCCGCCACGAGATCGTGCACAACCGCTATGTCGTCGAGGGCCTGCAAAGCCTTGGCGCGGTTTTCATCGAGGAACTCTCGGAAATCCCGGCCGAGCACCGCAAGTCGCCGGTTGTCTTCTCGGCCCACGGCGTGCCGAAATCGGTGCCGGCCGACGCCAAGGCACGCGAGCTCTTCTATCTCGACGCCACCTGCCCGCTGGTGTCCAAGGTGCACAAGCAGGCGATGCGCCATCAGCGGCTCGGCCGCCATGTGCTTCTGATCGGCCATGCCGGCCATCCCGAAGTGATCGGCACCATGGGCCAGCTGGCTGAAGGCGCCGTCACGCTGATCGAGACCGAAGCCGACGCTGCTATCTTTGCCCCCGCCGACCCGGAAGCGCTCGGCTTCGTCAGCCAGACAACGTTGTCGGTCGAAGACACTGCCGGCATATTGCGGGTGCTGCAGGAGCGCTTCCCGCAGCTGCATGCACCGGCCGCCGAATCGATCTGCTACGCCACCACCAACCGCCAGGAAGCGGTCAAGGAAACCGCCGCCGGCGCCGATCTCTATCTGATCGTCGGTGCGCCCAATTCCTCCAATTCGCGCCGTCTTGTCGAAGTGGCGGAGCGCGCCGGCGCCACCATGTCGCTTCTCGTACAGCGCGCCGCCGAAATTCCGTGGAATGACATCACGAATATCTCGACGCTCGGCCTGTCTGCCGGCGCGTCGGCGCCGGAGATCATCGTCGACGAGATCATCGATGCCTTCCGCCAGCGCTTCGAGGTGACCATCGACCTGGCGATCACCGCCACCGAAACGGAGGATTTTCCAGTCATGCGGGTTCTGCGCGATGTCGAACTGACGCGGGCCGACATGGCCTTCGTCAACGGAGCCGCGTGAGCAGCCCATGGCGGTCTACACCGACGTCAATGAGGGCGAACTCGGCGCGTTCCTGAGGGCATATCCGGTCGGCGAACTCTTGTCCTACAAGGGGATCGCCGAAGGCACCGAGAATTCGAACTTTTTGCTGCACACCTCAAGCGGCTCTTACATACTGACGCTTTACGAGAAGCGCGTCGAGAAGGCCGACCTGCCGTTCTTCCTCGGCCTGATGGGCCATCTCGCCCGCAAAGGCATTTCCTGCCCGTTGCCGGTGACCGCGCATGACGGCACCGTCATCGGCACGCTGGCCGGCCGCCCCGCGGTCATCATCACCTTCCTCGAAGGCCTGTCGCTCCGGCGGCCGACAGCGGCGCATTGCGCGGAGGTCGGCAAGGCGCTCGCCGCCCTGCATCTCGCCGGCCAGGATTTTGCGATGACGCGTGACAACGCGCTCGCCATCGAGGGCTGGCGCAAACTCTGGAATGCCTCGCGCGACCGAGCCGACGAGGTCGAGCCGGGACTGGCGGCCGAGGTCGACGCGGATTTCGCGGATTTCGAACGCCATTGGCCGCCGGGCCTGCCGGCAGGCATCATCCATGCCGATCTGTTTCCCGACAATGTCTTCTTCCTCGGCGAGAAACTGTCCGGCCTCATCGACTTCTATTTCGCCTGCCACGACCTCTACGCCTATGACGTCGCCACCTGTCTCAACGCCTGGTGTTTCGAGAAGGATTTCTCCTTCAACCTGACCAAAGGCACGGCGCTGCTGGCCGGCTATCAGAGCGTGCGGCCTTTGAGCGATGGCGAGAAAGCAGCGCTGCCGATGCTTTCGCGCGGTTCGGCGCTGCGCTTCATGCTGACCCGGCTCTATGACTGGCTGACGGTTCCCGAGGGCGGGCTGGTCATGAAGCGCGATCCGACCGAATATATCCGCCGCATGCGCTTCCACCGCGCGATCAAGTCGCCTTCGGAATACGGACTGACATGACCAAGCAGGTTGAAATCTTCACCGACGGTGCCTGCTCGGGCAATCCCGGTCCCGGCGGCTGGGGCGCCATCCTGCGCTTCAACGGCAAGACCAAGGAATTGTCGGGCGGCGAGGCCGAGACGACCAATAACCGCATGGAGCTGCTGGCCGCCATCTCGGCGCTGAATGCGCTGAAGGAGCCGTGCGCCGTCGAGCTTCACACCGACAGCAAATATGTCATGGACGGTATCTCCAAATGGATCCACGGCTGGAAGAAAAACGGCTGGAAGACCGCTGACAAGAAGCCGGTCAAGAACGGTGAACTGTGGCAGGCGCTGGATGAGGCCAATCGGCGCCACAAGGTGACCTGGAACTGGGTCAAGGGCCATGCCGGCCACACCGAGAACGAACGCGCCGACGAACTCGCAAGGGAAGGCATGGCGCCGTTCAAGAGGGGCTCAGCCAAACCTGCGGCGCCGAAAGTGGCGCTGAAGCCGGCGGCATCCGAGAAGCAGCCGGCGCCACGGGCACGGCGCTCGACCCAAAGCTATTGAGCTCAAGCTATCGGCAGGGGATCTCACTCATGCCGATCGTATACTACATCACCCATCCCCAGGTTCAGATCGATGCCAACGTTCCCGTGCCGCACTGGGGGCTATCCGAGATCGGACGAGCGACAGCATCAGCCATGCTCGATCAGCCATGGGTCGGATCGATCCGCCGTGTCGTCTCGTCGGCCGAACGCAAGGCGATCGAAACCGCCGAGATTCTTGGCAAACACCTCTGCCTCGCGGTCGAGGTGAGGGAGCGCATGCATGAGAACGATCGGTCGGCAACCGGCTTCCTGCCGCCGCCGGAGTTCGAGGCGGTCGCCGACCAGTTCTTCGCCAATCCGCACAAAAGCATTCGCGGCTGGGAACGGGCCATCGACGCCCAGCAACGCATTGTCAGCGAGGTCGAAACGGTGCTGGGTGCTGCCGATGGCGGCGACATTGCCTTCGTCGGCCATGGCGGCGTCGGAACATTGCTGCTGCTCGCGCTCAGCGGCCGCGCAATCAGCCGCGAGGCGGATCAGCCGGCCGGCGGCGGCAATTACTTCGCCTATGATGTCGGCACGCGCCGCGTCGTCCACGGATGGCGGCCGATAGACAGTCTGGCGCCGCGCTAAAGCGGATGTCAGGAGATCATCGACACCGTAGCGGCGATGAAGCCGCGCGCGACCAGCGGATAGAACCTGTCCTCAGCGGATCAGCAGGGCCGTGCCGTAGAGGCCGAGCGCGAACACCGTGTGCGAGATCACATTGAAGGCGCGGATCTGCATCGCGTTGGGGCGCTTTGAGGCAGCCCAGCCGGCGCCCATGCCGGGCGCCAGCAGGAACCAGCCGGCGCCGATGGTGACCATGCCGAGGATGAAGGCCGGCAGGAAGGTCGGCGCGTCCAGCCATGCCGTGCCCACCAGCGCCACCAGGATGAAGCCGTAGACGATGCCGGTGACATAGTGGAAAGCCCAGCCCAGCGCCTGCTCATGCGCATAAGGTGCGGCTTGGGCGATATCGTCGTGGAAAACCTTGCCTTCCCTAAGGTGCCAGACCCAGCGGCCGGGCGGCCCCCAGTTCGGCCGCGGCTGGCTGAGCGCCAGATGCAGGAACAGCGCCCAAAGATCCATCAGCACCGTGGCGCCGATGCCGATCGCAATGCTGCGCCAGATGATGTCAAACATCGTCGATNCATCGTCGATGTCCCCCAAAGCAGGCAATCCGGCTGGAAGCGCGTGGTCGTCAGGCCATGGCGCTCATGAGCCGAGGCGGCCGCCGCGGTTTAGAGCTGGCTCAGAATGTGAGCGGCACCCGATGTGTCGACTCCTGGCTTGGTCTCGACATTGAGCGCGGTAACCTTGCCGTTGTCGACGATCATCGAGAAGCGCTTCGAGCGCAATCCCATGCCGCCGCTGGAATAGTCGGAGTCGAGGCCGATCGACTTGGCGAAATCGCCATTGCCGTCGGCGAGATAGAGGATCTTGCCTTGACCGCCGGTGAAATTCGCCCAGGCGCCCATGACATGGACATCGTTGACCGACACGACGGCGATGGTGTCGACGCCGCGGGCCAGGATGGCATCGTGGTTCTCAAGATAGCCCGGCAGATGATTGTTGCTGCAGGTCGGCGTGAAGGCGCCTGGAACACCGAACAGCACGACCTTCTTGCCCGCGAAAATCTCGGCCGAGGTGATCACCTTGGCGCCGTCGGCGGTCATTTCCTTGAAGGTCGCATCGGGCAGTTTGTCGCCAACGGCAATCGTCATGATGGTCCTCGTGTGAAAAGCAGGGAAGGTTTCTTGCGATAGCGAAATCGGGCATCTCCCGCAACCGCCGACAAGGCCTGGATCAAGGGAAAGCCCGGATCGGGTTCGGTATCAGGGGAACGGCAGAACGCCCTCGACCGCGCCTTCGGCACTTGTCAGGGTGTAATACAACCCGCCATCGGTCGGTGTCGTCGACGGCCGGTCGAGGATCGGAATGGTAAATACCAGCCGGCCGTCCTTTTCGCTGCGCGCAGGCGCCCCGAACATATAGTCGCGTCCCCCGGCGACGAAGAAATCCGCCGCCTCCGGATCTCCGGGAAAAGTCGCCTCGACGATCAGCGTCTCATGGTCGCCCGGCAGCACCTTGATCCCGAAATCGGGCTTGGCAGGCGCGGGCAAGGTGGCGAGTGCAGCCTTCACCAGCGCCGCATCCTCGGCATTGTCGGGATCGGCGGCGGGATCGACGCTCAGCCGCGTCTGTACCGGAATACAGATCGTCTCGCAAATGCCAAGAAAGATGTCGGCATCGATGACGGCCGCATCCCCAGGCGACGACAAAGTGAACGTCACCGGCAGCGAGACCGGATGGTTGTAGCCGGCCCATTTGCCGTAGCCGTCGTCATGGCGCTGCGGCGGCGGGAAGGAAAACGCCGCATCGGTGATGTTGGTGCTGGCCGAAACGTCGATCTGCGGCGGCACGCCGGCGTCGCCCGGATCACGCCAATAGGTCTTCCAGCCGGGCTTGAGCGCGATGTCGAGCACGCCATGGATGCGACCGGCCTCGTCGGCCTTGCCTGATGTCACCAGCCGCACCTTACCGCCTTCGCTGTTGTACCAGTCGGAAGACGAGGCGGCGGCGGGAATAGCTGCTCCGCATCCGATGGCGGCGCCGAGCAGCAGGATTTTCAAGCTTTGCATGGCGTTGATTTGATCGTCAGTTCATGGCCGCGCAATGTTTTCATGGCGCTCTGCGTATCATATTTGCGTGACCTTCGGGCAAGGAACAGTTGGCTTCAAGCAATCGGCCGAGTGAAGTTCGCAGTCAAGATTCCGTTGTTTCAACCGTTGGGCTTTGGCCGAATCGCACGCGGCGCATCTTTTCGGCGTCCCGGAAACGCGTTACGCTCCAGTGCATGGACTTGTTGCGCCACAAAAAGACAGCCGGTGGACGCGGCTTTCTTGACGACCAGTTCCTGATTGCCATGCCCGGCATGAAGGACGATCGCTTCACGCGCTCGGTCATCTACATCTGCGCGCACAGCGATGAAGGCGCCATGGGCCTGATCATCAACCAGACGCAACAGATGCTGTTTCCCGATCTTCTGGTGCAGCTCGGCATCATGAACGAGCAGGAGGCGATCAGGCTGCCGGCGCAGGCTCGCGACTTCGTCGTGCGCAATGGCGGCCCCGTCGACCGTAGCCGCGGCTTCGTCCTGCACTCGGGCGACTACCGGGTGGAATCCTCGCTCACCGTCTCCGACGATATCTGCCTGACCGCGACGGTCGACATATTGCGCGCCATCTCGTCCGGCCGCGGCCCGCGGCGCGCGTTGATGGCGCTCGGCTATTCCGGCTGGGGCGCCGGCCAGCTGGAAACCGAGATCGCCGAGAATGGCTGGCTGACCTGTCCGGCCACGCCGGAGCTTCTGTTCGACGCCGACATCGAGCGCAAATACGACCGCATCCTGGCATCGATCGGGATTGATCTGGCGCATTTGAGCCTGGCCGCGGGGCACGCCTGAGGCCTCGCCTCGCCGACGTTCCGCCGAACCTTCGCGACTAGCCGAAGCCGCCCGCCACTTTCGTCATCCTAGGGTCTGCGCCGCGTCGCTGCGCTCCTTGCTTCGCCCCAGGATGACGAAGGCGCGGTCGCTTCAGCTAATTTTCGGGGTTCATTCCAATGTAACCACGCGCCTGCACGACGCATGCCTCACCCGTCACGCCTGCGTCATCGGGTACTGCTCTTTCAACGCCTTCAGCACCTGGTCGCCTGGCATCGGCGCGCCGAACATGAAGCTTTGCACATATTCGCAGCCCATCTGGCGCAGTTCCAGCGCATCGCTTTCGTCGGAAATGCCCTCGGCCACCACCGACAGGCCGAGTTCATGCGCCATGTTGACCATGGATTTGAGCAGCACCGCCCGCTTCGGCGTCGCGTCGTCGACGAAGCTCTTGTCGATCTTGATGGTGTCGAAGGGGAAGCGGGTCAGATAGGCGAGCGAGGAATAGCCGGTGCCGAAATCGTCCAGCGACAGGCCGATGCCGAGCTGCTTGAGCTTGGTCAGCACATGCGAGGTTTGCTCTGGATTGTCCATCACCAGCGATTCGGTAAGTTCGAGCCGGAAGCAGCGCGGCTTCAGATTGGCGCGCGCGATGACCGAGCGGACATCGCTGACCAGGTCGCGGCGGATCAGCTGGCGACTGGACAGATTGACCGACACCGACAGCGGCGTGTCGCCGATCTGCTTTTGCCAACCGGCGAGGTCTTCGGCCGCCTGCTGCATGGCAAACAGCCCAAGCTGCACGATCAGGCCACAGCTTTCGGCGACCGGGATGAAATCGCCCGGCGGGATCATGCCGCGGCGCGGATGGTCCCACCTCAGCAGCGCCTCGAAGCCGGCAATGCTGCCGTCCTCCAGCCGTACGATCGGCTGGTAGGCAAGGGTGAACTCACGCCGCTCGATGGCGCGGCGCAGATCGGATTCGAATTGCAGCCGGTCGGTGCCGACGGTGCGGAAGGCCGGCCGGAACGGCTCGATCCTGTCACCGCCGAAGCGCTTGGCCTGGTGCATGGCAAGCTCGGCGTCCTTGACCATGTCTTCTGCCGAAGTCTGCGCCGAGGTCCAGGTGATCAGGCCGATCGAGGCAGTCAGCACGATCTCGCGCTTGGCGAAGGTGATCGGGTTGTTGATGGCGTGCTTGATGGCGTCTGCCACCGCCGCGATGCGGGAGGGTTCCTGTTCGGAGAGCAGCATCAGGGCGAACTGGTCACCGGCAAAGCGCGACAGCGAATCCTTCGGTTTCAACAGCCGGTGCAAACGGCGCGCAATGGTGAGCAGGATGGTGTCGCCGGCCGAGATGCCAAGCCCGTCATTGACCTGCTTGAAACGGTCGATGTCGATGACGAAGACGGTCGGGCGCACCTTCTCTTCGGTGCGCGCGATCGAGATGATGGCTTCCAGCCGGTTCATCAGAAGTTCGCGGTTGGGCAGGCCGGTCAGATTGTCGTGAACGGCATCGTGCAGCAGCCTTTCCTCGGACTTTTTCTGCTCGGTGACGTCGACCATGGTGCCGACGCAGCGAATCACTTCGCCGTCCGAGCCGATCACCGGCCGCGCCCGAAGCAAGAACCAGTGGTAGTGCCCGTCGGCGCCGCGCAGGCGGAAATTCTGCGAGACCCGGCCGCGCCGATGTTCGAGCACCACGTCGAGGGTGGTGCGGAACGTGTCGCGGTCGTCGGCATGCAGCACCGGCAGCCAGTTGCGGGCCGCACCCCCCAGGCTGTTGGGCGCCAGGCCAAGCTGGATGCTGACGTCGGGCTTGGTGACGACGCGGTCGCGCAGCACGTCCCAGTCCCACACCGTGTCGCCGGAGCCGGCCACGGCCAGCGCCTGGCGCTCGAGATCGGAGAACAGGCCCTGATGCAGCGCGCCGCCGGCAAAGGCATGCTGCATGACGGTGAAGCCGATCAAAAGGATGATCAGGATCAGCCCGCCGCCCAATGCCGGCTGGGCGATGTCGTTGTCGAGCATGCCGGTGATCGCCATCCACGACCCGCACAGCCATAGCAGCACCATCACCCAACTGGGCACCAGCATGATCGCACGGTCGTAACCACGAAGACCCAGCAGGATGATCAGGCCGAGCCCGGTCAGCGCGGTGGCGGCGAAGGACAGCCGGGCAATACCGGCGGCGACGGCCGGATCGATGATGGCCACACCCGCAATCAGCACCAGGCCGAGGATCCAGACCAGCGCGCCATAGCTGAAATGGCCGTGCCACCGGTTGAGGTTGAGATAGGCGAACAGGAACACCACGAAGGTCGCCGCAAGCGCCACCTCGGTTCCCGCTCGCCACATCTGCTCGTTGCCGGGCGATATCTCTATGATCTTGTTTAGAAAGCCGAAATCTACGCAGATATAGGCCAGAACCGCCCAGGCCAGCGCTGCGGTCGCCGGAAACATCGAGGTTCCCTTGACCACGAACAGAATTGTCAGGAACAGCGCCAGAAGGCCGGCAATGCCGATGACGATGCCGCGGAACAGCGTATAGGAATTGACCGAGTCCTTGTAGGCTTCCGGCTCCCATAGGTAGACCTGCGGCAGCTTCGGCGAGGCGAGTTCGGCGATGAAGGTGATCACCGTTCCCGGGTTCAGCGTCACCCGGAACACGTCGGCGTCGGAGCTTGACTGGCGGTCGAGCGCGAAGCCCTCGCTGGGTGTGATCGCGGCGATGCGGGTGGCGCCGAGATCGGGCCAGAAGATGCCGGAATTCACCAGCCGGAAATGCGGCGCCACGATCAGCCGGTCGAGCTGCTGGTCGGTGGTGTTGGCGAGCGCGAACACCGCCCAGTCGCCGCTCGAGCGCGCGTCATTGGCCTCGACCTCGATGCGCCGCACGATGCCGTCGGGACCGGGCGCGGTCGACACCTGGAAGTTTTCGCCCTGATTGACGTAGATCTGGACGGCGCGCGACAGGTCGAGCGCGACATCGTCGCGGGCAATCTTGATCGGTTCGACGGCGAAGGCCGGGAGCGCCGCGCAAAGCGCGACGGCAGCCGCCAGAACAAAGGCCAACAGCGACCCGTTTCGCAGGAAATTCGTCAAAAATCAGTCCTTCGTTCCAGCGCCCGGCGGATCGTCCGCGATCCGGGCGTAGAGGTAGTGGTCCTGCCAGATGCCGTTGATCCTGAGGTAGGATCGCAGAAGTCCTTCGCGCCGGAATCCGGCTTTTTCAAGCACGCGGATCGACCGGACATTGTCGGGAATACAGGCAGCTTCGATCCGGTGCAACCTCAGCGTATCGAAGGCGAAGCGGCAGACCACCTTGACCGCGTCGGTCATCAGGCCGCGGCCGCCAAACCGCTCCCCGATCCAGTACCCGACATGGCCGCTTTGCGAGACGCCGTGGCGGATATTGCCGAGCGTAATGCCGCCGGCAAGCTTGCCGCTCGCCTTCTCGAAGATGAAGAAGGCGATGGCTGTCCCCTGCGCATAGTCTTCGCGGTAGCGGCCGATGCGCAGCCGCCAGGCGGTGCGGTCGAGTTCATCGGGCGTCCAGCGCGGCTCCCACGGTTCGAGGAAGGCACGGCTTTCGCCGCGCACCGCCGACCATTCGCGATAGTCGTTGGTGTAGGGCACGCGCAGCATGACCCGGTCGCCTTTCAGTGCCGGCAGGTCACGGCGAAAGAAAGGGAGCGCGAACACCGGCGCTTGAAGGCTTAGACGGCGAGCTTGCGGGCCGTGGTGTGCGTGCCCGCAAGCGAATCGAGAATCGCCTCATAGGGCGCGAGCGTACCCACCGGTCCAACCGCAGTCAGCGTCGGCTTGGTCGAAAACAGCCGGGACGAAAGGTCGGTCAGCCGCTCGACGGTCAGCGCCGACAGCCGTTCCATCAACTCCTCCTTGGCGATCGGCCGGCCGAACAGAAGCAGCTGCCTGGCGATCTGCGAGGCGCGGCTGGCCGGGCTTTCAGCCGACATGATCAGGCCGGCGCGGTATTGCGCGCGGGCGCGGTCGAGCTCTTCCTGAAGGATATTCTCGCCGGCCTTCTGCAGCTCGTCGATAATGACCGGAACCAGTTCGGCAATGTCGCTCTGCCCGGTCGCGGCATGAACGCCGAAGATGCCGGTATCGGAAAAACCCCAGTGGAAGGCATAGACCGAATAGCACAGGCCACGCTTTTCGCGGACCTCCTGGAACAGCCGGGACGACATGCCGCCGCCGAGGATCATCGACAGCACCTGCGAAGCGTAGAAATCGCGCACATGATAGGCTCGGCCTTCGAAGCCGAGCACGATCTGCGCGTCCATCAGGTCGCGATCCTCGCGGAAATCGCCGCCGACATACTGCGCATATTGGGGCATCGTGCTGTCGGACTTGCTGCGGAAACCGCCGAGCTGTTTTTCGACCTCGCGCACGAAATTGTCATGCTTGATGTCGCCGGCCGCGACGATCACCATCTTCTCGGCGCCATATTGGCGCTCGATGAAATCATGCAGCTGTTTGGAGGTGAAGGATTTGACGGTTTCCGGCGTGCCGAGGATCGAGCGGCCGATCGTCTGGTGGCGGAAGGCGGTCTCGGTGAAGCGGTCGAAGACGATGTCGTCGGGTGTGTCGTGCGCGGCGCCGATCTCCTGCAGGATCACATGCTGCTCGCGCTCCAGTTCCTCCGGGTCGAATTCGGACTCCTGCAGGATATCGGCAAGGATATCCACCGCCAGCGGCACATCGTCGGACAGCACCCTGGCGTAATAGGACGTCGTCTCGACTGATGTGGCGGCATTGATCTCGCCGCCGACATCCTCGATTTCCGAGGCGATCTCGAAGGCGGTCCGCCTTTTCGTACCCTTGAAGGCCATATGCTCGAGCAGATGGGCCATTCCGTGCTCGTCGTCACGCTCATTGCGGGCGCCGGACTTGACCCAGGCGCCAAGGGCAACGGATTCGAGGCTTGGAAGGGTTTCGGTGGCGACTGTCAGGCCGTTCGACAGACGGCTTACCTCAACACCCATATGGCAAGTACTCCCTAACGCGCTGCCCTTGAGTGGCGGCTCACGTAATCTTCCACCATTTTCAGGTCGGATGGAAGTACCGTGTACTTTTCGTCGGCTGACATCAAGGACCCCAGCCATGCGGGCAGGGCCGGCGACACGCCGCAGGCGGCTTCGACCGCCGCTGGGAACTTGGCCGGGTGCGCCGTGCCCAGCACCACCATCGGCACTGCACCGTCGGCCTTGCCGGCGGCGACATGCACGGCCGCGGCCGTGTGCGGATCGAGCAGATAATTGCTGGATTCGAGCGTCGAGCGAATGGTGGCTGCAACTTCGTCCATAACAGCGCGTCCGGCGTCGAATTCGGACCGCATCCGGTCGATTTCCGCGGTTTCGATGGTGAAGGCGCCGGATTGTTTGAGGCCGGCCATGTAACGCCGCACCGTCTCTGCGTTACGGTCGCAGGCCTCGAACAGCAGTCGCTCGAAGTTCGACGATACCTGGATGTCCATCGATGGCGACGTCGTCGCAAACACACCCTTGGTGCGGTATTCACCGGTCGCGAAAGTGCGCGCCAATATGTCGTTGTCGTTGGTGGCGACGATCAGCCGCTCGATCGGCAGGCCCATCTTCTTGGCGGCGTTCCCGGCGAAAATATCGCCGAAATTGCCGGTCGGCACGGTAAAGGAGACCGGCCTGTCCGGCGCGCCGAGCGAAAGCGCCGAGGAAAAATAATAGACGATCTGGGCCATGATGCGGGCCCAGTTGATCGAATTGACGCCCGACAGCGACACGCGATCACGAAAACCATGATCGTTGAACATATCCTTCAGCAGGCCCTGGCAATCGTCGAAATTGCCTTCGATCGCCAGCGCCTGGACGTTGGCGGCCGTCGATGTCGTCATCTGCCGCTGCTGCACCGGCGAGACGCGGCCATGCGGGAACATCACGAAAATGTCAGTTCGGTCGCGGCCGGCAAAGGCATCGATGGCGGCGCCGCCAGTGTCACCCGAGGTCGCGCCGACGATGGTGGCGCGCTGGCCGCGCTCAGTCAGTACATGGTCCATCAGCCGGGCAAGCAGCTGCATGGCAACGTCCTTGAAGGCCAGCGTCGGACCGTGGAAGAGCTCGAGGATGAACGTGTTGGCGCCGGTCTGCACCAGCGGGCAGACGGCCCGGTGGCGGAAGGTGGCATAGGCTTCTCGCACCAGGCGCTCGAAGACGGGTGCGGCGATCTCGCCGCCGAGGAACGGCGTCAGCACGCGGATGGCGAGGTCCGCATAGGGCAGGCCGCGCATGGCGCGGATCTCGGCTGCCGAAAACTGCGGCCATGTCTGCGGCACATAAAGCCCGCCGTCGCGGGCCAGCCCCGCCAGCACCGCATCGGCAAATCCAAGCACGGGCGCATCCCCGCGGGTACTCACATAGCGCATCGTCAAAGGTCCATTGCTGCCGCCGGTTTCATCCACGGCAATTGGTTAATTTTCCGAGCCGCCTCAGTCGCATTTTTGCCGTGGCGTTGCTATACGTCACCAACTTTGCGAGAGGGAAGTGCAGTTTCATGGCGTTTCATAAGTTCAACCGTCGCTTTGTCGCGGGTCTGGCGCTAACCGGCTTTATGCTTGCCGCCGCCGGTTGCCAATCGAGCGACAATGGCATCCTCAATCTCGGTTTCGGCAAGAAGACCGACCCGAATGCGCCAATACCGCCTCAGGATCCCAAGGTTCTCGCCAGCCAGTTGCAGGCCTACTGCCCGAAAGTGACGGTGCGCGATGGCACCGCATACTTCAATACCTACGCCAAGGGCGCGCCGCAGCCGAAAAAGAAAAAGGCTGATGCAACACAGGATGCCGAGGCCGCTGCCGCCGCGCAGACGGCGCCTGACGGCTCCATCGTCGATCCGAACAAGGATCCGGCCAAGATCATCTACCAGGCCTCGATCAGCGATGTGAGCCGCGATTGCAGCCGTGCCAACGGCCAGTTGACGATGAAGGTTGGCGTTGCCGGCAAGATCGTGCCGGGACCGCTGTTCGCCCCCGGCACCATCACCATGCCGATCCGCATTGCCGTCATGCACGGCCCCGACGTGCTTTATTCGCAGATCCACCCCTATCAGATCCAGGTCAGCGATCCCTCGACCGCCACCCAGTTCGTGTTCACCGATCCCAACGTCGTCGTGCCCGAACCCTCCGCCCGGGATTACACTGTCTATGCCGGCTATGACGACACCGCGCCGGCGGCGGTGGACAAGAAGTCCGGCAAGAAAAAGAAGCGCGCTCCGGCGACGAACTAAGCGCCTGGGCGCCGTCGCTGCTGCGACGGTGCCGGTCAACTCTTTGAAAGATCCAAACGATCCGATCGTAATCCTGCAGGCGTGCGCCTGCGGCAGGTCGCGTCTGCGCTTTAATCTCGATCCATTCCGCCAGCGCACTTGACTCATCCATATCCCGGCGGTTATACGTCAATCAATAGCTCGCAGGTTATTGATCCCGATGCCGGACGCCCACGATACTTTGTTCAGAACGCTTGCCGACCCGACCCGGCGGGCCATCTTCGAGCGCTTGTGCCGCCAAGGTGAGCAGACCGTGGGGGCGCTGACGGCGCAGTCCGGGGTCTCGCAACCGGCGGTGTCGAAGCATCTCGGCGTCCTGAAGCTGGCCGGCCTGGTGCGTGACCGCCACGCCGGACGCCAGACCCACTACAGCGCGCAGCCCGAGGCACTTGGTCCGCTGACCGACTGGACAGTTCAAATGACAGGATTCTGGGAGAGCCGCTTCGATGATCTCGAGAACCTGCTGAAAAGGATGGACCAGTGAGCAATCCCGAACTGCGCACCGTCGTCGTCGAACGTGAAATATCCTGGCCGGCGGAGAAGATCTGGCGCGCGTTGACGCAGCCGCATCTGATGGAGGATTGGCTCATGAAGAACGATTTCAAGCCTGTCGTCGGCCACAGCTTCAATCTTCGCGGCGACTGGGGCGGCGTGCTCGACTGCGAGGTGCTGGCCATCGAGCAAAACAGGACGCTGTCCTACAGCTGGGATTTTGCGCATGAGGATGCCGCCTACAATCTGAAGAGCGTGGTGACGTTCACGCTCACACCCACGAGCTCGGGAACCCATCTGCGCGTCGAGCAGTCGGGCTTCCATCCGAGCCAGAAGCAGGCCTATGGCGGCGCCAGGGCCGGGTGGCAGCAATTCCTCACCAAGCTGGAGCAGGTCCTGGCGAAGCCGGATTGAAGCCTGCCGGTACCATGCCCTGATCGCGGGGCACCGAATGCAAAAAGGAGGAAATCGATGAAGATCAAGCTGACCAGCGTCTATGTGGACAACCAGGACAACGCACTGCGCTTCTACACCGACGTGCTGGGCTTTGCTGTGAAGGCCGACTTCAGCAATGGGGCTTTTCGTTGGCTGACCGTCATCTCACCCGATGAGCCCGAGGGAGCCGAGCTACAGCTGGCGCTCAACGACAACCCGGCCGCCAAGGCCTACCAGCAGGCCATCTTCAAGCAGGGGCAGCCCGCGCTCATGCTGTTCACCGACGACGTCAAGGGTGATTACGAGCGCATCAAGGGACGCGGCGGTGCGTTCGCCATGGCGCCGACAGAAGTGACCGGCTCGACCATCGCCCAGCTCAACGACAGCTGCGGCAATCTCATCCAGATCACCCAACTGGCGCGTTGGTAGGCGCTGGTTCAAGAGGAAGTTGCAATGAACTTGAGCAAATGGATACGTCAAACCCATCGTTGGCTGTCGATCATCTTCACGCTGACCGTGGCAGCCAATTTCATCACCATGGCGTTCGGGCAACCTCCGGCCTGGGTGGTCTATTCGCCGCTGCTGCCGCTATTCCTGCTGCTGTTCAGCGGCCTCTACATGTTCGTGCTGCCTTACGTCGCGAGATCGCGTGGCGAGCAGGGCGCGCAAGGGTAGGACATGGCCAAGGCGCCGGGAAAATCGAAGGTCGCAAAACCGGCCCCAGACAAGCCGGAAAAGCCGGTCCTGCTTTCGGGCGGCAACCCGCAGATCCCTAAGGTCTATGGGGACGCTCCGGTGCAGGCATATATTGCCGCCATGCCGGGCTGGAAAAGCGATGTCGGGCGCCGGATCGACGCACTTATCGTCAGCGCCTTCCCCGGCGTCTGCAAGGCGGTGAAGTGGAACTCACCGTTCTATGGCATCGAGGGCGACGGTTGGTTCCTCAGCCTGCATTGCTTCACCAGATACGTCAAAGTCGCCTTCTTTCGCGGCACGTCGCTCGATCCTGTGCCTCCCGGCGGTTCCAGGCAAAAGGAAGTGCGCTATCTCGACATCCATGAAGGCGAAGAGATCGACGAAGCCCGCTTCGCCTCCTGGGTGAAGCAGGCCAGCCGATTGCCCGGCGAGAAGATGTGAACGGAGGCAGACCATGAAGATCAGCATGTCGAGCAAGGACGAGGGAGGCGCCTCTGCCTCCGAGCGGATAGATGCCCGAATCCGGGAGCTGGACGATTGGCGGGGCAAGACGTTGGCCAGCCTGCGCAAGACCATCCTCGACGCCGACCCGGAAATCATCGAGGAGTGGAAGTGGATGGGCAGCCCGGTATGGTCACGCGACGGCATGATCGCCGTCGGCAACGCTCACAAGGACAAGGTGAAGCTGACCTTTTCACACGGTGCCAGCCTGCCGGATCCCGACAGGCTGTTCAACAACGGGCTCAACGGCAAGGTGTGGCGCGCCATCGATGTGTCGGAGGGCGACGTGATCGATGCGGATGCGCTGAAAGCGCTCGTCCGCGCCGCGATTGCCTACAACAGGGCTAAGAAGAAACCGGCCAGGTCGGCCAAAGCCAAGGACTGATCGGTTCAGGCGTCCGACCACTCCGACAGAGCGGCAATCACACTTTTCAGTTCGGCCCAGCGGCGGATGACGGTTTCGGCTCCGGCTTCGGTCAGCACATCGGCATGGCCGGGATAGCTGTGCGCGGCGCCGGTGAAGCCGATCACGCGCATGCCGGCGGCCCTGGCGCCGGTGACGCCGTGCACCGAATCCTCGATGACGAAGGTGTTTGCCGGATTGGCGTTGAGTTGCTCCGCCGCGATCAGGAACACATCCGGCGCGGGCTTGGTTTTCTTGCTTGGTACTTCCAGCGCTGAAAAAATCCGGCCGGCGAAGAACGGCAGCAGGCCCACTTTCTCGAGCATGAACTCGATCCGCTCCAAGCGTGAGTTCGAGCAGACGCAGCGCGGCGCGGTGACCGCGGCGACCGCCTCGCGCACGCCGTCGATGGCGCGCACGTCGCTGCGCAGTTTGCGGTCGACCAGCTCTTCGGCCCGGTCGATCATCGAGGCCTGGAACGGGATGGCGGATTTTTGCTCGACCCGCATCATGATGTCCTTGAAGGTCAGTCCGGCATAGGTTTCGGCGTATTCCTCAGCCGAAATTTCATATCCGGCCAAGGTCAGCAATTCGGCCTCGACGCGGGCTGCGATGATTTCGGAATCGACGAGCACGCCGTCGCAATCGAAGATGACAAGATCTGGCTGGGGCATGGCAATCCGAACGAGGAGGGTGATGGAGGCCCGGCAAGGCTCAAGCGGCGCGACATACACCAACGGGCCGGGCTGCGCAAATTGACGACGTCAGGGCTGCCTGGACCGTTGCGTCCTTCACCGAATATTTACGCTGATCGGTAACCATAACGGGGAGTAAACAGTAACGCGTGCCTTGGGTGTAAAAATGTCTGCCGTGCGTCTTCTCGCCGACCTCTCCCACGCCCCCCAGCAATCCGAGTGGCTGGACACGATCCTCAAGGGCGATTGTGTCGCCGCGCTCGACCGGCTGCCGGAAAAATCCATCGACGTCATCTTCGCCGATCCGCCTTACAATCTGCAGCTCGACGGCGATTTGCACCGGCCCGACCAGTCCAAGGTCGACGCCGTCGACGATGACTGGGACCAGTTCGAGAGTTTCGAGGCCTATGACGCCTTCACCCGCGCCTGGCTCCTGGCGGCACGCCGCGTGCTGAAGCCGAATGGCACCATCTGGGTCATCGGCTCCTACCACAACATCTTCCGCGTCGGCGCCAAGATGCAGGATCTCGGCTTCTGGATCCTCAACGATGTCGTCTGGCGCAAGACCAACCCAATGCCGAATTTCCGCGGTCGCCGCTTCCAGAACGCGCATGAGACCATGATCTGGGCCTCGCGCGACCAGAAGGGCAAGGGCTACACCTTCAATTACGAAGCGATGAAGGCATCGAACGACGACATCCAGATGCGCTCCGACTGGCTGTTCCCGATCTGCACTGGCGGCGAGCGGCTGAAGAACGACAATGGCGACAAGCTGCATCCGACGCAGAAGCCGGAAGCGCTGCTCGCCCGCATCATGATGGCCTCGACCAAGCCGGGCGACATCGTGCTCGACCCGTTTTTCGGCTCCGGCACCACCGGCGCCGTGGCCAAGCGGCTTGGCCGCCATTTCGTCGGCATCGAGCGCGAACAGGCCTATATCGACGCCGCCAATGAGCGCATCGATGCGGTGCGGCCGCTGGAAAGCGCCGATCTCGCCGTGCTCACCGGCAAGCGCGCCGAGCCGCGCGTCGCCTTTGTCAGCCTCATCGATACCGGGCTTATGCAGCCCGGCGCCACGCTTTACGATGCCAAGAAGCGCTGGTCGGCCAAGGTACGCGCCGACGGCACGGTTGCCATCGGTGACAGCGCCGGCTCGATCCACAAGATCGGCGCCGAAGTGCAGGGCCTGGACGCCTGCAACGGCTGGACCTTCTGGCACTATGAGCGCTCGGGCGGCCTGACCCCGATCGACGAACTGCGCCGCATCGCCAGGCTCGGTATGGAGCGCGCAGGGGCTTGAGATTCAAGGTTTAAATTCGGCGCTCTACGACGGCCCCCCTCTGCCCTGCCGGGCATCTCCCCCTCAAGGGGGGAGATTGCTGTCATCAACGCTTTCGCCAATTTTTGATCTTGCAAGGTGAGAACGGCCGCAGCGGCTGCTGATCTCCCCCCTTGAGGGGGAGATGGCCGGCAGGCCAGAGGGGGGCGCCGTAGAGCGTTACTTCGGCCCTCCGCGCATTCACACCGCGATCCCATACCCCGCAAGATCTGCCCGCAGCGTTTTTGCATCCGTGAACAGCACCGACTGCCAGCCGGCGGCCCTGGCGCCATCGACATTTCTGGGGCTGTCGTCGATGAACAGCGTGGCTGACGGTTCGAGACCGAACGCGGCGACGTGATGGTCGTAGATGGCGCGGTCGGGCTTGATCTCACGGATATCGGCCGACACGGTCACGCCGCGCGGGCGGCTGAGGAAATCGAAGCGCAGTCTTGCCTCGGCAAGTGTGTCGGCGGCGAAGTTCGTCAGCATGGTCACGTCGTGGCCGCTCTCGATCAGGCCGAGCATGATGGCGACGCTGTCCTCATAGGCATGCGGCACCATGTCGTTCCAATAGCGTCGGAAATTGCGAATGTTTTCAGCATGATCCGGGTAATCCGCGATCAGCAGCGCTTCCGCCTCTTCCCACGTCCGGCCACGGTCCTGCTCGATGTTCCAGTCATGCGTGCAGACATTGTCGAAGAACCACTTGCGCTCTTCGGCATCGGGAATGAGGCGGCTGAACGGAATGTTCGGATCGTAGTGGAGCAAGACGCGGCCGATGTCGAACACGATATGGCGGATTTCAGTCATTTCTGGCCTTTCAAAGCGAATGCTAGTCAATGGGGCGGTGCTTTTTGGTTGCGCCCGGTATCGCTGCTTCGATGACCTTTTTCATGACCGTCGGCAGCGCTTCTCCGGAAATGTCATGGGCCAGCGACCAGAAATGCCCTTCCGGCGCATCACTTTTCACTTGAGCGTGAAAGACTTCGAGCTCGAGCGCGAAATGGGTGAAGACATGCGCGATCTCTCCAGCGCGCCGCCAGTCGGCAGGGAAGGGCGCTGCCTCCGAAGTGGTTGCACCGTCGATCCGCGCTGTCCAACCTGTGGTCGGCACCTCGGTCATGCCGCCGAGCAGGCCCTTGTCAGGCCGCTTGCGCAACAGGATGGCGCCGTCGCCGCGCTCGGCGACGAAGGCGGCACCCCGCCTGAGTGGTTTGTCGACCTTGGGCAGGCGGACCGGGAAGCGCTCGGGGTCGCCGGACAGGATGGCGCTGCAATCCTCGCGCACCGGGCACAGCATGCAGCGCGGCCGTCTTGGCGCGCAGATCGTAGCGCCGAGGTCCATCATCGCCTGGGCGAAATCGCCCGGCCTTGTCTGCGGAACCAGTCTTGCGACGAGCGCGCGGATTTCAGGCTTTGCCTCGCTGAGCGGCGTTGCGATCGAATAGAGCCGCGAGATGACACGTTCGACATTGCCGTCGACGACCGCCGCCGGACGGTCGAAGGCGATCGCCGCGATCGCCGCCGCCGTATAGGCGCCGATCCCCGGCAATTCCCTCAATCCCGTTTCGTTGTCGGGAAAACGGCCGCCCTGGCTCGCAACCAGATCGGCGCAGGCCTTGAGGTTGCGCGCCCGTGAATAATAGCCGAGCCCGGCCCAGGCCTTCATCACATCCTCGGCCGGCGCAGCCGCCAGCGCCTTCACATCAGGCCATTTCTCGACAAAGGCGCGAAAATAGGATTTTACCGCTTCGACCGTGGTCTGCTGCAGCATCACTTCCGAAAGCCAGATGCGATAGGGGTCCGGCCGTGCACCGCCGGCCGCGGCGTGCGGCGTGATCCGCCACGGCAGTTCGCGATGGTGCGCGTCGTACCAGGCAAGCAGACGCGCGGCGATCTCTCCCGATAGAGTTGGTCCGGATGCGGCCTTGCGGGTCTGTTCGTGCAGTGCCATTGATCGCGGGCTGGCTCTAGGCTGGTGAGGAGCGTGGCTGGAGAACGTACATGGCAGGGAGAACGCCTTACGGCAATCCCGTTCCGGTGAGCGATCTCGCGACCGCGATCCTCGACCCCGTGCTGCGCAAGCGGGCCGGCATTTCGATCGGGCTGGTGCAGTCATGGGAAGAGATCGCCGGCCCCAGGCTCGCCGGCCATTCGCGCCCCGAAAAAATCCAGTGGCCGCGCCGCATGCATGAGGACGATCCGTTCGAGCCGGCGGTGCTGGTCATCGCCTGCGAGGGCATGGCCGCGCTGCACCTACAGCACGAGACCGGCGAGATCATCAACCGCGTCAATGCCTTTCTCGGCTTCAACGCGATCGGCAGGATCCGGATCGTGCAAAAGCCGGTGCTGAGGGACAAAGCCCGGCCGAAACCGACGCCGAGAGCACTGACTTCTGTCGAAAAGGCCAAATTGTCCGATACCGTCGGCAAGATCGAGGATGAAGGCTTGCGCGCCTCGCTGGAGCGTCTTGGCGCCACAATTCTTGGCCAAAGGAAGCGGCCAAGGTAATCAACCGGTAATCAGTCGGTCATGAACGCGTCATCTATCTCGCGCATTCGTGATCCTGCATGTAGAGTTTGGCGATTGGAATGGGGACGGCGATGCCTTAATTCCCGCCAACTCTCGCCTTTTCTAGCCTTTGCGTTGCAAAATCAAACCACAGTCAGGTGATTCGCATGAACCGTAGCTTGTCCCGCAGAAACCTCCTGTCTTCGCTGGCCGTCATTCCGGCAGTGGCTATGCTCGCCGCATGCAGCGATTCAGGCGAGGATGCCAAAGCAGCGGATGTGAAGCCTGCGGCTCCCGCGGTGCCTGCTTCGACGCCTGCCACTCCGGCCGCCGTCAAGGTCCCGGAGTCTTCCGGCAATGTCGACATGGCCGAACTGCTGAAGCCCGGCGCTTTGCCCGACAAGCAGCTCGGCAAGGATGACGCCAAGGTCACCATCGTCGAATATGCTTCGATGACCTGCCCGCATTGTGCGCATTTCGCGGCGACCACCTTCCCTGAGTTGAAGACCAAATACATCGACACCGGCAAGGCGCGTTACATCCTGCGCGAATTCCCGTTCGATCCGAGCGCCGAGGCCGGTTTCATGCTGGCGCGCTGTTCGAAGGACAATTATTTCCCGATGGTCGACGTGCTGTTCAAGCAGCAGGCCAACTGGGTCGGCGTCAACAATACCAAGGATGCGCTGCTGCAGATCTCCAAGCTCGCCGGTTTTACACAGGAGTCCTTCGAGGCCTGCTTGACGGACCAGAAACTTCTGGACGATGTGAGATCGGTCCAGAAGCGCGGCGCCGATGAATTCAAGGTCGACTCGACACCGACCTTCTTCATCAACGGGAAAACCTACAAAGGTGCGATGTCGATTGAGGAAATATCGGCCATCATCGACCCTCTGCTCTGACGTCCAGGCGGCGCCGGAGCGACTGCGCTTCGGCGTCAGCGCACCTTTGTGCCTTCCAGGCAGGCGCGAATGAAGTTTTCGCGCCTTCGCCTCCTCGGCTTCAAGTCCTTCGTCGAACCCGGCGAGTTCGTCATCGAACGCGGCCTGACCGGCATTGTCGGGCCGAATGGCTGCGGCAAGTCGAACCTTGTCGAGGCGATGCGCTGGGTGATGGGCGAAAGCTCATACAAGAACATGCGCGCATCCGGCATGGACGACGTGATCTTTTCCGGCTCGGGAACGCGCCCGGCCCGCAACACCGCCGAAGTCACGCTGTTCCTCGACAATAGCGACCGGACCGCGCCCGCCGCCTTCAACGACGCCGATGAATTGCAAGTGTCGCGCCGAATCGAGCGCGAAGCCGGCTCGCTCTACCGCATCAACGGCAAGGAAGCCCGTGCCAAGGACGTGCAGCTTCTGTTCGCCGACCAGTCGACCGGCGCGCGCTCGCCATCCATGGTCGGACAGGGCCGCATCGGCGAACTGATCCAGGCCAAGCCGCAGGCGCGCCGCGCGCTGCTCGAAGAAGCCGCCGGCATTTCCGGCCTGCACACGCGCCGTCACGAGGCCGAGCTTCGGCTGAAGGCGGCCGAACAAAATCTGGAACGGCTGGACGATGTCGTCGGCGAACTGGAGA
This sequence comes from Mesorhizobium sp. LSJC269B00, assembly GCF_000502815.1. NCBI lineage: Bacteria > Pseudomonadati > Pseudomonadota > Alphaproteobacteria > Hyphomicrobiales > Phyllobacteriaceae > Mesorhizobium > Mesorhizobium sp. LSJC269B00. Next base: position 575,235 of record NZ_AYVN01000002.1, read on the forward strand.
GCCAGATCGAAAGCCTTAAGCGCCAGGCGCGCCAGGCATCGCGCTTCAAGAACCTGTCGGCCGATATCCGCAAGGCGGAAGCCACGCTCTTGCATCTGCGCTGGACGCTGGCCAAGACCCAGGAGGGCGATGCGCGGTCGGCGCTGGCGGTTGCCACAGCTCTGGTCGGCGACCGCGCCGCCGCCCAGATGGCTGCCGCCCGGGAACAAGGCATCGGCGCCCACCGGCTGCCCGATCTGCGTGACGCCGAGGCCGCGGCTGCCGCCGCCTTCCAGCGGCTGTCGATCGCCAAGGCTCAGATCGAGGAGGAGGCTGGCCGCATCCGCGCCCGCCAGGCCGAACTGGAGCGCCGGCTGCAGCAGCTCGACGGCGACATCGCCCGCGAGGAGCGCATGGTCCGCGACAATGCGGATATTCTTGAGCGCCTGCGCGAGGAAGAAGCCACGCTCAACTCCGAAAATGCCGGCGCCGCCGAGCGCGAGGCCACGACGCGGGCCGCTTTCGAGCAGGCCGGCGCAACGCTTATAACAAGCGAAGCAAAGCTCGCGGCGCTGACCGCCGAACGAGCAGAGGCCGCCGCCTCGCGCAACCAGATCGAGCGCACGCTGCGCGACACCGCCGAACGCCGCGATCGCTTTGCCCGCCAGCTGGCCGATGTCGACCGCGAGCTATCGGAGATCGTCTCGAAAGTCGCCGGCCTGCCCGATCCCGCCGAGAAGCGCGCTTTGGTCGAGGACGCGCTCGCCCGGTTGGAGGAAGCCGAGGCCGGCGCCATTGCTGCCGAACAGGCGGTCGCCGAGGCGCGCGCCACCGAGAGTGCCGCCCGTCCGCCGCTGCAGGATGCCAGGGCCGAACTCGCCGGCATCGAGACCGAAGCCCGCACGCTGGCCAAGATCCTCAATGCCGCCAGCGGCGATCTTTTCCCGTCGGTACTGGAGCAACTCAGCGTCGAACGCGGCTATGAGACGGCCCTCGGTGCTGCGCTTGGCGAGGATCTCGACGTGCCGCTCGACCGCAGCGCGCCGGTGCATTGGGGCGAAAGCCAGGTTGAACCAGGCGATGCGGCTTTGCCGGAAGGCCTCAAGAGCCTCGCCAGCGTGGTGCGCGCGCCTTCGCAGCTTGCCCGCCGGTTGGCGCAGATCGGCATCGTCGATGCGGCGGACGGCAAACGCCTGCAGACGCTGCTTGCCCCCGGCCAGCGGCTGGTCAGCCGTGACGGCGCGCTGTGGCGTTGGGATGGCTTGACCGCCAGCGCCGATGCACCGACCGCGGCCGCGCAGAGGCTGGCGCAGAAGAACCGGCTGGCCGAGCTCGATGCCGAGGCGGTGCAGGCGACGCAGATGATGCGTGAGGCAGAGGCTGCCCTTGCCCAGGCCGAACAGGCGCTGCGTGAGGCGAGCGAGGCCGAACGCAACGCCCGCCAGGCCGGGCGCGATGCCCAGCACGGCCTGGACGCCGCCCGCAGCGCGCTGGCCGAGGCCGAAAAGGCCGGTGGCGAGCTGGCAAGCCGCCGCGCCGCCCTGGACGAGGCGCGCGCGCGAATCGTCGACAGCCATGAAGAAACGGCCGCCGCCTTCGCCGAGGCCGAAATGCTGCTGCAGGACGCCCCCGATCTCGGCGACCTGCAATTGCAGCTTGAACAATCCGCCGCCAATGTCAGCCGCGNGGACGCCCCCGATCTCGGCGACCTGCAATTGCAGCTTGAACAATCCGCCGCCAATGTCAGCCGCGATCGCGCAACCTTGGCCGACGCGCGCGCCGTCCATGAAGGCCTGCGCCGCGAAGCCGAGGCGCGCACGCGCCGGCTCGACGCCATCGGCGCCGAGCGCAGCAACTGGTTGCAGCGGGCCGAAAACGCCTCGACGCAGATTGCCTCGCTGGGCGAGCGCAGGGCCGAGGCCGAGGCCGAGCGCGAAACGCTGGCCGACGCCCCCGACGAGATCGACGCCAGGCGGCGCGCGCTGCTGTCGCAGCTGACCGAGGCCGAGACCTTGCGCAAGGCGGCCGCCGACCGTTTGCAGGAGGCCGAGAACAAGCAGGCCGAGCTGGACAAGGCCGCCACCGCGGCCATCCAGTCGCTGGCCGATTCCCGCGAAACCCGCGTCCGCGCCGAAGAGCGATTGACCGCCGCCGATGAGCGCCGGCTCGAGGTCGAGGCGCGCATCCAGGAAACGCTGAACACGCCGCCGCATCTGGTCATTCGCCATACTGGCCTGGAAGCCGACAGCCCGATGCCGGAAATGGCCGAGATCGAGCGCCAGCTCGACCGGCTGAAGGTTGAGCGCGAGCGGCTCGGCGCCGTCAATCTGCGCGCCGAGGAAGAGCAGAAGGAATTGTCGGACCGGCTGGAGACCATCGTCTCCGAGCGCGAGGACATCATCGAGGCGATCCGCAAGCTCAGGCAAGCGATCCAGAGCCTGAACCGCGAAGGCCGCGAACGGCTGCTTGCCGCTTTCGAGGTGGTCAACGGCCATTTCCAGCGGCTGTTCTCGCATCTGTTCGGTGGCGGCACGGCCGAACTGCAGCTGATCGAATCCGACGACCCGCTCGAAGCCGGGCTCGAAATCCTGGCACGTCCGCCCGGCAAGAAGCCGCAGACCATGACGCTGCTGTCCGGCGGCGAGCAGGCACTGACGGCGATGTCGCTGATCTTTGCCGTGTTCCTGACCAATCCGGCGCCGATCTGCGTGCTCGACGAAGTCGACGCGCCGCTCGACGATCACAATGTCGAACGCTTCTGCAACCTTATGGACGAAATGGCCGCGACCACCGAGACGCGCTTCGTCATCATCACCCACAACCCGATCACGATGGCGCGCATGAACCGCCTGTTCGGCGTGACCATGGCCGAGCAGGGCGTCAGCCAACTGGTCTCGGTCGATCTGCAGGCCGCCGAGGCGATGCGCGAGGCGAGCTGACGCAGCATGCTTTGTTGATTTCGTCGGCGATGGCGTCGATCCGACTGTTGCAATAGGACCGTCGCCCTTGCGACCTGCTTGCGACGCGCATTCTGTAAGGTTCGAAGAGAAGGAATTTAAGCGCCACCTGAGAGCGAACGCCAAAGCCCACATGCAAAGCGCCCGGCCAACGCGAAAGCGATGCCTACAAGGCGCAGATGGCAATAGGCTCCGACCGCAATTCAGCTGCCACGTTTATCGGAAGCCCAGGAAGCTCAGTATCGCAATCACGATAACGACTGCTCCGATGAGCCAGATTATGTTGTTCACCGTATCTCTCCCGAACTAGTTGCTGGGAGTGAACTCGTAAGAGCCTACTAATGTTCCCGCATTTTCTGCATCGAAACAAAATGGCGGCCATCGCTTCGTCGATTGCCAGACCAAGGTCCGAACAGGGTATGACTGAAGTCCTGACGTCGGAGCCATAGGCCTGAAGGCGGGCAACCTATGCCCTCCCGATACATTGGAACCGGGCTGCCGAGCATGAGTCCCTTCATCGGTGGTCAATCGGGTGCCCGCCATTCCTGAGAGGTTAGCGGGCACCCGATTGTCGTGACACCGCCAACGGCGTGCGTTTCAATAGCGAGGCTAACAGTGACCTTTGTCCAGAGATCTGTGCGTGACGGCGCAACCCGACCCGCAAACGACAACGACAGTCCTGCGGAGGTTTCTTCCGTTCTTGACCTCATACCATCGGCTGACGACGACAAGGTCGCTGAGCTTGTCAGGCGAACAGAGCGCCTGGCAATCGCAGTGGTTATCGGAATCGCGGTTCTGCTGATCTTGGCGCCGGTGGTTTACCTTGCACTTTCTTACGGGATCTGAGACGGCCCGACTTAGGCGATCTAAGATGGCCTGATTGGTCTCGTAAATCTCACAAATTGTGCCGACGGTCTTCCTCGCAAGACGGGTGTTTCCCGTCACAGATCAGGAGATCGAACGCGACGACATAGAAGGGTCCTGTGCAGCGCTCCTTTGTCGAGTGGCGTAACCCTGGTGGTCGGCTTGAAAGAGCGCCTTTACCAGAAGTTGCCAACAGGAGCTGCTGTCGCAACTTCTTCTTTCGATACGCCGTGTTGCACGGGAGCAGCCGTCACTGATCGCGCCCGTGGACCGACGACGCTACTCGGAACCAAAGGGATGGGACGCGGTTATCCCCGCGAAGGGATAATTAGCAGGTGGAGATATTACAATGAAAACAATGATCGTGAGCGCCTTGGCGCTGTTCATTGCCATGCCGACGATAGCTCCGGCAGCCGAAGCTGACGTGGTCATCACGACCCACCATCGACATCATCACAGGAGCGTAAAGGTCATCAATGACCAGGGTCAACGCCTTCATCACCGCAGACACGGCACGGTTGCCTTCTACGACCACGGCCGCAGACATCATCGCCGGGATATGGTCATCGTGACCGGCTCGATCGAGCGCAGCCATCATCGCTATTATCGACATCATCGGCATCATCCCGTCGTCATCCAGGACGACAACGATTACTGATCCTCTCCGCACGGCCCCGGCTCTGTCAACGGAGTCGGGGTCGCGTGGGAGTCAGATAGCTCCTGACGGGAGCCATCGATAAGGTCGGTAAATCATTGATTCCAAAGGCATGTGATTTGGCTGGGGCGCCAGGATTCGAACCTGGGAATGTCGGTACCAAAAACCGATGCCTTACCACTTGGCGACGCCCCAGCAAGCGAGCTTTGCCCGTTGCGCGCGGCCTTATAAGACGAGCGGCACGAAAGCTCAATGCCGAGTTGGCCACTATGCAAAACTGATCCACCGCTTCGCGCGGGGAAGCGCTATTCGCCCCAGACCGCCAACTCGTTGCCGGCGGGATCGGTGAAATGGAACCGCCTGCCGCCCGGGAACGAGAATATCGGCTTGACGATCGTGCCGCCGGCGCTTTCGACAACGTCGAGGGTTGCTTCCAGATCCTGCGAATAGAGCACCGGCAATGGTTTCGCCGGAGCCTCGCCTGCATCGGCCTGGAAGCCGCCATCGAGCCCTTCGCCGAAGGCCGAATAGGTCGGCCCGTAATCGGTGAACGACCACGAGAAGGCGGCGCTGTAGAAAGCCTTGACGCTGTCCAGCGTCGCGCCGGTCGCGGGCAGTTCGAGATAGTCGAGTTTTCCGTTGAGTTTCATCACGCTGCTCCCAACTTGTTCCCTATATGTTCTATATCCTGGGCAGCGATCCGGCAAGTCTTTTCGACGCAGCTTTTGCTTAATCGATTGTAGTCGCCAGGCTTCGCTGCCACACCTTGCCTTTCGCGCTGCAGCATAATAACGCTCGGGTCGGAACGCGGGGGAACCGGGTCTTGGCCCCGGTGTTCTATCTTCCGAGGACTTGGAGGGCGAGCATGACCAAATGGGTCTACACCTTCGGCGATGGCGCCGCGGAGGGACGTGCGGGCGACCGCAACCTTCTCGGCGGCAAAGGCGCCAATCTGGCCGAGATGTGCAGTCTTGGCCTGCCCGTGCCGCCGGGCTTCACCCTCACCACCGAAGTCTGCAACGCCTATTACGCCAATAGCAACAGCTATCCGGCCGCGTTGCAGGCCGATGTCGTCAAGGCGCTGGACCATATCGGGCAGCTGACGGGGCGCCGTTTCGGCGATCCGTCGAAGCTGCTTCTGGTCTCGGTCCGCTCCGGGGCCAGGGCCTCGATGCCGGGCATGATGGACACCGTGCTCAATCTCGGCCTCAATGACGAGACGGTCGAGGCGTTGGCAGCCGATTCCGGCGATGCCCGCTTTGCCTATGACAGCTACCGCCGCTTCATCCAGATGTATTCCGATGTCGTCATGGGTCTCGACCACGAAGTGTTCGAGGAAATCCTCGAGGACCAGAAGGCCAGCCTCGGCCACGAGCTCGACACCGAACTGACAGCGCAGGAATGGCAGAGCGTCATTGCCCTTTACAAGGCCAAGGTCGAGGAGGAGCTCGACAGGCCGTTTCCACAGGACCCGCACGAGCAGCTGTGGGGGGCGATCGGCGCGGTGTTTTCCAGCTGGATGAACAACCGCGCCATCACCTACCGGCGCCTGCACGACATCCCGGAAAGCTGGGGCACGGCGGTCAATGTCCAGGCCATGGTGTTCGGCAATATGGGCGAGACGTCAGCCACCGGCGTCGCCTTCACGCGCAACCCCTCGACCGGCGAAAAGATGCTCTACGGCGAGTTCCTGGTGAACGCGCAGGGCGAGGATGTCGTGGCCGGCATCCGCACGCCGCAGAACATCACCGAGGCGGCGCGCATCGCCGCTGGCTCCGACAAGCCGTCGCTGCAGAAACTGATGCCGGACGCGTTTCGCTCCTTCGTCGACATCTCCGACCGCCTGGAACAGCACTACCGCGATATGCAGGACCTCGAATTCACCATCGAGCGCGGCAAATTGTGGATGCTGCAGACGCGTTCCGGCAAGCGCACCGCCAAGGCGGCGCTGAAGATCGCCGTCGAGATGGCGCGCGACAAGCTGATCACGACGGAGGAGGCGGTCGCCCGCATCGATCCGGCCTCGCTCGATCAGCTGTTGCATCCGACCATCGACCCCAAGGCCGCGCGCGATGTCATCGGCGTCGGCCTGCCGGCTTCTCCGGGCGCGGCGACCGGCGAGATTGTTTTCTCCTCGGGCGATGCCGAGGATCTGAAGACGCAAGGTCGCAAGGCAATCCTGGTGCGCATCGAAACCAGCCCCGAAGACATTCATGGGATGCATGCTTCGGAAGGCATCCTGACCACGCGCGGCGGCATGACCAGCCACGCCGCCGTGGTCGCGCGCGGCATGGGCAAGCCTTGCGTTTCGGGCGCCGGCTCGCTGCGTGTCGACTACAAGGCCGGCACGCTGATGTCGATGGGCCAGACCTTCCGCAAGGGCGACATCATCACCATCGATGGCAGCAACGGCCAGGTGCTGAAGGGCGCCGTGTCGATGCTGCAGCCGGAACTGTCGGGCGATTTCGCCGCCATCATGGAATGGGCCGATGCGGTGCGCCGCATGAAGGTGCGCACCAATGCCGAGACGCCGCTCGATGCGCGCATGGCGCGCTCCTTCGGCGCCGAAGGCATCGGCCTCTGCCGCACCGAGCACATGTTCTTCGACGGCGAGCGTATCGTCGCTATGCGCGAGATGATCCTGGCCGATACCGAGAAGGACCGCCGCACCGCACTTGCCAAGCTGTTGCCGATGCAGCGCTCGGATTTCCTCGAACTGTTCGAGATTATGGCCGGCCTGCCGGTGACGATCCGGCTGCTCGATCCGCCGCTGCACGAATTCCTGCCCAAGACGGAAGCGGAGGTGGCGGAGGTCGCCGCCGCCATGAACGTCTCGCCCGACAAGCTCAGGCAGCGCACAGAAGCCCTGCATGAGTTCAACCCGATGCTCGGCCATCGCGGCTGCCGTCTCGCCGTCTCCTATCCCGAGATTGCCGAGATGCAGGCGCGCGCCATTTTCGAGGCAGCCGTCGAGGCCGGCAAGAAAGCCGGCGCGCTGGTCGTTCCCGAGATCATGGTGCCGCTGGTCGGCCTGGTGAAGGAGCTCGACTACGTCAAGGCGCGCATCGATGCGGTCGCCAAGGCTGTCATGGACGAGACCGGCGTCAAGATCGACTATCTCACCGGCACGATGATCGAGCTTCCGCGCGCGGCGATCCGCGCCCACGTCATCGCCGCCACGGCCGAGTTCTTCTCCTTCGGCACCAACGATCTCACCCAGACCACTTTCGGCATCTCGCGCGACGACGCAGCATCCTTCCTCGAGACCTATCGGCAGAAAGGTATCATCGAGCAGGACCCGTTCGTCTCGCTCGACATCGAGGGCGTCGGCGAACTGGTGCGCATGGCTGCCGAGAAGGGCAGGGCGACGCGGCCCGACATCAAGCTCGGCATATGCGGCGAACATGGCGGCGATCCGGCCTCGATCCGCTTCTGCGAAGAGGTCGGCCTCGACTATGTCTCGTGCTCTCCCTACCGCGTGCCGATCGCAAGATTGGCCGCAGCCCAAGCCGCGGTGCAGATTGCCAAAACAGCAGTGCCGCGCCCCAAAAAGAGCGCCGCGGCATCCTGATTTCGACACAGTCCTTTCGGTATCGATGAAACGGCCACCCCTGGGTGGCCGTTTGGCGCTAAGCTTACGATTTTGTAAGCAAATTCACGCTGATGTGCGCGCCCCAACACGCAATCCCGACATCGTTTCTTCCCAATTTCACGGCCCCCCAACCCGCCGGTGCCGAGAAAAGATGTTACAGATTTCGCCCAGACCCTTCCGCTCGATCCTGATTATCCAGACCAAGTTCATCGGCGATATTGTTCTGTCCTCCACGCTCGCCAAGAACCTGCAGCTCGAATATCCCGGTGTCAGGATCGTCTTTCTCTGCGAGGCGCGCCTCGCCAGTTTCGTCACCGCGCACGGCATCGCCGCCGAGGTCGTCAGCTTCCGCCGCGCCGCCATGCGCGGCACCCCGCTGGAGCGTGGGCGCGAGCTCTATTCTATGATCAGCAAGCTGCGCCAATTCCGTTTCGACCTGACCATCGACCTCACCGATTCAAAGACATCGCGGCTCATCGTCAGGTTCCTCAACGCCAGCACCCGCATCGGCTACAATCCTCCGGAAAGGCCGCTGCGCTGGCATGAGCGCCAGCCCGCCAATGTCTTTGCTGAGCCGTTCGGTTTTGGCGAACGTCACTATCTCTACCGCTACCTTTCGCCGCTCGAGCCGCTCGGCGTCGGCCTGCGCGTGCGGGTGCCGTCGATTCGGCCATTGCCGATGGAGACGGCGAGGGCCCAGGCATTGCTGGACAAACACCATTTGCGGCCAAACGGCTTTATCGCGGTGCATGCCGGCGCAAGTTTTCACGGCCGGCGCTGGCAGCATGAACGCTTTGCCGCCGTGATCGACACGATTTCGCGCGAAACCGGACTGGATTTCGTACTCGTCGGCGGCCCTGACGAGCGCAAGCCGGCCGAGCAGATCCTCGCCAGTGCCGCGTCGATCATCAACCTCGTCGGCGCGCTGTCGCTGGAAACGCTGCTGGCGGTGTTGCAGCAGGCGCGGCTGTTTGTCGGCAATGAGAGCGGCCCCATGCACATGGCAGCAGCGGCCGGAACGCCGGTTGTCGGCCTTTTCGGCCTGACCAGCCCGGCAGTCTGGGGACCGGTCGGCGTGCCCAGCCTCGCCTTGCAGCCATCCATGCCGTGCAATTGCGTGGCGGGCAGCCTGTGCAATCCGCTCGATCCCAGCAAGGCCTGCTGCGTCTGGCGCCTCGAGGTCGAACCGGTCGTCGCGGCCGTGCGCGAAGTCCTGTCACGCACGCATGTGGAACTGGAACACGCCGTCTGACGGTGCGCGGCGGTCACATTGTCGGGATATCAGCTTTCTCACGGCCACTATCCCGATTTCCGCCTTGTTGCGGGTCCTGGGATGCGGCTATGACAGCGCCGATTCTCAGACAAGACAGGCATCCCTTGCAAAAGCTGTTTTGCGCCTTGGCGCTATCTATCGTGGCCGTGTCCTCGGCCCAGGCCGCGCCGCTTGTCGAGCCGGCGCTGCATCTGAAGGCTGAGGACGGTAGCAGTGTCGGCCGCGTCGCGCTTACGCTCGACGCCTGCGGCGGCCAGACCGATACGAGGATCCTGTCGGCGCTGGTGGAGAACCGGATTCCGGCGACGATCTTCGTCACCGGTATCTGGCTGAAGCGCAACGCCGCCGCCGTCGAGATCATGCGCGCGCATCCGGACCTGTTCGAACTGGAAAACCATGGCGGCCATCACATCCCGGCCGTTGACACGCCGCGCAAGATCTACGGCATCCGCAGCGCCGGCAGCCCGGAAGCGGTGCAGGCCGAAGTCGAATCGGGCGCTGCCGCTCTCGCTGGCACCGGCGAGCCGGCGCCGAAATGGTTTCGCGGCGCGACCGCCGAATACAGCCCGTCGGCTATCGCCATGATCCGCAAGCTTGGCTTCAAGGTCGCCGGCTTTCGATCAACGGCGATGGCGGCTCGTTGCTCGGCGCAAAAGAAACTGCCCGGCGCATCGCCGCCGCCAAGGATGGCGATGTCATCATCGCCCACATCAACCAGCCGACCCACGCTGCCGGCGAGGGCGTCGTGCAAAGTCTGCTCGCGCTGAAGGCCAAGGGGCTGATGTTCGTGCGGCTGGATGACGCCGACGGTGTCGGCAACGACGGGACGACTGATTAGGATCAGGCGGCGGCAGGCAGTTTCATCGCCTTTGGACTGACGTCGCCGACGTTTGAGATTAGCCGAGGCCTCTGAGCTTCGTCATCCCAGGATGAAACAGGAGCGAAGCTCCGTCGCGAAGACCCTGGGATGACGAAGCGAGCAACGGCGGCTTGAGTCGCTTGCTCAGGCCGGTGCTGCTTCGATCGTCACCCTGTTGGGATAGAAGGCGCCGTGGTCGCGAATCTCAGCCATTTCGTCGAAGGGCTGCTCATAGCCCCACATCGCGTCCTTGCCGGTCTCGCCGGCCGGCAGCACGCTCCAGTAGCTGGCGTCGCCCTTGTAGGGGCAGTGGGTCGACAGGGTGGTTTTGCCGAGCTGGGTGAAGTCGATGTCTTCGAAGGGGATGTAGAATGCCTGGGGGTAGGGCGGTTCGGACAGAAGCTTCGCCCGCCTCGATGAGGCGATCACCGTATCGCCGGCACGCACGACCACGGTACCCCGATAGGGTTCGACGGTGATGACCTTGCCGGGATTGCTCTGAAAGCCGGGGGCGGGGTTGGCGATCTGGTCCATGCGGGGTTCTCCTTGTTCGATTGGGAGCACAGTCCGATTGAGAGAGTGCGGGGTTGCTTCCCATGTCCCTAAAATGTGTCTGGAGAACTCGTTGCGCAAGCCTTCGCCAGTAGGCCAGAGCTGGCCTTCCGATCACTAAAAACGATCCCGCGTGGAATGCTAGGCTGCGGTCTTGAACACGTCCATTAGGCCGGCATAGGCCGCGGCAATACCGGCTACCGGGTTGGTGCTTCTTGACGTCGTCTCAACCTTCAGCGGGCCGCCGCCGGTCGGCAAGGTGAGCAGCAGGAACTGGCGATTGCCGCCGTCGCCGATCGATGCGGCGGCGACATGCTGGCCTTCGCCTTCGTTCTGGACGCACATTTTGAACAGCAGCGTGCCGCCGACCGCCTCAAGGGCGCCGCCGACCACCTCGACAAATTCGTCTTCGGAAACCTTTTTGGCCTCCGGCACGAGATCGGCCAGACTTGCGGCAAGCGTGTCTTCAAGCTCTTTGTCGTCGAGTTGAATATCGTCCAACTGCACGTCTTCGGCCCCGCTGTCAGCCAGCTGCCTGTCGTCGATCTGCCTGTCGTCGATCTGCTTGTCGTCGATCTGCTTGTCGTCGAGCTGCGTGTCCATGCGAACCTCTTTCAGTCGCCACTCCGCACCCCTACCCCGTTAACGAACCTTAACGTCGACGATGGCCGGATTGTGGCGGTTTTCCCCGCGTTTCGATCACTGCTTGCTTCAGCCGTTAACGGTTGGAGACGTCATGGCTGGACAATCCGTCCGTTCGTCCCACAATGGAACAAAAGACGGGAAAAACGAGGAAGCAATGGGAGGAACCAGATGCTCGGACTGATGCAGGAATGGCCGCTGCTCTGCCACAAGCTGATCGACAATGCCGAGCGGCAGCACGGGACGCGCGAGATCGTCTCGCGCTCGATCGAAGGTCCTGTCGTTCGCACCACCTATGCTGAAGTTCATCGCCGCGCCCTCAAGGTCGCTCAACGGTTGGAGCGCGATGGCTTTGTGCTCGGCGACCGCATCGCGACCCTGGCCTGGAACACGGCGCGCCACATAGAGGCCTGGTACGGCATCATGGGCATCGGCGCCATCTACCATACGCTTAACCCGCGTTTGTTCCCCGAGCAGATCGTCTGGATCATGAACAATGCGCAGGATAGAGGGATCTTCGTCGACCTGACCTTCATGCCGCTGCTGGAAAAGATCGCCGGCGCGGTCAAATCGCTGAAAAAGGTGATCGTCCTGACCGACAAGGCGCATCTGCCTGAAACGACGCTGCCGAATGTGGTTGCCTATGAGGACTGGTTGAACGAGGCCGATGGCGACTTCGCCTGGAAGGTTTTCGGCGAAAACACCGCAGCCGGCATGTGCTACACCTCCGGCACGACGGGCGATCCCAAAGGTGTGCTCTACAGCCACCGCTCGAATGTGCTGCATGCCATGATTGCTGCCATGCCCGACGCCATGGGCCTCTCCGCGCGGGACACGATCCTCCCCGTCGTGCCAATGTTTCATGCCAATGCCTGGGGCCTTGGCCAGAGCGCGCCGATGATCGGCGCCAAGCTGGTCATGCCCGGTTGCAAGATGGACGGCGCCTCGATCTACGAGCTGCTCGACACCGAGAAGGTGACCTTCAGCGCCGCCGTGCCGACCGTCTGGATGATGCTGCTGCAGCATCTGGAAGAGACCGGCAAGAAGCTTCCCTATCTCAGCAAAGTCGTCATCGGCGGCTCGTCCTGCCCGCGCGCCATCATCAGGAAATTCCAGGACAATTACGGTGTCGAAGTCATCCATGCCTGGGGCATGACCGAAATGTCACCGCTCGGCACGCTGTGCACCATGAAGCCGCAGTATCAAGCGCTCGAGGGCGAGGACCGGCTCGATATCCAGGGCAAGCAGGGCTACCCGCCCTTCGGCGTCGAGATGAAGGTGACGGACGATGACGACAAGGAACTGCCCTGGGACGGCAAGACCTTCGGCCGGCTGAAGGTGCGCGGTCCGGCTATCGCCGGAGCCTATTATGGCGGCGTCGGCGCCGAGCAGTTCGACAAGGACGGGTGGTTCGACACCGGCGATGTCGCCCATATCGACGCGAGCGGCTACATGCAGATCACCGATCGCGCCAAGGACGTGATCAAATCGGGCGGCGAGTGGATATCGACCATCGACCTGGAGAACCTCGCCGTCGGCCATCCCGATGTCGCCGAGGCCGCGGCGATCGGCGTCCATCATTCGAAATGGGGCGAACGGCCGTTGCTGGTCGTGGTCGCCAAACCCGGCAAGGAGCCGAGCAAGGCCGATATATTGGCGTTCATGGACGGCAAGGTGGCGAAATGGTGGATGCCCGACGACGTCGCTTTCATTAGTGAAATCCCGCACACCGCCACCGGCAAGATCCAGAAGATCACCTTGCGCAAGCAGTTCAGCGACTACCGCCTGCCGACGGATTGACCGGGACCGTGCGTTTCCTTGACTTCAAGCTACCGGCGGCAAAAACGTTAGGGCAGGGGATGTTCAATTTGAGCATCCTTTGCTCTAAGCGTCTGTGCGGGTTGGGGCGGTGCTGAAGACAATGGAAATTGACGAGCGGCAGACATCGAAGGCGGCCGGCTGGTCGCGGCGCACGGGCGCTTTTGCCCTGGTCCTGCTGCTCACCGTGCTGGCCGGCCATCATTTCGAACTGGTCGAAACGCCGGCCTTCCTGTGGGTGCTGGCGATCGTCGCCTTGCTTGCCGCGTTCGCTTTGCTGTTTGCCGGCCTCGCTTTGTCCCGGCTGTGGCATTTCGGTGACCGTGGCGGCCGCGACCTCTCGGTCGGCGCCCTGCTGGCGCTGCTGGTGCTGACGCCCTACGGCTTTGCCACCTATTTGGCGGCGACCACGCCGCCCCTGAGGGACATCACGACGGACCTCGACAATCCGCCAGTGCTCGACACCAGCGACCGCACCAAGGACATGAACGTGCTCGCGCTGCCAACGCCGGGCGAAGCGCGCCTGCAGGCCGACGCCTATCCGCTGGTCACCGGGCATAGCTACAATCTGCCTTTCGAAACCGTCGTCGACGCCGTTGAAACCGTGCTCGACCGCCGCGATTGGCAACTTACCGCGCCATACCCAGTGACCGACGGTCAAGACGAGGTGACGATATCGGCCGTGGCCCGGAGCTTCGTCGTGGGCCTGCCCGCCGACGTCGCCATCCGGGTCAGCAATGATGGTGACACCATCGTCGTCGACATGCGCTCGGCCTCCCGCTACGGCCGCTACGACCTCGGCGACAATGCCGCCCGTATCGTCGGGTTCCTCGCCGAACTTGATCAGGAAGTTGCGGGCCAGGTGGGTGCGGCGCCGGCTGAGTAGTTCTACCCCACCGGCACAAAAACGCCGTCGATGGCCGGGTCACCCTGGGTAGCAACCAGGCCGCGCGCCACCAGGTCCTCGAGATGGGCAAGCACCGACAGGCCGGCGGCGCCATGCAGGCGCGGGTCGGTGTCCCTGTAGATCGCCTTGACCATGTCCGGGATTGTCCGGTCGCCGCCCCGGATCCGTTCGAGGATCGCCCGTTCGCGCATCTTGCGGTGAGTCTTCAGCCCGCGCATGAAGCTGCGCGGCGCATTCACCGGGCCGCCATGGCCGGGCAGCAGCAGGCGGTCGCCGCGCGCGATCAATTTATCCAGCGAGGCCATGTAGTCGGCCATCGCGCCGTCCGGCGGCGCCACGATCGACGTCGCCCACGCCATCACATGGTCGGCCGAAAACAGGATGCCGGTGCCTTCGAGCGCAAATGCCGCGTGATTGGCGGTGTGGCCCGGCGTCAGCACCGTCCGGATCGTCCAGCCATCGCCCTCGACCAGCGTATCGTCGGGCAAAGTGACATCCGGCACGAAACCGGTGTCGGCGCTGGCGTCGAGCGGATTGATCTCGGCGATCCGCAGCGGCCTTGCCGGGCGGTGCGGGCCTTCGGCCAGCACGGCGGCACCGGTGCGCGCTTTCAGCCGGGCGGCCAGGGGAGAATGGTCGCGATGCGTGTGACTGACGAAAACATGGCTCACCGGCCGGTTTGCGATCACCTTCAGCAACGTCTGGAAATGCGCTTCATCATCCGGACCCGGGTCGATCACCGCCAGCGTATCGCGCCCGACGATGTAGCTGTTGGTGCCGTGAAAGGTGAACGGGCTGGGGTTTTTGGCGGTGACGCGCAAGACGTCCGGCGCAACGGTGACGCCCTCGCCATATGCCGGATCGAAGCTGGTGTCGAATTTGAGCGCCATGGCGGTGTCGTTGAATCTCTGTTCAGGAAGACGGCAAAACTGATTGCCGCATAACACGGAAGCCAATATAGAAAAACGCAAGGCCGCGATCTGCGGCAATCCGGATTGGGGAAGACCATGGCACTTGCAACGACGATGCGCCCGCTTGTTTCTCTCGCTTTGCCCCAGGAGGGCGCGCAGCGCCTGGCAACCCAGCTTTTGCTGGCGATCGCCGGAACGCTGCTTTTGACCCTGTCGGCCAAGACGAAAGTCGTGCTCGGGCCGGTCGACATCTCGATGCAGACGCTGGCCGTCCTGCTGATCGCCACCGCATTTGGCCTGCGGCTTGGCGTCGCTACCCTGCTTCTCTACATGGCCGAAGGCGCCATGGGCTTCCCGGTCTTCCAGAGCACGCCTGAAAAGGGCATCGGCATCGCCTACATGATCGGCGGCACCGGCGGTTATCTCGCCGGCTTCGTCGTCATGGCGGCCATTGTCGGCTGGGCCGCCGACCGCGGCTGGGACCGCCACCCGATCAAGTTGTTCAACGCCATGCTGGTCGCCGAAATCGTCATGATGGCCATGGGCTTTGCCTGGCTGGCCACCCTCATCGGCGCGGAAAAGGCGTGGCAGTTCGGCGTTTTGCCGTTCGTCCTCGGCGACCTGATCAAGGTTGCGCTCGCCGCCAGCCTGGTGCCGGCGGTATGGTCGCTGCTGCCCAAGCAGCCCTGAAACCGGACAAATGAATGAGCCGGCGGGCCCTGGGCCCGCCGGCTTTTTGTTGTCACGCGTCCGCCAGCCGATGGTGCAAGCCGGTTGCCAAATCGCCACGCCCATTTGCATCGTCAGCTTGTGCCTGGTCGGTCAAATTGCCGCGAGGCGGCAGATGCAGAGCAATTCTGGCGCCGATCCACGGCCGAGATTGAATTGACAAGCCATTGCGCGAAACCTAAGCACGGGCAACTTGATTTCGAGGCGGGGGCCGGTAATTCAAGGAGAGCTTGTTGAAGGGAATAATCCTTGCAGGAGGCAGCGGGACGCGTCTGTATCCCCTTACATTAGCGATCTCTAAGCAGATTCTGCCGATATACGACAAGCCGATGATTTTTTATCCGCTGAGCGTCTTGATGCTCGCCGGTATCCGCCAGATTTTGATCATTTCGACACCTCGCGACTTGCCGGTGTTTCGGGAGTTGCTGGGCGACGGTTCGGAATTCGGGGTCGAATTCTCCTATGCCGAACAGGCGCAGCCCAACGGGCTTGCCGAGGCCTTCATCATCGGCCGCGACTTCATCGGCAAGGATAATGTGTCGATGATTCTCGGCGACAACATCTATTTCGGCGAGGGCCTGTCGCAGCTCTGCCGCACTGCTGCGCAGCGCCAAAGCGGCGCGTCGGTGTTCGCCTACCATGTCGAGGACCCGCAGCGCTACGGCGTGGTGTCGTTCGACAAGCTCAGCGGCACGGCTTTGACGATCGAGGAGAAGCCGCGGGAGCCGAAGTCCAACTGGGCGGTCACCGGCCTCTATTTCTACGACAATGAGGTCGTCGACATCGCGTCGACGATCAAGCCCTCGGCGCGTGGCGAACTCGAGATCACGGCGGTCAACAACGTCTATCTCGAGCGCGGGAAATTGCACGTGCATCAGCTCGGCCGCGGCTATGCCTGGCTCGACACCGGCACGCATGACAGCCTGCATGAAGCCTCTTCCTTCGTGCGCACGATCGAGCACCGCCAGGGGATCAAGGTCGCCTGTCCTGAAGAAATCGCTTTCGAGCAGGGCTGGCTGACCGCCGACAAGGTGCTTGAGCGCGCCACGCGCCTGGGCAAGAACGAATACGCCGCCTATCTGCGCCGGCGTGTCGCCGAGCTGACGGAGACATAGAGTGCTGGAAGTCAGGCAGCTCGGTTTGGACGGCGTGCTGGAAATCGTGCCGAAGCGGCATGGCGATGCGCGCGGTTATTTCATCGAAACCTGGAATGCCGAAGCCTTTGCCGAGGCCGGCATCGATCTGCGTTTCGTCCAGGACAATCATTCCTATTCGGCTGCCGCAGGTGTCGTGCGGGGGCTTCACTATCAACTGCCTCCACGCGCGCAGGACAAGTTGCTGCGTGTGATCCGAGGCAAGATTCTCGACGTGGCGGTCGACATCCGCCGCAGCTCGAAAACCTTCGGAAAATGGGTCGCGCTCGAAATATCGGCCGAGAGAGGCAACCAGATCCTGGTGCCGAAGGGTTTCGCGCACGGTTTCGTCACGCTCGTGCCGGACACCGAGGTTCTGTATAAGGTCACCGACACCTATTCGCCGGCGCATGATCGATCGATCCGTTTCGACGATCCTGATATCGGCATCGATTGGCCGTCGCCGGCCGGCGCCTTCGAGCTCTCGGCCAAGGACCTCAAGGCGTCGGCGCTTGCCGAGGCCGAGGTGTTCGCATGACGCGCGACGATGTGAGGAGAGCGCCATGAATTTTCTGGTGACAGGCGGTGCCGGCTTCATCGGCTCGGCCGTGTGCCGGCATTTGTGCGCCAATCCCGCCTACCATGTGACCAATCTCGACAAGCTCACCTATGCCGGCAATCTGGCCTCGCTGCGCACCATCGAGAATGCACACAACTACAAATTTGCGCAGGCCGACATCTGTGACGAGCGGGCGGTTCTCGACATCCTCCACCGCGACGAGATCGACGTCGTCATGAACCTCGCCGCCGAAAGCCATGTCGACCGCTCGATCGACGGACCCGGCGCCTTTATCGAGACCAACATCGTCGGCACCTACCGGGTGCTGAATTCGGCGCTCGAATATTGGCGTGGCCTTGGTGAGGACAGGAAAGCCCGCTTCCGCTTCCACCATGTCTCGACCGATGAGGTGTTCGGCGATCTGCCCTTCGACGGCGGCATGTTCGTCGAGGAAACGCCTTACGCGCCGTCCTCGCCCTATTCCGCCTCCAAGGCGGCGTCCGACCATCTGGTGCGGGCTTGGCACGAGACCTACGGCCTGCCGGTCGTGCTCTCCAACTGTTCGAACAATTACGGACCGTATCACTTTCCCGAAAAGCTGATCCCGCTGGTCATCCTCAACGCGCTCGACGAGAAGCCGCTACCGGTCTACGGCGCCGGCGCCAATGTGCGCGACTGGCTGTTCGTCGAGGATCATGCCCGCGCCCTGGAGCTGGTCGCCACCAAGGGCCAGCCGGGCGAAAGCTACAATGTCGGCGGCAACTCCGAGCGCACCAATCTGGGTGTCGTCGAGACGATCTGCGATCTGCTCGACATCAGGCGTCCGCGCGCCGGCGGCAGGAGCTACCGCGATTTGATCAGCTTTGTCACCGATCGCCCCGGCCACGACCGCCGCTATGCAATCGATGCCTCCAAGATCAGCCGGGATCTCGGTTGGGCGCCGGCGGAGAGTTTCGACAGCGGCCTTGCAAGGACCGTCGACTGGTTCCTCGACAACAAATGGTGGTGGGGACCGATCCGCGAGCAGCGCTACGCCGGCGAGCGGCTGGGGCAAGTCCGGTCGCGCGGCCAGGTTGAAGGCAGGAAGGGCGCGGCGTGAGGCTGGTTGTCACCGGACGCGACGGTCAGGTCGCTGCCAGCCTGCTGGAGGCCGGGCAGAGGCGCGATGGCATCGAGGTCGTCACCCTCGGCCGCCCAGTGCTCGATCTGGCGCGGCCCGATACGGTATTCGACGCACTCGCGGCAGCGCGGCCGGATATCGTGGTGTCGGCTGCCGCCTACACCGCGGTCGACCAGGCCGAGGACGAGCCCGATCTTGCCTTCGCTGTGAACGCCGTCGGCGCCGGCAAGGTCGCCGAGGCGGCCGCGAAGCTCGGCGTGCCCGTAATCCATCTGTCGACCGACTACGTCTTCGATGGCACCAAGGACGGCGCCTATGTCGAGACCGACGCCACCGCACCGCTCGGCGTCTACGGCGCCTCCAAGCTTGCCGGCGAGCTGGCCGTGGCCGCCGTCAATCCGCGCCATCTGATCCTGCGCACCGCCTGGGTCTACAGCCCGTTCGGCAAGAATTTCGTGAAAACCATGCTGCGGCTGGCCGGCGACCGCGACGAGATCGCCGTGGTCGCCGACCAATGGGGAAATCCGACATCCGCACTTGATATTGCCGACGCGATCCTGCATGCGGCGGCGGTGTTGCGCGGCGACGACAGCTTCGACGGCTATGGGATCTACCATCTCGCCGGAGCCGGAGACGTCAACTGGAGCGGCTTTGCTCGCCACATTCTGGAGGCAAGCCTGTCACATGGCGGGCCGTATGCTGCGGTACGGGATATTACGGCGCGCGACTACCCGACCAAAGCGCGTCGCCCGGCTAATTCGCGTCTTTCGACGCAAAAATTCACGGCCGCATTCGGATCGGAGGCACAGGGGTGGCAGCAATCGACGGGGCTTGTGGTGCGCCGCATCTTGCAAGCCCAGCCGACAGCATGGAAAGACGTAGCGATTGTGTCTGTTAAGCGATGAAACAGCTTGTCGCTATCTTTATGTCGGCCGAGTCGCCATATCGCGGCGCCTTCATGCCTGTCGCGGAAATTACCAAGCCTGAGCAAGTTACACTGAAGGAAGTATCATAATGTCGGGTGTATCAATGGTTTGGCTTCGGCTCGCGCAGTTTGATATACGGCTTCGTTACCGAAATTCGACTTTCGGGCCTTTCTGGATTACGCTGAACACGGCAATATTTGCCCTTTCAGTTGGGCTTCTATATGCTGTCTTGTTTAAGCAGCCTATAAGGGAGTTCATACATCACTTGGCTACGAGTGTAGTCTTGTGGCAATTTCTATCTGGAGCAATAATTGAAGGTTCGGAAATTTTAATTGGATCTCACGATCTTCTTCTAAATACGAAGATCTCGCCGGCCTCATGCATATTTCGTTGTGTCTCTAAGAACACAATAATATTGATGCACAATGTGCTAATTATATTCATAACTCTAATTATTGCCTATCCGAACTCCGGCTTGAACATACCAATGTTCATCGTCGGAACCGCGCTGTTGGCTGCCCATGCCGCCTGGATATCGACCATCGTAGCGATTGTTTCTGTGCGATACAGAGACGTTCCGCTGATCACCGCTGCCGTTATGCAGCTTCTGTTCATGCTTTCGCCGATTATCTGGACGGCAAAGGTTCTCCCTACCAGCTCTCCGTTCCTGGTCTACAATCCTGTCGCCTACATCATCGATGCAGCGCGAACTCCACTGATGAGCGACGGCACCGACTACATGAGCGTGCTCGTGTCCGCCATTATTGCCGGCGCGGGGAGCATCGCCGCCTATCTTCTCTATCGAAGGACGGAGCACCGAATTCCGTACTGGCTTTGAATTCTGACGCCGTCACACAATTGTATTGGAAGCCCCATGTCACCGCCATCCATTCATCTGAGCGACGTCACCGTCCGAATTCCGGTCTGGTCGGCTCCGGCAAATCGTTCTCTCAAGCAAGCCGCGCTCCGTTTCACCACGGGCGGGCGTTTGCTGGCCGGTGACTCCGGCCGTTTCGAAGTCGCGGCTCTCGATGGCGTGTCGCTCGATCTTAAACCCGGCACCCGGCTGGGACTGAGCGGGCACAACGGTGCTGGCAAGACGACACTGTTGCGCGTCTTGGCAGGCATTCTCAAACCCACCAGCGGGACAGCTGTCATCAACGGGGACTCGGCCGTTCTGATAACGCCCTCCATGGGTTTATCTCCCGAACTCACGGGCCGAGAGTTCATCCGGCTTCAGAGCCTCATGACCGGTATCGCCCCCCGTGAAATCGAGCGCCAGACCGAATCGATCATCGAGTTCTCGGAACTGGGCGATTTCATAAATTTGCCGGTACGCACCTACTCGTCCGGCATGCAGACACGGCTGTCGTTTTCGGTTGTCACCGCATATCCGACCGATATCGTGCTTCTTGACGAAGGGCTGGGCACGGGCGACGCGTCATTTCAAAAGAAGGCCAGAGAGAGAATGGAGCATTGGCTCAACAATGCCGCCATCGTCGTGCTGGCATCGCATTCCGATGCCCTGATCCGGTCGATGTGCAGTTCCGCGGTGTTTCTCGAGAAAGGTCGCGTCGTGAGAGAGGAGACCTTTGGCTAATGCGTCGTCAGCTGACTGCAACGCTCGCCGGCGCCGGCGCCCGAATCTTCGGGCACCAGGATTTGAAACAATCCTACCATAAGGTCTTCGACCCCGACGTTCCCCTGCAAAGCTATAAGGGCAGGCTTGCCTATTGGTGCATGTCGGCGGCGCACCGCCTTGGCTTCCTCTCCGACCTGCAACTGTCCTACCTGTCGCAGCTGCCGCTCGTCCCGGCGGTCGCTCCGCCAAACCATGTCTATGATCACGAGTTCTTGAACCTGCGGCTGAATCGAATCTACGACATGCCGGACGTCGAGATAGATGAGCGCCGGCCGCAGACGATCAATGTCCTGGTTCCTGCTTTCGACTTCAAATCGATCTCGGCCGGGTTCTTCGGCGTCTTCCAGATGGCGCTGTTCTTGCGCAAGACGGGTATCAATGTTCGCCTCGTCCTATTTGATAATTTCTATTTCAATATCGCCGACTTCAGAGAAAAGGTTTTGAAATACCCCGGTATGGAGGGTGTCTTCGACGAACTCGAAGTCGAGTATATCGGCGAGAGGCGGAAACCGCTTGCTATATCGCGCTTCGACTATGCCGTGGCGACCGTTTGGTATTCAGCCTATTTTGCAGAGAAGATTACAGCGCGCACAGAGAGCAAGAAGTTTATATACCTGATACAGGACTATGAGGCTGTATTTTATCCAGCAAATAGTCTATATGCCGTTGCAGATCGTACATACGCGATGGACTACGACGCGATATTTTCAAGCGAAAGCCTTATGCAGTTCTTCATTTCGAATGATGTCGGCGGCATAAGGTCTCGCGGCATGTCGCATACGTTTTTCAACAACGCCTGCTCGTCCAATCTCCTGCCCAAGGACATGTTCATCCAACGCAATCTTGCAAAGAAAAAGAAGACGATCGTCTTCTATTCTCGGCCGGTGGTGGATCGGAATATGTTCGAACTTACAGCGTTAGCTCTTACCACGGCCTTCAGGCGGGGCATTTTCGACCCCGAGGAATGGGATTGCGTGGGCATGGGCTTGGGAGAAGGTGTTGTCGAGTTGCAGCCCGGGGTTCGATCGGTTTCGTTGCCAAGGATGGACCTCAGCAAATACATCGAGGAGGTCTCGGGTTTTGATATCTGTCTCACGCTGATGGCTTCTCCGCATCCGAGCATGATCCCGATGGATCTGGCCGGATCCGGCTGTGTCGTTGTGACAAATACCTTCAAGACAAAAACTGATGATTATTTGAAGGGCCTCAGCGGAAATATCATCCCGGCTGCTTCGGAATTGAATGAAATCGTTTCAGCTTTGGAGCTGGCAAAGTCGAGGAGCGGGGACCTGGAGCAGAGGTACAGATTTGCCAAGGCAATGAAGTATCCGCGGGATTGGGACCAGTCGCTCACTGCCAAACATCTGAATTTCTTCAAGCGTCGCCTGCAGGTTCGCGCGGAAAAAGCAGCAACAGGCAAACAATAACCGTCATGAATTTTTTCGATTGCCGGCGCCGCGGTCGGGGCGACTGCGAACATTGGGACACTAGGAGCGTAAGACGGTGGCGATGGCTACATCACACAAGGCGGTCAGACTCGCGTTGCCGCTGGGGCCACGAACCCTGATAGTGGTCGGATGTGGCCGGGGCGGCACAAGCCTCGTCGCCGGTGCGGCCATAATCCTGGGTGTGCCCATGGGATCGTCACCCGCTTCCATCATCCATGAGGATATGGAGCTCGTTTATGCGGCCCAGGGTCGGGACATCGATGGCCGCCTGATCGATGGTTCGGCAGATAATGGCTTGAAGAAGCTGGAAGAGATCATCGAGGCGAGAAATGATGCCAATGATCTATGGGGTTGGAAAGATCCGTCTGCCGATCTTTACCTCGGGGCGATAGCGGAGGTCGTGAGGAACCCGTTCATCGTGTTCGTCAACCGCGACATGGCTGCGGTCGCCCAGTCCGAAGTCAAGCAGATGCAGTCCTCGATCGAGCAAGCCTATGACCTGGCGCTGATCAGGTACAGCAGATATTGGGAATTGCTGCAGCGATTGCAGTGGCCGACGCTCCTTGTCAGCTATGAGCGTTCGCTGTTGAACCCGGAGTCACTGTTGTGCGAGATCGCAGATTTTATTGGACTTGAGCCCCCCAGCGAAAGACAGCGCGATTTCATCAAGCAGTTCGCTTCCGGGCGGGATTATCAGGAACTGGACTTGGCAAACGCCGCTGTCTAGGCTTCCTTGATGGCTTGCCGGGCACTTTCGTCGGGGGGCGAGAGACAGTGGTAACAAGGACGTAACCCTGGCATGGGGGCGCATGCATTGGACCAGCCTGTGTTGGGTTTCATCGTTGGTGGGGTGCAGAAGTCCGGCACGACCAGCCTGTTCGGCTATCTCATGCAACACCCACAGCTGGCGACGCCGTCCGTCAAGGAGATGCATTTCTTTGACGACGAGACGCAGAACTGGACGGAGCCGGACTATCGCAAATTGGGAAGCTTTTTTTCCGACGATGCTGGGAGAGGCATCGGATTTGACGTGACCCCGATCTATCTCTTCTGGCCGCCATCGCTGGAACGGATAAAGCGATACAATCCCGCAATGAAGCTTGTCTTCATCTTTCGCGATCCGATCGAGCGAGCGTGGTCGCAATGGCGTATGGAGACCGGTAACCGGTCGGAGTATCTGCCTTTTCACCTGGCGATCCGGCAAGGCCGCTGGCGACTAAAGGGGTTGGATCAGACCGATCCGGCATGGCGTGTGTATAGCTATGTCGAACGGGGCTTTTACGCACGCCAAACACGCCGGCTATTTGCCTTGTTCCCAAGGGAGAACGTTCTGCTCCTGCGTTCACTGGATTTGTTGAGGGATCACCAACCTACGCTGGATGCCGTTGCCGGGTTCCTTTCCATCCAACCGTTTCCCCCCCTTGCTCCGCGAACAGATCATCTTGGGAGACGATGTGAGAACGAGCTTCGACCTGAGGACGTAACCTATTTGCGCGAGATTTTTTACGATGACACCGTCGAATTCTCCCGACTTTCGGGGCTGTCGGTTTCCGACTGGCCGACTATTGATTCGGGCTTGGCGGTTGAAGGCTGATGGAGCGACCCAACATCCTCTTCATCGTGGCTGACGACCTCAATTCCTGGATTGCGCCGTTGGGCCGCCATCCGGACGTCAAGACGCCTGCAATCGACCGACTCGCATCGCGTGGAACGACGTTTCTGCGCGCCTACTGCACGGCGCCCTATTGCAATGCCAGCCGGATGTCCGTGTTTACCGGATGCCTGCCGACGACAACAGGTGTCTATCAGAATGAGCCATTCTGGGAGGCGCCGCTGCGCAGGGTCACACTGCTCGAGCGCCTGCGCGAGGCCGGGTATTTTTGCATGGGTGCGGGGAAAGTGTTCCATGGCAGTTTCGACTACGCCGATGCAGGGCGCAACAGGACGCCGTCGGCAAGATGGAGCGACATCGAGAACCGCCCAGCCTTGTGGGACGAATTCCATACGACCGCCGCCGAGCCGATGCCGTTGCATCGGCCGCTCAACCGCATGTTTGATTTTGATGATTTCCCGAACGTAGCGTCGATGAATCACCACTTCGATTGGGGCGCCATCGAATCCGCTCGCGAGCCGGAGATGCCCGATTTCAAGACCGCGGACGCGGTTTGCGCCTTCCTGCAAAAACCGCACGAGCAGCCGTTCTTTTGCGCGACGGGTTTCTACAAGCCGCATTTGCCCTGGTACGTACCGCAACGATTCCTTGATCTTTATCCTCTCGACAAGGTCAGCCTGCCCTTTGTCAAGAATGACGACCTTGACGACGTTCCCGCCATCGCAAAGGCTTGGGCTCTGTCGCCGCCTGACCACGAAACCGTCCTGAAACACGGGCAATGGCGCAACGCCGTCCAAGGCTATCTCGGGGCCATTTCCTACTGCGACAGTCAGATTGGACGTGTGCTTGACGCCCTGGATGCTTCGCCCGCCGCCGACAATACGATCGTGGTCCTTTGGGGAGACAACGGGTTCCACCTGGGCGAAAAGCTGCACTGGCGGAAATTCGTGCTGTGGGAGGAAGCAACGCGAGTGCCCTTCATTCTGGTGCCGCCACGAGGTATGGCGACATCGGCTCGCGTCGACCAGCCGGTCAGTCTGGTCGACTTGTTTCCTACGCTTCTTGATCTTTGCGGGTTCGAGCCGCCAGCGGACATAGACGGCCGTTCACTCATGCCTTTGGCGCGGGGCGGCAAAATGGAAGACCATTGTGCGATCATGACATGGTTGCGCGGCAATCATTCTGTGCGGTCAAGCCGCTGGCGCTACACGCGCTACTCCGACTTGTCGGAAGAACTCTATGATTTGAGCGCCGACCCTTATGAGTGGAACAATCTGGCCGGCGACGCCCGCTTTGAGCAAATGCGCATGGATCTCGGTGCGCGCCTCCCGCCCGATCGCCTGGATTGAAGGCCAGCCAAGGGAATTTCCAAAAAAATATCTGGCGATCACTACAACTCCACGCTATGCGATACAAAGCGGCGGGGCTGGGGATTGGCACTCTAAACAGGTGATCGGTGACGGGTTTCCGTCGCTCTTGCACCACGTTAGTGTCCATGTCCTTGCGCCTGGAGTTCAGTACTACCCAATGACATCCTATGTAGAGGTCGTGTCCGGACTTCGGCCGAAGATGCGGCGCGCCATTATAATGATCCAGGATCTGGTCATGGTCCTGGTCGCGGTGGCGCTGAGTCTGGGGCTTTCTCAGTCGAGACTTTCATTCGACGCGCTCTCCACGGCCGGCCTGGCGTGCTGGGCAAGTATTGTTTTTCTCAGCCATATGCTGTTTCGCTATTGCGGCCTCTACAACACCGTGTGGCGTTTCGCCTCCACGCCGGACTTCTTCAACATCCTGAAGAGCTGCGCCATCCTGACCGTCACGCTCTATGTCGTCTCGCTGGGGGTTCGATCGTTTCAGCCGGTGACCGGCCTCAACGAGCGCCAGTTCATCGTCTTTTTCCTCGTCTCCTTCACCATCATATCGGCGCCTCGGCTCTATTACCGGTTCCTGCGCGACGGGGCGAGCTGGCGAATCCTGAGCCGCAACGCAAACAATGCGGCGATCAAACAAGCGCTGTTCGTCGGCAGGCTTGGCGAAGCAGACGTCATCATCCGCTTCACACGCACGGCCGAGCCGGCCGAATATTCCATCGCCGGCATCATGGCCATCGAGAACGGCGCGCCGTTGGGCACGCAGATACAGGGCGTTCCGGTGGTGGCCGTGCGGCCCCGCCTGGTCGAGGTCCTCGAAGAATATGCAAGAGGCACCAAAAGCCTCGACATGCTGATTTTCGGCAATGGCACCGAACGCGAGATCGAGGAATATTCGGAACTGGTCCGTGTCGCCCGTCACAGCGGTATCGCCGTCGTCCAATTCTCCGGCGTTTCGGAGCTCGGCCAAGGCGGAAAGCTGGTACTCGACGCTGTCGAGATGGAAACCATCCTGCGCCGCTCCACAGTTGCTTCCGATATGGAGCGGATCGGCGGCTTTATCGGTGGCAAGCGCGTCCTGGTCACCGGCGGCGCCGGCTCAATCGGTCGCATCCTGGTCAAGCGGTCGCTGGAACTTGGCGCCGAGGCGGTTCTGGTCGCCGATATCTCGGAGTTCGGTATTTTCCAGCTCGACCAGCAGGTTGACGAAAAGGACCATGTCCGGCTCAAGAGCCGCATCGTCGATGTCACAGACCGGCGCCAGATCACCCGCGTCGTCAGCGATTTCAAGCCCGACATCATCTTCCATGCCGCCGCGCTCAAACATGTGCCGCTGCTCGAGGAAAATTGGGAATCGGCGATCCAGACCAACATTTTAGGCACCCTCGTCTGCGCCGAGGTTGCCGCCAAATGCGGGGTGCCGCAGTTCCTGCTGATTTCCAGCGACAAGGCGGTCGATCCGACCTCGGTGCTCGGCATGACGAAACGCGCCGCCGAGCAGATCGTCTCTTCGCTGCACGAAACGCATGCCACCGGGCCTAGCGGCCGTCGCTCCGGCACCAAGTTCATCGCCGTGCGGTTCGGCAATGTCTTCGGCTCCAATGGCTCGGTCGCCACCATCTTCCAGGCGCAGATCGAGGCCGGCGGTCCGGTCACCATCACCGATCGTCGCATGACCCGCTACTTCATGACGGTGGCCGAAGCCGTCGACCTCGTCATCATGTCGGCGGCCGACGCCGAGCGGCGCCAGGGCAAGGACGACTACGCCATCTACATGCTCGACATGGGCAAGCCGGTGCCGATCCTCGAAGTCGCTGAAACCATGATCCGCATGGCCGGCAAAAGCCCCTACACCGACATTCCGATCCGTTTCACCGGGATCAGGCCGGGCGAGAAGCTTCACGAGGTGCTGCATGGCGGCAATGAGGAGATCGTCGCGCTGGATATCCCCAAGATCTTCGGCCTCAGGACCGATGTCGTGGGATGGCCCAAGGTCCAGGAGGCGCTGACATTGCTGCAGGCGGCCATGCGCGATCAGGACAAGGCCTCGGCGCTCGCCGTCATGGCCGGCCTCTATCAGGCGGAAGAGCCTCCAAGTGACGCACGCCGGGAAACCGTTGCGAAAACAGTCGGGCAAGCTGGTTAGAGCAATTCCAGGAAAAGTGTGGAGCGGTTTTCCGTCCGGGATTGCGTCAAAACAAAGAGCCTGTCCTGATCGACCGGGATTGGCTATTGAAACCGATCCGATGGCCGTTCCCAGGCGTTTGCAGATGATTTTGAACCAGTGAGCAGACAAGATCAGCGCGTGGCCGTGCTGCTGGGCACGAAAGATGGCGCGGCTTTCCTTGACGAGCAGCTCGCGTCGCTGGCTGCGCAATCGCATCCTGTTGTCGACCTCTGGGTTTCCGACGACGGTTCGACAGACGGCACTTCGGCCATTATCGGCGCCTGGCAGAGCCGCTGGTCCAAGGGCCGGTTGACCCTGTCGAATGGTCCTCGCCAAGGCTTTGCCGCCAATTTCCGCGCGATGATCATCGATCCGCGCATCGAGGCCGACTACTACGCCTTCTGCGACCAGGACGACATCTGGGAGCCGGACAGGCTGGAGAGCGCCATTGCCTGGATGCAAGGGCACGACGCCGGAACGCCGCTGCTGTTTTGCTCCAGAACCGCGACCATGTCCGAAACCGGAGCAGCGCAAGGGTATTCGCCGCTGTTCCAGCATCCACCCGCATTTCGCAATGCGCTTGTGCAAAGCATTGCCGGCGGCAACACGATGACGATCAACCGCGCCGCGCGAAAGTTGCTGGCAAAGGCATCGGCAAGGACCGAGTTCGTCAGCCATGACTGGTGGACCTATCTGATCGTCACGGCTGCCGGCGGCATTGTCCGCTATGACCCGCGACCGCTGGTGCGCTACCGCCAGCATGAGGCAAACCTGGTCGGCGCCAACGTGTCGTGGAAGGCGAGGCTGTCGCGGCTGGGGCGCCTCTTCAGGGGCGAGTTCGCCGTCTGGACCGATCACAATCTGAGCGGCCTGGCCGTCAATCGCGACATCCTCACGAGGGATGCCGCCGCCTGTCTCGGCCTGTTCATCAGGGCGCGAAAGGGCGGTATCTTGCGACGCCTGCGCCTTCTCAGGAAAAGCGGCGTCTACCGGCAGACGCTGGCTGGGACGCTTGGGCTCTATGTGGCCTTCATCTGGCGGCGGATCTAGAGCATGCTGAGATGGCCATGAGGGGACCCAAGCGAGCTTTCGATCTCGTCGCGGCGGCGGTTCTGTTGCCGCTGACCTCGCCCGTCACCCTGCTTGCCATACTGGCAATCAGGCTGTCGTCGCCCGGACCGGCACTCCTCTCCCAAACTCGCGTCGGCCAGCACGGGGTGCTGTTTCGCTGCCACAAGTTGAGGACGATGGTTGTGGGAACGCCATCTCTGCCCTCGCATCAGGCGCCGGCAAACTCCGTCACCGCCGCCGGTAAGGTGCTGCGAAAATTCAAGATCGACGAGCTGCCGCAGCTCTGGAACGTGCTGAAGGGCGAGATGAGCCTGGTCGGGCCGCGTCCATGCCTGCCCACGCAAACCGAGTTGGTCGACCGCCGCAGGCAATTGGGTGTGCTTGCCGCACTTCCAGGCATTACCGGGCTTGCGCAGATGAGAGGCATCGACATGTCGGATCCGAAACTCTGCGCCGAAACGGATGCCGAATATCTCAGGGGAGCCTCGATCGGACTCGACGTCAAAATCCTGCTTGGCACAATCTACCGGACCTGACGGGCCTGTCGTGCAAGTTCCTCAATCCGGCCGAGCGTGTCGGTTTCCGGCATCCAGCCTTCCGAGATCAGCAGTGACGGGTCGCAAATCTGTGTCGCCATGGAAGCGTCGTACGCTGCTTTTCTGCCAAGCAGTGTGGCGAACAGCCTGAATGGCCAGGCCGGCACAGGAACGAGCCGGGTCGGAACGTCGTATCCGTGCCTGAATGCAGTCAAGATTTCGAACATCGCAACGGGGGAAGCATCGCCCAGGACATAGGTCGGGCGCGGTGGCGTGGGACGAGTCAAAAGATGCGCCACGGCGCCAGCCACCGCGTCGCGCGATATCAGCGAACGAACTGCGGTGAAAGCGCCTAAGGGCAATGGTAAGGCAATGGCGGCAGCCCGCATCATTCCACGCAGGTTTCCCTTCATGCCTTCGCCATAGACCGGCGGCAGGCGCAGCGCCGTGGCATCGGAGGGCCTGGACGCATAGGCTTCCAGTGTCTTGATCTCGCCTTCGCGTTTCGAGCGCCCGTAGGCGCATTGCGGGGCAGGGAGCGTCGCCTCGCTGATCGTTCCGCTGAAACCGGGACCGGCTACTGCCCGGATCGACGACAGATAGATGAAGCGCCCGCTTGTCCGCGAGGCGGCCGCGCGCGCCAGCTGCGCGGTCAGTGTCGCGTTGGCTGCCATGAAGTCGGCTTCGCTCGCCTTGCGGTCATTGTTGAGCGCCGCACAGTGGACGACATGGGTGATATCTCGCATCAGCGCCTGGTATGCCTGAGCCGGTGCGTCGAAGTCCGGCAACAAAACCGCATCGCTCACGGGATCGAGCCGTTCCGGGTGGCGCGATGCCATGCGCACCACGAACCCGGCTTCGCGCAGCTGGTTGACGACCTGCCTGCCGATGAAACCCGTCGCGCCTGTGACCAGCACTTTCACGGCCGGCTTGCCTGGGGCGCCGGGGCCGGTGCCTGTTGTTCCGGCAGCATTTGTTGCCGGCCCGATGCAAGATATGTCCCGGACACCAGGAACACCATCAGTGTGGCATCGAGGATGTCGTGGCCGACCAGGATGCCGGTCAGGCCGCCGATGAGGTAGATGATCGCAGTGACGACAATCATCGTGGCGCCGAACCGCTCGATCGCGTCCGTGCTGGTGCGCAGCACGATGGCCGCGTTTCTCGCGGCAACGAAGAACACAGCCGCGAGCGTTACGGCTCCAAGCAGCCCGGCCTCCACCAATGCAGTCAGGAAGCCATTGTGAAAATGGCTGAAGCCCGTGGACGGCATGTGGAACTGATTGTGGAATCCATCCTTTATCAGCTCACGGCTTGCAGCAATGCCGTGACCGAAAATCGGCATGTCGTGGAAGGCGCTCAGCCCAATCTGCCAAAGTGCGGCGCGCAAGCCGAGCGCGGTCGTGTGGTCGCCCTTCGTGGCGAGCGCATCCCAGTCGCTGAACAGGAAGGCCGCGCGCTCGGAAATGATGGGGAGACCAATGACCGCGATGACGATGCCGATCGCGCCCGCAATCAGCAAAAGCCGAATGGCGTTTCTGTTGTTGAGCTTGCGACGGTTGATCAGCAGGACCGCGATGCCGGCCACCAGCATCGCCAGCCAGATGATCCGCGACCCCGAATAGACAATGGCGACCGCGCCGGCCAGTGTCGCGCAGGCCAGCAACGCCCTGTTCTTTTCGACACCCGATAAGGCGCCTGCCAGGCACATCATCATGCTGAGGCAGGCGACGGTCGCGAACACGATCGGATTGCCGGCGCCGCCTTCGGCCCGTATGCCCAGCCCGTGATATTGCACGACCGCCAGCAGCAGGGCGCCAAAACAGGCGGCGGCGCTCGCCAGCACGACGATGCGCGTCAGCGTGGTTTTCTCGGTAATGCTCCAGGTCGCGTATGAGACAGGGAAAAACAGGAAGGTGATCAGCCCTGCCAGATGCGGCGCATCCCTGGCGATCGAATTGTTGACGATGGAGGCGAGCACGCTGGCTGCGCAATAGGCATAGATGGCCACCGTCATCGCGGTCATCGGCCGGTCGATGTTGAAACGCCGTCTTTTCAGCGCAAGCAGAAGCACCGACCACAGGCCGCCGCCATTGAACAAAAAGCTGACCGCCGATCCCAGTACCGGCGGGAAAAAGAAGCACAAAATGGAGAAGGTGACGTTGATCCGTGACGGCGAAACGTGCTGCTTGATGGCGGAGATCGGGGTCAATGCTCTGGTTCACAATGCGCTGGGTCGCGTGGCGACGGACAATGTTTGGCGGCGGCATTTGCGGCATGCCGCCCGGCGCAGGTTCAGGAGCCGGTATAGCGGCTGGGTGCGGTTTTCGAAAGTGCGACGAGATCGGGCGGGCGTTTCTTTCGGTTCAGGCAAGATTTTTCCCGGCCTTTGAATGCTATCGCTCCGGCGGGCAGGAATTTTCGGATTCTAGGCTTTTCATGGAAAATTCGTTGCCGATCGGTGTGGCCGCCGGCCTTTCCAGCGTTGTTATATCAGGTGGCGATCTGCTAGAACGCCGGCACGAACCGATAGTGTCCAGCAGTGAAGCTTGAACCGGGCGGCTGAAAAGGACGCCCGATCCATCTGATGCAAGGTCTGGATTGCACGAGAGAACGCTCACAGTCCATGAACATCGCGCTTACGCACCTGCAGCGGCTCGAGGCCGAGTCCATCCACATCTTCCGTGAGGTTGCCGCCTCCTTCTCCAAGCCGGTGATGCTCTATTCCGTCGGCAAGGATTCCTCCGTGCTGATGCATCTGGCGATGAAGGCCTTCTATCCGGCCAAGCCGCCTTTCCCCTTCCTGCATGTCGACACCACCTGGAAGTTCCGCGAGATGATCGCCTTTCGCGACCAGATGGCGCAGAAGCTCGGCTTCGACCTGCTGGTCCACGTCAATGAAGACGGCGTGCGCGACGGTATCAACCCCTTTGACCATGGCTCGAACACCCACACCCATGTCATGAAGACGGTGGCGTTGCGCCAGGCGCTCGACAAATACGGCTTTGACGCTGCCTTCGGCGGGGCTCGGCGCGACGAGGAGAAGTCGCGCGCCAAGGAGCGCATCTTTTCCTTCCGCAACGCCCAGCATGTCTGGGACCCGAAGAACCAGCGGCCGGAGATGTGGAAGATCTTCAACACCCGCATCGCGCCGGGCGAATCGATCCGCGTGTTTCCGCTGTCGAACTGGACCGAGCTCGATATCTGGCAGTACATTCTGCAGGAAAACATCCCGATCGTGCCGCTCTATTTCGCCAAGGAGCGGCCGGTGGTCGAACGCGACGGCATGCTGATCATGAAGGATGACGATCGCATGCAATTGCGCCCCGGTGAGACGATGGAGAACCGTCTGGTGCGTTTCCGCACGCTCGGCTGTTATCCGCTGACCGGCGCCATCGAATCCGACGCCGACACGCTCGAAGCCATCGTCGGCGAGATGCTGACGGCGCGCACCTCCGAGCGCCAGGGCCGCCTCATCGACCGCGATGAAGCCGGCTCGATGGAAAAGAAGAAGCGCGAGGGATATTTCTGAGCATGCGCCATATCCTGGCCAAGAGCCTCGCTCCCACCGACGGCGTGCGCGAATACATGGCGGCGCAGGAGAAGAAGTCGCTGCTGCGCTTCCTCACCTGCGGCTCGGTCGACGACGGCAAGTCGACGCTGATCGGCCGTCTTCTGTCCGACACAAAGCAGATCTTCGAGGACCAACTCGCCGCACTCGAGCGCGATTCCCGCAAGCACGGCACCACTGGCGACGACATCGACTTCGCGCTTCTGGTCGACGGCCTCGAGGCCGAGCGCGAGCAAGGCATCACCATCGACGTCGCCTACCGCTTCTTCGCCACGCCCAAGCGCAAGTTCATCGTCGCCGACACCCCCGGCCATGAACAGTACACCCGCAACATGGCGACCGGCGCATCGACTGCCGATCTCGCCATCGTGCTGATCGATGCGCGCCAGGGTGTGCTGCGCCAGACCCGGCGCCACTCGATCATCGCTTCGCTGCTCGGCATCCGCCATATCGTGCTTGCCGTCAACAAGATCGACCTCGTCGATTTCGACCAGGCGGTGTTCGACCGTATCGTCGAGGATTACCGGCAGTTCTCGCACGAGCTCGGCTTCCTGACGATCGTGCCGATCCCGATGTCGGCCCGCTATGGCGACAATGTCACCAGCCGCTCCGGCAAGACGGCGTGGTATTCCGGCCCGTCGCTGATCGAGCATCTCGAAACCATATCGGTCGACGAGGCCGCGGTCGAACTGCCGTTCCGGTTTCCGGTGCAGTATGTCAACCGGCCCAATCTCGACTTCCGCGGCTTTGCCGGCACCATCGCGTCCGGCTCCGTCGCGCAGGGCGACGAGGTGGTGGTCGCCAAATCCGGCAAGGCCTCGCGGGTCAAGCGCATCGTCGCGCAAGGCGGCGATCTTGCCCAGGCGGTGGCCGGCCAGGCCATCACCCTTGTGCTCGATGACGAGGTCGAGGTCTCCAGAGGCAACATGCTGGTGTCGCCGGCGGCACGGCCGCAGGTCGCCGACCAGTTCGCCGCCAACATCGTCTGGTTCGACGAGGCAGCGCTGCTGCCGGGACGCTCCTATATACTGCGCACCGAGACCGACCAGACCAGCGCCACCGTCACCGACCTGAAATACCGCGTCAACGTCAACGACTTCGCTCGCGAGGCGGCGAAGTCGCTCGAGATGAACGAAGTCGGCATCTGCAATATCTCGACCCGGGCGCCGATCGCCTTCGATACCTTCGCCGACAACCGCGATACCGGCGCCTTCATCCTGATCGACCGCATCACCAATGCCACGGTCGGCGCCGGCATGATCCTGCATTCCTTGCGCCGCGCCGAAAACATCCATTGGCAGTCGCTCGATGTCGGCAAGCGCGGCCGCTCCGACCTCAAGAGCCAGCGCCCCGCCGTATTCTGGTTCACCGGTCTTTCCGGCTCGGGCAAGTCCACCATCGCCAATCTGCTTGAGAAGAAGCTGTTCGCTTCGGGGCGTCACACCTACATTCTCGACGGCGACAATGTCCGCCACGGCCTCAACCGCGATCTCGGCTTCACCGACGCCGATCGGGTCGAAAACATCCGCCGTGTCGCCGAAGTGGCAAAGCTGATGGCCGATGCCGGGCTGATCGTCATCGTCTCCTTCATTTCCCCCTTCAGCGCCGAGCGGCGCATGGCCAGGGAGTTGATGGCCGACGGCGAGTTCGTTGAAGTGTTCGTCGATACGCCGTTCGAGGAATGCGCCCGACGCGACCCGAAAGGCCTTTACGCACGGGCGCTGAATGGCGAGATCAAGAACTTCACCGGCGTCGATTCCCCGTATGAAGCTCCCGAAAATCCCGAAATCCATCTCAAGACACTCGGCAAGACGGCCGAGGAGATGGTAGAGGCTCTGGAACACTGGCTGAATGAGCGCGACATTGCCGAAGACCAATATGACAGCGGCGGCGGCATCTGACGACGAAGTGATGCTCGACGTGTTCGAGCGCCTGGCGCTCGAAGCCGGACGCGAGGTGATGCGGGTCTTCAAGGCCGGCTGCGCGGTCGACAGCAAGTCGGACTCCTCGCCGGTCACGGAAGCCGACCGCGAGAGCGAGACGATCATCCTCGCCGGCCTGCGTGCGGCCTATCCCGATATTCCCTGCGTGGCCGAGGAAGAGGTCGCCGAAGGCATTGTGCCGCCCGATCTGGATGGCGCCTTCTTCCTGATCGATCCGCTCGATGGAACGAAGGAATTCGTCAACCGCCGGACCGATTTCACCGTCAACATCGCGCTTGTCCGGCACGGCGTGCCGGAGATCGGCGTCGTCTTCGCACCGTGCAGCGGGCGGTTCTTCTCTGGACGGCCGGGCTGGGCCGAAGCAATCGAGGTCGATGGCGACTTCCGTATCGTCGGCCGCCGGCGGATTTCGGTTAGGAGGGCGGTCACGCCGCTGGCGGTCGTTGCCAGCCGCTCGCACAACACCCCGGAGACCGAAGCCTTCATCAAGGATCTCGGCGCCGCCGAGATCGTCTCGGTCGGCTCATCGCTGAAATTCTGCCTGCTCGCCGCAGCCGAAGCCGACATCTATCCGCGCTTCGGCCGCACCATGGAATGGGACACGGCGGCCGGCGACGCCGTACTGCGCGCCGCCGGCGGCATGACGCGCACGCTGGACGGCGAGCCGCTCACCTATGGCAAGCGCAAAC
This sequence comes from Mesorhizobium sp. LSJC269B00, assembly GCF_000502815.1. Classification (NCBI taxonomy): domain Bacteria; kingdom Pseudomonadati; phylum Pseudomonadota; class Alphaproteobacteria; order Hyphomicrobiales; family Phyllobacteriaceae; genus Mesorhizobium; species Mesorhizobium sp. LSJC269B00. The sequence goes on from NZ_AYVN01000002.1 coordinate 610,760, forward strand.
AGAGCGACGACGAGGATTTCGCCAACCCGCATTTTATTGCGAGCGGGAAGGCGGCGGACGCGGCGTAACTTACGCCGCCGCTACATGCGCCGAGTTCGAGCCAATGTAGTTGCGGATCGTCTCGATGATGCGGTCCTGGTCGGCTTCGCTGAGATAGGGATGCATCGGCAGGCACAGGATGCGCTTCGGCAGTTCCTCCGAAACCGCAAGCCCGGTCGGCGTGCGCGGATAGTCGCGATAGGCGACCTGCTCGTGCAGCGGCTTCACATAATAGATCACCGAAGGGATGCCCTTTTCGCCGAGATGCGCCCTCAACCCGTCGCGCTTCGGCGTCTCGATGGCGTATTGCGCCCAGGCCGAGCGGCCACCGCCCAGATTGCGTGACGTCTTGACGATGTCGCCGAGACCTTCGGCGTAGCGCTTGGCCACCACCTGGCGGGCGACCATCTCGTCTTCGAGGATAGCGAGTTTCTCGATCAGGATCGCCGCCTGGATCGTGTCGAGGCGTGAATTGATGCCGACGCGGACATTGTCATACTGCGTCTCGCCCTTACCGTGGAACGCAAACGAGCGCAGCTGGTCGGCCAGCGCGTCGTCATTGGTGAACATCGCGCCGCCATCGCCGTAGCAGCCCAGCGGCTTGGCCGGATAAAAGCTGGTCGAGCCGACATGGCCGAAGGCGCCGCACATTGTGCCCTCGGCCGAACCGCCGATCGACTGCGCCGCATCCTCGATCACCAGCAGCCCTTCGCGCTTGGCAATCGCCATGATCGCCTCGTAGTCGGCGGCAAGCCCGAACAGGTCGACGGGAATAATCGCCTTCGGCTTCAGCCGGCCTTCCTTCTTGATCATGGCGATCGCCGCCTCGAGGCTGGCGATGTCGATGTTGTAGGTCTCGGCGTCCACATCGACGAAAACCGGTTCGGCCTTGGCAAGCGCCACCACTTCCGCCGTCGCGGCAAAGGTGAAGCTCGGCACGAACACCGCGTCGCCGGGGCCGATACCGGCGGCAAACAGCGGCAACAGCAGCGCGTCGGTGCCGTTGGCGCAGGCCACGACATGCTTGGTGCCGATATAGGCTGCGAGCTTGTTTTCGAATTCGGTGACTTGCGGTCCGAGGATATAGCGGCCTTCCTCGACGACATTGTCGATCGCGGCCTTCAGCCGGTCGCGGATACGTTCGCGCTGCGCGCCAAGATCGATGAACTGCATGTCGGCCTCAAAACGGTGTGGTGCGGGCTGCCCCGGGGACAATGACACGCACAGAAACAACAACTTAACCGGGCCGCTGGTACCAGAGTTGGGCCGGTCTAGAAAGCCGGACCGGCCGCGGGACGGGTTGTCTAGGTGTCGCAGCCTGTTACTTCAGGCTTTCCCTGCATTGCCGCAAGATGCCGGAAATCCGGGCTTCGCCGCCTATTAATCCGGCTAATTCAGTGCGTCTTTCCGGCTCGCGGAAACATAAAGTGATCGGCTGCTTGCAGCGGCTGGCGGCGGACTAAGCGTGGATCAGGCGATTTCGTGCCGCCAGGGCGGGTTGGCGCCGGCCCGCGACACGGTCACCGCCGCCGCTTTGGCGCCGAGCGCCAGCGCCTGACGGATGGCGTCCTCCGAAAGGCCGCCGATCCCGGCCTTGGTGAGCAGGCCTTGCTCGTGCAGCGAGGCCAGAATGCCGGCATTGAAAGTGTCGCCGGCGCCGACCGTGTCTACCACCTCCACCTTATGCGGCATCACCGTGACCTTGTGTTCCCTGCTGTAGCCGACGGCACCTTCGCTGCCGTGGGTAACGACGATCAGCTTCGGGCCGCGATCCAGCCAGTTGCGGATGACGTCCTCATGCGAGCCGGCCTCGCCGAACCAGTGCAGATCCTCATCCGATAGCTTCACGATGTCGGCCATCGCCATCATCGAGCGGATGCGCCGGAGGTGCTTGGCTTTGTCGGGGATGAAGTTCGGCCGGATGTTGGGGTCGAGCATCATGACGCGGCGTTCGTGCTCGCGTTTCATGAATTCTTCGTAGGCAGCACCCGCCGGGTCCGAAATCAGGCTGATGGCGCCAAACAGCATGGCTTCGATCTCGGCGCCCAGTTTCGGCAGATCCTCTGTCGTCAGCATGCGCCCGGCGGTGTTTTCGTCGTAGAAAGTGTAGGTCGCCTGACCGTTGGTGAGCCGCACGAAGGCGAGCGTGGTCGGGCGAGGGGAGGTGTGCGCATAGGTGGAGCTGACCTTGCTTGCGCCGAGCGCCTCGCGGAACTGGCCGCCGAACAGATCCGACGACAGGCCGGAAAAGAAGCCGGCGGGCGCGCCGAGGCGGCCAAGCGCGATCGCCGTGTTGAACACCGCGCCGCCGACATAGGGCGCAAAGGCCGGCTCTCCCTGTGTCGTGGTGCGCGGCAGCATGTCGATCAGGGCTTCGCCGCAGCAGAGGATCATGATTTCTTGTTCTCCGGCGGATAGATCACGCCCTTGCGGATGATGATGTTGGCATAGAGCCGGGGTTCGCTGGTGGCGACGATCGCATATACCGACCGGACGCGTGCATAGAAGTCGGCGCCCGCCAGCGCAACCACCTTGCGGCCCGGCGCGCGCCTGGTGCAGATCGCCTCGATCTCGAGGTGGACGGGATCGGCGACCGAGGGATCGCCTTTTACCGAGGCACGAAACAGCGCTTCCGGCACGAAGTCGTCCACCGGCAGCACGCTCAAAATGGCGTCAAGCACCGGTATGAGGTGAAGACCGTCGGCGCGGATCAGCCGGTTTGCCTGTTCTTCCGCCGGATAGTTGCCGTCGACAAGCGCGATCTCGTCGCCATGGCCCATGGCGCGCAATGTCGCCAGAAGCTCCGGACCGAGCAGCGACGGAATACCGATCAGCATTCAGGTGCTCCGGGAAATGGTGGTCGAACCGATGAGGAAGCGTTCGGACAGCGGCAGGCTGGCGCCGCCCAGCGCGCGGGCATGGATGCCGACGGTGCCTTCGCGCACCACCGGAAGCTTCAGCCCTTCGCCATCGATCGTACCGATCGCCTGCCTGATCGCATCGACGAGCCGGCGCCGGACAGCGAGCGGCATCCAGCCGTCGATCACCGCGGCCTCGAAATCGATCACCGATGACGCCGATACGATGGCATAGGCCAGCGCCTGAGCGGCATTGGCGATCCAGTCGTCGAGCTCGTGACCGATCTCGCCCCAATCCTCAGGCGACGTCCACAGATGCGAAGCCTCGACGCCGCGTGCGTTAAGCGCCTTTTCCAGCATGGCGATCGAGGCGACGTCGATGAGCTGCGTCGGCTTGCCGTCTGGTCCCGGCACCGGCATCGAACCCAGCGCCCCGGCATTTCCGGTTGGCCCGCCGAACAGCCGGCCGTTGAGCACGATGCCGCCGCCGGCAAAGGCGCCGATATAGAAATAGACGAAGTCGCGCGCCCCGCCGGTCTGGCCGAACACCAGTTCGGCGCCGCAGGCGGAGGTGGCGTCATTCTGCAGATAGACCGGGAATTCGCACTTCGCCTGGATGTCGGCACGGATGTCGCGATGGCGCCATTCGTCCATGATGTCGCGCGGCGCGCGGGCGGTGTCGGCCCAGTTCCACAGTTCGAACGGCATGGCGATGCCGAGCCCGGCAATGCGCTTGTCCTGCGCAGGTGTCAGTTCGGCGCGCATCGTCTTCATGCCTTCGGTGACGAACTCAACCGTCTCGCGCGGCGCCGGATAGCGGTAGGAGTGCTGCAGCATGGAACGCACAGTTCCGAGGAAATCGATCAGCACCAGTTCGGCGCTGCGGCGGCCGATCTTGAGGCCGATGAAGAAGGCGCCTTCGGGGTTCAGCGCCATCGGGATGGAGGGCTGGCCGATCTTGCCGCGCAACGGCGCCTGGCGCAGCAGCAGGCTGTCTTCCTCCAGTTCGCGCATGATGACCGAGACGGTCTGCGCTGAAAGCCCGGTCATGCGCGCAATGTCTGATTTGGCCAAGCTGCCGTGCTGGCGAACCAACGACAGCACCAGCCGCTCATTGTGGTCGCGCATGCCGCTCTGGTTGGTGCCACGGTGGAGACGGCTGGCGGCCGCCTCGGGCGAACCGTGCCTCGCAATGCCGGTCTCCACCCTTGTTCCTTCCCTTGGTTTATTCTTACTGCTTTTGCGGCAGAATGAGTGAACCGCGCAAAGCTGTCAATAATAAATAAGAGTGATTTAATTATTGACAGGCGGCTCCCGCTGGTGTCATTTGAGGGCGCGTCCACACTGGGAGAACTTCAGTGGATGCGCTCGAGATGCCGGTTGGCGGCATCCGCATGGTTCCATGGGAGGAAGATCGTGACCAAAGCTTTATTGAAGTCCACCGTGTTCGCCGCGGCGGGCCTCGGCCTGATGGCGTTTGCTTCGACAGCATCGGCCGCCGGCGTCGGCGCCTGCCTGATCACCAAGACCGACACCAACCCCTTCTTCGTCAAGATGAAGGAGGGCGCGACCGCCAAGGCCAAGGAACTTGGCGTCGACCTCAAGACCTATGCCGGCAAGATCGACGGCGACAGCGAGAGCCAGGTGGCGGCGATCGAAAGCTGCATCGCCGACGGCGCCAAGGGCATCCTGATCACCGCGTCCGACACCAAGGGCATCGTGCCGACGGTGAAGAAGGCGCGTGACGCCGGCCTGCTGGTGATCGCGCTCGATACCCCGCTGGACCCGATCGATGCCGCCGACGCGACCTTCGCGACGGACAATCTGGAAGCCGGCAAGCTGATCGGCGCCTGGGCAGCCGCGACCCTCGGCGACAAGGCCAAGGACGCCAAGATCGGTTTCCTCGACCTGACCCCCTCACAGCCGACCGTGGATGTGCTGCGCGACCAGGGCTTCATGATGGGCTTCGGCATCGACGTGAAGGATCCCAACAAGATCGGCGATGAGGACGATGCCCGCATCGTCGGCCACGACGTCACCAACGGCAATGAAGAAGGCGGCCGCAAGGCGATGGAAAACCTTCTGCAGAAGGACAACTCCATCACCGTCATCCACACCATCAACGAGCCCGCCGCTGTCGGCGCCTACCAGGCGCTCAAGGCGGTCGGTCTCGAAAGCCAGGTGCTGATCGTCTCGGTCGATGGCGGCTGCCCCGGCGTGAAGTCGGTGACCGAAGGCGTCATTGGCGCCACCTCGCAGCAATACCCGCTGCAGATGGCGGCACTCGGCATCGAGGCGATCGCCGCCTTCGCTAAGGACGGCGCCAAGCCGAAGCCGACCGAAGGCAAGAACTTCTTCGACACCGGCGTCAACCTCGTCACCGACAAGCCGGCCAATGGCGTGAAGTCGATCGACACCAAGGAAGGCCTCGCCAAGTGCTGGGGCTGATGGCTGCCTGACAGCCAGCGGCAAGCTGACGGCCGGGGGCTTGATCCCCGGCCGCTTCGGGTGGACGATGCGTCACGCGAATAATCCCGGCAGCAGACCGGACAGGCGCGAGCGGGTATCGGCATGGAGCTGAAGCCCAGGGGAGGAAACATGGCTCAAGCACAGGAATTCGAGAAGGTTCTCTCGAGCAGCGACACAAGCGTTGCCGCCTTTGACGAGCACAAATCGGCCGTCAAGCGCATCCAGCATTTCCTGCACTCCACGCCGGCGGCGGTGCCGCTGATTGTGCTGGTCCTGTCGATCGTAATTTTCGGCATCGCCATTGGCGGGCGTTTCTTCTCATCCTATACGCTGACGCTGATCCTGCAGCAGATCGCCATCGTCGGCATCCTCGGTGCCGCGCAGACACTGGTCATCCTGACCGCCGGCATCGACCTGTCGATCGGCGTGATCATGGTGATTTCAGCCGTGATCATGGGCAATTGCGCGGTCAGCTACGGCATGCCGGCCGTGCTCGCAGTGCCCATCGGGCTTGCCGCCGGCGCAGCCTGCGGCCTGCTCAACGGTTTGCTGGTCGCCTACATGAAGCTGCCGCCGTTCATCGTCACGCTCGGCACCTGGAACATCGTCATGGCGACGAACTTCATCTATTCGGCTAATGAGACGATCCGCGATACCGACGTCGACGCCCAGGCGCCGCTGCTGCATCTCTTTGCCCTGAGTTTCAAGATCGGCACGGCGGTGCTCACACTGGGCGTCATCGCCACGGTCGTGCTCGTTTTGATCCTCTGGTACGTGCTCAATCACACCGCCTGGGGCCGCCATGTCTACGCCGTTGGCGATGATCAGGAGGCGGCGAAGCTGTCTGGTATCCAGACCAAGAAGGTGTTGATGACGGTCTACACCCTTGCCGGGTTGATCGCCGCTTTCGCTGCCTGGGTTTCCATCGGCCGCAACGGCTCGATCTCGCCGTCAGCCGCCGTCACCGACTACAACCTGCAGGCGATAACCGCGACGGTGATCGGCGGCATTTCACTGTTCGGCGGGCGCGGCTCAATTCTGGGCACGCTTTTCGGCGCGATGATCGTCGGCGTCGTCTCGATGGGCCTCAACATGCTGGGCGCCGATCCGCAATGGAAGGTGCTGCTCACCGGTGTGCTGATCATCGGCGCCGTGGCGATCGACCAATGGATCAGAAAGGTTTCGGCATGACCGTGGAACCCATCCTCACCGCGCGCGGCCTGATCAAGCGCTATGGCCGTGTCACCGCCCTCGACAATGCCGACTTCGACCTCTACCCAGGCGAAATCCTGGCCGTCATCGGAGACAATGGCGCCGGCAAATCATCGCTGATCAAGGCGATTTCCGGCGCCGCCGTGCCCGACGAAGGCGAGATCCGTCTTGAAGGCAAAGCTGTCGCTTTCAAATCGCCCATGGAGGCGCGCGAGGCGGGCATCGAGACGGTCTACCAAAACCTGGCTTTGTCGCCGGCTCTGTCGATCGCCGACAACATGTTCCTCGGCCGCGAGATCCGCAAACCCGGCTTCCTCGGCGACTGGCTTCGTATGCTCGACCGGCCCGCAATGGAAAAGCGCGCCCGCGACAAGCTGACCGAGCTTGGGCTGATGACCATCCAGAACATCAGCCAGGCGGTGGAAACGCTGTCGGGTGGCCAGCGTCAGGGCGTGGCGGTGGCGCGCGCCGCCGCTTTCGGCAGCCGTGTGGTGATCATGGATGAGCCGACCGCGGCACTCGGCGTCAAGGAGAGCCGCCGCGTGCTGGAACTGATCCTCGACGTCAAGAAGCGAGGCCTGCCGATCGTGCTGATCTCGCACAACATGCCGCATGTCTTCGAGGTTGCCGACCGCATCCATATCCATCGGCTGGGTCGCCGCCTCTGCGTCATCGATCCCAAGCAATATACCATGTCCGACGCCGTCGCCTTCATGACGGGAGCGAAGGTTCCGCCGGAGGCTGCACTCGCTGCCTGATCCGCTCGACGGATAAATTGCCGCAGGGGAACTGGCGGCATGCTGGTCTAAATCGATTGAACGTATGTTGCGATGCACTAGGATAGGCTGGGACTGAGAGCGAAAGCCGGTATGATCGCAGCACGATCACGAGAGGCAGTATGACGCGAACAATGACAGCCAAAGCCCCCGATCTCGAAATACCCGATCCCAAGACGCTGGCCGACGAAGTCTTGCTGGCTCTCAAATACCGGGTCGGCAAAGGCACCTCCGTTGCCACGCAATATGATTGGCTGACAGCCTCGATCAAGGTCGTGCGCGACCGCATCGTCGATCACTGGATGCAGGCGACGCAGGAGGCCTACGCCCAGCAGGAAAAGCGCGTCTATTACCTGTCGCTCGAATTCCTCATCGGCCGGCTGATGCGCGATGCCTTCTCCAATCTCGGCCTGATGGACAATATGCGAGAAGCGCTCAAGTCGCTGGGCGTCGACCTCGACCTCATCGCCGGGCTCGAACCGGATGCAGCGCTCGGCAATGGCGGTCTTGGCCGGCTCGCCGCCTGCTTCATGGAAAGCATGGCGACCGTCGACATTCCCGCGCATGGCTACGGCATTCGCTACGCCAACGGCATGTTCCGCCAGGAGATCCATGATGGCTGGCAGGTCGAACTGCCCGAAACCTGGCTCGACCACGGCAACCCTTGGGAGTTCGAGCGGCGGGAGCGTGCCTTCGAGGTCGGCTTCGGCGGCTCGGTGGAATCGATCACCTCCAAGGATGGCCGGCTCGAACGTCACGTCTGGAAGCCGACCGAGCATGTCCAGGCCGTCGCCTACGACACGCCGGTGGTTGGCTGGCGGGCCAACCGCGTCAACACGCTGCGGCTTTGGTCCGGCATGCCGGTCGATCCGATCCTGCTCGACAAGTTCAACGCCGGCGACCACATCGGCGCGCTGGCCGAAAGCAACAAGGCCGATGCCTTGTCGCGCGTGCTTTACCCCGCCGATTCCCACAAGGCCGGCCAGGAACTGCGGCTGCGGCAGGAATATTTCTTCTCCACCGCATCGCTGCAGGACATCGTCCAGCGCCATCTCAGCCAGTATGGCGATCTCGCCTCGCTGCCCGACAAGGCGGCGATCCATCTCAATGACACCCATCCGGCGATCGCCGTGCCAGAGCTGATGCGCCTGCTGATGGACGTCCATGGCATGGATTTCGACCAGGCCTGGGACATCACCAAGCGCACCTTCGGCTACACCAACCACACGCTGCTGCCAGAAGCGCTGGAAAGCTGGCCGGTGCCGCTGTTCGAACGGCTTTTGCCGCGCCACATGCAGATCGTCTACGCCATCAATGCTCAGGTGCTGCTTGAGGCCCGCGCCACCAACCAGTTTTCCAATGAGCAGATCAGCCGCATCTCGCTGATCCAGGAAAATGGCGACCGCCGCGTGCGCATGGGTAACCTGGCCTTTGTCGGCTCGCACTCGATCAATGGCGTGTCGGCGTTGCACACCGAACTGATGAAGGAGACGGTGTTTGCCGATCTCCACAAGCTCTATCCCGATCGCATCAACAACAAGACCAACGGCATCACGCCACGGCGCTGGCTGATCCAGTGCAATCCGGGCCTCACCGCGCTCACCCGCGCGGCGATCGGGGACCGTTTCCTCGACGACATCGACGCCATCAAGGGGCTCGAAGCCTTTGCCGGCGACGCCGCCTTCCGCGACAAGTTCGCCGCCGTCAAGCGCTCCAACAAGGTCAAGCTCGCCAATCTGGTCGCAGACCGGCTCGGCATCAAGCTCGACCCGTCGGCGCTGTTCGACATCCAGGTCAAGCGCATCCACGAATACAAGCGCCAGCTGCTCAACATCCTGGAAGCGATCGCGCTGTACGACCAGATCCGCTCGCATCCCGAGCAGGACTGGATGCCGCGCGTCAAATTCTTCGGCGGCAAAGCGGCGCCCAGCTACCACAATGCCAAGCTGATCATCAAACTGGCCAACGACGTCGCCAAGGTCATCAACAGCGACCCGTCGGTGCGCGGGCTGCTGAAAGTGGTGTTCGTGCCGAACTACAATGTCAGCCTGGCCGAGGTGATGATGCCGGCCGCCGACCTGTCCGAGCAGATTTCGACTGCTGGCATGGAGGCGTCGGGCACCGGCAACATGAAGTTCGCGCTGAACGGCGCCTTGACCATCGGCACGCTCGACGGCGCCAATGTCGAGATCAAGGAATGCGTCGGCGACGACAACATCTTCATCTTCGGCCTGAGCACGGCGGAAGTCGCCGAGCGGCGCAGCAATGGCTACAACCCGCGCGCCGTGATCGAGGGCTCCCCTGAATTGGCGCAGGCTGTTGCCGCAGTATCGTCGGGCGTGTTCTCGCCCGACCAGCCGGATCGCTACCGCGAGCTGGTCGACGGTCTCTACAACAGCGACTGGTTCATGGTGGCGGCGGATTTCGACGCCTATGCCGCCGCCCAGCGCGATGTCGACGCCGTCTGGCGCAACAGCCCCGATTGGTACGCGCGCGCTATCCGCAACGTTGCCCGCGTCGGCTGGTTCTCTTCCGATCGCACGATCCGCCAATATGCGAAAGAAATCTGGAACGTGCCCGCCTGATATGATTGCATGAGGCCACGACAATGGGTCTTGTGCACAAGAACTGGTTCCCAGGGAGGGACACCGCCTGATGAAGAAACCGCGCGCGACCGCGACGACGAGCGGGTCGGACGGGCTGGCGTCAGCCGGCGATGTCGCCGCAATTGTTGCAGGCACGCATGGCGATCCTTTTGCAATCCTGGGCGTGCATGATGCCGGCAAGAGCCTGGTTGCCCGCTGCTTCGTCCCCAATGCCGAGTTCGTCACCGCATACACGCTGGCCGGCAAGAACGCCGGCGAACTCACGCGGCGCGACGACGCCGGTTTCTTCGAAGGCAGACTGTCGATCAAGAAGCGTCAGCCGCTGCGCTATCACGCCAAAAATGCCGGCGGCGACTGGTGGCTGACCGATTCCTATTCCTTCGGCCCGGTGCTCGGCCCGATGGACGACTACTATATCGCGCAAGGGTCGCACCTCAGGCTGTTCGACAAGCTCGGCGCCCATCTCCTCGACCATGAAGGCGCGTCGGGCGTCCATTTCGCCGTCTGGGCGCCCAATGCAAGGCGCGTCTCCGTGGTCGGCGACTTCAACGAATGGGACGGCCGCCGCCATACGATGCGCGACCGCCGCGACACCGGCATCTGGGAACTGTTCATTCCCGATATCGGCGCCGGCCACCCCTATAAATACGAGATCATTGCCCCCGACGGCGTGCGCCTGCCGCTCAAGGCCGATCCGTTCGCCTTCAAGTCTGAATTACGCCCGGCCACAGCATCGGTGACGGCGGTGCCCCCGGCGCATGAATGGGGGGACGAAGCGCATCGCGCTTACTGGCGAAAGGCCGATCCGCGGCGGGAAGCCATATCGATCTACGAGGTCCATGCCGGTTCGTGGCAGCAGCACGATGATGGCAGCTTCCTGTCATGGGACGAACTCGCCAACCAGCTCATCCCCTATGCTGTCGAGACTGGCTTCACCCACATCGAGTTCCTGCCGATCTCCGAACATCCCTATGACCCGTCATGGGGTTATCAGACAACCGGACTTTATGCCCCCTCGGCGCGCTTCGGCGACCCCGACGGCTTCGCCCGTTTCGTCGACGGTGCGCACCGCGCCGGCGTCGGCGTCATCCTCGACTGGGTGCCGGCGCATTTCCCGGTCGACGCGCATGGCCTCGCCAATTTCGACGGCACCGCACTCTACGAGCATGCCGATCCGCGCAAGGGTTTTCATCCCGACTGGAACACCGCGATCTATAATTTCGGCCGCCGCGAGGTGGTGTCGTTCCTCGTCAACAACGCGCTGTTCTGGGCCGAGAAATACCATGTCGACGGTTTGCGGGTCGATGCGGTGGCCTCGATGCTCTACCTCGATTATTCGCGCAAGGCCGGCGAATGGATCCCCAACGAGAAGGGCGGCCGCGAAAACCTCGAAGCGGTGTCCTTCCTGCAGAAGATGAACAAGGAGGTCTACGGCCACCATCCCGGCGTGATGACCATCGCCGAGGAATCGACCTCATGGCCGAAGGTCTCGGCGCCGGTGCATGAAGGCGGGCTGGGCTTCGGCTTCAAATGGAACATGGGCTTCATGCACGACACGCTGGAGTATTTCGCCAAGGAGCCGATCTTCCGCAAACATCACCACAACGACCTGACCTTCGGCCTGACCTACGCCTTTTCCGAGAATTTCGTGCTGCCGCTGTCCCATGACGAGGTCGTGCACGGCAAGGGCACGCTGCTCGGCAAGATGGCCGGCGACGACTGGCAGAAGTTCGCGACTTTGCGCGCCTTTTACGCCTTCATGTGGGGCTATCCCGGCAAGAAGCTGTTGTTCATGGGCCAGGAATTCGCCCAGCGCCGCGAGTGGAGCGAGGCGCGCGCGCTCGACTGGAACCTGCTCGACTTCCACCCGCATCGCGGCGTCTGGCAGACGGTGCGCGACCTCAACTATCTCTATCGCTCGCGCCCGGCGCTGCATGCGCGCGACTGCGAACCGGACGGCTTTTCCTGGCTGATCGTCGACGACAAGGAAAATTCGGTCTTCGCCTGGCTGCGCAGCGCGCCCGACGGCAACCCGATCGCCGTCATTTCCAACTTCACGCCGGTGCCGCGCGACAATTATCGCGTGCCATTGCCCAAGGTCGGCAAATGGCGCGAAATCATCAACACCGACGCTTCGGACTATGGTGGTTCGGGCAAGGGCAATGGCGGTGTGGTCGAAGCAAGGGCGGAAGGAGGAGGCATTTCGGCAACGATGCTTTTGCCGCCGCTGTCGACGATCATGCTTGAACTCGTTGCGGACTAGGTCCGTCGACTCGTTGCGGACCGGGCGATGCTCCAGACTGGTAATTTGGGAGGGTAAAAATGGCAGACTTGAAGAGAACCCAGCCGCTGGCGCGCGATGCCATGGCCTATGTGCTGGCCGGCGGCCGCGGCAGCCGGCTCAAGGAATTGACCGACCGCAGGGCCAAGCCGGCCGTCTATTTCGGCGGCAAGACGCGCATCATCGATTTCGCGCTGTCCAATGCGCTGAATTCCGGCATTCGTCGCCTCGGTGTCGCCACCCAGTACAAGGCGCATTCGCTGATCCGCCACCTGCAGCGCGGCTGGAACTTCCTGCGCCCGGAGCGAAACGAAAGCTTCGACATCCTCCCGGCCTCCCAGCGTGTCTCGGAAACCCAGTGGTATGAAGGCACCGCCGACGCCGTCTACCAGAACATCGACATCATCGAGGCCTATGGGCCCGAATACATGGTCATCCTGGCCGGCGACCATATCTACAAGATGGACTACGAGTTGATGCTGCGCCAGCACGTCGATGCCAATGCCGACGTCACCGTCGGTTGCCTCGAAGTGCCGCGCATGGAAGCGACCGGCTTCGGTGTCATGCATGTCGACGGCAAGGACAACATCATCGCCTTCGTCGAAAAGCCCGCCGACCCGCCCGGCATTCCCGACAAGCCGGAATTCGCGCTGGCCTCCATGGGCATCTATGTCTTCAAGACCAAGTTCCTGATGGAACAGCTGCGCCGCGATGCGGCCGAGCCAGGCTCCAGCCGCGACTTCGGCAAGGACATCATCCCCTACATCGTCCAGCACGGTAAGGCGATCGCGCATCGCTTCGCCAAATCCTGCGTGCGCTCGACGGCCGAGAACGAGGCCTATTGGCGCGATGTCGGCACGGTCGACGCCTACTGGGAAGCCAATATCGACCTGACCGACATTACCCCCGAACTCGACCTCTACGACCGTGACTGGCCGATCTGGACCTATGCCGAATTGAAGCCGCCGGCAAAGTTCGTGCATGACGAGGATGGCCGGCGCGGTTCGGCCGTGTCCTCGCTGGTCTCAGGCGATTGCATCGTCTCGGGTGCTTCGCTGAAGCGCAGCCTGATCTTCACCGGCGCGCGCATCAACTCCTATTCGACGCTGGAAGAGGTCGTCATGCTGCCCGACGTTCATGTCGGCCGGAACGCAAAGTTGAAGCGCGTCGTCATCGACCACGGTGTAAGGATACCGGAAGGGCTGGTGGTTGGCGAAGACCCTGTTCTCGACGCCAAGCGTTTCCGGGTTTCGGAAAAGGGCATCTGCCTGGTCACGCAGGACATGATCGACAAGCTGAAGCTGTAAGACGGGATACCATAGACGCATGCAGGTTCTGTCGGTCACGCCCGAAATATTCCCGCTGGTCAAGACCGGCGGACTTGCCGATGTGACCGGCGCATTGCCGATCGCGCTGGCCGCCAAGGGCGTGACCATGCGCACGCTCATCCCTGGCTTTCCCCAGGTGATGGACGCCTTCAAGAAAAAGAAAGCCGTCTACCAATATCCGCTGCTGCAGGGCGGCAAGGCTTCGGTCCATGCCGTCAAGATCGCCGGGCTCGACCTGTTCGTGCTCGACGCGCCGCATCTCTACGACCGTCCGGGCGGCCCCTACGGCAATGCGGCGGGCGCCGATTGGCCCGACAATTGGCGGCGTTTTGCTGCGCTGAGCCAGGTCGGCGGCGATATCGCCGGCGGCGCCATCTCCGGCTACCAGCCCGACCTGGTGCACGCCCATGACTGGCAGTCGGCGATGACGCTGGCTTACATGCGCTACGGCAAGGCGGTCGGCGTACCGTCGCTGATCACCGTTCACAACCTTGCCTTCCAGGGTCAGTTCGGCGCCGGCATTTTTGGCGAGCTCGGCTTGCCGGCCGCGGCGATGGCGCTCGACGGCGTCGAATATTATGGCGGCGTCGGCTTCCTCAAGGCCGGCCTGCAGGCGGCCTGGGCGATCACCACGGTGAGCCCCACCTATGCCCAGGAAATCCGCTCGCCGGAATTCGGCATGGGCCTCGACGGCCTCATCAACATGCGCTCTTCCGACCTCTACGGCATCGTCAACGGCATCGACACCGACATCTGGAACCCGGAGACCGACAAGCATCTGGTGTCGGCCTACTCCGCCGCGACGCTGAAGGCTCGCCTTCCCAACCGGGCGGTTGTCGAGGACCGCTTCAGCCTCGAGCGCGACGACAGTCCGATCGTCTGCGTCGTCAGCCGGCTGACCTGGCAGAAGGGCATGGACATACTGGCGGCTGTGGTCGACGGCGTCGTCGCCACCGGCGCGCGGCTGGCGATCCTTGGCTCAGGCGACGCCGGCCTGGAAGGCGCGCTGCTGGCTGCCACCGCCCGCCATCGCGGCCGTGTCGGCGTCGTCGTCGGCTATGACGAGGGGCTTTCCCACGCCATGCAGGGCGGCTGCGACGCCATCGTCATCCCGTCGCGCTTCGAGCCTTGCGGGCTGACCCAGCTTTACGGCCTGCGCTATGGCTGCGTGCCGGTCGTCGCCCGCACCGGCGGCCTTGCCGACACCATCATCGACGCCAATGAAGCAGCGATCTCGGCCGGTGTCGCCACCGGCTTCCAGTTCGCGCCCAACAATGGCGGCGCCATGCTGCACGCCATCCGCCGGCTGGTCGATGCGCATTCGAGCCCGGCCGTCTGGGAACAGATCCAGCGCCAGGGCATGAAGGCCGATGTCTCCTGGGACAAGAGCGCCGACAAATACGTTGAACTCTACCGCCTGCTGCTTTCGAAAAGGGTTGCCTGAAGCATGATCCGGACCGTCGCCACCAAACCCTATCTCGACCAGAAACCCGGCACGTCCGGCCTGCGCAAGAAGGTGCCTGTCTTTCAGCAGGAGCACTATGCCGAGAACTTCATCCAGTCGATCTTCGACGCGCTGGAGGGCTTTGAGGGCAAGACGCTGGTGATCGGCGGCGACGGCCGCTTCTACAACCGCGAGGTCATCCAGAAGGCCATCGCCATGGCGGCGGCCAACGGCTTCGGCAAGGTGATGGTCGGGCAGGGCGGCATATTGTCGACGCCGGCGGCGTCGCATGTCATCCGCAAATACAAGACCTTCGGCGGCATCATCCTGTCGGCCAGTCACAATCCGGGCGGCCCGCACGAGGATTTCGGCATCAAGTACAATGCCGGCAATGGCGGCCCGGCGCCGGAAAAGCTGACCGACGCGATCTTCGAAAAGACCAAGACGATTTCGAGCTTCAAGACGGTTGACATCGACCAGATCGACATCGACAAGATCGGCACGGTGACCGCCGGCGGCATGGCGGTCGAGATTATCGACCCGGTCACCGACTATGCCGAATTGATGGAGAGCCTGTTCGACTTCGACGCCATCCGCGCCAATTTCAAATACGGCTTCCGCATGCGCTTCGACGCCATGCATGCGGTCACCGGCCCGTATGCCAAGGAAATCCTCGAGCGCCGGCTCGGCGCGGAGAATGGCACCTGCCGCAACTACAAGCCGCTGCCGGATTTTGGCGGCCATCACCCGGATCCGAACCTGGTCCACGCCAAGCATCTCTATGACGAGATGATGGGACCGGATGCGCCCGATTTCGGGGCGGCTTCCGACGGCGACGGTGACCGCAATCTCATCATCGGCAAGGGCATTTTCGTCACCCCGTCGGATTCGGTGGCCATGCTTGCCGCCAATGCGCAGTTGGCGCCCGGCTACAAGGACGGCCTCAAAGGCATCGCCCGCTCGATGCCGACCAGCGGCGCGGCCGACCGCGTCGCCGAAAAGCTCGGCATCGGCATCTACGAAACGCCGACCGGTTGGAAGTTCTTCGGCAATCTGCTCGATGCCGGCATGGCAACGATCTGCGGCGAGGAAAGCGCCGGCACGGGCTCGAACCATGTCCGTGAAAAGGACGGGCTGTGGGCGGTGCTGTTGTGGCTGAACATCCTGGCCGTGCGCGGCGAAAGCTGCAAGGACGTCGTCACCGAACATTGGGCGACCTACGGCCGCAATTACTATTCACGTCATGACTATGAGGAGGTCGAAACCGAGCGCGCCAACGCCTTGGTCGACGAGTTGCGCGCCAAGCTCGCTTCGCTGCCCGGCACCAGCGTGCGCGGACTGAAGATCGCCAATGCTGACGACTTCGCCTATCACGATCCCGTCGACGGTTCGGTGAGCAAGAACCAGGGCATCCGCATCCTGTTCGAAGGCGGCTCGCGTGTCGTGTTTCGTTTGTCCGGCACCGGCACGTCGGGTGCTACGCTGCGCGTCTACATCGAGCGCTACGAGCCGGACAGAGCGCGGCATGATCTCGACACGCAAGAGGCGCTCGCTGACCTGATCGCGGCTGCCGATGATATCGCCGGGATCAAGAGCCACACCGGGCGCAACAAGCCGAGCGTGATTACTTGAGGGTGGTGACTTCTTTACCCTCCCCCTTGTGGGGAGGGTCGATCCGCNTTCGCGACCCTCCCCACAAGGGGGAGGGTGGAGGATGCGCCGATGACCCAACTCGGCGCAAAGGTCACTCCCGAAGGCATCCGTTTTGCCGCCTGGTCGTCCTCGGCGCGGCGGCTCTGGGTGTCGATCTTCGACGACACCGGCGCCCGCGAAATCGACCGGCTCGAACTCCAGCCGGAAAGCGAAGGCGTCCATGCGCTGTTCGTCGCCGGCCTTGCCGCGGGTACGCGCTACGGCTTTCGCGCCGACGGCGAATATGCGCCGGAGCGCGGGCTGTGGTTCGATCCCGACAAGCTGCTCACCGATCCCTACGCCGTCGAGATCGACCGGCCCTACCAGCATCATTGGCGGCTTGCCGCCCGGCGCAACGAAGGCGCCGACACCGCGCCACTGATGCCGAAGACCATCGCGCGGGCTCAACCGAAGCCGCTGCCGGCCAAGCCGCCTTTGTTCCAGCCAGGCGGCCTGATCTACGAACTCAACGTCCGCTCCTTCACCAGGCTGCATCCGGACGTACCGGAAGCGCAGCGCGGCACCATTGCAGCCCTTGCCCATCCGGCTATCGTCGAACATCTCAAGAAGATCGGCGTCTCCGCCGTTGAGCTAATGCCCGTGACGGCATGGGTCGATGAGCGCCATTTGCCGCCGCTGGGCCTCAGCAATGCCTGGGGCTACAACCCAGTCACCTTCATGGCGCTCGACCCGCGCCTGGCGCCCGGCGGCATCGCCGAGTTGCGCGATACTGTGGGGGTGCTGCGCAGGGCTGGCATTGGCACCATCCTCGATCTCGTCTTCAATCATACCGGCGAAAGTGACCGGCTCGGGCCGACGCTGTCGCTGCGCGGCCTCGACAATCAAGCCTACTACCGCAGCGAGCCGGACGGCAGGTTGGCCAACGACACCGGCACCGGCAACACGGTCGCCTGCGATCATCCGGTCGTTCGCGGCATGGTGCTCGACACGCTGCGCCATTTCGTCCGCCATGCCGGCGTCGACGGTTTCCGCTTCGACCTGGCGCCGGTCCTCGGTCGCGTCGATGGCGCATTCGATCCGGCAGCCCCGTTGCTCGAAACCATCGCAACCGATCCCATCCTTGCCGACAGGGTGCTGATCGCCGAGCCCTGGGACATCGGCCCGAATGGCTATCAGCTCGGCAATTTCCGGCCGCCTTACCTCGAATGGAACGACCGCTACCGCGACGACGTCAGGCGCTTCTGGCGCGGCGATGCCGGCGCGGTCGGTGCGCTGGCGACAAGGCTCGCCGGCTCCTCCGATGTGTTCGGCAGGGAGGGCCAATCCGCCAGCCGCACGGTCAACTTCATCGCCGCGCACGATGGCATGACGCTGGCTGATATCGTCGCTTATGAAGCCAAGCACAACCAGGCCAATGGCGAGAAGAACCGCGACGGCCACAATGAGAACCTGTCCTGGAACAATGGCGTCGAGGGCGAGACCTCCGACAAGGCGATTGCCGAGGCCCGTTCCGGTGATAGGCGCGCACTGCTTGCCACCTTGTTTGCCTCGCGAGGGACGATCATGCTGACGGCGGGTGACGAATTCGGCCGCACGCAACAGGGCAACAACAACGCCTATGCGCAGGACAATGCCATCACCTGGCTCGACTGGGCCGGGCGCGACGTCGCGCTGGAAGCCCATGTGTCGGCGCTCGCAGCTCTGCGCCGCGCGGTGCTGGCGCTTTCCGATACGCGCTTCCTGACCGGAGAGCCGCCGGCCGGTTCTGATGTGCCCGACGTCGCCTGGCTGACCGAGACCGGCGCGCCGCTCGGCGAAGCCGACTGGAACGATGGCTCGCGCCATCGCCTCGTCATGCTGCTCGGCGACGGCGGGGAGGGCCGCCTGGCTGTGATCGTCAATGGCGATCGCCGCCAATGCGTCTTCACGCTGCCCGCGCGGCAAGGGTTTGAATGGCAGCCGGCTGTTGAAGCGCAAGCGGTCGACCTCGCGTGGCCGCTGCCCGGCCGCAGTGTCAGTTTCATGATCGAGCGCCGGACCGCAAAGGCCCGCGCCAGGAAGGGTCCGTGATGGCCGACGACAATGCCCAGCCGGGACCCGAACAGAGCGCCGACTGGTGGCGCGGCTGCGTCATCTACCAGATCTATCCTCGCTCCTTCCAGGACACCACCGGCGACGGCAGCGGCGACCTCTCAGGCATCACCTCACGGCTGGCGCACGTCGCCTCGCTCGGCGTCGACGCCGTCTGGCTGTCGCCCTTCTTCAAATCGCCAATGGCCGATATGGGCTACGACGTCTCCGACTATCAGGCGGTCGATCCGATGTTCGGCACGCTCGACGACTTTGACGCGCTGGTTGCCGAGGCGCACAGGCTCGGCCTGAAGGTGATCATCGATCAGGTGTTGTCGCACTCCTCCGACAAGCACGAATGGTTTGTAGAGAGCCGTGCCAGCAAGGATAATCCCAAGGCTGACTGGTATGTCTGGGCCGACACCAGGCCGGACGGCAACGCGCCCAACAACTGGCTGTCGGTCTTCGGCGGCCCGGCCTGGGAGTGGGACGCGACCCGCCGGCAATACTACATGCACAATTTCCTCGCCTCGCAGCCGGACCTCAACTTCCACAATCCTGAGGTTCAAGACGCGTTGTTGCAGACGGTGCGGTTCTGGCTCGAGCGCGGCGTCGACGGCTTCCGCCTGGATACGGTCAACTACTATGTCCACGACCGCTGGCTGCGCAGCAACCCGCCGCTGGCGTCGAGCGTCGCCGGCACCAACGGCGAAACCAACACCTATCTCTTCCAGGAGCACCTGTTCGACAAGACGCAACCGGAAAACCTCGATTTCCTCAGGCGCTTCCGCGCTTTGCTCGACGAATATGACGGCCGCGCCAGTGTCGGCGAGGTCGGCGACGAAGGCCGCTCGCTGCAGACGCTGGCCGCCTACACATCCGGCGGCGACAAGCTCAACATGTGCTACACCTTCGACCTGCTCGGCCCGCAATTCTCAGCCGCCCATGTGCGCGGCTGCGTCGAGGCCTTCGAGGCAGCTGTCGCCGACGGCTGGGTCTGCTGGGCGTTCTCCAACCACGATGTCGTGCGCCATGTCAGCCGCTGGACGCGGCCGGGCGGCGATCCAGATGCGGTGGCGACATTCGCTATCGCTTTGCTCTCCTGCCTGCGGGGCTCGATCTGTCTCTACCAAGGCGAAGAGCTTGGGCTGGAGGAGGCGGAACTGACCTTCGAGGATCTGCGCGATCCCGTCGGCATCCGTTTCTGGCCGGGGGTAAAGGGCAGGGACGGCTGCCGCACACCGATGGTCTGGGAAGCGGGCGCCGACAATGCCGGGTTTTCCTCGGGAAAACCCTGGCTGCCGGTGCCGGAAAGCCACCGCGCTCGGGCGGTCGATATCCAGAACGCCGACGACAAGTCCGTGCTCGCCGGCTACCGGACGATGCTCGCCTTGCGCAAGGCGCATCTGGCGCTGGTCAAAGGCCCGATCCGCTTTCTCGA
Organism: Mesorhizobium sp. LSJC269B00; assembly: GCF_000502815.1. NCBI lineage: Bacteria > Pseudomonadati > Pseudomonadota > Alphaproteobacteria > Hyphomicrobiales > Phyllobacteriaceae > Mesorhizobium > Mesorhizobium sp. LSJC269B00. The sequence goes on from NZ_AYVN01000002.1 coordinate 630,937, forward strand.
TACCGACGGCGATTTCCTTGCCTTCATCCGGCAGGGCGAGGACGAGATATTGCTCTGCGTCTTCAATTTCGCCGACAAGCCGGCCGACTGGCGACTGCCGCCGGATCTCCAGCTTGTCGAGGCGATCGCCCTGGGTGGCGGTGCCGTCCTGCAGGAGGAGGGGCTGTTGCTGCCGGCCCTGGGCTGGTTTGTCGGCAAGGTAGGCTGATCTTTCAGGGACGCCGTCCGGCTTCAAAAAAGATCATGATCCGCGCAACCGGCGCCACGTTTTCCATTCGGGCTTCTTAGGTACTTTCGTTGAGCTTGGCCACGAACTGCATTCCTGGAATGTTTCCAGATGGTTGCGCTAATGACAACTGCTGAGGGCAAAACCTATACAGGACAACCACAAGCTGCACCCAATTGGACCTTGTAATATAGATTAGCTATGGCTGGTTTAAGGTGAGGATGCTCACTTAGCGTCAAGCAAGACTCGGTTGAAATAATATTTCCGTCTGTCTAGTCTCCTGCCACCAGCTGCCGGAACGGGAACCGGCGGCGCGCTCGAAGGGGCCAGAAATCGGTTCCGGGGCGTCAACACTCGTAAGGCGCAGCCGATGGGCAGCGCCACAGGGAGAGACTTCATGCTGAAAAATATGCTGAAGGCGACGCTTGTCGCCGCGACCATGACCTTTGCCGCAGGCACGTTCCTGACGCCGGCCCTTGCCGAGACCGTCTATAACAGAGGCAGCGCCGCCGAAGCGGAGACGGTCGATCCGCACAAGACCTCGACCGTCTACGAAGCCGATATCATACGCGACCTGTTCCAGGGACTGGTCATGCACGATCAGAAGACGAACCTCATCCCGGGCGCCGCCGAAAGCTGGACGGTATCTGATGACGGCACCGTCTACACGTTCAAGCTGCGCAAGGACGGCTTGTGGTCGGATGGCAGCCCGGTGACGGCGGACGACTTCGTCTATTCCTTCCGTAGGCTGGAGGATCCGGCGACCGCCGCCGAATACGCTTCCATGCTCTATCCCGTGAAGAACGCCGAGGAAGTCAACACCAAGAAAGGCAAGCCCGAGGACATGGGCGTCAAGGCGATCGACGCCAACACCCTGGAAGTGACGCTGAAGGCGCCGACGCCATACTTCCTGGAGATGCTGACCCACCAGGCTACCTACCCGGTCAACAAGGCCTCGATCGACAAGCTCGGCGCCGACTGGATCAAGGCGGGCAATCTCGTTTCGAACGGCGCCTATACATTGGCCGAGTGGATTCCCAACGACCACATGAAGCTGGTCAAGAATCCGAAATTCTGGGATGCCGCGACCGTCAAGATGGACGTCGTCAACTACATCCCGACCGAAGACCGCTCTTCGGCGATGAAGCGCTTCGAGGCAGGCGAACTCGACAGCTACGGCGACCTGCCGACCGAACAGCTCGCTGACCTCAAGACCAAGTTCGGCGATCAGGTCCGCGTCGGACCGTATCTCGGCACCTATTATTACGCGATCAAGACCGACAAGGCGCCCTGGGACAATGTCGAGCTGCGCAACGCCATCTCGATGGCTATCGACCGCGACTTCCTGGCCGAAAAGGTCTGGCAGAATTCCATGCTGCCTGGCTATTCGATGGTGCCTCCGGGCATCGCCGGCTACACGCCGGCAATGGCCAAATACGCCGACATGCCGCAGATCGACCGCGAGGACGCCGCCAAGAAGATCCTTCAGAAACTCGGCTATACGCCCGAGCATCCGCTGAAGATGGAGATCCGCTACAACACCTCGGAAAACCACAAGAACACCGCGGTTGCCATCCAGGAACAGTTGAAGCCGCTTGGCGTCGAGATCACGCTGCTCAACACCGATACCAAGACCCACTATTCCTTCCTCGAGCAGAAGGGCAACTACGACGTGGCGCGTGCCGCCTGGATCGCCGACTACAAGGATCCCGAGACCTTCCTCGGCATCACCCGCAAGGCCAGCGGCAACAACTATTCGAACTACGTCAGCCCGGCATATGAGGCGGCCATGGACAAGGCCGCGGCTGCCGGCGGCAAGCCGGAAGAGCGCATGAAGGACCTCACTGAGGCCGAGCGCATCCTTGTCGATGACGTCGGCAACATTCCGCTTCTCTACTACAGCTTCCACGATATCGTTTCCTCGAAGCTGCATGGCTTCGATGACAATGTGATGGACATCCATCCGTCCCGCTTCGTCTCCAAGGACTGATAATCATCCTTGACTGGACCGCCGCGCCCCATTTGGGCGCGGCGGACTGGTCGGTCATCGCACCGGTCCGAAAGTCGTGGTCGATTTTCGGCAAGCCCGGTGCGAAGATTTGGCGCCGGAGCGTGGCAATGCGTCCGCATGGACGTATGTCGCTCTGGCCGAAGCGGGGCGCCGATGCTGCGATACATCTTACGGCGGCTTCTGACCGCCATTCCGACGCTGTTCGTCATCGTGACCATGGCGTTCTTCCTGATACGCGTCGCACCGGGCGGCCCCTTCAATCAGGAGCGGGGCCTCAGTCCCGAGATCAGGGCCAATCTGGAAGCACAGTTCGGCCTCGACGATCCGCTCTGGCTGCAATATGCCCACTATCTCGGCAATCTTCTGCGCGGCAATTTCGGGCCGAGCTACAATTTGCCTGACTTCACCGTCACCGAACTGTTTGCCAAGGGGCTGCCGATATCGGTCCAGCTCGGCACCTCGGCGCTGATCCTGGCGCTGCTGCTTGGTTCGGTGCTCGGCACCATCGCCGCGCTCAACCAGAACAAGCTTGGCGACTATACGGTGATTGCGCTGGCGACCGCCGGCAGCACTATCCCCACCTTCGTCATCGCTCCTGTGATTCAGCTGGTGTTCGGATTGACCTGGAAGCTGTTGCCGATCGGCGGCTGGGGTGATGGCGCATTGATCAACAAGATCGGCCCGGTGCTGACGCTGGCCTTGCCGCAGATCGCCATCGTTGCCCGCCTGATGCGCGGGTCGATGATCGAGAGCTTGCGTTCGCATCATATCCGAACGGCGCGTGCGCTCGGCCTCTCCGACTGGTCGGTGGTGGTCAAGCACGCGCTGCGCGGCGCCATCCTGCCGATCGTTTCCTTCACCGGCCCCGCAGCCGCGGCGCTGCTCACCGGTTCGGTCATCGTCGAGACCATCTTCTCCATTCCCGGTGTCGGCCGCTATTTCGTCGATGCCGCGCTCAACCGCGACTACACGCTGGTGATGGGGACCGTGGTGGTGATCGCGCTCTTCACCATCGTCTTCAACCTGATCGTCGACGTCATGTACGCGGTCGTCGACCCGAGGGTACGCTATGACTGAGGGTGCGCTATGACCGACATCACAGCCGCCGCCGCTCCGCCGGCCGTCGTCGGCCGCTCGCTCTGGGGCGACGCATGGGCGCGCCTCAAAGCCAACCGCGCCGCCATGTTCAGCCTCTATTACCTGGCCTTCATTGGCGTCATCAGCATCTTCGGCCCCTGGTTCGTGCCGCATCAGTACACCACCATCTATGCCGACTATGTGCGCACGCCACCAAGCTTTTCAGCCTATCCGAAGCCGGACATGATCGAGACGGCGCTCAAGGATGCCATCAAGCGCATGCGCGTCGACATCAAGGAGTGGAAACTGGACGGCAGTCGCGTCACCGTCACCGTCACCTCGACCAAACCGATCGACGACCGCAACATCCGCTATCTCGACCGCTCCGATGCCTTCGACGATACCAAGATAGAGAGCAAATCGGCCGACGGGCTCGAATTGACTATGACTGCGTCGGTCAAACAGCAGTACTTCCTGTTCGGCACCGACAACACCGGTCGCGATCTTCTCTCGCGAACGCTGATGGCAGGGCGCATCTCGCTGGCCATCGGCCTGCTTGCCGGCATTGTCGCCGTGGTCATCGGCGTCCTCTACGGGGCGGCGGCCGGCTTTTCCGGCGGCAAGATCGACGAGGTGATGATGCGCATCGTCGACGTGCTCTATTCCTTGCCCTTCATTTTCTTTGTCATCATGCTGGTGGTGTTCTTCGGCCGCAATTTCGTGCTGATGTTCCTGGCGGTCGGGGCGGTGCTGTGGCTCGACATGGCGCGCATCGTGCGCGGCCAGGCGCTGTCGATCCGGCGGCAGGAGTATGTCCAGGCGGCCGAAGCCATGGGCGTCGGCCAGCGCGGCATCCTGCTGCGCCATGTCATCCCCAATCTGCTCGGACCAGTGGTGATCTACATGACGCTGCTGGTGCCGCAGGTCATCATCCTGGAAAGTTTCCTGTCCTTCCTCGGCCTTGGCGTGCAGGAACCGATGACCAGCTGGGGCGTGCTCATCTCCGTCGGCGCCAAGAACATCGGCACCGCCAACTGGCTGCTTTTGTTCCCCGCCTTCTTCCTCGTGTCGACGCTGTTTGCACTGAACTTCGTCGGCGACGGCCTGCGCGACGCGCTCGATCCGAGAGACCGATGAAGATGGGACCGATAAAGATGGGGACCGATAAGATGGGGACCGTTGCGATGGAAACGCCCGAAACGATCCTCAGCGTCAAGGACCTTCGCGTCCGCTTCCGCACGCTCGACGGCGCGGTCGAAGCGGTCAAGGGCATCAACATCCACGTCAAGGCAGGTGAAACCGTTGCCGTGGTCGGCGAATCCGGATCCGGCAAGAGCCAGACCATGATGGCGGCGATGAGCCTGCTGGCGTCCAACGGCGAGGCGACGGGTCACGTCGATTATCGCGGCCGCAACCTTTTGACCATGAGCAAGCCCGACCTCAACAAGGTGCGCGGCGCCAAGATCAGCATGATCTTCCAGGAGCCGATGACCTCGCTCGATCCGCTCTATTCGATCGGCAACCAGCTTATTGAACCGATCCGCAAGCACCGCGGGCTGAACGCAGCCGAGGCACGGAACGAGGCGCTCAAGTTGCTCAGGCTGGTGCATATCCCCGATCCCGAGCGGCGGATGAAATCCTATCCGCACGAAATGTCGGGTGGCCAGCGCCAGCGCGTCATGATCGCCATGGCATTGGCCAACGACCCCGACATCCTGATCGCCGACGAGCCGACGACGGCGCTCGACGTCACCATCCAGGCGCAGATCCTGGTGCTGCTCGCCGAATTGCAGCGCAAGCTCGGCATGGCCATCGTCTTCATCACCCACGATCTCGGCATCGTCCGGCGCTTTGCCGACCGCGTCTATGTCATGCGCTATGGCGAGGTGGTCGAGGAAGGCGAGGCGGAAGCACTTTTCGCCAACCCGCAGCATGCCTATACCAAAATGCTGCTGGCCGCCGAACCGACCGGCACCAAGGCGGCGCCGCCGCCCAGCGCTCCGGTGCTGCTGGAGGGCCGCAATGTCGAAGTGACCTTCAAGATCGGCGGCGGCTTCCTTGCCGGCGAACCGCTGCTGCTACGCGCCGTCGATCACATTTCGATCCGGCTGAAGCGCAACCAGACCATCGGTATCGTCGGCGAGTCCGGTTCGGGAAAATCGACGCTCGGCCGCGCACTTCTGCGCCTGTTGCCCAGCGACGGTGTCATCCGCTTCGGCGACCGCGACATCTCCACCGCCGACCGCCAGGCGATGCGACCGCTGCGACGTGAGATGCAACTCGTCTTCCAGGATCCGTTCGGCTCGCTGTCGCCGCGCATGACCGTCGGCCAGATCATCACCGAAGGGCTTCTGGTGCATGAGCCGAACCTGTCAGGCAAGCAACGCGATCAGCGCGCCGTCGAGGCTTTGCTCGAGGTCGGACTCGATCCCAACGCACGCAACCGCTACCCGCACGAATTCTCCGGCGGCCAGCGCCAGCGCATCGCCATCGCGCGTGCCGTGATCCTGAAGCCTAAACTGGTGGTGCTGGACGAGCCGACTTCGGCGCTCGACCGCTCGGTGCAGAAGCAGATCGTCGAATTGCTGCGCAAGCTGCAGGCCGACCACGAACTGTCCTACCTCTTCATCAGCCACGATCTCTCCGTGGTGCGCGCCATGGCCGACTACATCATCGTCATGAGGCAGGGCAAGATCGTCGAGGAAGGGCCGACGGAAGAGATCTTCAGCAACCCGAAGGCGGCCTACACGCAGACGCTGATGGCTGCGGCAATCGATGTGACCCGGTTCCGGTTGAGTGCTTGAGATAGTCGCGTGAGGTTAATCAACAGGGCAGGGCCGAATCGCTCAGCCCGCTGACCTGGGGCATCGGCTGGTCCTCGTGGCGACAATGGCCGCCTCGCGCTCTTTCAGCCGTTCGATCCTGGCCGTCTCGCGGTTGGCGACGGCGCTCTTGACGCGTGCCCCGCCGAGCAGCCAGTTCGGCACGCTGGTGTTGGTGACCTTGCCGCGGGTGATGGCGGTCTGCGAGATTTCGCGCGCGGTATCGCCCACCGCATTGTTGAGCTCGGCGCATGTCATGCGGTCGTATTTCGCCGGGTTGACCGCGCTGCCCAGCGATGAGCAGCCTGCCATCAGGAAAAGAACAAGCATCGCTGACAGCCGGCCTGCGCTTGAAATAAACAAATTCATCTTCCGCAAACCTCGTTCCGGGCCGCTGTCTCGGCGGCATTCCTATTATCGAGTTAGCGCGGATGGTTGTCGCGTCAAAACACCATGCTGACAGCGACGCCGACGCGGCCGGTTTGCATCAAGCTATCTTGTGGGTCGGGAGAACAAACACCTAAGTGTCTGTTTTTTCTGGTCGGAGTGGCAGGATTTGAACCTGCGACCCCCTCGTCCCGAACGAGGTGCGCTACCAGGCTGCGCTACACTCCGTGACCAGACCGCGGGCTTATAGCTGCCGCATACCGTTCCTGCAAGCGGCAATGGCAGCGCTTCTGTCGCATTTCGTTGGCTTTCGTTGGGCATTGCCGCAAAGCTTGGCTTTCCTCCCGGGATAAACCCGGCTTAAAGCCTTGTGTGCTAAGTCGCAGCCTCGATAGATCGTGTTTTCGCCATCTGGAGCTTTGCTGCCTTGCCCCTGAAAATCGTAGGCGACGCCCGGCCCAACAGCTTCGAATTCGAAACCGAAGCGCTGATCAAGGCGTCCGGCTTTCGCGAATACGACGCGCGCTGGTGGTTTGGCCATGCCGGTTCGACGCAACCGCCGGACCTGAACCTGATCGGCGTCCAAGCGTTGGGCATGGGCCTGGGCACCTTGATCCGCCGTCTTGGCGCGGGTCCCGACATCGTCACCGGGCATGATTTCCGTTCCTATTCGCTTGCCATCAAGCTGGCGCTGGTTTCCGGCCTGATGGCTGCGGGCGCAAAGGTGAAAGACATTGGCCTGGCGCTGTCGCCCATGGCCTATTTCGCCCAGTTCGCGCTCGACGCGGCATCCGTCGCCATGGTCACGGCATCGCACAACGATAATGGCTGGACCGGAGTCAAGATGGGTGCGGCGAGGCCGCTGACCTTCGGACCAGAGGAGATGAGCGCACTGAAACAGATCGTGCTGTCGAGCGACTTCGATCTCGCCGGCGGCGGCTGCTACGATTTCGTCGCCGGTTTTCGCGAGACCTATCTCGACGACCTGACTCAGGACAAGCGCATCGCGCGCAAGATCAGGGTTGTGGCGGCTTGCGGCAACGGCACCGCCGGCGCCTTCGCGCCGCAGGCGCTGGAGCGCATCGGCTGCGAGGTGATCCCGCTCGATGTCGAGCTCGACCACAGTTTTCCGCGCTATAACCCGAACCCGGAAGACATGCAGATGCTGCATGCCATCCGCGACAAGGTGCTGGAGACCGGCGCCGATGTCGGGCTGGGCTTCGACGGCGACGGCGACCGTTGCGGCGTGGTCGACAATGAGGGCAACGAGATCTTCGCCGACAAGGTCGGCGTCATGCTCGCGCGCGATATCTCCAGCCAGCATCCCGGCTCGACCTTCGTCGTCGATGTCAAATCGACCGGCCTGTTCAACACCGACAGCGTTTTGCGTGGCAACGGCGCGAAGACAGATTACTGGAAGACCGGCCATTCCTATATCAAGCGCCGGGTCGCCGAGCTTGGCGCCGTCGCCGGATTCGAGAAGTCGGGCCATTTCTTCTTCAACCCGCCGATCGGCCGCGGCTATGATGACGGTCTCATCACGGCAATAGCCATTTGTGAGATGCTCGACCGGAACCCCAGAAATTCGATGGCCGATCTCTATCGCGCGCTGCCGCTGACCTTCGGCACGCCGACCATGTCCCCGCATTGCGCCGACGATGTGAAATACGGCGTGGTCGATCGGGTGGTGGCGGACTTCCAGGCGATGCAGCGCGCCGGCAAGACTTTTGCCGGCCAGAAGATCGCTGACCTGATCACCGTCAACGGCGTGCGCGTCGTGGCTGAGGACGGCACCTGGGGGCTGGTGCGGGCGTCATCGAACAAGCCGGAGCTTGTCGTGGTTGTCGAAAGCCCGACATCGTCCGACCGCCGCCGGCAGATGTTCGAGGCCGTCGACGCCGTGCTGCGCCGCAGCCCCGAAGTCGGCGCTTACAACCAGACGTTCTGATTGGACCTTTCATGAGCGAGCGCATCGTCAGTTTTGTCATGAGCGGCGGTGTCGGCTCGCGGCTGTGGCCGCTGTCGCGCGAGGACAACCCGAAACAGTTCCACGATCTTTCCGGCGACGGCTCGATGCTGGCCAAGACACTGCGCCGGCTGACGGCGCGGCCGGAGGGCGAAACGCCGATCTTCTTGATCGCCGCCGAGCGCCATGCCGAGCGCGTGCATGCCGACCTTGCCGGACTCGACCTCGCCGGCGGTGGCCCGCTGTTCGAGCCGACCGGGCGCAACACGGCTGCCGCCGTGGCGCTGGCCGCGCTGCGCACGCTTTCTGAATTCGGCGACAGCCTGGTTCTGGTGGTTCCGTCCGACCACGAAATCGCCACCCCCAGGCAGTTCTGGCAGAGCGTCGAGGCGGGCAGCCAGGCAGCGCTTGCCGGCCGTCTGGTGGTGTTCGGCATCAAGCCGACGCAGCCCGAGACCGGCTATGGGTATATCGAAGTCGCAGCCGAAAGCGGCGGCGTCTTCGACGTGTCGCGCTTCGTCGAAAAGCCCGACCTCGGCACTGCGCAGAGCTATCTCAGTGCGGGCACCTTCTACTGGAACACCGGCATTTTCCTGTTTCGCGCCGGCGCCATGCGCGACGCCTTCGCCACCTTCCAACCCGACATCTGGCAGGCCACCGAAACCGCCTACAAGGCGGCAACGAGCGACCTGTCCGGCCTCTATATGCCGCTCGACCTCTACGCCGCCATCCCGTCGAACTCGATCGACTACGCCATCATGGAACGGGCCAAGGACATCGCCATGGTGCCGGCCGGCTTCCGCTGGAACGACCTCGGCTCCTGGCAGTCGCTGCTTGATGTCGGCCCTGCCGACGCCAAGGGCAATGTCGTCGTCGGCGATGTCGTCGCCATCGATTGCGAGAACTCCTACATCCGCAGCGACGGCCGGCTTTTGTCGGCGATCGGCATGAAGGATGTCGCCATCGTCTCGACCGCGGACGCCACCTTCGTTGCCCCGGTCAGTCACAGCCAGCACGTCAAGAAGATCGTCGAGCAGCTGGAAAAATCGGGCCGTCTGGAAACCAGGTTCACCCCGGCGCATGACCGCGTCATCGAAAGCGGTGCCTGGCGGCGGCGCGTGCATCACTGGCTGTTCGAGGAGACCTTGCCGCTGTGGTCGACTTCAGGCGTCGATGAGCGTCATGGCGGCTTCCACGAGGCGCTCGGCTTCGACGGCGAGGCGCTGTTGAAGCCCAAGCGCATGCGCACGACGGCGAGGCAAGTCTACGCCTTCGCCGTTGCCAAGGCCCGCGGCTGGGACGGTCCAGCCGATCGCCTGATCTCCCATGGCATCGCCTTCATGGCCGGCAAGGGCCGCACGGACCGGGGCGGCTGGGTGCGCACGCTCAATGTCGACGGCTCCGTCGCCGACCCAACCGAGGATGCCTACGACCATTCCTGCGTGCTGCTGGCGCTGGCGCATGCGCATATGTGCGGCGATCCGGATGCGCTGCGGCTGGGCCAGGAGACCTTCGTGTTCCTCGACGCGCATCTCGAGGACAGCCGCATGACCGGCTTTCTCGAGACATCCGATGGCGAGGGCGAGCGGCGCTCCAACCCGCATATGCATCTGCTCGAGGCCTTCCTCGCCTGGTATAAGGCGACCGGCGACCGCACCTATCTGCGCCGCGCCGCGCGCATCATCGACCTTTTCCGCAGTCATTTCTTCGATGCCGAGAGCTGGACGCTGGGCGAATATTTTGACGCCGGGTGGAAGCCGGCCGCCGGCGAGAAGGGCACATGGACCGAGCCCGGCCATCATTTCGAATGGGCCTCGCTGCTCACCGATTTCGTCGCCCGCAGCGGCCAGGGCGAGTTGAGCAATTTTGCCCGCAAGCTCTACGCCTCGGCCATCGCCAACGGCCTCAACCGCGCCACCGGCCTTGCCTACGGTGCGGTCTCCAGACAGGGCCTGCCGCTCGACCTTGTGTCGCGGAGCTGGCCACAGGCCGAAGCGATCAAGGCGGCGATTGCGCTGGATGGCTCGGGTGGTCCCGACCTCAAGCCGGAGATCGAGGCGCGCGTCGGCCGCCTGTTCCGCTGGCACATCGATCCGGCCCCGCTCGGCCTGTGGATCGACCGCATCGACGAACGCGGCCGCTCCTTGGCATCGGACGTGCCGGCCAGCATCTTCTATCATCTGGTCTGCGCGCTGACGCAGTATCTGGACGGCACGGCGCAGAAGGGGTGAGGTTGTTGAGAGGCCGGTGCGAGGCACCCCCCTCTGCCGTGCAGGGCAGAGGGGGGGTGCCTCGCGCCAACCCCTCAATACGGGCTCGCTACATCCCCGGTCTCGACATACACCGCCTTCAGCTGCGAATAGAGCGCTAAAGCCGCCAGCGAGTTCTCGCGCCCAATGCCGGATTGCTTCACCCCGCCAAACGGAATTTCCACCGGCGTCAGATTGTAGGCGTTTATCCAGCAGGTGCCGGCCTGCAGTTCGGCGATCACCCTATGAGCGCGCTGCAGGTCGCGGGTGAAGACGCCGGCGGCGAGGCCGAATTCGGTGTCGTTGGCGCGGTCGATCACCTCGTCCTCGCCGTCGAACTTCAGCACGCTCATCACCGGCCCGAAAATCTCCTCGCGCGCAATGCGCATCGTATCGGTGACACCGGTGAACACCGTCGGCTCGACAAAGAAGCCGCCATCGAAACCTTGCAGCGACGGCACGTTGCCACCGCAGGCGAGCGTTGCTCCATCCTGCCTGCCGGCCGCGATGTAGGAAACGACCTTCTCCTGCTGCGCCTTGTTGACCAGCGGCCCCATCTGCGTCTCAGGATCGAGCGGATCGCCGATGCGGATCTTTTTCGTCCGCTCGACCAGCCGGTCGACGAAGCGGTCATGGATGCCGCTCTGCACGAAGACGCGCGTGCCGTTGGAGCAGATCTGCCCGGTCGAATAGAAATTGCCGAGCATGGCGCCGCCGACGGCGTTTTCGAGATCGGCATCGTCGAACACGATCAGCGGCGACTTGCCGCCGAGCTCCATGGTAGCGTGCTTCATCTTCGAACCGGCGAGCGACAGCACCTTGCGGCCGGTCGGCACCGAGCCGGTCACCGAAACCTTGGCAACGACATCATGGCCGACGAGGCCGGCGCCGACTTCGCCATAGCCTTGCACGACGTTGAACAGCCCGTCGGGCAGGCCCGCCTCTGAGTAGATCTCGGCCAGCGCCAGCGCCGACAGCGGCGTGTTCTCCGAAGGCTTGAATACCATGGCGTTGCCCATGGCGAGCGCCGGGGCGGATTTCCAGCCGGCGATCTGGATCGGATAGTTCCAGGCGCCGATGCCGACGCACACACCGAGCGCCTCGCGGCGCGTATAGGCAAAAGGTCCACCAAGATCGATCGCCTCGCCGTTGAAGGCGGCAACCGCGCCGCCGAAATATTCGAGGCAGTCGGCGGCCGATAGTGCATCCGCCACCAGCGTCTCCTGGATCGCTTTGCCGGTGTCGAGCGTCTAGATCCGCGCCAGATCGGCGTTGCGCGCGCGCAAAATGTCGGCGGCGCGGCGCAGGATGCGGCCACGCTCAACCGGCTTCATCCGCGCCCAGGCCGGTTGTGCGGCCCGCGCGGCTTCGATGGCGAGCTCCAGCACGTTCGGAGTCGCCGAATGCAAAGTGGCGATGACCTCACCGGTCGCCGGATAGATCACCGGCAGCGGCGCGCCGCCTTCGTCCTCGATGTAGCGGCCGTTGACATAGTGCGATGCCGTTGGCTGGGCGCGCATGCTGTTCTCCAGATGTATTCGCTATTGCGGAGCAGTCCGCCGGACAATGCCCTATCGATCCGCCACCTGCCAGCGCGGATTGATCCAGGGTTCCTGGTTGGACGGCGCCAGTGGCGTGCGGCCGAGAATGTGGTCGGAGGCCTTCTCGCCGGTCATGATCGACGGCGCGTTGAGGTTGCCGTTGGTCACCCGCGGGAAGATCGAGGAGTCGGCGACGCGCAGGCCGTCGACGCCGATTACCCGGCACTCCGGATCGACCACGCTCATGATGTCGTCGGCGCGGCCCATCTTGCAGGTGCCGCACGGGTGGTAGGCACTCTCGGCATGATCGCGGATGAAGGCGTCGAGATCCTCGTCCGACTGGACGTGCGAACCCGGCGAGATTTCCTTGCCGCGAAAGCCGTCAAAAGCCTTCTGGCGGAAGATCTCGCGGGTCAGCCGGATGCAGTGGCGGAACTCGGTCCAGTCGTCTGGATGCGACATGTAGTTGAAGCGGATGACCGGCGTCGCTTTCGGGTCGGGAGAGCGCAGCGTCACCGAGCCGCGCGACTTCGACCGCATCGGCCCGACATGGGCCTGGAAGCCATGGGCCCTCGCCGCCGCCTTGCCGTCATAGCGCACCGCAGCCGGGATGAAGTGATACTGGATGTCGGGGTAGTCGACGCCGGCCTGCGAGCGCACGAAGGCCGCGGCCTCGAAATGGTTGGTGGCACCGAGGCCGGTCTTGAAGAACAGCCACTGCGCCCCGATCAGAGCCTTGGAGAATGGGTTGAGAACCGAATTCAGCGTGATCGGCTGGGTCGATTCCTGCTGGATGTAGAGCTCCATATGATCCTGCAGATTGCGGCCGACACCGGGCCGGTCGGCCACGACCTGGATGCCGTTCTCCTTGAGATGCGCGGCCGGGCCGATACCGGATAGCATCAGGATCTTGGGCGAATTGATCGATGATGCGGCAACGATCACCTCACGTCGCGCCTTAACGACCTGAATCTGTTTGTGAGCTTCGATCTCGACGCCGACAGCGCGCTGATTCTCGATGATCACACGACGGGCGAAGCCTTTGATCACGCTGACATTTTGCCGCTTGAGCGCCGGCTTCAGATAGGCTGATGCGGCCGACCAGCGGCGGCCGCCGCGTATGGTCTGCTCCATCGGCCCGAAGCCTTCCTGCTTCGAACCATTGTAGTCGTCGGTCAGTTCGAACCCGGCTTGGCGGCCGGCCTCGACAAAGGCGCCGTAGAGCGGATTCTTGCGCGGGCCACGCTGGACGTGCAGCGGGCCGCCGTGGCCGCGCCAGCCGTCCTCGCCCCCGTCACTGTCCTCCATGCGCTTGAAATAGGGCAGCACGTCGGCGAAGCCCCAGCCGGCCGCCCCCTGTTCGGCCCAGTGGTCGAAGTCGCGTGCGTGGCCCCTGACATAGACCATTCCGTTGATCGAGGACGAGCCGCCGATCACCTTGCCGCGTGGCGTCGCCAGCACGCGGCCGCCGAGATGCGGCTCCGGTTCGCTGGCAAAGCCCCAGTCGTAAAGGCTCATGTTGAGCGGGATCGACAGCGCCGACGGCATCTGGATCAGCGGCCCGATATCGGTACCGCCGAACTCGATGACGATCACCGAATGCTTGCCGTCTTCCGACAGTCGGTAGGCCATGGCCGAGCCGGCCGAGCCGGAGCCGATGATGACGAAGTCTGCTTCAAGCATGGTTCACATGCGCCCATCGTTCATATGCGAAATAAAATCGGCGAGCGAGACATTGCCGCCGGTAGCCATGACCAGGACCGTTTTACCCGTCACATCCACCTTGCCGCCGAGAAGCGCCGCCAGAGAGGCGGCGCCCGATGGCTCGAGCACCAGCTTCATCCGTTCGAAGGCGATCTTCATCGCTCGCCTAACCGATTGGTCGTCGACGGTGATGCCGCGCACGCCAGCGGTCTTGACCGCCGCGAACGGCGCGTCGCCCGGCCGCCGCGACATCAGCCCGTCGCAGATCGATTTCGGCGCGATCGGCATGGTCTCGATGGCGCCATGCGCTAGCGATGCACCCATGCCGTTGAAGCCTTCCGGCTCGACGCCGATGATCTCGGTTGCCGGCGACAGATAGTGGAAGGCGAGCGAGATGCCGCCGATCAGTCCGCCGCCGCCGACCGAGCAGAACAGAAGGTCGGCACTGGCGTCCTTTGCCTCGAATTGTTCGAGCGCTTCGAGCCCGGCGCCGGCCTGGCCGGCAACGATCTCCGGATCGTCGAATGGATGCAGCAACGCCAGCCCTTCGGTCTCGGCAATCTCGCAGGCCTTGGCGGCTGCGACCTCTTCACGGGCGCGCTCGCCATGATCGGTCAGCACGACGCGCGCGCCATAGCCTGTGGTCGCATCGCGCTTGGCGGCCGGCGCGTCGATCGGCATGACGATGGTGACGGGAATGCCGAGCGCCTGGCCGGCAGCCGCCAACCCTTGCGCGAAATTGCCGGAGGAGTAGGCGACGACGCCTTTTATGGCCTCATCCGGCGACAGCCGCTTCAACCGCCAATAGGCCCCGCGCACCTTGAACGAGCCGGCCCATTGCAGTGATTCCGGCTTGATAAAGACGCGGGCCGCACCCGTCTCCTTGGCCAAGGCTGTCGATTCCAGCAAAGGCGTGATCTGCGTCGCCTTCGACGTCACGGCATAGGCCTGTCTGAGGTGCTCGAGGGAGGGGACAATTGTCATCATTCGCCTCGCGGAAAGCGTTTCTGTTCCTCGAGATTGTCGAGGTTCATGTGGTTGCGCATGTAGCGTTCCGACGCCTTCTGCAGCGGTTGGAACTCCCAGGGGTAATGCGTGCCGTTGCGTAGCGCCGGATAGACCACCCAGCGCCGCGCCTGGCTGGTACGCACGGCGGCGTCGAAGGCGGCCATGTCCCAGCGCGCTCGTACGGCTCCCGTGAAGGCCGCCACCAGATCGGCATGCGTCGGATCGGTGGCAAGATTGGTGAGTTCTTGCGGATCGGCTTCGAGATCGAACAGAAGCGGCGGATCGATCTCGCAATGGATGAATTTATAGCGGCCGTCGCGGATCGCCACCAACGGCGCGTTGGAGCCTTCGGCGGCATACTCCATCAGAACTGGAGCATCGCGTTTCGTGCCCTCGAGCAGCGGCAGCAGCGACTGGCCGTCGGTCCACGGCGCGATCGCCGAGATGTCGATGCCGGCGAGATCGCACAATGTCGGCGTCACGTCGAGATTGGAAACCGGCGCGTCGATCAGCCCCGCGGCAACGCCCTTGCCGGCGATCATCAGCGGCACCCGTGCCGAGCCCTCGAAAAAGTTCATCTTGAACCACAGGCCGCGCTCGCCAAGCATATCGCCATGGTCGGAGCAGAACAGGATGACCGTGTCGTCCAGCATGCGCGTACGTTCCAGCACTGACATCAACTCGCCGACCTTGTCGTCGAGATAGGAGATGTTGGCGTAGTAGCCGCGCCGCGAGCGGCGGATCTGCTCCGGCGTGATGTTGAAACTGTCGTAGTCGCTGGCGCGGTAAAGCCGCTGCGAATGCGGGTCCTGATCGGCATAGGGGATGAATCCCACCTCCGGTTCGAGCGCCGGACAATCTTCATAGAGATCCCAATATTGCCGCCGTGCGACATAGGGGTCGTGCGGGTGGGTGAAGGAAACCGTCAGGCACCAGGGCCGGCTGGCCGCATCGTCGGAGGTGCGGGCAAGGTCGTAGAGTTTTTGCACCGCGTGGAAGGCGACCTCGTCGTCATACTCCATCTGGTTGGTGATCTCGGCGACGCCGGCGCCGGTCACCGAGCCCAGATTGTGATACCACCAGTCGATGCGTTCGCCGGGCTTGCGGTAGTCCGGCGTCCAGCCGAAATCGGCGGGATAGATATCGGTGGTCAACCGCTCTTCGAAACCATGCAACTGGTCGGGGCCGACGAAATGCATCTTGCCCGACAGGCAGGTGTAATAGCCGGCGGCGCGCAGATGGTGAGCATAGGTCGGAATTGAGGAGGCGAACTCAGCGGCGTTGTCGTAGACTTGGGTGCGCGACGGCAATTGGCCGCTCATGAAGGCGGCGCGCCCCGGCGCGCAAAGCGGCGAGGGCGTATAATTGTTCCGGAAACGTGCCGCGCGCGCGGCCAGCTCCTTGAGATGCGGCGCGTGCAGGAAGTCCGCCGGTCCGTTCGGAAACAGCGTGCCGTTGAGCTGATCGACCATGACGATCAGGATGTTGGGTCGCCTTTGTGTCACTGAGGCTGTCACTGTGTCTGTCGCCCGCCGAGTTTGGTTTCCAGATAGTCCTCGACCAGCGCGATCGCGGTTTGAGCATCCGGCACGCCGTCCTTCAGCGCGCGCCTGATGTACAGCCCGTCGATCATCGCCGCGACCGCTTCCGCCGCGCGGTCGGCTTCGTTGCGCGGCAGTATGCCGATCAGTCCGCTCATCAGGTTGGAATGCAGCCGCCGCGCATAGACCCTGAGCAGCCGGCGCAAGGCCGATGATTTCTGCGCCTCGACATAAAAGGCGAGCCAGGCCGCGATGGTTTCCGGCCGGAACTGGATGTCGGAGAAGTTGACGGCGACCACCGCCGAGACGCGTTCGCGCGGCGAGCCGGCGGATTGCAGGGCACGCCGCATGTCGATGGTCAGTTCGGCCAGAATGTGCCGCATTGTCGCCAGAAGGAGCTCGTCCTTGGCGCCGAAATAATGATGGGCGAGGGCTGAGGATACACCGGCACGTCCGGCGATCTCCGACATGGTCACATCAAGCGAGCCGCGCTCGCCGATCGCCGAGATCGTCGCGTCGATGAGCGCCTTGCGGCGCAACGGTTCCATTCCGACTTTCGGCATTGGGGAGATCCAGATCAAAACAGAGATTATTTTTTATTGACGGATCAATCAATAAAAAACTCGCGCTCGGATCAACCGATCATGTCGCTCTGGCCTATCCCTTGGACTGGAAAACAGTTCACTGTTGAACAATATTAGAGGCTAATGCCGCGCTTAGACATGTTAGGCTTGCGGCAAACGGAGGTTGCCATGACCGCATGCATCGTCGGATGGGCGCATTCTCGCTTCGGCAAGCTGGAAGGCGAGACGCTGGAAGGCCTGATCACCAAGGTCGCGGTCGACGCGCTCGACCATGCCGGCATCGGTCCGGACGAGGTCGACGAGATTGTGCTCGGCCATTTCAATGCCGGCTTTTCGCCGCAGGATTTTACCGCCAGCCTGGTGCTGCAGGCCGATGATCGGCTGCGCTTCAAGCCGGCGACCCNGGCGACCCGCGTCGAGAATGCCTGCGCCACCGGTTCGGCAGCGGTTCGCCAAGGCATCCGCGCCATCGACGCCAATGCCGCCCGCATCGTGCTGGTGGTCGGCGCCGAGCAGATGACGACGACGCCCGGACCCGAGATCGGCAAGAACCTGCTCAAGGCTTCCTATCTGCCGGAGGAGGGCGACACGCCGGCCGGCTTTGCCGGCGTCTTCGGCAAGATCGCACAGGCCTATTTCCAGCGTTATGGCGACCAGTCGGATGCGCTGGCGATGATCGCCGCCAAGAACCACAAGAACGGCGTCGACAATCCGTACGCGCAGATGCGCAAGGATTTCGGCTACGAATTCTGCCGCCAGGAAAGCGAGAAGAACCCCTTCGTCGCCGGTCCGCTGAAGCGCACCGACTGCTCCCTGGTTTCCGATGGCGCCGCCGCCCTTGTGCTGACCGACACCTCGACGGCGTTGAAGATGCGCCGCGCCGTCGCCTTCCGCGCCAACGAGCATGTCCAGGATTTCCTGCCGATGTCGAAGCGTGACATCCTGTCCTTCGAAGGCTGCGAGCAGGCCTGGAACCAGGCTTTGAAGAAGGCCGGCGTGACGCTCGACGACCTCTCCTTCGTCGAGACGCATGACTGCTTCACCATTGCCGAACTCATCGAATATGAGGCGATGGGCCTGGCCAAGCCGGGCGAGGGCGCCAGGCTGGCGCTGGACGGCACGACGGCAAAAGACGGCAGGCTCCCGGTCAATCCTTCGGGCGGGCTGAAGGCCAAGGGCCATCCGATCGGCGCCACCGGTGTGTCGATGCATGTGCTGACCGCCATGCAGTTGACCGGCGAAGCAGACGGCATCCAGGTGCCGGACGCAAAGCTTGGCGGCATCTTCAACATGGGTGGCGCTGCCGTCGCCAACTACGTTTCCATCCTCGACCGGATCAGGTAGAAGCGGCCCGTATATTTCGGGGTGGTGATGACAAATCCGGTTCTGGTCGAAGTCTTGCGCGGCGCGATCGTCGAGAGCGCCCATCGCGGCGCTGTCGCAATCTTCGACGGTGACGGCAAGCCTGTCCTGGAGATCGGCGATACGGCGCGGCCGGTGTTTCCGCGCTCGGCGGTCAAGGCGATCCAGGCGCTGCCGCTGGTTGAAACGGGTGCTGCCGATGCGTACGGCTTGGGCGACCGCGAACTGGCGCTGGCCTGCGCTTCGCATTCGGGCGAACCCGCGCATGTCGAACTGGCGCAGGCGATGCTGGCCAAGGCCGGGCTCGACAAGCCGGCGCTGGAATGCGGCGCGCATTGGCCGTCGAGCCACGACGCGACGATCGCACTGGCCCGCACAGGCGTCTCGCCGAACGCACTGCACAACAATTGCTCGGGCAAGCATTCCGGATTTCTCTGCACCTGCGTGCACTCAGGGATTGCCCACCAAGGCTACGTCAAGGCAGGCCATGGTTTGCAGGAGATGGTGCGCGACGCCATGCAGGCGGTGACCGGCGCTGCCCACGATGCGGATCACCGGGCAACCGATGGCTGCTCGATCCCCACCTATGCCGTGCCGCTGAAAAGTTTTGCCCTTGGCTTTGCCCGCATGGCGACGGGCAGGAGCTTTGGCCCTGAGCGCGCCAAGGCGGCCAAACGCCTGCTGTCTGCCTGTATGGCCGAGCCTTTCCTGGTCGCCGGCACCGGCAAAGTGGATGTGGCGCTGATGCAGGCCGCGCCCGGCCGCATATTCGTCAAGACGGGCGCCGAGGGTGTCTATTGCGCTGCCGTTCCGGAGCTTGGCCTCGGCATCGCGCTGAAATGTGATGACGGCGCCGGCCGCGCCGCCGAGGTGATGATTGCCACTGTGCTGGCAAAACTACTCAGCGCCGACGGCGCACTGGCGGCGAACCTTCTGGAGCGGGCCAATCCGCCGATCGAAAGCCGCATCGGCGCCAAGGTCGGCTCGCTGCGGCCGACGACGGCGCTCAGCTGACCCTGTTTCGCTCGACCGTCAGATGCGCATAGCCGCTTACGCTTGACCGCGCGAGGTCGCCGGTCGCCGGTTCGGCCCAGCGCTGGCCGATGATGGCGCCGTTCCTGGCGCCGTCGATGACGTTGTCGGAAATGATGGCGTTTCCAGCGCCTTCTACCACAGTGACGGCGATGCCGGTTCCGGCCTGACGGATGATGTTTCCCGTCGCCACAACATTGCGCATATAAGCGCCCCAGCCGATCTGCATGCCGTAGAGCGGCGCGTTCTCGATGACATTGCCCGAGACGGTGGTGTCGGCCTCGACGCTGATACCGACGCCGAAGCCCGGCGCGTCGGCGGGGTAGGGGCCGGTGGTCGAGAGGTTACGCACGATGTTGTTTGAGCAGACACCCATACGGCCGCCCTCGTCGAAATTGACGATCGAGATGCCGTTAGCGGCACCATCGACGATGTTGTTGCCGATGATGGCGCCTTCGAAGGAGAATTCGGAATAGAGCGCCGTTTCGCCCGACCGCGAGCAGGTGTTGCCGGTCATCTGCAGATTGCTGGAACTGTTGGCGCGGATCGCCGAGAAGGCGCAGTCCGAGACGATGTTGCCGGTGACCGAGACATTGCCGGCACGGAATGCGTTGATGCCATTGCCGTTCTGCCCGGTGCCGCCGCTGCGCGCGCCGATCCGCTGCACGCGGTTGCCGCTGACGATCGTGCCGTCCTCGGCCTGCTGCCAGCGATGGACAAGAATGCCGCCATTGCCACAGTCGGATACGGCATTATCGGATATCGCCAGGCCAGCGGCCTCGACGGAGTAGATGCCGGCGTCCGCAGCCCCCGAAATCTCGGAGCGCTCGACGCGGCCCGACGCATGCTCCAGCGCCAGCCCATGCTTGCAGCTGCCGGTGATCGTGCAATTGTCGATGACGAGATGGGCGACGCGGCGCAGGTCGAGCAGGCCTTGCGCATCGTCGGCCAGCCCGCCGTTGGCGTCGTCGAAGACCAATGCGGTGAATTCTATATGCTCGGCCTGTTCGGCCGTCAGCAAATGGCCATTGCCGCCATAGAGGATGCGCGAGGCGCCCGGCACGCCCGAAAGCCTGACGCGGGCGGGCAGGGTCAGGTTGGACACGACATAGGTGCCCGGCGGCAGGAACACCGGCGCATTGCGCTGGCTTGCCTCGGCTAGCATCCTGGCGAAGGCCCTGCTCTGGTCGTCCGGTGCGTCCGGCTCCACGCCAAGCTCGGCGGCATTGATCGAGCCAAGCGCTGCCGTCTTCGCCAAGGCGTTGTCCAACGAAAGGCCGAGCACCGCAAAGCCGACAGTCCCCTTGAGAAGCGTTCGTCTGTTCAACATCGGCACAGATCCCTGCGATGAAACGGTTCTTCGCAGGAATTGGGCCAGCCGCATAGGCTCCGCTCCGCCGTAGCCCGGTCAATGATCGGTCAGGCAACTGGCTTGTACAGTCGCCGAAGCGGGCCTAAGTTTATCCGATGAGCAGGGCTTTTACCCGCGAGGAAGACAGCGAAAACGCCATTGCCGGCATCGGCGAGCGGCCGATCAGCCAACACCGCAATCTGGTGACGGAGCGCGGCCTGGCGATGATCGAGGACAATCTGGCCGATCTGCGCGACATTTTGGCGAAAGCCGAGCGAAAAGCCGATCGCGAGCGCATTGCCGTCGTCTCGCGCGACCTGCGCTACTGGACAGCGCGCCGCGAAAGCGCCGAGCTTTCCGTGCCGGAACCGGGCAGCGACCAGGTGCGCTTCGGCATGGGTGTCACGCTGGAAAGCGATGACGGCAAGAAAGTGCACTGGAAGATCGTCGGCGAGGACGAGGCCGACCCCTCAAAGGGCAGCATCTCACACGTCTCGCCAATGGCCGTGGCGCTGTTCGGCAAGAAGGTCGGCGACGTCGCAAGCGTCAACGGCAAGGAATGGGAAATCGTCAAGCTGTCGGACGCCTGACGCCAGCTCACCCTATTTGCACAGCCAGCTTTCGCAACGCGGGCTCATACTTGTCCATGACATCGCGAGCAGCACGCATTTGCCGTTCGACGTCGTCACACGGCACCGGCCTTAGGATGATGCCGTCGTCGGTTTCGATGATCTGGAGTTCATCGCCCACTTGCAGGCTCAAGCTGTCGAGCGTTTCCCGCGGCAGGATTACAACGCCCGATCCGTCCTCAAGTCCGTGAATGATGGTGTTTGTTCATAGCTATACCATAGGTTGCGCCCGATATTGTAACGCAACTTTGATAAGCAGTGCAACTGTTTCAATCAGCCCGCCAGCAGCCGGTCCAGCAACCGATCCGCAGCCTCTGGAATAACCGTGCCTGGCGGGAAGATCTCCGCGGCGCCAGCTTCCAGCACCGCGTCATAGTCCTGCGGCGGGATGACGCCGCCGGCGACGATCAGCATGTCGGCGTGTCCGAGTTTCTTCAGCGCATCACGCAATTCGGGGATCAGTGTCAGGTGCCCCGCCGCCAGCGACGAGGCGCCGATGATATGGACGTCCTGCGCCACCGCCAGCCTGGCGATCTCCTCGGGTGTCTGGAACATCGCGCCGACCGTCACGTCGAAGCCGAGATCGGCGAAGGCCGTGGCGATCACCTTCTGGCCACGGTCGTGGCCGTCCTGTCCCATCTTGGCGACCAGGATGCGCGGCTTGCCGCCGGACTTCTTCTCGAAAGCTTCGAGCTTCTCCAGCAATCGGTTGACCGTCAGATTGTCGCCAAGCGCATTGCGATAAACGCCGGAGATCGTTTGCACCGAGGCGACGTGACGGCCAAACACCTTTTCGAGCGCCAGCGAGATCTCGCCGACCGTGGCATTGGCGCGCGCGGCGCGGATGGCAAATTCCAGCAGGTTTCCGTTACCCTGCGCAGCGCGGGTCAGCGCATCGAGCGCGCTCTCGACCGCGCCGACATTGCGCGTGCCTTTGAGGTTCTGCAGCTTCGACAACTGTCGGGCCCTGACCTCGGCATTGTCGATCTTCAGCACGTCGACCTCAATGTTGTTCTCGGGGCGATGCGCGTTTACGCCAACCAGTATCTGCTCGCCGGAATCGATACGCGCCTGCGTGCGCGCCGCCGCTTCCTCGATGCGCAGTTTTGGAATGCCCTGTTCGGTTGCCGCCGCCATGCCGCCAAGCGCCTCGACCTCTTCGATGTGGGCGAGCGCACGCGCCGCCAGATCATGCGTCAGCCGTTCAATATAGGCCGAGCCGCCCCACGGATCGATGATGCGGGTGGTGCCGGATTCCTTCTGCAGGATCAGCTGCGTGTTGCGGGCGATGCGCGCGGAGTGGTCGGTCGGCAGCGCCATCGCCTCGTCGAAGGAGTTGGTGTGCAGCGACTGGGTGTGTCCCTGCGTCGCCGCCATCGCCTCGATCATGGTGCGGGTGATGTTGTTGTAGGGGTCCTGCGCCGTCAGCGACCAGCCGGAGGTCTGGCAATGGGTGCGCAGCGACAGCGAGCGTTCGTCCTTCGGTGCAAAATTCTTCTGCATCAGGGTCGCCCACAACAGGCGCGCCGCGCGGAGCTTGGCGATCTCCATGAAGAAGTTCATGCCGATCGCCCAGAAGAAGGAAAGCCGCGGGGCGAAACGGTCGATATCAAGCCCGGCGGCGACGCCGGCGCGGGCATATTCGATGCCGTCGGCGATGGTGTAGGCGAGCTCCAGGTCCGCGGTCGCGCCGGCCTCCTGCATGTGATAGCCGGAGATCGAGATCGAATTGAACTTCGGCATGTGCTGGGAGGTATAGGAGAAGATGTCAGACACGATCCGCATCGAGGGCTTCGGCGGATAGATGTAGGTGTTGCGGACCATGAACTCCTTCAGAATGTCGTTCTGAATGGTGCCGGCGAGATCCTTCTGCGCAACTCCTTGTTCTTCGGCCGCAACGATATAGAGCGCCATGATCGGCAGCACCGCGCCGTTCATGGTCATCGACACCGTCATTTCGTCGAGCGGGATGCCGTCGAACAGCTGGCGCATGTCGAGGATGGAATCGATGGCCACGCCCGCCATGCCGACATCGCCTGATACGCGCGGATGGTCGCTGTCATAGCCGCGATGGGTGGGCAGATCGAAAGCGACCGAAAGGCCCTTTTGGCCGGCGGCGAGATTGCGCCGGTAGAAGGCGTTGGATTCCTCGGCCGTCGAGAAGCCGGCATATTGCCGGATCGTCCACGGCTGCTGGACATACATGGTCGGATAGGGACCGCGCACGAAGGGCGGCATTCCCGGATAGGTGTCGAGATGCGGCAGCCCCTTGAGATCGCCCTGGCCGTAGAGATGCTTGACGGCGATGCCTTCCGGCGTCAGCCGCTGGCCCTTGACCTCGACCGGCGCGCGCCGTGGCGCCGACCAGCCAATATGGCTGAAATCCGGGATCACTGTGCGGCTCCGATTGCCTGGTCGATGCGGACCGGAAACAGCGCCTCGCACACCGCCACGCCCTCTGTGAAAGGCGGCCGCCGCTCAGCCGCCAGCGTCTCGACCGGGGCATCGTTTTTCAGCGGGTAAAGCGTGGTGCCGATGATTACCCGTTCACCACTCCGATAAGCTTCGGCGCGGCGCGCGGACGCTGCCTTCACGCGCGACTGGATATGCCCTTGCTGCAGGCTTGCCAGAACGCCGCCTTCCGCTTCGATCCGCTGGAACTCTTCCCACGCCGCTTCGCACAGGCCCAGGGTCAGCGCCTCGACTGCGCCGGACCCCAAGGCTGGGTCGGCGACATGGTCGATATGGCTTTCATTGGCCATGATCAACTGCGCATTGCGGGCGATGCGGCGGGCAAAGCCGGCCGGCAGCCCGTGGGCGATGGTGTGTGGCAGGGTGGAGATCGAGTCCGCGCCGCCTGCTGCCGCTGCAAAGCTGGCGATGGTGGTGCGCAGGATGTTGGTTTCGGCATCCGCCGCCGTCATCATGCGGAACGACGTCTCGGCATGGATGTTGGCTGTCGATGCCGGGATGGAACAGGTTTCCTGGATGCGTGCCCACAGCCTGCGCAACGCCCGGACCTTGGCCATGGACAGGAACTGGTCCTGGTCGACGCTCAGCGCAAAGCCGATATGGGGAGCGGCATAGACAAGCGGCTGGCGCGCATCCTCGAACATCCTGAGGTAGGACACGGCGGAAGCGAGCATGGTGCCGAGTTCCTGCGCCTCCGTGGCGCCGGCATTGTGGAACACCCGCCCGTCTGCCTCCAGCAGCACACCCGGCACGCCCAGCGAGAAGAAATGCGCCAGCGATTGCGGCATCGATGCCTGCAACGCCTCGATCGACATGCGCAGCCGGCCGGTTCCGGCAAAGATTGCCGCCGGGTCGATGCCGAAGGAGAGGTTCAGCTTTGCCGGGTCGGAGCGGCGCTTGCTCAGGAACGCCACCAGCCAGTCGGCAACGGCACGGCTCCAGGGATGGGCGTCGATGCGGATCTGCGTGCGGTTTAGCGGTACGCCGTCCAGCACCGTCTCCAGCGCCTGCGCCGTCCTCGGCAGGCCATAGCCGAACGCATTCGGAGCACCCTCGAAGACAAGCGACAATCCCGTCGCGCCTTGTGCCACATCGTCCAGGGCCTGCGTCTTGGCGCGGCCGATATCGGGATCGTCAATGCGCTGGCTGACGATCCAGGGCAATTTGGGGTTGGCGCGCACAAGCGGCTCGGCGCCGCCGGCGCGATCGTAGAGCGGTTCGATGCGAATCTGATCGTCGGTATGCGAGACCAGTTTTTCCTCGAAGGAGGCGCCGGCGAGCGCCTTTTCGGCCAAGGCCAGCCAACGCTGGCGCTCGACGTCAGCGGGTTCGATGCTCCTGGTCAAGGCTCCGGCGCCCATCCATGTTCCTCGTTTTTATGCGGCCGCACCAGCGTCAGCCGTCCAGTCTACGGTTCCCTGCCAGATATCGCAATGCAATGCGCTTGCGCGATTGGGATTCGCTTCCCTGACATAGGGCAGCCTGCGTGGACGAACCATGGAACGATTGGCAAACAGCGGCAAAATCCGCAAGTTCCAAAAACCGATTTGGAGGATTGGTTCAATTTAGACGATTGGCCCAATCTGGATGAATAGCCAACTGGATGGATAGCCCAATTGGAGAATAGCATTGTCGCTGCGCAATGGCCTGACTATACCCTGCGGCACGGCCACAGGCTTTTAACACATCAGTTTGCGGAGACATGGTCATATGGCTGACGACACCAGCATTTTCCTCGGCGCCAGCCGCAAGCCCGACGACAGCTATCAGCGCGCCGAACAGCTCTTGCTGCAATATGGGAACCGCCATGGCCTGATCACCGGCGCCACCGGCACCGGCAAGACAGTCAGCCTGCAGATCCTGGCCGAGGGGTTTTCCAATGCCGGCGTGCCTGTGTTCTGCGCCGATATCAAGGGCGACCTGTCCGGCATTGCCATGATGGGCAAGGCGCAGGATTTCCTGGTCAAGCGGGCCGAGCAGGTCAAGCTCGACCCTTACGACTTCCAGGAATTCCCGGTCATCTTCTGGGACCTGTTCGGCGAGCAGGGCCATCCGATCCGCGCCACCGTCTCGGAAATGGGGCCGCTGCTTCTGTCGCGGCTGATGAACCTCTCCGAAGCGCAGGAAGGCATCATGAACATCGCCTTCCGCATCGCCGATGAGGATGGCCTGCTGCTGCTCGACATGAAGGATCTGCAGGCGCTGCTGGCCAACATCGCCGAGCGCGCCGACGAGATCAGCTCGCGCTACGGCAATGTCACCAAGCCGTCGGTCGGCGCAATCCAGCGCACGCTTCTGGTGCTGGAACAGCAGGGCGCGGCGCATTTCTTTGGGGAACCGGCCTTGCGCATCGCCGACATCATGCGCACCACCCGCGACGGCCGTGGCGCCATCAGCGTGCTTGCCGCCGACAGATTGATGATGAACCCCAGGCTCTACGGCACCTTCCTGCTCTGGCTGATGTCGGAGCTGTTCGAGGAATTGCCCGAGGTCGGTGATCCCGACAAGCCGAAGCTGGTGTTCTTCTTCGACGAGGCGCATCTGCTTTTCGACGAAGCGCCGAAGGTGCTGATCGACCGCGTCGAGCAGGTGGTTCGCTTGATCCGCTCGAAAGGCGTCGGCGTCTATTTCGTCACGCAGAACCCTTTGGATATCCCTGAAAAGGTTCTCGCCCAGCTCGGCAACCGTGTGCAGCACGCGCTGCGCGCCTATACGCCGCGTGAGCAGCAGGCGGTCAAGACCGCCGCCGACACTTTCCGGCCCAACCCGGATTTCGACTGCGCCACCGCCATCACCCAGCTCGGCACCGGCGAGGCGCTGGTCTCGACGCTGGAGGTCAAGGGCGTGCCGTCCATGGTGCAGCGGACATTGATCCGGCCGCCGTCGTCCAGGCTTGGCCCGATCACGGCGGACGAGCGCCGCAAGCTGATCGACCAGAGCCCGGTCGCCGGCCAGTACGACCAGACCATCGACCGCGAATCGGCCTTCGAGATGCTGCAGAAGAAAGCCAGGGATGCGCAGGACGAGCAGGCGCAGCAGGCCGACACTGGCCGCTCGCGCTGGACTATTCCGGGCTTCGGCAATGACGATCCGCCGCCGCCGCAATCAGGCGGTCGCCGCGCCCCGGCGCCGCGCCCGTCCAACCGCCAGACGGTGGCCGAAGCCGCGATCAAAGCGGTGGTGCGCTCGGTCGGCTCGTCGGTCGGCCGCGCGATCGTGCGCGGGATTCTGGGCAGCCTGTCCAGGGGGCGGTGAAAAGTGTCAGCCAGCCCGCCTCGGACATGATCAGCGGCCAGAACATCGCTATCGACGGCGGTTGGTGAGGGGTGGCCGGCCTCCTGGAACTGCGCGACGACCGCGCCCGTCTGGTCCTGGCGCCGCAAAAGGGCGCGGCGATCGCCCGCTTCGACGCACTGGTCTGCGGCGCAACGGTGCCGCTGCTTCGCTCTGACGATGGCACCGGCGCCTCCGGCTGCCAACTTCTGGTTCCTTGGTCGAACCGCATCTCAGGCGGCGGTTTCGCCTTCGACGGCCGCTTCCATGCGATCGAGCCGAACGTGCCGGGGGAGGCCTTTCCAATCCATGGCGACGGCTTCCAGAGGGAGTGGCGGATTGCCAGCCACAGCGCCACCGAGGCAGAACTGGTCCTCGACGCCGGTGAAATCGGCCCCTACCGATATACGGCGCGGGTCGCCTATGCGCTGCATGACGGGGCCTTGGATGCCACGCTCACGGTGGAGAATCGCACCGGCATTCGCCTGCCTTACGGGCTCGGCTTTCATCCGTGGTTCCCGCGCAGCGCCGGAACGACGCTCGAGGCGAAGGCGGCGCGGGTCTGGCTGGAGGACAAGCATCATCTGCCGGTCGGCGTGGCGCCGGTGGCCGATTACCCCGCGTGGAATTTCTCGAACGCCTCCCTGTTGCCGCGAAGCTGGGTCAACAACGCCTTCGACGGCTGGGACCGCCGCGCCAGGATCACCCGGCCCGAGGACAGGATCGCCATCTCGCTCACCGCCTCGCCATTGCTCGACGTCTTCATCCTCTATTCGCCGTCGCAGGATGCCGATTTCTTCTGCTTCGAGCCGGTGTCGCATACCGTCGATGCGCATCACGGCAAAGGGCTGACCCCGCTTGAGCACGGCGCTACACTGAGCGCAAACATGCGCCTCGATTGGCGTTCCGCTGCTTCGCTCTGATGCGTCATGTGCACACCCACTCGCGGATCTTGCATTTTTGTCCGTTCCGCTCGCAAGCCTGCAGTGTCAGGTCTTCGGCATCCCGGCGTGTTTGCGCCGTCTCGGCGCCCCAACTGGTCAGCCGCCCTTCCGGCTTCTCGCCTACGGCGAGGGCGCCGCAATGCTTGTAGGGAAAGCCGGTATTGTCGTCGTCATCCCAATGGCGATGATTGCGGAATACGCTGACCACGGCGCAGCTGCCGCCGCCGGCGTTCTGGCAATGCTTCAGCGCGATGTCCATCGCCTCCTGCCGCTTGTCGGCGCCCCAAAAGAAGCCGTGCTTCTCGTCGGGGCTCGAATAGGCGATCGCCGCCCAGATGCCTCTCTCCTCCTGGGCCGGCGGCTCGGGCACGTCCGCCGCCGGGGCTAGGTCCGCCGCGCCCAGCCGCCCGGCGCAAAGCAACAGCATGCCGATCGCCGCAATGGCGGAATTCACCCTCATTGTACGCCTCCTTGTTTTCCTGCTGCCGAGGCCACGGAAATGACGACGCAGCTGTTGCCGGTTGGCAGCAGCATCGCGTTGCCCCCTCCATTGGCGAGTTCATAGACGCTGATTTGTCCAAGATTGTTGGCGAGCTTGCTGTCTTTCGGAAGCAGGGCCGGAACATCGGCGCAATTGGCCGCGAATGGCGCCACCCTGACCATCGTACCTTCGCAAACGGATGCGGTGGGTGCTGCGAACACCAGGCCTGCCGCCGGGCCGCTGTAGCCCTGCGTGGCGTAGTTCATGCCGACCAGGGCTTCCACGAGGTGTTTGTCGGGGGCCTCGTTGTTCCAGATCGACTGGACGCTGTACGTCGTGCCGGTCGTCAGCATCTGCCCAAGGGCCGGGAAAATGTTGGAACAAGACTGCAAGCCTGCCTCTTTGGCATGCTGCAGAAACGGCGTTTCGGCCAGAGCCGGATTGGGCTGGTTGGTCTCCGCGACCGCCGGCTGCGGCAATAGATTGTGGAGCAGGTCGTAGCGCATGGCCGCGAAGCCGGCCGTGGCGACGACGGCAATGGCGAGCAACGAGAAGACAGCGGTCTTCGCCCGGTTTCGTTGCGGTCTGCTCCGGTCTTCGATGCCGACCCGGACAGCACCCTTTCCCTGGTTGCGGGACATTATCCGGTCATGGATCGATTGCTGGTTCATCGCGATTGCCTCGTCAATTGATCGCCGCAACGGCCGCGGCCAAGCCCTTGAGGGTTGCGGTTACGTTGATCGTTCTGCCATCCGTGGTCGGAAAGGAGATGACGGATGCCGCGGCCTTCGAAATCTGTTCGCGCATGATCGGACCAACCGGCAGCATGCCGACGCAGACGGCCTGATTGCATCCGTCGAGTTGAATTTTTATCGGCTCCTTGCGCCCCTCGAACGTCAGCGAGACAGGAGCGTCGCTCTTGGCGATCGGCGGGGCGCGCAAGATCATGTAGGGGTTGCCTTCCTTGGTGGCGGCAAGCGACCAGCTGAACGCAACCTGTCCTGCCTGGTCCTCGATGATCTGGGTGACATTGCAGACCTTTTGGCGCGCCTTCAGGTTCTCGTCGCAGATCAGCGTCCAGTTCTCGAACGGACGGGTGGTCCGTTGATATTCGCCAAGCTTCGCATCCGCAGGGATCGCTACGTCGGAAGGTTTTACCCTGTAGCCGGAAGGGATCGCTTCCTGCCCGGCCGCTAACGGGCCGGACAGGAGCATTGACGTCATGGATATCGCGACAGCAAGGACTGCCTGCCTGATCATGGCCGGGCTCTAGTTCAGCGTAAGGCTGACGCCCGCGCCGACACCCCAGTGTCCGCCTGCCGTCGTACCGGACAGGTTCGCTCGAACACGTCCTTCCTCGCTGGTGTAGCCGGCGCCGAAGGCCAGGGCGCCTTCACCGCGCCAATAGCCTCCGCCGGCGGCCACGCTCAGCTTGCCGGGACGATCGTCGTAGCGCAGCGAGCCGGCCGCCAAGCCGATTGCCGCAGCCTGGCGCGCCTCGCCCCTGACCTCTCCCATGTCCATGTTGAGCTGGCTGAGTTTGGAGTCCGCATACGCATTGGCTTGCTGCAGCGTGGTGGCCGCCACCTGGTTGGTGTAGTTCTTCGAATTGTCCAGGTTGAGTGCTAACCCGCTGTTGAACTGCTGAACATTGACCGCATCGGTGTTGGCAACGCCCGGCCCGACATTGTGGATGACCACCGGCGTGTTCGGGTCGCCGCCGGCAAGGGTAATCGAGTTGGACTTGTTGCCGTTCCCGTCCTTGTCGTACTGGACGGCGAACTGGTTGAGGTCGCCGACGCTACCCTGCATGGCTTCGACCGCCTGGTTGGTGGCGAAGAGCTGGCTGCCGTTGATGGCGTCGGTGGAGGTGCCGCTGATCCGGCCCGCCGCGACATTGGTGACGGTGCGCTCGTTGCCGACGGTGCCGACGCTGACCGTGCTCGTCGGAGTTGTTCCGGCGAAGGTATAGGCAACGCCGTTGATCGTGGTGCCGGTGGTGGCGACCGCCGCCGCCGTCGTCGAGCCCGCGCCGAGCGCGACGCTGCCCGGCTCGTTGGCCTTTGCGCCGGCGCCGAGCGCCACCGCCTGCGCTCCGTTGGTGGTCGCGTTGGTGCCGAGGGCGATGCTGTCGGCCTGGTTGACCGTCGAATTCTGGCCGATCGCAATGCCTCCCGGCGCCGTCTGCTGCACGATGGCGCCATTGCCGATGCCGATGCCGTTGTCGCCATTGACGGTGGTGCGCGGACCGACCGCAACTGAATCGACGCCGACCGCAAGCGAATCCGCGGCCGTCGAATTGGCGTGGAAGTACAGGCTCCCCGTCACCGCGAACGAGCTCAGCGCGCCCTTCAACTGGCGAAGCGTGACCGCGTCCTGGTCCTGCGTGCCGTCGGCCACGTTGATGATCTGGCGATAGGAGGTGGAGGTGCCGACCGAGACGGCGCCGAGCAGGCTCATGTCCGCGGTGTTGTAGGGAATGAGGCCGGTGCCGGAGAGGATCGATCCCGAGACGGGCGCGACCGCCCGGTCCGAAACCGAGCCGGCGCCGAGCGCCACGCCGCCGATGACGCTGGCCTGGGTGTCGCGGCCGAGCGCCAGCGCATTGTCGGCGCTCGCGGTCGCCTGGTAGCCGAGGGCGGACGAGCCGATCCCTTGCGCGAAGGAGTCCGCGACGGCGAGCGTCCGGTCGTTGGTGCGCACATAGCGTATGCCGTCGCCATTGGCGTCGGTGTAGGCCAGCGAGGTGTCGCCGGTAATGTTGCTGATCGAATTGCCGAGATTGGTGATGTCAGCCGTGTTGGCGGCAATGTCGGTCGTGTTCTGCGTCACCTGCTGGTTGGTCGCAAACAGCTGCGAACCATTGACCGCGTCGGTCGAGGAGCCGCTCANTCGTGTTCTGCGTCACCTGCTGGTTGGTCGCAAACAGCTGCGAACCATTGACCGCGTCGGTCGAGGAGCCGCTCAACTGCCCGGCCGCGACATTCTGGATCTGGCGTTCCGCGCCCACCGAGCCGACCGAAAACGCTCCCGCCGGCGTGGTTCCGGCGAAGGTGTAGGCAACGCCGCCGATCGTGGTGCCGCCGACCGCCGTCGTCACGGTCGACACCGCATTCGCGCCGATCGCCACGTCGCCGGCATTGTTGGCCACGGCATTCGGGCCGATGGCAACGGAATCCGTCCCCAGCGCCTGCGAATCCGCCAGCGTCGAATTGGCGTGGAAATACTTGATGCCGCCGCCGGTGCTGATGCTGTTGATCGTGTTGCCGAGATTGNCGTCGAATTGGCGTGGAAATACTTGATGCCGCCGCCGGTGCTGATGCTGTTGATCGTGTTGCCGAGATTGGTGATGTCGGCGGTGTTGGCGGCGATCGCCGTGGTGTTCTGCGTCACCTGCTGGTTGGTGGCGAAGAGCTGCGAGCCGTTGATCGCGTCGGTCGACGAATTGCTGAGCCGCCCCGCCGCGACATTGGTGATGGTCCGCTCCGCGCCGACCGTGCCGATGCTGACGGTGCTCGCCGGCGTCGTGCCGGCGAAGTTGTAGGCGACGCCGCCGATCGTCGTGCCGGCGGTGCCGACCGCCGCTGCGGTCACCGAGCCCGAACCCAGCGCCACGTCACCTACGTTGCTGGCAGCAGAGCCGGCGCCCAGCGCGATCGCGTTCTGGGCGGCGGCATTCGCGCCTACGCCGAGAGCGGTTGCCTGAAAGCCGGTCGCAAACGCGTTCTGTCCGATCGCGGTGCTGGACGTGGCAGTAGCATTGGCGTTGGCGCCGACGGCGGTGCTGTATTGGCCCGAGGCCTTGGAGATGTATCCCATCGCCGTTGCGTCAAGCGCCGATGCGACGGCGCCGCTGCCGAAGGCCGAGGCGTTGGCGTCGGAGGCGCTCGAATTGGTGCCGGCCGCGATGGCGTTTGTCCCCGTCGCGGTCGCGACTGGTCCGATAGCAACGGAGTCCGTGCCCGTTGCGGACGAGTCCGCCGCCGTCGAATTGGCGTGGAAATACTTGATGCCGCCGCCGGTGCTGATGCTGTTGATCGTGTTGCCGAGATTGGTGATGTCGGCGGTGTTGGCGGCGATGGCNGATGCCGCCGCCGGTGCTGATGCTGTTGATCGTGTTGCCGAGATTGGTGATGTCGGCGGTGTTGGCGGCGATGGCCGTCGTGTTCTGCGTCACCTGCTGGTTGGTGGCGAAGAGCTGCGAGCCATTGATGGCGTCGGTCGACGAGTTGCTGAGCCGGCCCGCCGCGACATTGGTGATGGTCCGCTCCGCGCCGAGCGCGCCGACGCTGACAGTGCTCGTCGGCGTCGTGCCGGCGAAGCTGTAGGCCGTGCCGCCGATCGTCGCGCCGCTGGTGCCGACCGCCGTCGCGGTCACCGAGCCCGAACCGAGCGCTACGTCGCCGGAGCTTGCCGTCGCCGTCGCGCCGTTGCCCAGCGCGACATTGCCGGCAAGGCCGGCTGCACCCGCCGTCGAGCCATTGCCCAGCGCCACGGAGCCTTGCCCGACGGCCTTGTTGTTGTTGCCGATGGCAACCGCGCCTGCGGCCTGGTTTGCGGCTGTGGCGGTTGCCGTGCCGTCGCTGTTGGCGATGTTGTTGGCGCCGCCGGTGAAGGCGCCGGTGCCGCTGGCATAGCTCGGATCGCCGATGGAGACCGCGCCGTTGCCGTAAGCCGTGTTGCCGGCGCCAATGGCGACAGCCTTGCCGCCCGTGGCCGTCGCGGCCGTGCCGATGGCAACCGCGTCGGCGGAATTGGCGACCGCCGCATTACCGATCGCCACGGCGTTGGTGGCACTGGCCTTGGAGCCGATGCCGAGCGCGGTGCTGGCAATCCCGCTAGCGGCGGCGCTGACACCGGCGGCAAGAGAATTGTCTCCCGTCGCATTCGCGCCGGACCCGAATGAGGAGGCGTTCGCGCCGCTGGCGACAGCCGTGTTGCCGATCGCTGTGCTGGCGGAGCCACTCGCAACCGAGGTAGCACCCATCGCCGTGGCGAAAGCGCCCGAAGAGAGCGAATTGGTACCGATCGCGATGCTGTTGGGCACAGCCGTGTTGGCCTGAACGCCCGCCTGCGCGCCCGTGCCGAATGCGATGGACTGGTTGCCCCATGCACTGGCTCCTCTACCCACCGCTGCGGCGTTCGTTCCCGTTGCTTTGGTCAGGACGCCAATGGCAAGGGCGTTTTGCTGATTTGCTGTGACATCCGTGCCAAGGGCGATGGCGCCTTGGGCCAAGGCCCCTGACCCCGCAACGGTGCGCGCGCCGATATTGATAGAGTTGATATCGGACGCGACCGACTGGAAGCCTATCGCGATGGCGTTTTGACTGCCTGCATTGGCGTTGGTACCTTGGGCAAGGGAATCGATTCCGCTCTGGGTTGCTTGATATCCAAGCGCCATACCGCGCAGGCCACTAGCACTGGACTGATAGCCCATGGCGTATGCGTATTGGGCGCTGGCTACCGACCCGTAGCCAGTGGCGAACGCATAATTGTTGCTGGCCGTGGCGCCGACACCGACCGCGGTGGAGTTCGATCCCGAAGCGTGGGAGTTTGTGCCCAGTGCGCTGGCCCCGGCCGCAGTGGCGTCGGACTGAACGCCAATGGCTACAGTATTGATGTTGTTTGAAATCGCGCCGCCGCCGATCGCCACCGCGCCGCCGGTGCCTGTGGCCTGCGCATCCTGGCCGATTGCCACTGCGTATTGCGTTGACCCGACAGACCGGGTCCCGATCGCAACAGCATTGAGCTGAGAGGCCGTCGCGGCCGGGCCGATAGCGACTGAGCCACTGGCGGTCGCGGTGCCGCCGCCGGCGGCATACTGCGCGGACGCCGGGGTGGCGATGCTCCCGAATGCGATTGCACCCAGCGCCGCTGCCGCAATTCTGCCGCTGCCCAGCGTGCCAAGCCCCAGACATTTGCGTCGCATGCCGAGCACGCGGCACGCGTTGCGCAGCACCGCCATCAGGCGGCGCCGCACCGAGCGGCTGTCGGCCGCGCCCGCGATCAGTTTCCGACAAAGCTTGAAGAAAGTTCGATCCTTCTCCGCCCCTCGACGCGTTTGGTCATGCTAGTTTTTCCTCGCAATTGCCGAGGCGCTCTGATGTGCCGCACCATTCGCCTCGGTGGCCAAAAAATCTTCGAAATTGCGCGTCTTCTCTCGCAACGAGAGACCGACCTTCGCGCCTTGTTTTTCAATCAGCTGATAGGCGCTCGCGACCCATGGCTGCGTCGGTTCTGGAACCGTATGCAGTGCAGCCTCCGTCCGTTCCGGCGGCAGGCTTACCGCCACCAGCGCGCGGCAGAGATCGAAATGAAATCCCGGATCGCCTTCACCACAAGCCGGAGAGGTCAGTCCAAGCACGAAACAGGCCAGGAGATGGTCGAGTTCCGCAGCGCTGATCCGGCTGGCGTATTGGCGTTGCAGTGCAGCCCAGGCCGCTTCGGCCTTCGGCGCGAAGACCTCGATTTCCGCGAATTGAATGTCCATGGGACAATCCGACATGCTGTATCATCTGGTTGCTCCCCCGCCCCAAATGACTTCCATCGCGACCATGAGCACATTCGCGGTGCAGGTATTTTGGAATAATCCGGAATCTTTGTAGGAAAATCCGGTATTTGGTCCCTGCGCGACAACTGTGACTGCTCTGCCACACAACCTTCGACTATACTGAAGATCAATCGAGGTATCGCCGCGGACAATCATGCGCGCCTCAACAGTCGTTAACGTTGCAGCTTCACCTGCCTGGGGGTTCTGTTCCGGTATCTGGACATGGTGACTGTCAAGTGGCTCTGGTCCGAGAATCCACTGAGATGAGCGACTTCCGCAATCGACAGGTCGCTCTCGATGAGAAGTTTTTCGGCGAAATCGAGACGCAGCCGCAGCAGGTATTTGTGCGGCGGCTCGCCAAAGGTCTTGGTGAATGCCAGGATGAAATGGCTCGGCGAAAGGCCACAGAGTGCGGCCAGCTCGGCCACCGCGATCTTGCTGGAAAAATTTAGCTCCAGGAATTCGCGCACCCGCCGGGCGCTGCGGTTCGACAGACCGCCCTTTGGGGCTTGTGGCAACTTTCGCGCTCCTGCGTAGTTCCGAAGCAAATGGACGCCGAACATGGTGACCAACGAATCGACATAGAACTCGTTTGGAGTTTCCCGATCCGTCAGTTCCGCCTTCAGCAACTGCGCGAGTTGCAGCGCCTGGAAGTCGACGGTCCCGAACGGCGGCGGTTGAAGCTCGGCATGGCCGGTGTCGAATTCACGCGTTGCCAGCTCGAAGAGACTCTCGGGGGTGAGCGCCACGATTGCGCTTTCCGTGGTGGATGACCGGGTCACCTTGCCGCCGAGATCGGCTGGGACGATCATGATCATACCGACGTCGCCGTCGTATTCGTGGACTTTGTCGCTGCCCAGCGATGCCGCAATCCCTGGTGAGGGCGTAAGCAGAACCGAAGCGAAATGTTCCGCCGCTTTGAATGTGTGTGATCCCGGCCCATGAACGACATGAGCCGCGCCGCCTCGAAACGTGACCAGGTAGCGCCCCGCGCTTTCCGGTATTCCGTCGAAGATGCGACGATCCGCGCGCCGCCGCTCTGTCCCGGCGCTTTCCTGGACGTTGCCTCTATGTTGCATCTTCGTCTCTGCCACTGCTGCGCCGATCAATCCAATCCTGTGCTGTATCGAGGCGCCCAGAATTCACGTTTGCTCCTGGGCGTTCCTTCGAATCCTACAGATGCTGCTATATATTGCAAAGAAGAATTTGAGCTCATATGAAAATTTTACCAGGATTTTGACTATAAATTTACAGGTTTGAATTTTAGCCAAGGCTACCTGACTATTTTCCGACCTTATCTTACCATTTTTGCCTAGTTATTGTGCATAGTGTGCCGTCACAATCCAGAGTTGTATTCCGAATATAGATCGCGCGGCCATTGACAGAGCTGGTCGACTATCTGTCATTGCCACGGACGATCCAGCAGCAGTTATCGCCCGAACCATGGCTTCTTTCCCTTGTGCTTCTTCATGGCGGTGGCCAAATGGCCTTGATCCGAAAATCCCGCGAGGTAAGCGACTTCGGCGATGGCGACCCTCCGGGAGCGATCCAGGGCTGCGGACAGAGCATATCCCGCTCCCCCGCATGGTTGCTCTTCTGGGATTGGCATTTTCGGGGATTGTGTCGAGGGCGTGCCGATCGACCCGATCGGCGCCTGCGCTGCGTTCCTGAACCTCGCCCGCATTTTTCATTCAGCCTTGCCTCAGCCGCTTTGCCAGCCCATCGAAATTCCGTGCCGTGCAAACAGCCAACCCGGAAATCCGGACGGTAATTTGTATCCCCCATAGTCCTGCCCAAAGGCAGCGTAGCGCATCCCGCGGATAGAAAAAACATTGTAAGTGAAGAAAAAAGTTCGCGCGAGAAAAACATGGCCTGGCTTGGCCGGCGCTACGGAATTATCCGGCTCACGCAGGCCTGCTAAAGATCGCCTCGGCGTTTCTCGTACAGATCCCAGGACAGCTCGACCATGGCCAGAAGAACGTCTTCCTGGCTCCACCCGGCGGCAACCGCCGCCTCGACAATTCCGCGGACGAGCGGCAGCAATTGGCGCTCGCATTCGGCCGACAGGTTGGCCTCGGCGCCGTCGGCA
This sequence comes from Mesorhizobium sp. LSJC269B00, assembly GCF_000502815.1. NCBI lineage: Bacteria > Pseudomonadati > Pseudomonadota > Alphaproteobacteria > Hyphomicrobiales > Phyllobacteriaceae > Mesorhizobium > Mesorhizobium sp. LSJC269B00. The sequence goes on from NZ_AYVN01000002.1 coordinate 668,236, forward strand.
GGCGGACTATCGAAATCAAATCCCACCATCGGCGTTCCCCCGCCATCAATGATCTAATGAAATGTATGTCTCTGCAATCATACTCCCGTCTAATATACATCAATCGGTAACGAAACACAGCAGCGTCGAGATTGACAGGGCATGGCCGCCCCGATTGCAGCGGCTCCATGGTTCGTCTGGACGTCTTTTTTGGCCTCCTGTTGCCGGCATTGCATATCTTGGATGCGAATCCCAAGCATTCGCGTAAAGCTATCGGGATCCTGGCGAGCTTTGCCGCATGGAGCGGAACCTGCCGCTTCATGGCATCGATGAAGTCGATCAGGTCACCGGGCCGAGCAGGACCGAGCCATCCGGCACCCCGCCATCGATCGGGATGGCTCTGCGGTTTGCGCTCGCCGCCATCGGCTGGCCGATGTCGGACGTCACGATGACCGGGCTCTTCGACGGCACGCGGTCGTAGAGGTCGATGATGTCCTGATTTATCAGGCGCACGCAGCCTGACGAGACGGATTTGCCGATCGAGTTCCATTCCGGCGAGCCATGCAGGCGGTAGAGCGTGTCGACGTTGTCGTGGAACAGGTAGAGCGCGCGGGCGCCGAGCGGGTTCTTGAGGCCGCCGGGCATGCCGCCGTTCTTGGCGCTGTATTCTTCCAGTTCAGGCTGGCGGGCAACCATCTCATCGGGCGGCGTCCATTTCGGCCATTTCTGCTTCCACTGGACGACGGCGTCTCCCGACCATTCGAAGCCGGCGCGGCCGAGGCCGACGCCGTAACGGATCGCCTGGCCGCCTTCGCGCACCAGATAGAGGAAATGGTTGGTCGTATCGACGATGATGGTGCCTGGCCGCTGGCCGGTCGGATCGGGAACGATCTGGCGCAGGAACTGCGGGTCCATCTTCTTGATCGGGATCGCTGGGAGTTCGAACCCGCTGTCGGAAATCGGGCCGTACATCGTCGCATAGCCGCCGAGCGGCGGCTCGTCATAGGTCGGCGGTGGCGGTTCGACCGGCGCCGGCGCCGGTCCGGTGGTGGTGCAGGCGGAGACCGCAATCGAAGCGGCGCCAAGGGCTGCAGCATTCAGAAAGCCGCGACGGCTCAGGCGATAGGGGTCGATTTCGGTCTTCAACATGGTTGCCTTTTTTAAGTCTCGAATCGCAAGAAAGCGTGAATGCCTTCAAGCGGCGCAGCCCCCCAATGCCTGACGCGATAGGCGGTTCCGATTCTGGCCTGAGGGTGGACAAACAAAGGCGAAGCTGTGACCGCCCTGCCACTGTTGCTCGAAGGCAACAGAGTGATCAGCCGCCGGTCAGCAGGCCTTCTAGCGACGGCAGGATCAGCGCCGGCGGGAAATCCCGGTATTCCTCGGGCTGGTTGGCGCGGTTGATCCATACGGTGCGAAAGCCGAATTTGGTGGCGCCGGCGACGTCCCAGCGGTTGGACGACTGGAACGAGACGGCGCCCGGATAGAGCCGCCAGCCCGTCGCCACCATGTCGTAGGTCGACGGGTCGGTCTTGAAGCGCCTGACGGCGTCGACCGAAAAGATATCGTCCAGCACCTGGTCGAGGGCGGCCGACTTGACCGCCGCTTCCAGCATCTCGGGCGAGCCGTTGGACAGGATTGCGAGCTTGGCGCCGGATGCTTTCAGCGCCTTGAGCACGGCCGGCACTTCCGGATAGCAGTCGAGCCTCCAATAGGCTTCGAGCAGCTTGGCCTTCAGTCCCTTGTCGGCGGAGGGAACCTTGAGCAGGGCGAAATCGAGCGCCTGTTCGGTGAGCTGCCAGAAATCGGCATAGCCGCCCATCAGCGTGCGCACCCAGGAATATTCCAGCTGCTTGGCGCGCCAGATTTCCGAAAGCAGCGGGCCGTTGGGGCCGATCTCGCCGTCATGACGGCGCACGGCTGCGTGCACGTCGAACAACGTGCCATAGGCGTCGAAAACGTAAGCCGCGTAATGCATGGCGACAGTTTTGAGGGCAGGCGGCGCAAGGTGCAAGCATCGATTGTAGTCTTGATCGCTTTCTTGGGGCGCTCTGGCCTCAACAAAAACCGCTCCATGCCGGTTGACGGCGCCGGTCAAAGCATCTTCCAATGCTTGGCACAGGCAGCTTTGAAGCGGAACCGAACAATGACACTGGCGACTGCGGCGCTATCGGCGACATGGACCTTCGTCGACGGCGACTGGTACGAAGGCAACGTCGCCATTCTGGGTCCGCGCAGCCACGCCATGTGGCTCGGCACCAGCGTCTTCGACGGCGCCCGCTGGTTCGAAGGCGTCGCCCCCGATCTCGAGCTGCATGCCGCTAGGGTGAACGCATCGGCGACCGCGCTCGGCCTCGCGCCGTCGATGAGCGCCGATGAGATTGTTGGACTGACCTGGGCCGGGCTGAAGAAGTTCGACGGCAAGACAGCGGTCTACATCAGGCCGATGTACTGGGCCGAGCATGGCGGCTACATGGGCGTGCCGGCCGATCCGGCCTCGACCCGTTTCTGCCTCTGCCTCTACGAATCGCCGATGATCTCGCCGACCGGCTTTTCGATCACCGTGTCGCCGTTCCGGCGGCCGACCATCGAGACCATGCCGACCAATGCCAAGGCCGGCTGCCTCTATCCCAACAATGGCCGCGCCATTCTCGAAGCGAAGGGACGCGGCTTCGACAATGCGCTGGTGCTGGACATGCTGGGCAATGTCGCCGAGACCGGAACCTCGAACATCTTCCTGGTCAAGGACAGCCACGTGTTGACGCCGGCGCCCAACGGCACCTTCCTGTCCGGCATCACCCGCTCGCGCACCATGACGCTGCTTGGCGATTACGGCTTCAAGACCACGGAGAAGATGCTGTCGGTGCGCGACTTTCTTGAAGCCGACGAGATATTTTCGACCGGAAATCATTCCAAGGTCGTGCCGATCACCCGCATCGAGGACCGCGATCTGCAGCCCGGGCCGGTGGCCAAGAAAGCGCGCGACCTTTATTGGGAATGGGCGCATTCGACTTCCACCGGTTGAGCCGCTAAAAGGCAATTGGCGCTTCATTCCGGAGTTGTTCCAGATCAATGCAGCCCTATCTTAATCCGGTATCCGCACCGGATTTTTCCATGAGGAGTATGACCGATGGCTTTTGAATTGCCCGCCTTGCCCTACGACTACGAGGCCTTGCAGCCTTACATGTCGAAGGAGACGCTGGAGTATCACCACGACAAGCACCACAAGGCTTATGTCGACAACGGCAACAAGCTGGCCGCCGAAGCGGGCCTTGGCGATCTGTCGGTCGAAGAGGTGGTCAAACAGTCGTTCGGCAAGAATGCCGGCCTCTTCAACAACGCAGCCCAGCACTACAACCACATCCATTTCTGGAAGTGGATGAAGAAGGGCGGCGGCGGCAACAAGCTTCCGGGCGCCCTGCAGAAGGCTTTCGACGCCGACCTCGGCGGCTACGACAAGTTTAAGGCCGACTTCATCGCCGCCGGCACCACGCAGTTCGGCTCGGGCTGGGCCTGGGTCTCGGTCAAGGACGGCAAGCTGGCGATCTCCAAGACGCCGAACGGCGAGAACCCCCTCGTCCATGGCGCATCGCCGATCCTCGGCGTCGATGTCTGGGAACATTCCTATTACATCGACTACCGCAACGCGCGGCCGAAATATCTCGAGGCCTTCGTCGACAGCCTCATCAACTGGGACCATGTCCTTGAAATGTACGAAGAGGCGAAAGCCTGATCGACCCAGAGAAGCCCCGGTACTCCGGGGCTTTTCTTTCTCAGCTGAAGCAGCAGGCACACAAAATTCGGCAGAATCCGGCCGGCGGACAGGGAATAATCCCGGCCCGCCCTCCGTTAACGTTAGGTCGCGACCCCTCATCATCCTGGAGCCAATTGAATGAGAAAGCTTGTTATCGCCATCTCTATGCTCAGCCTCGCCGCCTCGGCGGCTTTTGCCGACCCGATCCTCGACCGACAGGGGCTGATGAAGGAACGCGGCAAGATTGTCGGCGGCCTGTCGAAAATCGCCAAGGGCGAGGCAGACTTCGATGCCGCCGCCGTGCTGACGGCGCTGCAGGCGCTGCAAGTCAATGCCGAGAAGTTCGATGTCGACGCGCTGTTCCCGGCCGGCAGCGACAGCGGTGATACCACCGCCTCGCCCAAAATCTGGGAAGACATGGCGGGCTTCAAATCGACCGAGGACAAGTACCTCGCCGACGTCAAGGCCGCAGTCGCCGCCGCACCCGCCGATGTCGATGCGCTGAAGGCGCAGATCGATACGCTCGGCAGTGATTGCGGCACCTGCCACAAGACCTATCGGGTGAAGAAGAGCTGATCCCGGGCAATGCCCTTGTGGAAAAAATTTGTCGGCGCCGCCCTTGTCCTGGGCGTCGTCGGTGCCGGCGCCGGCTGGTTCCTGTCGGCGCCGGTCAAGCTCGACACTGGCACCCTGGCGCAGCTCGGCCCCGGCGACGCCGCCAGGGGGAAGCGCATTTTCAATGCCGGCGGCTGCACCTCCTGTCACGCCAAGCCGGGCTCGCAAGGCGACGGCCGTTTGCAACTGGTCGGCGGCCTCGAGCTCAAGACGCCGTTCGGCACCTTCGTGCCGCCCAACATCTCGCAGGATCCCAAGGACGGCATCGGCGCCTGGACGGTCGAGGACCTTGCCAACGCCATGCTGAAGGGCGTGTCGCCGTCGGGCGAGCATTTCTATCCGGCCTTCCCCTACACATCCTACGCCCGCATGAAGCCGGCTGATATTGCCGATCTCTATGCGTTCCTGAAGACGCTGCCGGCGGTCGCCGGCAAGGCGCCGGACAATTCGCTGAGTTTCCCCTTCAACATCCGTCGCGGCCTCGGCCTGTGGAAGCGGCTCTATCTCAGCAAGGAGCCGGTGATTGCCTTTCCCGATGGCACGCCTGATCCAGTACTGGCCGGCCGCTATCTGGTCGAGGGACCCGGCCATTGCGGCGAATGCCACACGCCGCGCGACGTCACCGGCGGCATCAGGAAGAGCCAGTGGCTGGCTGGCGCGGCGGCCGCCGAAGGCAGCGGCATCGTGCCGAACATCACATCGGGCGAGGGCGGGCTCGGTGACTGGTCGGAAGCCGACATCGCCAACTATCTCGAAACCGGTTTTACCCCCGATTTCGACTCGGTAGGCGGCGCCATGGTCGACGTGCAGCGCAACATGGCCGAACTGCCGCCGGGAGATCGCGCGGCAATAGCCGCCTATCTCAAGGCGGTGCCGCCGCGTCCCAACGGCTACCCGGTGCGCAGCAAGCCGGCCAAGTGATCCCGGCTACAGGTGGCCATCTACAGGTGGCGATCGCCGAGGAAGTCGAAGCCCGTCTCGAAGAAATGGCTGTAATTGCAGGTCAGTTCCTCGCCGGGTGCGATGTCGCGCAAGGCATAGGTTTCCTCGGGCGAGGAGACATCGCAATTCGGTTCGTCGTCATGGTTCATGTAGCGGGCGTCGTCGGCTTCGAAGACGATGTAATTCGGATCGCGGCGGTCTGGATAGGAATAACGGTCGAGATAGTTCTTCACCGGGCCGCTCTCGCCTTCATAGGTCTCGACGTCGATGATCCGGTCGAATCTGGGGTCGAGCTTCCAGACCAGCGTGCCCTTGGCAATGTGGTTCCTGGCGAAAACACCGATGCCCTGGATCGGTGATTTCTCGAGATAGGTGTCGACGAGCAACATAGTGGCCCCTTTGCGTATGTCATGGTCTGGAAGGTGGCGCGCATTGGGTAGCGCGCAGCCATTGCAAATGCGAGTGAAAATGAGCAGCCTGGAATTCAAAAAGTGACGACCGGCGCGCCTCGACGGGCGCACCTTTCGCATCGAGATCAGCGCTGCTGCAAGGCCAGACGGACGCCTAACGCGCAGTAGATGCCGCCAACCACCTTGCCTTGCCATTTCACCACCGACGGATTGCGGCGCAGGAACGTGCCGAGCCGGCCCGCACTCACGGCAAAGACGACTGTGCTGAAAAGGCCGAGCAGAACAAAGATTATGCCCAGCGTCATCAGCTGGAGCATCACGGATCCGTTTTCAGGCCGCACGAACTGGGGCAGGAAGGCAAGGAAGAAAAGCGCCGTCTTTGGATTAAGCACTTCGGTCAGGACAGCTTGACGAAACGCCTTGCTTGCGGAGATCGCGAGTGCACCGGCAGTAGGATCGGCCGGTATTTTCTCGATGATTGCGCGAATGCCGAGGTAAACGAGATACGCCGCGCCGATGTATTTTACGACGCTGAACAGCGTTGCCGAAGTGGCGATGATCGCCGAAATGCCGACCATCGCCATGATGGTATGGAACACATCGCCAGCCGCGACGCCCGCGCCCGTCGCGACGCCAACCCTGGTTCCGGAACTCGTCGCTCGCGCGACCGTCAAAAGCGTGGCTGGGCCTGGAATAAACACAAAGCCAAGCACAACCGCTATGTAAGCCGTCAAGGTGGATAGATCGATCATTGCGACGCCTCCGTTGCATTCTCAGCCTTGCCCGTCACCTCAGGTTCGGGCTTGCCCGTAACCTCGGGTTCGGGCTTGGCCGTAACCTTGAGCGCGAAGGAGTAGGTATAGGCGATCTCCTCCAGCCTTGAAAAGCGGCCGGAGGCGCCGGCATGGCCGGAATCCATGTTGATCTTGAACAGCACCGGATTGTCGCCGCTCTTGCGCTCGCGCAGCCGCGCCACCCATTTGGCCGGCTCCCAATAGGTGACGCGCGGATCGGTGAGGCCGGCCAGCGCCAGGATCGGCGGGTAGTCGTGATCGGCGACATTGTCATAGGGTGAGTAGGCGGCGATCGTTTGGTAATCTTCCGCCGACGCGATCGGGTTGCCCCATTCCGGCCACTCCGGCGGCGTCAGCGGCAAGCTTGCGTCGAGCATCGTGGTCAGCACGTCGACAAAGGGGACCTCGGCAACGATGGCGCCGAAATTTTGCGGCGCCATGTTGGCAATCGCACCCATCAGCATGCCGCCGGCCGAGCCGCCTTGCGCGACGATGCGGTCGTGTTGGGTGTAACGCTCGGCGACGAGATGCTGCGCGACGGCGATGAAATCGGTGAACGTGTTCATCTTGTGCGCCCGCTTGCCGTCGTCATACCAGCCATAGCCCTTGTCCTTGCCGCCGCGGACATGGGCGATGGCAAAGACAAAGCCACGGTCGACCAGCGAGAACCAGTTGGTGTTGAACGCCGCCGGGATGGCAATGCCGTAAGACCCGTAGCCGTAAAGCAGGCACGGTGCGGAGCCATCGAGCGGCGTGTCGCGGTGATGCAGGAGCGAGACCGGCACCAGTTCGCCATCGGCGGCCGGCGCCATCAGCCGGCGCGTGACATAATGATCCGGATTGTGACCGGACGGCACTTCCTGGGTCTTCAGCAGCACACGCTCGCGGCTGCGCATATTGTAGTCGAAGACCTGCGCCGGGGTCGTCATCGACGAATAGGTGAAGCGCATGATCTCGGTGTCGTATTCATAGGACCCCGACAGGCCGAGCGAGAACGCCTCTTCGTCGAACGAGATCAGATGCTCCTCGCCGCTGCGGCGATCGCGAACGACGATGCGCGGCAGCCCTTCCTTGCGTTCGAGCCTGACCATATGATCCCTGAAGCCGACCACCGACAGGATCAGCCGGCCTGGCTCGTGCGCCACCAGCTCTTCCCAATTGGCGCGAACCGGGTCATTAGCCGGCGCCGTCATGATCTTGAAGTCCTTGGCGCCGTCGGCATTGGTGAGGATAAAGAAGATGTCGCCGCCTTCTTCCAGATCATATTGCAGGCCAGTCTCGCGCTTTGCCACCAGCTTTGGCTCGGCGAAAGGCTCATCGGCGCGCATCAGGTGATATTCCGAGGTTTCGTGATCGTTGATCCCGATCATGATCCATTCGTTGGAGCGCGTGCCGCCGACATCCATGAAGAAGCCGGGATCGGTTTCCTCATAAATCAGCCGGTCATTAAGGGGGCTGCCGCCGAGCGCGTGGAACAGCACCTTGGACGGGCGATGATTGTCCTCGAGCCTTGTGTAGAAGAAGCCGTCATCGGCGGCATTCCAGACGCCGCCACCACTGGTGGCCTCGATCTGGTCGCTCAGTTCCTTGCCGCTGGTGAGATCGCGCACGCGAAGTGTGAAGAATTCAGAGCCCTTGTCGTCGAACGCCCACAACAGCTTGCGGTGATCGGCCGAATGGTCGACGCCGCCGAGGCGGAAATAGGGCTTGCCCTCGGCTTCCGCGTCGCCATCGAGCAGGATCTGCTCATCGCCGCCATCGCGCGGCATGCGGAAATAGCGGGGCTGTTCGCCGCCAAGCTTGAAGGATGAGCCGTAAGCATAGGGGCCATCCTTCATCGGCACCGTCGAATCATCTTCCTTGATGCGCCCCTTCATCTCGCCGAACAGCTGCTTCCGAAGCTCTAGCGTATCGGCCATAAGCACTGCTTGATAGGCGTTTTCGGCTTCGAGATGGGCGCGGATGCGGCCCTCAAGCAGGGAAGGGTCCCTGAACATCGCCTGCCAGTTCTCGGCCCTCAGCCAGGCATAGTCATCTGTGCGGGTAATGCCGTGATGCGTGTCGAAGACGGGGTGTTTCTCGGGGCTCGGCGGGCTGGCGGTCGGAAAAGCTGAAGTCTTGGTCATTGCGTCTCACTGAAGAAATTACTTGAATGGCAAATGAACACGCCGATCAGCGCGGGTTCAAGGGCCGGGATGTATTGGTTGCGGCGGGCTCGGGAGATGAGCCAAAGGAGAGGATGATGAATTTCCATATCAACACCGCTGCGGCTCTCGCCGTCGTCGCTTCGACCGTTCTGGCTTTCACCGGCCAGTCTCATGCAACCGCGTTCGCCGCTTGGCAAGTGGCTGGCGTGCCGTTCGGCGACACGCTCAACGTTCGCAAATATCCGTCCGGCACCTCGCAGAAGCAGGCCGCCTATCCCAACGGGACGATCCTGCAGATGACCGGCAAGTGCACCAGCGGCTTGAATCTTCTGGAGATCGCCGGCCAGCCGCACTGGAAACAGAAACAGGCAATTCGCTATCAATGGTGTCAAGTTTGGCACGACCCGGCGCAAAATGGTGCTTTTGTTAGTGGCTGGGTCTATGGAAAATACCTCACGCCGTATTGAATCCGGTCAGACCGAAGATCTTCTTCGGCGGGTTTCGCCAACGCTTTGCAACTTGCGGTTTGGTACGAATCCGACAATCAGCTGCCCAAACCTTGAAGCATAGACCAAGCATCGCTGCCCATTTTATGAGTCCCTGCTGATTTAGCGATGGCGTGACCTTACGTCATGCTAGTCCTGGTCCGACCAGAAAATATCGCGAAGTTACAGAGTGCACGAAAGATTGAAGCTGAAGAGCGACTATTCGATGAATATCGTTGAATATAGCGCAAGATGCGAATTGACTTACTTTGTCTGTGGGCTCATTAAGATGCCCGGACGCGAATCCATGAAGCTCTTCCCGCGTGAAATTCGCGCCATGCCCGATCTTCCAAAAAGGGCGCAAACAGAAACATCCTTCGTTGGGGCCTAAACCATGGATATCGTCGAAACACCTTCCAGAAATAGCGATGCGCTGATCGAGCTGACCGCCGATGTGGTGGCAGCCTATGTCAGCAACAATCCCGTGCCGGTCGGCGAATTGCCGAACCTTATCGCTGATGTCCATGCCGCTCTCGGGCGCGTGGGCGGAGCAAGCGAACAGCCTCCGGCCGACAAGCAGAAGCCTGCGGTAAACCCGAAGCGCTCTGTTCATGACGATTACATCGTCTGCCTTGAAGATGGCAAGAAGTTCAAGTCGCTGAAGCGCCACCTGATGACCCATTACGGTCTGACGCCCGATGAATACCGCGAGAAGTGGAATCTCGACGCCAGCTATCCGATGGTTGCCCCCAACTATGCCGCTGCCCGTTCGCAGCTGGCCAAGAAGATGGGCCTCGGCCGCAAGCGCAAGGGGCGGTAACACCGGCTCCAATGGACAAGATCAACGGCGCCCCTTACGGCGCCGTTTTTGTTTCTAGAACAATTCCAGGAAAACTGCCGAGCGCTTTCCCTTGGAATTGCGTCGAAAGAAGAGAAGATAGAGCAATCAAGCAGTCTGCTTGAGAGCCATCTCGGCGTCGCGCTTGATGCGCTTGACCATCGAGCGCAGGCCATTGGCCCGCTGCGGCGACAGATGTTCGTCGAGGCCAAGCGACCTCAGCGTCGCCTCGGCGTCCGTTTCAAGGATCTGGCTGGCAGTCCGTCCCGAAAACAGCGCGAGCATGATGGCGACCAGACCGCGCACGATATGAGCGTCTGAATCGCCTGTGAAGGTGATGACCGGATCGGCGCCCGGCGCTCGGCTCGTGGTCAGCCAGACCTGGCTGACGCAGCCCGGCACCTTGTTGGCGGCGTTGCGTTCGGCGTCGGGAAATGGCGGCAGCGCTTCGCCGAGCTCGATGACATAGCGATAGCGGTCTTCCCACTCGTCGAGCAGGGAGAAGTCGTCGCGGATCGTCTGGATCGTCGTGGCCATTGCTCGGGATATAGTCATCCGCGGCTGCGGCGTCACGGAAAAAGAAGAAAAGCACCGCAGGCATCGAGAGGTCCGACCGGCCTGCGGTGTCGCTGTAGATACAGCTGAAACGGTGTTTAGTTCTTCGCCACCAGCTTGGCAGGTATGTTGACTGTCGCCGGCAGCACGATGTCCTTGGCGACGCTGCCGGTGGCCAGCGATGTATCGGGCGAGGTCTCGGCGCTCTTGTCGTCCAGCATGGCGGCGGCGATCTTGGCGGTTTCCTTGGCCCGGGCGCTGATCGTATGCATCGCCGACTTGCCGGTTTCGCAGACGTCCGGCTTACGCTCGCAAATGCCGGCGATGTCGCCGACCGCTTCGCGCGCCGCAAAAAGCGCCTGGAACGGCCCGACGCTCTCGCGGCCATCCTCGTCGGGGCCGACGGTCAGCGGCAGCGCCAGCAACACCAGCGAAAACCAGAACGCCATTCTTATCAAAAAGCCCATCGATCTGCCCTCTCGTCCAATGACCGGATCATGCGTCCATGCGCAATGACCTCTTTATATCAGCGACAATGGCACATGAGGCGCAAAGGACGGCTTTCCTGCTCAGCGAAAATTTTCCTCAAATTTTAGGCAAATTCGAAGCGAGGCGTTTTGCAGTGCATTAGCCTCAAATGCCGACAATTTTCTTAACCTTGCAGTAACCATCTAAGCGATTGTTGCGCATGGATATCTTCAGAAGAGCAGGCATGCCGGCTCAGGGTTTCGCAGCCACGGGCACGCCCTTTGCACATAACGCTCCGTTTACTATGGCCACAAATGGCGGTGCATTCCGGTGCCGGCGCTCCAATTTTTGCCGCAGCGCGCTCGTTGTTCCGGTCAGCCTTATTCATTCCTTAAACGCTGGATGCGAGTTTCAAACAAGCAAAAGCGACCTGCAAAGCAGGGGCAGTCACGACCGGGTGCGAGTGCGTTGAGTTTGACAACTGCCAGATATATTGAACTGCCTGGCGCGCTGGCGGCCGGTTGCGAACGCATGGTCCATCCGGCCATCATCGGCCAGGGCGATCGCCTGCGCCAGCGCCGGTTCATCGGCATCATGCTTGCCGCTCCGTTCTTCGCCGCCGGTGCGGCGGTGACACTGGTCACCTCGGGCATGGGCGCCGCCGTCACCGTCGCAACCATTTTCGCCGCCTTCGGTCTTTGCTGGTTCGCCGCCTTGCTGGTGGCGGCGTCGGGTAAGATGACGCTGGCAGCCCAGGTTGCCCTTGCCGCCGGCGGTCTTGCCCTTGCCGGCGCCGTCGCGGCAGCAGGCGGCCTGGCGTCGCCGGTTGCGCTGCTGGCCCTGGCACTGCCATTCGAGGCCTGGTGGATCGGCGGTTCAAAGCGCGCGGCACTTTGGGGCGGCCTCTCAACCTTGGCCGCAATGCTGCTGCAGCCCTTTGTCGGCTCTGTCGTCCCGCTCGGAGGGGCGCAAGTCGCGGCGTGGCACTGGCTGCTGCCGCTCGCCTGGGGCCTGACGCTGGTTCCCCGGCTCGCAGCCCTAGGCGATGCCGCACGCGCGCAGCCCGCGCGGCTTCCAAACGACCGCCTTGAAGACATGATCGACGCCGTTGTCCTGCATGTCGCCCGGCATGGCGAGGTCCTGGATGCCTCAGCCAAGGCGCGCACCATCCTGAAGCTGCCGCCGGAACTGCTTTTCGGCGCCGGGCTGTTCGACCGCATCCACCTGTCCGATCGCGTCGCTTATCTCAGCGCGCTTGCCGACATGCGCGATGGCGCCCTGGCGCGCCGGCTCGATCTTCGGGTAAGGCTGCCGCAGGACGGCAGCGCCTCGACGGCCGACAATTACCGGCCATTTCAGCTCGAACTGATGCGTGCCGAAGAGCAGCAGGAGACCTTCACTCTGCTGCTGCGCGAGAACGACGAGACTGCCGAATTGCGCGACGAGCTTGCTGCCGCCAATGAGGCCGCAGCGTCGGCCGAGGTGGCAAAGGGCCGCTTCCTGGCGGTCGTCAGCCATGAGCTTCGGACGCCGCTCAACGCCATCATCGGTTTTTCCGACATGCTGCTGCATGAGATGTTCGGCGGCTTCAAGGACCCGCGCCAGAAGGAGTATGTCGGCCTGGTGAAGGAGTCGGGCCAGCATCTGCTTGCCGTCGTCACCTCCATCCTTGATGTCTCGAGGATCGAGGCCGGCGCCTACGCGACCGAGCCCGAACCGTTCCGATTCATCGAAGCGGTCGAGATGTGCCAGTCGATGATGCAGCTGCAGGCGAATGCCAAGAACATCGATCTCCAGGCGCAGATTGCGCCGGACGCCGGGGAGATCAATGCCGACCGTCGTGCCGTGCAGCAGATCCTGATCAACCTCGTCTCCAATGCGGTCAAGTTCACGCCCGATGGCGGCGATATCATCGTCGGCGCCAAGCGGATCGGCTCGCGGCTGCATTTCTGGGTCAGGGACACCGGCATCGGCATCGCCGAGGAAGATTTTGTCAATCTCGGCAAGCCGTTCATGCAGATCCAGAATGACTATACGCGCCGCTTCGAGGGCACCGGGCTCGGCCTGTCGCTGGTCAAGGGCCTGGTGGCGCTGCACGACGGCACGATGTCGATCGAAAGCATGCCGGGCGAGGGGACGACGGTCACGATCAGCCTGCCGGTGAACGGGCCGAAGAGGAGCGCGACCGAGAGGAACGGCGTGCTGCCGATGCCCGCGACCAGGACGAAAGGCGACGCGAAAGGGGACAGGAATGGCTCGCTCCGCAAAACAGCCTAAGGCGGTCAAGCGCCGCAGCGGCGCGTTCGAGGCCGGCGCGATTGCGCTGGGCGGCGCGATCTCGCGCAATCCGGTCCTGGTCGGCGGCTCGACCGCCTTCCTGGTGACGCTGTTCTACGTTTCCGCCAACGCGCTGTGGTACCAGCCGTTTCCGCATGCCGGCGCCTTCTTCGCCACCCGCAGCATCGAGGGTTTTCCGCACCCCGGCGCGGACGAACCCGAAACCACCATCAACATCCTGCGGCCCGGCCCGGCTCCGGTCAAAAGCGATCCGACCGTCGAGCAGGTCCAGGGCATCCTGAAGGATCTCGATTTCTACACGGGAACGGTCGACGGCATTTCCGGGCCGAATACCCAAAAGGCGATCCAGGCATACCAGCAGAAAGTTGGCCTGCCGGCCTCCGGTGAGATCGACGCCGTCCTGCTCGACCAGCTCGGCGCCAAGCAGACAACAGCTGGCATCCCGCATCCTGTGCCGAGGCCCGTGGATATGGCCGCCGCTCGAGTTGCCGCGCCCGAGGCCGCGCCTGCGCCCATCCCGGTTTCCGCGTCGGTATCCGCCCAGGCGCCCGATGCCCGCATCGTCAAGATCCAGGCCGGCCTGAAGGCATTCGGCAATGACGACATGCAGCTCGACGGCGTCGTCGGCGCCCGCACCAAGGCGGCGATCAAGGAATTCCAGTCGCTGTTCGGCCTGCCGGAAACCGGCGAGCCCGACGAGGTCGTCTACGTCAAGATGCGCGAGATCGGCCTGACCAATTGAGTGGTCAAGACGACCGCTCGCGGATAGACGAAAATCCGGCTAAGACGCCGCGCATGTCCTCCGGAGCCTCGTCATGCGCGTAACCACCGAGTTTTGGGTGTCGGCCCTGCTGCGCCGTGTCTTCGGCGCCGGCGGCTTTGCGGCCGTCGCCAAGCGTGGCGCGACCGAGGCCGGCGCTGTCTTCGTGCTCTCCCGCGGCAGGCTGGGCGACGTCTCCCTGTTCGGCCCGGCGCCGCAGACGAGCTACGATTCGGACAAACCGGATGATCGCTTTTTCACGCTGCTCGGCGCCGGCGACGATGCCGCCGCGCTTGACGCCAGGCTTGAGCGGGAGAAAAAATTCGATCCCGACATCTGGGTGGTCGAGATCGAGGCCGGAACGGTTTCCGTCGAGGAGCTTCTCTCCGTCAAGACGCCTTGAGGCTGGCCCCTAGGCTGGCTTTGTCGACGTCCGGCGCTTGGTCGCCATTCGCGGCGACAGGGGTGTTGCCGCGCACCGCTCGCGACAATGTTTCGGCCTTCCAGCCGCGCACCTTGTCGAGCGCCGCCTCGTGATGCAGCAGCCGGTAGCGGTCGAGGAAGATGCGGATCGCCTGCGGGTGCGGAAACTCCCGGGGGTACACCGCGACCACTATCAGGAATGCCCTGTCCTCGCTGAGGTCGAGCGCCCGCAGCGCGGCGAGCAGCGAGACATAGCTCGAATGCTTGGTCAGCGACCGCGCCGTCGAGAAGTCGATATCGAGCGCGTCGGCAAGCGCGGTCTGGAAGAAGGCGGCGTTGCCGGTCAGCGCCGTCTCGCGCAGCTTGCTGTAAGTTGCTGAGCCGGCGAAGGGATTGACCGATGTCGCCTCGCCCTCGGCGAGCATCATCGAGCGCAGGCGGCGCCTGGCGGTTTCGGCGGCGCTGCCGGGCAGTTTTGGTGCGCTGGGAGCGGCGGCAGCGGCTTCGGCGTCGGCGCCCGCCACGTCGGCGATCGGCTCGGGCTGCCGCACGCGCACCAGGGTCGGCTTTTCCAGCGCCTTGATCAACTGCGCGATGGTCGGGTTCAAATCCTTGCGGCGGGCAATGGCGCGCGCATGCGGCAGGCCGTGGCGGCCGATCAGCGCGATCAGGTCGATATCGCCCAGCGCCCGCGAACGGACCAGCAAGGGCGCGCAGACATCGACCGGCTCCTCGCAAAGCCGCCGCACCAGGGCGGCCGGCGCATATTCGCATTCGGACAGGGCGGCGGCGACATAGCGGCGCGATTCGACCGGCACGCTGTCGAACAGCGGCAGCGTCAGATCCTCGAGCTGGGCGATCTCGCGGCGCGACGGGCGGGTCAGCGAGCAGAACGCCGACACGGCGGCGCGAAACAGCCTTTCGGCTTTTCCCGATTCCGTCCGTATGGCGATTTGCCTGAAATCCGAAGCTGACACGGAAGATACGCCCGACACTCGACACAACCCGGACCATGCTCAACCGCAACTGTGTCGGTTTCGCGCAAGGCCTGGAACAAACATCAAATTAGCCGCGATCCGTTAGCGCTCCGTTAACCCTCTGCCGGCCTTAATCACATTTGGAGGCGTTGCGTTGTGCTCCGGGGCAACCGAGAGGAATACGCGAACCATGGGCATGGTACTGTCTTTCGTGCCGCGATCGGCACCAGTCAATCGAGCAGTTCAGGACACCGGTACGCCGGCGGCGGTGATCATTTTTCCCGGCGTCCGCTACGAGCATCCGCCATTGGCGGGCCAGGCGCGACCGGCGGACCAGCCGGGCACACCACGGACGCCTGTTCCGCACCACTGAATTTGCTGGTCGTCGGGGTGAGGTCAGTAGTCCTGCAGTTCGCAGGAGCTCTGGTCCAGGAACTGCGACACAACTGGCTTCCAGCTGTCGTCAGGCACGAAGGCGCGGATGACGAAGATGCCTTCCTCGATCGGCGCCTCGACGAAGATCGCCCCTTGCAGGTCTTCGGGAAGCTCCCTGCGCACGTCGATCATCTGTGCCGGCGTCAGCACCACGGTGTCCAGCTTGCTGCCGGTCGCCGTGCGGTCGTTGAATGAATAGAAATTGTGGCCGTTGCGGTCATAGACCGACACCGACCAGAACGGCACGCTGCCCGGCGCCTTGATCCGCACCACGCCTTCGGCAAGGTCGAAGCGGCAGGCGGCGGCGTAAAACAGCGGATCCACCGACTTCACCACCGGCGCGCCGCCCGCCTCGGCATCCAGCCTGGTCATCTTGTAGAGGTCGGACGCCATCGCCAGCCGTGACCAGGCATCGCGCTCGGTAAATTCCGGCACCAGCAAAAGCACCACGATGTGGACGATGCCGGCGCCGAGCAGGCCGAGCAGGATGGCGTGCAGCAACCTACGCATTGCAGCCAGCCTTGACGATCCGGGGCAGCGACACGTCGGAAAGGCCGGTGCTTGAGGCAATCGGCGTGTCGTAGAAGGTGAGCACGAAATACATCCGGCCAAAACCTTCGGTCAGAAGCCAGTTGCCGGGGGCCGGACGGTTGCCGACGGCGATGATCACCGAATTGTCGGGCTGACGCAGCACCTGGTAGGATTGCAGCGCCGCCAGCCTCGGCTTGCCGGTGTCGACCACGCCGAGCGATTGATCCGCGGCATAGAGCGTCCAGAACCGGGCGGTCGGGAAACTGCCTTCGATCCTGTAGTCGCATTGCCGCTGAAGCTCATCGCCGGCCGCATCGCGTTCGGCGATGAAGGACAAGCCTTCCGCCTTGCCGAGCGCCAGCACGCCCTCGCGCGCCACGCGCGCCTTCGAATAGGGGTCGGCATCTTGCGTGCCGATCTCGGGGAAGGCGGTCCATTGGCCGATGCTGATCGCGCCGACGCCGCTCTGCGCCTGCAGCGCATACCAGACGCTGCCGCCGCCGAGGCCGATGGCTATGGCAAGCGAAAGCAGCGTGAAAAAGGCGGTCTTGAGCATGAAGAACCGGGACGAGAGAATTATCGTTGGGGATATAGCGGGGCAGGCCACAGAGCAAGCAGCGCTGTGGAATCAAAGCGCCGACAGGGTCTCCGGTGTCTGCGGCGAGCCGAGCACGGGCGCTGTCTGGAACACCTTGGTCATCTCGCGCAGCGTCTGTGTCGTGCGGCTGGACAACACCGCCGGGCGCTCGGCCGCGGCATCGGCGGCTGCCTGATCGGCGTTTTTCTTCTCCGCTTCCTCGGCTTTGGCCGCGATCTCTTCGTCGACGAAGGGCTTGTCTAGGCCGGGGATCGGCTTCAGGTCGATATTCTGGTGCGCGTAGACCATCAGCCGCTGCCACACCATCGCCGGCAGCGTGCCGCCGGTCATGTTGCGGGTCGGGGTGAAGTCGTCATTGCCGAGCCAGACGGCAGCCGTGTAATTGCCGGTGAAGCCGACGAACCAGGCGTCGCGGTAGGATTGCGTCGTCCCCGTCTTGCCAGCGACGACGATGTTGGGCAGCTGCGCGCGCCGCGCGGTGCCGATCGCCGGCACCGCAGCCAGCATGGTGTTCATGTATTTTAAAGCCTGTTCCGACAGAACCCGATGCGGCGCCGGCGCATCCTTGGCAAAGTCGTAGACGACATCGCCGGTGCGGGTGACGAGCTGGGTGATGCCGTGCCGCGAGCCGGCGAAGCCGTTCTGCGCGAACACGCTGTAGCCCGTCGCCTGGTCCATGACCGTCATGCCCGATGTGCCGAGCACCATGGTCTTGTGCGACTCCAGCGGCGATTCCACGCCGAATGATTCGGCCATCGCCTTGATCGGGCCGATGCCGAGATAGTCCTTGGCCAGCCGTACCGGCACGGTGTTGATCGATTTGGCGATCGCCGTGATCAGCGTCACATTGCCGGCCGAGCCGCCATTGTAATTGTGCGGTGACCAGCCGCCCCAGCTGATCGGCCCGCCTGAGACGACGGAGTCCGGGGTGAACCCGTGCTCCATGGCGGTGGCGTAGACGTAAGGTTTGAACGAGGAGCCGGTCTGGCGCAGCGCCTTGGTGGCGCGGTTGAACTGGCTTGCGCCATAGTCGCGGCCGCCGACAATGGCGCGCACCGCGCCATTGGTCTCGATCACCACAACGGCGCCCTCGGTGACGTTGTATTCCTTGCCGAACTGGCGGAGATGGAATTCGACGGATTCCTCCGCCGCTTTCTGGATGTTGGCGTCGAAAGTGGTGTGGGCGACCAGCGAATGCTGGCCGGGCTTGGCGATTTTTTTGACCTCATCGAAGGCCCAGTCGAGGTAATAGTCCGGGCTCTTCTGCTCGCCGCGGTCGACGATCTCGGCCGGATGCAGCCTTGCCTGCAGCACCTGGCCTTCGGTCATGAAACCGGAATCGACGAGGTTCGACAGCACCACATTGGCGCGAGCGCGGGCAGCGGGCAGGTTGATGTGCGGGGCGTATTTGGTCGGCGCCTTGAACAGGCCGGCCAGCATCGCCGCCTCGGCGAGGTTCAGATCCTTGACGCTCTTGCCGAAATAGAAATCCGCCGCCGCCTCGATGCCGAACGTGCCGCCGCCCATATAGGCGCGGTCGAGATAGAGCTGCAGGATCTCCTTCTTCGACAGATTGGCCTCCAGCCACAGCGACAGGAAGGCTTCCTTGATCTTGCGCTGGAAGGTACGCTCATTCGAGAGGAACAGGTTCTTGGCCAGCTGCTGGGTGATGCTGGAGCCGCCCTGGACCACGGAATTGGCCCGCACATTCTCGAAGATGGCGCGCGACAGGCCGAGCACGTCGATGCCGTAGTGCTCGAAGAAGCGCCGGTCCTCGGTCGCCAGCACCGCTTTGATGACATGGTCCGGCATCTCGTCGACAGGCACGGAATCCCGCTGGATGATGCCGCGCTGGCCAATCTCGTTGCCGTAGCGGTCGAGGAAGGTGACGGCGAAATCGCCCTGACTGCGCCAGTCGCCAGTGGTGATCTGGAAGGCCGGCATCGCGAGTGCGAGCAGCACGACGACGCCGCCGGCGCCCATCGTAAAACCTTCGCTCAGCACCTCGATGATGCCGCGTCGCCAGCCGGTGACTCGGAAGCGCCGCGAAAAAATGGTTGCCGATTCCCAGAACTGGCCGGCCTTGAAGCCGATTTCGTAGAGCGAGGAATCGATCCACGCGTCCACCGCCAGCAGTGCGGCGGCGATCGGACCTCTTCGTCTTGGACGTCGTTCTAAAGGACTGGCCATTCCCGAAACTCACCCAACCCACCTGAGAACCGCAAGCGGGCAATTTCAGGGCGGGCATACCCGGCGAAGACTATTCTTCCATTTCAGCCCGGCTCACAAGGGCAGCCAGGCCACACCGCACGGTTTGTTGAGCGCCGCCCGGATCGTGACGCTGGAGGTCGACGCCGTCGATGCCGACGCCAGTGGCTTCGAGCCAGTCTGGCACAACGGCCTGCGCGTCGGCTTCGTCACCTCAGGCGGCTATGGCTACACAATAGGCAAAAGCGTCGCGCTGGCGTTGCTGGACGACGAATTCGCCGGGGAGGGGACCGCGCTTTCGGTGCACATTGTCGGCGTCGAGCGGCCGGCGCGAATTATTCCGGCCTCGCCATACGACCCCGAGGGCAAGGCGATGCGGCAATGAGGAGTTTTGGCCATGGTCGATGACATCATAAGGGAGACCAGGCGCGAGCGCCGGCGCGGGCACACCGGCGAGGCCGGCAGCGGGTCAAGCCGCCACCCGAACTATCGCTCGCTCAAGAACCCGTTCCTGCCGCAGCCGGTGTTTTCGGACGACCGGGTTGCGGCCATCCACGACACGGCGTTGCGCGTGCTGGAAGAGCTCGGCATCAAGGTGCTGCTGCCAGAGGCGCGCATCATCTTCGCCCGCTCCGGCGCGATGGTCGACGAGGACAGCCGGATGGTGCGCATCGGCCGCGATATCGTCACCGCCGCACTGGCCTCGGCGCCAAAATCCATCCGGGCGCTGGCCGGCAATCGCAGCCGCGACCTCACGCTCGAACTCGGCTCGATGACGTTCCTCGCCGGGCCGGGGCGCCCAACGTCACCGATCTCGAACGCGGACGGCGTCCGGGCACGCTCGCCGCTTTCGAAGAACTGACCAAGCTTGTTCAGAATTTCGACGTGCTGCATATGCTCGGCCCCTGGATCGAGGCGCAGGATGTCGACAACCATTTGCGCCACTATGCCGTCAACCGTGCGCAGCTGACCCTGGCGGACAAGTTTCCCTTCGTCTTCGCCCGTGGCACGCCGCAGGTCGAGGACGGGTTCGAGATGATCCGGTTGGCGCGCGGCCTCTCGCAGGACGAGTTCCTTGCCGGCGTCCATTGCTATACCGTCATCAACACCAATTCGCCGCGCCAGCTCGATATCCCGATGGCGCAGGGCATCATCGACTTCGCCAAGGCCGGCCAGGTGTCCATCATCACGCCCTTCTGCCTGGCCGGCGCCATGGCGCCGATCACCGTCGCCGGCGCATTGACGCTGCAGCATGCCGAGGCGCTGGCTGGTCTCGCGCTGGCGCAGATGGTGCGGCCGGGCGCACCGGTGGTTTACGGATCCTTCTCCTCCAATGTGGACATGAAGTCCGGCGCACCGGCCTTCGGCACGCCCGAGCACGTCAAGGCGACGCTGGGCGCCGGTCAGCTGGCCCGCTTCACCGGCCTGCCTTGGCGGTCCGGCGGCGGCAGTGCGGCCAACATTTCCGATGTGCAGGCGGCGCACGAGACGCAGTTCGCGCTGTGGGGCTCGGTGCTTGCCGGCGCCACCGTCTGCATCCATGCCGCGGGCTGGCTGGAGGGTGGCCTCAGCGTCTCCTACGAGAAGCTGATCACCGATATCGAGGCATTGCAGACGGTTGCCGAACTCTGCGCTACGACCCCCGGCGACGAGGATTCGATCGGCTTCGAGGCGATCGCTGAAGTCCAGCCGGGCGGGCATTTCTTCTCCGCCGGCCACACCATGACGCGCTACCGCACCGCCTTCTACGAGCCGCTGGTCGCCGATTGGTCGAATTTCGGCAGCTGGACGCAGTCCGGTTCGAAGTCGGCCACCGAGCGCGCCACCGGCATCTGGAAGCGGACGCTGGCCGACTTCCAGCCGCCGGCGTCGGCCGTTGCCACATCCGATGTGCTCGACGAGTTCATTGCCCGCCGCACCGAAGAGGGCGGAGCGTTGCCGGTGTCGTGAGGTTGGCAGCCGTCACGTCGGCCGCTTGTCGCCGGTCTTCGACGGCTCGCGGCGAATCGGCCCGGCATCGGCCTGCCTGTGCTTGTCGGCGGCAATCCGGCGGATGCGATCGAAGCGGCTCTCCTCCGCCGGCTTGGTCGCGGATACAGCGTTCGGCTTCGGGGCGAATGTGATCATCTGTCGATCTCCCTGTCGTTGATGACTGGTCTTGACTGACTGACGGAAATTCCTGGCTCGCCGGGGAAATGTCCCCGGCAGCCTGTTCTGATTTATGCCCGCCCAGATTCCCAGCGGGCAATTTTCGGGCGATGGTCAGTAGCCGCCCATGCCGCCACCGCCGCCCGCAGGCGCCGCATCCTTGGCCGGAACGTCGGTGATCATCGCTTCGGCGGTGATCAGAAGGGCGGCGATCGAGCCGGCGTCCTGCAACGCGGTGCGCACCACTTTCGCCGGGTCGACGATGCCGGCCTTGATCATGTCGACATAGACCTCGTTCTGGGCGTCAAAGCCCTGATTCTGGTCCTTGCTGTCGGACAGCTTGCCGACGACGATCGAGCCTTCGACGCCGGAATTCTCGGCGATCTGGCGGATCGGCGCTTCGAGTGCCCTGAGCACGATCGAAATGCCTGCCGTCACATCGTCATTGGCGCCAGTCAGCCCGGCCAGCGCCGATCTGGCGCGCAGAAGCGCCACGCCACCGCCGGGCACGATGCCTTCTTCCACCGCCGCGCGCGTCGCATTCAGCGCGTCGTCGATGCGGTCCTTCTTTTCCTTCACTTCAGACTCGGTGACGCCGCCGACGCGGATCACGGCGACGCCGCCGGCGAGCTTGGCCAGCCGCTCCTGCAGCTTCTCCTTATCGTAATCGGACGTGGTCTCCTCGATCTGGCCCTTGATCTGCGCGATGCGCGCCTGGATGGTCGCCTTGGTGCCGGCGCCGTCGATGATCGTGGTGGTGTCCTTCTCGATCAGTACGCGCTTGGCGCGGCCAAGCATCTCGATGGTGACGTTTTCGAGCTTGATGCCGAGATCCTCGGAAATCATCTGGCCCGATGTCAGCACGGCGATGTCTTCCAGCATCGCCTTGCGGCGATCGCCGAAGCCCGGCGCCTTGACGGCCGCGACCTTGAGGCCGCCGCGCAGCTTGTTGACGACCAGCGTCGCCAGTGCTTCGCCTTCGACGTCTTCCGAGATGATCAGCAACGGCCTGCCGCTCTGCACCACTGCTTCGAGGATCGGCAGCATCGCCTGCAGATTGCCGAGCTTCTTCTCGTGGATGAGCACGTAAGGCTCTTCCAGTTCGACGCGCATCTTGTCGGCATTGGTGACGAAATAGGGTGAGAGATAGCCGCGGTCGAACTGCATGCCTTCGACGACGTCGAGTTCGGTGTCGGCGGTCTTGGCCTCCTCGACGGTGATGACGCCGTCATTGCCGACCTTGTCCATCGCCTTGGCGATCATGGCGCCGACGCTGGCATCGCCATTGGCGGCGATGGTGCCGACCTGCGCGATCTCGGCCGACGACTTGACCTTCTTGGCCTTCGCCTTGATGTCCTTGACCACGGCGGCGACAGCCTGGTCGATGCCACGCTTGAGGTCCATCGGGTTCATGCCCGCGGCAACCAGCTTGGCGCCTTCGCGCAGGATCGATGCGGCCAGCACCGTGGCGGTGGTGGTGCCGTCACCGGCGAGGTCGTTGGTCTTCGAAGCCACTTCGCGCACCATCTGCGCGCCCATGTTCTCGAACTTGTCAGCAAGCTCGATTTCCTTGGCCACCGTCACACCGTCCTTGGTGATGCGCGGCGCGCCATAGGCCTTGTCGATGATGACGTTGCGGCCCTTGGGGCCGAGCGTGACCTTCACCGCATTGGTGAGGATCTCGACGCCGCGCAGCATGCGGTCGCGCGCGTCGGTGGCGAATTTGATTTCCTTGGCAGACATTTTTTTCAATCCCGTTGGTGTGGTGAAGCAAGCGGCTCGCCGGAGCCTGGCAAAGCCAGGCCGGTCAGGCAGCCTTCTTGGCTTTGACGCTCTTCTCGGTGACGACCGTCCCGCTCTTGCCGACAGCGGCCGTCTCGCTCTTGTCGATGACGCCCATAATGTCGGCTTCCTTCATGATCAGCAGGTCCTCGCCGTCGATCTTGACCTCGGTGCCCGACCATTTGCCGAACAGGATGAAGTCGCCGGCCTTGACGTCGAGCGGAACAAGCGCGCCGTTTTCGTCGCGTGCGCCCGGCCCAACGGCGATGACTTCGCCTTCCTGCGGCTTTTCCTTGGCATTGTCGGGAATGATGATGCCGCCCTTGGATTTGACATCGCCTTCGGCGCGCCGGATGACGACGCGGTCGTGGAGTGGCCGAAACTTCATGAGAACTTCTTTCTGGGGCCGGCATAGGCGACCGCGCCGTTCTTATAGGCGTGTTGGCACTCGATAGATAGGAGTGCCAAAAATTATTCGTGGCCAAAATTAAATATTAAAAAGTATTATGATGTCTGCCGGGTTCGAAACGTCGCGAGGCGCCTAGATATTTCGAAAAATTGAATTTCGAGGCCAAAGCGACTATTTATATCGTAAGTTCGATTTCACAATTTCAGGCACGAGGAGATTTATGCGATGGCCGAAGGCAATCAGAGCATCATGGAAAAAGCTGAAGCCCGCTTCATGGACAAGCAGAAGAAGACGGCCGAGCGCAACAAGGCAACCTCCGACTACATGTCCGAAGCGAGGGCCAGGGAGATCAAGACGGCAAGGCTCAGGGAATTGCGCCTGGCCAAGGAAGAGGCCGACCGCGTCGCGGAAGCCTTGAACCCGACACCGAAGAAGAAGCGGGCTACCGTCAAGAAAGCCGCCGCCGCGCCGAAGGGGGGCACGTCATGAGCCTGACATTCCCCAATCCAAGCCGCTTCTATGACGAGGCCGGCAAGCGCATCCGCTTTGTCGGCCATGACGGCATGTTCCAGATTTCCTTCTCTGTCGCCGCCGATGCCCTCTCGAAGGCGCCATCAGGGACGGCGACCGCGGAAGCCACCTATCTGGCGGCCTTCGACACCGCGTCCAGCTCCATCCATGACATTGCCAGCAAGGCCTACGCCCGCACCCGCAAGAGCATTTATGTGCTCACAGCCGCGGATTTCGGCTAGCGCGCGTTCGTCTTGCATCAGAGCGGCTGAGATCAGCGTGCGTCAGGACTTGCGGTCGGCTTTTGCCCGCCGCTTGACGTCCCGGCTGTTCAGGCGGTCGGCCATCGCTTCCGCATCCCGCAAATTCATGGCCACCATTACCTGTTGCTTAAGCTCGACAGGCTGGCCGGTGAAGATGTCGAAGATAGTCCAGCTCTCGGGCTCGTCCATGCGCAACGCGTAGCGGTTTGCCATATCGGCATCAGGCCCTTGACATGAAAAATGCCGCCGCCAGGATCAGGATTGTCCAGGCCACCACCGACAGCTTCAAGGCCAGGCCGCCATGCATTGAAAGTATCTCGCGCATGCGCAGGGCCACGGTCCTCTTCGACAGGGCGGGTGCTGCCGCAATCGCGACCGGGGGCTTGACGCCAAGCTTTCCAAAAGCCGGCAGCAGCGGTGGCGTTCGCATGAAATGACCTCGAATTGCCGGAGAAAACAGGGCTCCTCATAACACCCTTCTTGAAACTCCCCGCATGCCAAATAGAACCCGGTCCGTGAAAGGGCCATGCCGCCCGATTCGCCGCCTTCCATCAGGCGGATCGTCATCTGGCGAAATCCGTGCAACGCGGTTAGGTTGCGCGCGAAACTGAGGTTGTTCAAAGCGTGACAGGCGAACGGAGACGACGATGACGGCGCCCGGCGATTTGCTGCAAGCCTTGTTCATGAGATTGAAGAGCGATGCCTCGCTGACGGCGCTGCTCGGCGGCGCCGGGTTGCGCGAGCAGGCGGCCGACAGTGCCGCCTTCCCTTATGTGACCTATGGCAGGACCAGCGCATTCGATCTGGACACCGGCGCCGACAATGATGACGACCAGCTCATCACGCTGCATGTCTGGTCGAAGGCGCAAGGCGAGGCCGAGACGCGTCTGATTATGGACAGCATCCGGGCGCGCCTTGACGGCGCCGCTTTCGCCACCGGCTCGCGCGACCAGACCCGCCTGTCGCTGGAGTTCGCCGAGGCCCGCTACGACGAGGACCTGGCGCTCTACCACGGGGTGCTGCGGATACGCGCTCTCACCGAACAAAGTGATTGAAGCAACCTAGATCTGCGCCTGGATCTCGGCCTTGTCGATGACTGACCACACCTCGCGGATGCGACCCTCTCCGAATTCGTAGAAAACATTCTCAGCGAACGACACGCGCTTGCCGTTCACCGGCAGGCCGAACAGCACGCCCTTGGGATGACAGTCGAAATGCAGGCGCGCGGCCACGCGCGGCGGCTGGCAGACCAGCAGTTCGATGTTGAAGCGGAGGTCGGGAATCGCCTCGAAATCGCCTTCGAGCATACGGCGATAACCCGACAGGCCGAGCATTTCGCCATTGTGCTGCACCTCGTCGCCGACAAAGTCTCCAAGTTTCGCCCAGTCCTGGGCATTCAGGCAAGCGATATAGCCCCGGTAAAGGTCGGCAAGGTCTTTATCCGTCATGGCGCACTCCGATGATTTGGCGTTTCCCGCGCTATTTAGGGCGGCCCTTCAGAATGGTCTCGCCTTGACCTGTTCCCAATCTGGCTGCGAATTGAGAACCTGCGCGCAAACACCATAGCCGCGCAGCCGGTTTTCCGGTTATGAATCCATTGCCCGGTCTGAGGGACTGGGCGGTAGGATCGCATTCATTCGTTGCGCGCGCAGGGGGTATTGCGGGGATGGATTTTCACCCGTTCACCGTTCATTTCACGTTCAGCACAGTTGCGTTACAACGCCGACCATGAAAACGCTTCGCTCTCATGTCAGAACCGCGATACTGGCGCTCACAGCGGCCGGCCTGTTGGCGTCGCAAGCGACGCCGGCAGCCGCGGCGGATTGCTACGCGATCGGCCAGCAGGTTGCCGAGCAGAATGGCGGCACGCTGGCCAAGGCTTCGCAGACGACGCGTGGCGGCCAGGAGGTCTGCGTCATCGTCGTGCTTGTGCCGGGCAAGGACGGCCAGCGTCCGCGCCGCTCCGAGATCGTCGTCCCGGCGAACTGATCCAATCTTCCCCCTTGCAGGGCTCGTTTCCCAGACCACCGGAATCGGCCTATAGCTGACCCATCAACAGGCCTGACCGATCATGCGCGTACTCGTCGTCGAAGATGACAAGGATCTCAACCGGCAACTGGCCGACGCGCTGGTCGATGCCGGCTATGTCGTCGACCGCTCCTATGACGGCGAGGAGGGGCATTTCCTCGGCGACACCGAGCCCTACGATGCCGTCGTGCTCGACATAGGCCTGCCGCAGATGGACGGCATCAGCGTCGTCGAGCGCTGGCGCCGCAACGGCCGCAAGATGCCGGTGCTGATCCTGACAGCGCGCGACCGCTGGAGCGACAAGGTGTCGGGCATCGATGCCGGCGCCGACGACTATGTCACCAAGCCGTTCCACATCGAGGAGGTGCTGGCCAGGGTGAGGGCGCTGATCCGCCGCGCCGCCGGCCATGCCTCGTCCGAGCTCACTTGCGGGCCGCTGCGCCTCGACACCAAGGCCTCCAAGGCCGATGTCAACGGCGTGCCGCTGAAGCTGACCTCGCATGAGTTCCGCCTGCTGGCGTATCTGATGCACCATATGGGCGAGGTGGTGTCGCGCACCGAGCTGGTCGAGCATCTCTACGACCAGGATTTCGACCGCGATTCCAACACCATCGAGGTCTTTGTCGGCCGGCTGCGCAAGAAGATGGGCATCGACATGATCGAAACCGTGCGCGGCATGGGCTATCGCATGCGTGAGCCGGAGGCGTAAGGCGGAACCGCTCCCCATACCAGCAAGGAAGCCCTTTTCGGCGCGGCTCTGGCCACGCTCGCTGGCCTTCCGCGTCATCGGCTTTTCCACGATCTGGGCGATCCTCACCCTGATCGTCATCTTCACTCTGATCACCACGCTCTACCGCCAGGCCAGCGAGCGCGGCTTCGACAGCCTGCTGTCGGCGCATCTGTTCAATCTGATCGGCTCGGTCGGCGTTTCCGAATCCGGCCAGCTCACCGGTGCTCCCGACCTCGGCGACCTCCGCTTCTCGGAGCCGAATTCGGGCTGGTACTGGTCGGTGGAGCCGGCTTCCGAAGGTGTGCACGGCGACCTTCATTCGTCCTCGATGACCACGACGATCCCGTCGCCGACCGTCGCCGAGGTGCCATTCAATTCGAGCTTCCAGCGCAGCTACTCCACCGACGGCATCGGCGACGAGCAGCTCGAAGTGTTCGAGAGCGAATTCGTGCTCGACGCCAAGAACCGCGCTGCGCGCTTCCGCGTGATGGGCAACAAGACCGAGCTCGAACAGGAGATCGCCACCTTCCAGGGCCGATTGCTGACCTATCTCAGCCTGTTCGGCGTCGGCATGATCGCCATCAATGCGATCGCTATCCTGCTCGGCCTCCAGCCCTTGCGCCGGGTTCGCAACGCGCTTGCCCAGGTGCGCGAAGGCACGGCGCAGCGGCTCGATGGCCGGTTTCCCGCCGAGATCGAGCCGCTCGCCAACGAAACCAATGCGCTGATCGAAAACAACAAGCGCATCGTCGAGCGCTCGCGTACGCAGGTCGGCAACCTTGCCCATTCGCTGAAGACGCCGCTTGCCGTGCTGATCAATGAGGGCCGGGCTCTCGGCGGCGCCAAGGGGCAGCTCATCGCCGACCAGGCGGCGTCGATGCAGAAACAGGTCGACCACTACCTGCAGCGGGCACGGGTCGCGGCGCAGCGCGACAGCGTCGTCTACCGCACGCCGGTGACGCCGCTGGTGCAGCGCATGGTGCGCGTGCTGCAAAAACTCAAGCCTGATGTCAGCCTGTCGCTTACGCTGCCGGCGGCCGACATCGTCTTTGCTGGCGAGCGCGAGGATTTGGAGGAACTGCTCGGCAACCTTCTCGACAATGCGATGAAATGGGCGAAGAGCACTGTTGCCGTATCCGTCACGCCGGCCGCAGCCGGCCTGTTCGAGCTATCGATCGAGGATGACGGTCCCGGCATCCCCGAGGACAAGGCCCGCGATGTCTTGAAACGCGGCCGGCGCCTCGACGAGACAAAGCCGGGAACCGGGCTCGGACTTGCCATCGTTGCCGACCTCGTCAACGAGTATGGCGGGGCGCTGGCGCTGGAACGCTCCACGATGGGCGGGCTGAAGGCGGTTGTGCGCTTGCGGAGCTTGCAATGATGTACTGCCCAGGGCCAATCGACACGGCCGAATGCCTGTGTTATGGCGGCCCCTCGATTGCGCAAAAGCCGTTAAGAACGGCCAAATTTCCGACAAATATCAATAGTATGACGTCCTGACGCCCCCGATGACGCGGCCCCCAGCGCATCCCGTTCAAGAAAACCGGTTGTTGGCATGAAGATTCGCGTTGCGCTCGTTTCCGCACTGCTCGCTCTTTCCGGCTGCGGAACGCTGGGTAAGGGCAGTGGCCCGGATATCTCCATCACCAACCCGCCCGCGTCGCCTCCTTCAGGGGCCAAAGTCGCGACGACGATCATCTCGGCCATGGCCGGCGGGCTCGTCGGCGGATCGATCGGCAGCGGCCTGAACAGCACCGAGAAGCGCAAGGCGCTCGAGGCGGAATACAAGGCGCTCGAATATACGGCGAGCGGCCAGAAGGTGACGTGGAAGAGCGACAGTTCGGCTCATTCCGGCGAAGTCGTCGCGGCCCAGCCCTACCGCGTCGGCTCGCAGGATTGCCGCCAGTACACCCATACGGTGTTTACCGGCACGGCCGGCCAGACCGCGCGGGGCACCGCATGCCGCAACGCCGACGGCAGCTGGACGCCGCTGACCTGAACGTTGGGCCGGGGTCGGAATCCCGTCAAAGCGTCGCAGCACCCTCATGTTGTGAGAGCAGGGCTCTCGCTCTATTGAAAGAACCATGCTGTTCTGGGTCATAGCCGCACTCCTCACGCTGGGCGCAAGCCTGGCGGTGCTGCTGCCGCTGACCAGCGGCGGCAAGGGCGCTCCGACCAGCAGCGACCATGATCTCGAAGTCTATCGCGACCAATTGGCCGAGCTTGAGCGTGACGCCGCGCGCGGCCTGATTCAGCCGGCCGAAGCCGAGGAGGCGCGCACTGAGATCGCCCGCCGCATCCTTAGCCTGGGAGATGTTGGTCAAGCCAATGTCGGTCAACCCGATGCACCTGGCGCGCGGCAGCCGTCGAGGGCGGCCAGGCTGGTGGCGACATCAGCGGTGCTGATGGTCCCGCTGCTCAGCTGGGGCATGTACAGCCAGCTCGGCTCGCCCGATCTGCCGTCGCAGCCGCTTGCCGAACGGCTGGCCAAGAATCCGGCCGATAGTTCGGTCGATGAGTTGGTGGCGCGCGCCGAGGCCCATCTTGCCGCCAACCCTGGCGATGGACGCGGCTGGGACGTGCTCGCCCCGATCTATCTGCGCCTGCAGCGCTTTCCCGATGCCGTGACCGCCTATCGCAATGCTATCCGCCTCGATGGCGACACGGCTGCCCGCGAGGCCGGTCTCGGCGAAGCGATCGCCAATGCGGCCGGCGGCATCGTTTCGGCCGATGCGCAATCCGCTTTCGAACAGGCGCTAAAACTCGACCCGGCAAACGCGAAAGCCTCGTTCTATTTGGCGATGGCGCTGGCCCAGGAAGGCCGCATACCCGAGGCAATCACGGCTTGGCAGAAAATGCTCGATTCCCTGCCGCAGGATTCGCCATGGCGCGGAGCTGTCCAACAGGCACTGGCCGAGGCCGCCAACCGCAGCGTCGCGTCAGGAGAGCCCGCCAAAGGCCCCGACGCCGCAGCCGTCGATGCCGCCTCGTCGATGGCGCCGCGGGACAGGCAGGCCATGATCGAAACCATGGTCGCCGGCCTCGACGAAAAATTGCGGCAAAATCCGCGCGACACGGAAGGATGGATGCGGCTCATTCGTTCCTATGTTGTGCTGGGCAAGGCCGACCAGGCGCGGGACGCGCTGCATCGCGGTATTGCCGTGTTTGGCGCCGACAGTGAGGAAGCGAAGAAATTCACCGCCTTTGCCGCCTCGCTCGGCCTGACGGCGACGGAGTAGGACATGACGCGCAAGCAGAAGCGATTGTCGGTGATTGTCGGAGGTCTTGCCTTCCTCGGCGCCGCCACCGGGCTGACCTTCTATGCGTTGGGCCAGAAGGCCTCCTATTTCTATATGCCCGCCGATCTGACCACCGCCAGCTTGCAGCCGGGACAGCGCATCAGGCTCGGCGGCCTCGTCGAAAAGGGCACGGTCGTGCGCGGGCAGGGCGCGACGGTTGCGTTCTCGGTCACCGACACGCACAAATCGGTCAAGGTCAGCTATACCGGCATCCTGCCCGATCTGTTCCGCGAGGAGCAGGGCGTCATCACCGAAGGCAGCTTTGGCGCCGACGGCGTTTTCGTCGCCGACAGCGTGCTGGCCAAGCATGACGAGCGCTACATGCCCAAGGAAGTCGCTGACGGGCTGAAGGCCAAGGGCGTGTGGCAAGAGAGCAAGAGCCAGTAATGGTTGAGACCGGACACTTCGCGCTCGTCCTCGCCTTTGTGCTGTCGCTGGTGCAGACGCTGGTGCCGCTGATCGGCGCCCGTACCGGCAACCAGAGGCTGATGGCTGTCGGCGGTCCCGTCACGGTCACAGGCTTCGCGCTCACGGCGCTATCGTTCGCAGCACTCGCCGGCGCCTATGCAAGTTCCGATTTCTCGGTGGCGAGCGTGTGGGAAAACTCGCATTCGCTGCAGCCGCTGATCTACAAGATCACCGGAACCTGGGGCAATCACGAAGGCTCGATGCTGCTCTGGGTGCTGATCCTGACCTTCTTCGGTGCGCTGGTCGCTGTCTTCGGCTCCAACCTTCCGGCGACGCTGCGCGCCAATGTGCTGGCCGTGCAGGGGGCGATCGGCGCCACCTTCTTCCTGTTCATCCTGGCGACATCCAATCCGTTCACCCGGCTCAATCCGGCGCCGATCGAGGGCCGCGATCTCAACCCGGTCCTGCAGGATCTTGGCCTCGCCATCCATCCGCCGCTGCTCTATCTCGGCTATGTCGGGTTCTCTATCTGCTTTTCCTTCTCGGTCGCCGCCCTCATCGAAGGCCGCATCGATGCCTCCTGGGCGCGCTGGGTGCGGCCGTGGACGCTGGTCGCCTGGATGTTCCTCACCGGCGGCATCGCGATGGGCTCCTACTGGGCCTACTACGAGCTCGGCTGGGGCGGCTTCTGGTTCTGGGATCCGGTCGAAAACGCCTCCTTTATGCCGTGGCTGGCCGGCACGGCTCTTCTGCATTCGGCGATCGTCATGGAGAAGCGTTCGGCGCTCAAGATCTGGACGCTGCTGCTTGCCATCCTCACCTTCTCGCTGTCGCTGCTCGGCACCTTCCTGGTGCGCTCCGGCGTGCTGACCTCGGTGCATGCTTTCGCCACCGATCCGACCCGCGGCATCTTCATCCTGTGCATTTTGACGCTGTTCATCGGCGGCTCGCTGGCCCTGTTTGCGCTGCGCGCCTCGCGGCTGACGGCCGGCGGCCTGTTCCACCCGATCTCGCGCGAAGGCGCACTCGTCCTCAACAATCTGTTCCTGACCACGGCCACGGCCACCGTGCTGGTCGGCACGCTCTATCCGCTGGCGGTCGAAGCGCTTTCGGCCGGCAAGATCTCAGTCGGCGCCCCCTTCTTCAACCTGACATTCGGCCCGCTGATGGTGCCGCTGCTGGTCGTGGTTCCTTTCGGACCATTGCTCGCCTGGAAGCGCGGTGACCTCTATGCCGTCGCCCAGCGCCTGATGGCGGCTTTCGGCGCCGCTCTCCTGGCGATGCTGGTCACCGGGCTGTTCATCGACGGCGCGTCGGTGTTCGCCGCCCTTGGTGTCGGCCTCGCCTGCTGGCTGGTCTGCGGCGCGCTCACCGACCTCGCCGTCAAGTCCGGCTTTGGCAATGTGTCGCACGCCATCATGCTGCGCCGTTTCGCCGGCCTGCCGCGTTCGGTGTTCGGCACTGCACTTGCCCATCTCGGCCTCGGGCTGACGACGCTCGGCATTGTCGGCACGCTGTGCTTCGGCACCGAAAGGATACTGTCGATGCATGCCGGCGAGAGCGTCGAACTCTCCGGCCACACGCTGCGTTTCGACGGCCTCTTCCCGGCGCAGGGTCCGAACTACAGCGAGCAGCGCGGCCGCTTTTCCCTGATCGGCGCCGATGGCGGCGTTTCAGCCGAAATCACCTCGGCCAAGCGCTTCTTTCCGGTGCGGCAGACGACGACGACCGAATCCGGCATCGAGACGATCGGCTTCAACCAGCTCTATCTGTCGCTGGGCGATGAAGGCACCGATGGATCCGTCGTGGTGCGCCTGTGGTGGAAGCCGCTGGTGACGCTGATCTGGGGCGGAGCTCTGGTGATGATGGCGGGAGCCGCAATGTCGCTGCTCGACCGTCGCCTGCGGGTTGGCGCACCCTCGCGCCGCCGCAAGCAGGCAGCCTCCATGCCGTCGGCAGGCGCGCCGTGAGCACCAGGTTCTCGTTGGCCTCGCTCACCCTGCTTCTGGCGCTGCTGTTTGCCGGCGCCGCGCAAGCGGTGAAACCGGACGAGGTTCTCACCGATCCGGCGCTCGAGGCGAGGGCGCGGCTCCTGTCGGAAGGCCTGCGCTGCATGGTCTGCCAGAACCAGTCCATCGACGAATCCGATGCAGACCTCGCCCGCGACCTGCGCATCCTGGTGCGCCAGCGCCTGGTTGCCGGCGATACCGACCAGCAGGTGATGGACTATATCGTGTCGCGCTACGGCGAGTTCGTGCTGTTGAAGCCGCGCTTCAGCCCGCGCAACGCCTTGCTTTGGGGCACGCCGGTGCTTCTGCTTCTGGTCGGCGGCATTTTCATTGTGCTGACCACACGCTCCCGCCGCTCGTTGGCAACCAAGGCGCTGAGCGCCGAGGAACAGGCGGCGCTGGACAAGATGCTGAGCGACTAGCTCGGCCATTCCTCCAAAGGCCAGTCCCGCGACGTGTGGATGGCGCGCAGGATAACAATGCTCTGACGGCCGGCGATCAGGCGCAATTCATAGGCAATGATGTAGGGCAGGCGGCCGATGGGCTTCTCATAAGTGCCTGTTACCCGGCCAGGTCGGCCCGTCGCCATATCACCAAGGCCCCGGCCCATTTCACGGATACGGTCCGCGAGGCGTCGGGCGGCGGCAGGATTGTCCTGAGCGATAAAGGCAACTTGCTGCGTGACATCGTCCAGCGCTTCTCGCGACCAGGTGACGAACCGCTTCACGCCTTGCCTGCGCGCCTGGCTTTCGCTGCTTCGATCACCGCGTCGACCTCCGCCATGGCGTCGTCGTGGGGCACGACGCGGCCAGCCTCTGCGTCGGCCATGCCACGTTTTATGCCTTCGATGATATCCAACTCGCGATCGACATAGGCTGAGACCGCCTCGGCGGCGAGGAACGATTTACTACGCCTGGTATCGGTAGCGATCTGCTCCAGCTTCAGCTTGGTCTCGGAC
Organism: Mesorhizobium sp. LSJC269B00; assembly: GCF_000502815.1. Lineage (NCBI taxonomy): Bacteria > Pseudomonadati > Pseudomonadota > Alphaproteobacteria > Hyphomicrobiales > Phyllobacteriaceae > Mesorhizobium > Mesorhizobium sp. LSJC269B00. Next base: position 701,997 of record NZ_AYVN01000002.1, read on the forward strand.
GAGACTCGAATGGTCATGGTGGTGCTTGCTGTCATTGTGAAAGCCTTGTGCTGAGTTGTGTACACCATAGGGCAGCAGGCGAGCGCAACCAAGCGATTTGTGCGTCCGCCCAACATTACAAAACTTTCATGCTTCGGAAATGGCGCGGTAATGTGCGCCTCTCTATTTCTCTTGTCCGAGGATGCTCTGCCTGAGCCGCATCCAGTGAAAAGAGGATACGAGACCCATGACTATCGCCCCCAACCCATATTCCCGCACCCGCAAGCGCCTGTTGGCCGCCGCCGCTTCGCTGGCCATTGCCGGCGGCATCGGTTTCGGCGCCGTTGCCACTGGTACAGCTCCCGTTCTGGCCGACGCCGTGCGGGTCGAAGCGCCCCAGGTGCCGGGCTTTGCCGATGTCGTCGAGCGCGTTTCGCCGGCCGTGGTCAGCGTCAAGGTCAAGGCCAAGATCGAGCCTGCCGCCGATGACGGCTCCGAACAGTCCGACGATCCGGACGGCATGAACAACCTGCCCGACAATCCGCAGCTGCGCCAGTTCTTCAAGCAATTCCGCGGCTTTGGCGATCAGAACGGCCATGACGGCGGCAATCGTCGCTTCAGCCACCGCGACCATAACAACGACCAGCCGCGTCCGGTGGCGCAGGGTTCTGGCTTCTTCATCTCCGATGACGGCTATCTCGTCACCAACAACCATGTCGTCGAGGAAGGCTCCGCCTTCACAGTGGTGATGAATGACGGCAAGGAGCTTGACGCCAAGCTGATCGGCACCGATCCGCGCACCGATCTGGCGGTGCTCAAGGTCGATGGCGTCGGCAAGTTCACCTATGTCGATTTCGCCGACGATTCCAAGGTTCGCGTCGGCGACTGGGTGGTGGCCGTCGGCAATCCCTTCGGCCTCGGCGGCACCGTAACCGCCGGCATCGTCTCGGCCCGTGGCCGTGATATCGGCGCCGGTCCCTATGATGACTTCATCCAGATCGACGCCTCGGTCAACCGCGGCAATTCGGGCGGCCCGACCTTCAACCTCAACGGCCAGGTCGTCGGCATCAACACCGCGATCTTCTCGCCGTCGGGCGGAAGCGTCGGCATCGCCTTCGACATTCCGGCCTCGACCGCCAAGCAGGTGGTGCAGGATCTGATGAAGAGCGGCTCGGTGCAGCGTGGCTGGCTCGGCGTCGAAATCCAGCCGGTTACATCGGACATCGCCGAATCACTGGGCCTGAAGTCGCAGAACGGGGCTCTGGTTTCGGGCGCCCAGGACGGTGGCCCCGGCAAGAAGGCCGGCATCACCGCCGGTGACGTGATCACCCAGGTCGAAGGCAAGGACGTCGCATCGCCGAAGGAACTGGCTCGTCTGATCGGCGCGTACCCACCCGGCAAGTCGGTCGACGTCACGGTGTGGCGCGACGGCAAGAGCCAGACCATCAAGGTCGATCTCGGCACGCTGCCATCCACTGACAAGCAGGCCTCGGCCGACCCGCAGCAGCCCGCGGCACCGGCAAAGCCCGCCGCGCTGGCCGATCTCGGCCTCACCGTCACCAAGTCGGAAAACGGCAAGGGCCTGGTGGTGACCGATGTCGATCCCGACAGCGATGCCGCCGACCGTGGCATCCAGCCCGGCGATGTCATCACCTCGGTCAATTCGACGGAGGTGAACGGCACCGACGACGTCGCCAAGGCGATGGCCGATGCGGTCAAGTCCGGCCGCAAGGCGGTGCTGATGCAGATCACCCGCGACGATTCAAACCGCTTCGTCGCGCTGCCAGTCGCCAAAGGCTGACATCAGACAGTTTCCAGTGCGGCGGTTTCAACACCCCCGAGCCGCCGCACGGGAAAGCCAGGGGCCGAATGCGTTAGTCAGTCATCGTGTTCTGCCCCCGGCGGCAGCGGGCCCCCATCGCCCGCTGCCGCTCTAACGCAAAGCATGTCGCCCAAAGTGCACGGCGGTTTGGCAAAACGACATGCTTGAACGAAAGCTTTTGCGCTTATGGCGGCCCCTCAATCTTCCGGCGAAATCGCGTATAACGGCTCTATGAAGATTCTCGTCATAGAAGACGATCGCGAGGCGGCCGACTATATGCAGAAGGCCTTTGCCGAGGCTGGGCACACCGCCCATGTCGCCGGCGACGGCGAAACCGGCTTTGCGCTGGCCGATGCCGGCGACTATGACGTGATGGTCGTCGACCGCATGATGCCACGCCGCGACGGGCTCTCCGTCATTGCCGGCCTGCGCTCGCGCGGCAACACCACGCCGGTGCTGATCCTGTCGGCGCTGGGCGAAGTCGATGACCGCGTCACCGGTCTGCGCGCCGGCGGGGACGACTATCTGACCAAGCCCTATGCCTTTTCCGAATTGCTCGCCCGCGTCGAGGTGCTGAACCGCCGCGCCAGCGCCAGGGAGGCCGAAACCGTCTACCGGGTCGGCGATCTCGAGCTTGACCGGCTGTCCCATTCGGTCAAGCGCGCGGCGCGCGAGATCACGCTGCAGCCGCGCGAATTCCGCCTGCTCGAATATCTGATGCGCCATGCCGGCCAGGTGGTGACGCGCACCATGCTGCTCGAAAATGTCTGGGACTATCATTTCGATCCGCAGACCAACGTGATCGACGTTCACGTCTCGCGCCTGCGTGGCAAGATCGAGAAGGGTTTCGACAAGCCGATCCTGCATACGGTTCGCGGCGCCGGCTATATGCTGAAGAGCGGCTAGAGCATGATCCCAAAAAGTAGGTACCGGTTTTTGGAGAAGATCATGCTCCAACAAAGGGGTAGGTCATGATGAGATTTCAGCCAAATCTCATCATGAGCTAGAACTCGATGGCCCTTTCCCTGCCGGCCATCATGAGGACGACGGCGGCGCGGCTTTCAGCGCTTTATTTCCTGCTTTTCGCGCTATGTGCCGTGTTGCTGGTCTTCTACATGACGTCGTTGTCGGCCCGCATGCTGACCGGCCAGACCCAGCAGACCATCAATGACGAGGTGCTCGGCCTCGCCCGTGCCTATCAGAGCGGCGGCCTGCCGCGGCTGGTGCGCGTCGTCGAGCAGCGCTCGCGCCAGCCCGGCGCCAACCTCTATCTCATTGCCGATGTCAACGGCCAGATCCTCACCGGCAACGTGCAGAGCCTGGCACCGGGGGTGCTCGAGACCGATGGCTGGACGACCGAACCCTTCTCCTATCGCCGTTTCGGCGAAGGTGAGCTCGAACGGCAGCGCAACCAGGCTTCTGACCCGAATGGCGCGCAGCCCGGCGAGACCGAAATTCAGTCCGAGGGCGAGAAGGGCCACAACGCCATCGCGCTGGTGCTGCGGCTGCCCAACCAGATGATCATGCTGGTCGGCCGCGATCTCGGCGAGCCCGAGCGCTTCCGCGCCGTCGTCCGCCGCGCCCTGATGCTGGCGCTGGGCATGATGGGCCTGGGCGGGCTGCTGATCTGGTTCCTTGTCGGCCGCGCCGCGCTGAAGCGCATCGACAGCGTCTCGGAGGCAAGCCGCCGCATCATGGGCGGCGATCTCACGGGACGGCTGCCGGTGACCGGCGCCGGCGATGAGTTCGACCGCCTGTCGGAAAACCTCAACACCATGCTGGCCAGGATCGCGACGCTGAACGAAGGGCTGAAGCAGGTCTCCGACAACATCGCCCATGATTTGAAGACGCCGCTGACCAGACTGCGCAACCGCGCCGAGGCCACACTTTCGGGCAAGCACAAGACCACCGACTACCGGCAGGCGCTGGAAGGCACCATCGCCGAATCCGACCAGCTGATAAAAACCTTCAACGCCATCCTGATGATCTCCAGGCTGGAGGCCGGCTATTCCTCGGAGAGCACCAGCAAGGTCGATCTCGCCGCCGCCGTGCATGACGTTGTCGAGCTTTATGAGCCGGTGGCGGAGGAGGCTGGCGTGGTGCTCGAAACTGCCGCGGACGCGGATTTTTCCGTCAATGGCAACCGCGAGCTGATCGGCCAGGCACTGTCGAACATCGTCGACAACGCCATCAAATACTCGACCGATGCGACGGAAAAGCCTGCCGTGCGCGTAGCCCTGCAGCGCGTCGGTCACGAAATCCGCCTTTCCGTTTCCGACAATGGCCATGGCATCCCCGACGATGCGGACCGCGCCCGGGCGACCGAGCGCTTCGTGCGGCTGGAAAAGAGCCGCTCGCAGCCGGGATCAGGCCTTGGTCTCAGCCTCGCCAAGGCGATCATGACTTTTCACAATGGCCGGCTTGAACTTCTGCCTGCCAATCCCGGATTGTCGGTTATCATGAGCTTCCCGGCGCGGGAGGACCATTGATGGCGGTGAGGATGGCTGCGAAACGGATCGAGACCGAATGGCGCCTGCAACTGGCGGCGCAGCTCGCGCCGCTGGATGAGGCCCGCGCCCGGCGTGAACTGTCGGAGATCGCTGGCGATGCCAAGGACGAGAACCTGCCGCGGCTGGCGAAATTCCTAGAAGGCAAGGGCGCCGCACAGGAGTTTCTCGCTGCGGTCTTCGATCTCTCGCCCTTCCTCCGCGATGTTGCGCGCCGCCGGCCGCAAATCCTCGACGCGCTGTTCGATGGCAGTGTCGAGGCTCGGCTGCTCGCCATCGCCGAAGCGATCGGCAAGGCCGCCTTTTCCGAGACCGTTTCCGAATCCAGCCTGATGATGGAACTCAGGCAGTGGAAGGGTGAAGCTCACTTCCTGATCGCACTTGCAGACCTCTCCGGCGAGGCCGATGCAGCGCTGACGGTAAGGCGCCTCAGCAATCTCGCCGATGCCTGCACCTGCGCGGCGGTCGACTTCCTGCTGCGCGAGGCGCACAGCCAAGGCAAGCTCAAATTGCCCGATCCCGAAAATCCGTCACGGCAATCCGGCTGGATCGTGCTCGGCATGGGCAAGCTTGGCGCGCATGAACTGAATTTCTCCTCCGACATCGACCTGGTCGTCTTCTTCGATCCGGATGCGCCGGCAATCGTCGATCCGCTCGACGCCACAGAGCTGTTTGCGCGCCTGACCCGCAGGCTGGTCCGCATCCTGCAGGACCGCACCGGGCACAGCTATGTCTTCCGCACCGATTTGAGGCTTCGTCCCGATCCAGGCTCGACGCCGCTGGCCATCCCGGTCGAGGCAGCACTTCGCTACTATGAGGCGCGCGGCCAGAACTGGGAGCGCGCCGCCATGATCAAGGCGCGTCCCGTGGCCGGCGATCTCGATGCCGGGGACGCGTTCCTGCGGGAATTGCAGCCCTATGTCTGGCGCAAATACATGGACTATGCGGCGATCGCCGACGTTCATTCGATCAAGCGCCAGATCCATGCCCACAAGGGTCATGGCGAGATCGCGGTCAAAGGACACAACGTCAAGCTCGGCCGCGGCGGCATTCGCGAAATCGAGTTCTTCGTCCAGACCCAGCAACTGATCGCCGGCGGCCGTTTTCCGGAGCTGCGCGGCCGCGAGACGGTGCCGATGCTGGGTGCGCTGGCGGCGCGCAACTGGATCACCGCCGATGCACGCGACGCGCTCACGCAGCAATATTGGTTTCTGCGCCGCGTCGAACACGCCATCCAGATGGTCGCCGACGAGCAGACGCATATTCTGCCCGACGATGATGAAGGGCTGGACCGCATCGCCCATATGCTGGGCTTTGCCGATGCCGCCAGATTTGCCGAAACCTTTCGCGCGGCTTTGCATGAGGTCGAGCGCCATTACGCCGCGCTGTTCGAGACCGCGCCTGAATTGTCGGCCGGCGTCGGCAATCTGGTCTTCACCGGCGATGTCGACGATCCCGACACGCTGCAGACCTTGCACGGCCTCGGCTTCCAGCGGCCAAGCGACATTTGCCGCGTGATTCGAGGCTGGCATTTCGGCCGCTACCGCGTCACCCAGTCGGCGGAAGCGCGCGAGCGGCTGACCGAACTGACGCCGGCGCTGCTCAAAGCCTTCGGCCAGACGCGCCGGGCCGACGAGGCGCTGGTTCGCTTCGACGAATTCCTCGCCGGCCTGCCCGCCGGCATCCAGCTGTTTTCGCTGCTGCAGTCGAATCCCGCCCTGCTGAAGCTTATGGCGACGATCATGGGCGCCGCGCCTCGGCTGGCGGCAATCATCACAAGGCGCCCGCATGTCTTCGACGGTCTGCTCGACCCGGCGCTGCTCGCCGAACTGCCCAACCGAGCCTATCTCTCAGCGCGGTTGGCCGCTTTCATCGAAGGCGACCGGGCTTATGAGGACGTGCTCGACCGTTTGCGCATCTTTGCCTCCGAGCAGAAATTCCTGATCGGTGTCAGGCTGCTCGCCGGCTCGATCGACCCGGCGCGCGCCGGCCGCGCCTTTTCCGATCTCGCCGACCTCACCATTGATGCAGCGCTCCAGGCGGTGACGGCCGAGTTTGCGCTGCGCCACGGCGGTATCGCCGGCGGCACGGTTTCGCTGCTCGGCATGGGTAAGCTCGGCAGCCGCGAATTGACGGCGGGTTCGGACGTCGACCTTATCCTGCTTTACGATCACGACCCGGATGCCGACGAGTCCGACGGCGACAAGCCGCTGGCACCATCGCATTACTATACCAGGATGACGCAGCGGCTGATCGCGGCTGTCTCGGCGCCGACCGCCGAAGGCGTTCTCTACGAGCTCGACCTGCGCTTGCGGCCATCCGGCAACAAGGGGCCGGTGGCCACCCACATCGATGCCTTCAAGAAATACCAGCGCCAGGAGGCCTGGACCTGGGAGCACATGGCGCTGGCCCGGGGGCGCGCCATCGGCGGCGACGCGGCCCTTTGCGCCGAGGTCGAGGCCGAGGTGGCGGCACTTCTGGCCTTGCCGCGCGACGCCGCCAAGGTGAGGGCGGAGGCATCCGAGATGCGCGCGCTGATCGAGAAGGAAAAATCGCCGCGCGATCTCTGGGACATCAAGCTCATCTCCGGCGGCCTCATCGACCTCGAATTCATCGCGCAGGTGGCGGTTATAACCGGGCAGGTCGAAGCCGGCCGCAGGGTGACCGCGACCGGCGAAATCCTGGCGCATCTGTCGCCGGATTTCGCCGAGGCCGACGTCAGGCAGCAGCTTTTCGAAGCCTACCAGCTCTATCTGGCGCTGACCCAGATGACGCGGCTTTGCCTCACCGGCGCATTCGAACGCAATGATGTTCCGCCGGGACTGTCGGATCTGCTTCTGGCGGTGACTGACCTGCCGGATTTCGGTGTGCTGGAAGCACATCTCAAGGAGACGTCGCAAAAGGTCAGAAAGGATTTCGACCTTTTGCTTCGTGCGAAACGGTTGTGAGGGCGTGAAGCGCTGGCGGCTGTTTCGGATCGCATCGGGGGTGACGATGCAACAGGAGATACCCATGAGAAAGACAACCGGACTTGCCCTTGCCTTCGTCGCGCTTGCCGGCGCCGTTGGCACCACCGCCTATGCCGAGAACAATGCCAGCGCCAGAATGCGCGAGGGCGCGATGATGCGCCTCGACAAGGCGATGAAGGATTCCAACGGCACCATCAGCTTCGACCAGTTTTCCGACGCCATGAACGCGCGGCTGAAGAAGCTGGTCGCCGACAATGGCGGCAAGCTGACCGTTGCCCAGCTCGCCGACGCGCTGGAAAAGGCGCGGTTCGAGGAAAAGGCAAAGCGTATCGTCGCCAGCTACGACAGCAAGGGCGACGGCACGCTGACCACGGACGACATCACCGGGCGCGAGAGGAAGGTGTTCGCCATGCTCGACCGCAACAATGACGGCAAGATCGAGCGCAACGAACTGCCAAAGAACGGCCGCATGGGCCGCCACCACCAATGGGACGGCGGCGACGACAGCATGGAGTGAATGGCGATATGTCTCCGGCGGCGAAAGCCGCCGGAGCCCTTACATGACCGCGGCTACTCAGTCCTTGAACGCGGCGGAGAGCACCGCTCGCACCGGCGGGCCGTCAGGCCGCCGCCTTCACCGCCGGCTGCGCCTTCTTCACCGGAATGCGCACCGACACGATCGTGCCGACGCCTTCGGTCGAGCGGATTTTCAGCGCTCCTCCTTGCAGCTCGGCCAGCGAGCGCGAGATGGCAAGGCCGAGGCCGGAACCGGCGTGGTTCTTCGAAAACTGGTTCTGCACCTGTTCGAAGGGGCGGCCAAGCTTGCTCAGTGCCTCCTTCGGAATGCCGCAGCCATTGTCCTCGATGGTCAGCACCAGCGCGCCTGACGTGTTGCGGGCGCGCACCGAGATATGGCCGCCCTGGCCGGTGAACTTCACCGCATTCGACAGCAGATTGATGGCGATCTGCTTGATCGCCCGGCGGTCGGCGAACAGCGTCATCGTATCGGCGATGCGGGTTTCGACGGTGATCGACTTCTCCGCCGCCTGCAGCGAGATCACCCGCACCGTCTCGCGGATCAGCGGGCAGAGATCGATTTCCTCGCGGTCCACCGAGAACTGGCCGGCTTCGATCTTCGACATATCGAGTATGTCGTTGATGACGCCGAGCAGATATTTGCCGCTGCCGTTGATGTCGTTGGCATATTCCTCGTAGCGCGGCGAACCGAGCGGCCCGAACAGGCCTTGTTCCATCAGTTCGGAGAACCCGATGATGGCGTTGAGCGGCGTGCGCAGCTCGTGCGACATGTTGGCCAGGAACTCGGACTTGGCCCGGTTGGCGGCCTCGGCGCGCTCGGTTTCCTTCATATATTCGCGGTTGAGCTCGACCAGTTCCTTGGCGCGCTCTTCCTCGGCCCGGCGGGCGAGGCTGAGGTCGTGGATGGTCGCCATCAGCCGGCGCTCGCTGTCGACCAGCTTTTCCTGGTGCAGCTTGATCTGGGTGATGTCGGAGCCGACGGAGACCGTGCCGCCGTCCCGGGTCCTCAGTTCGTTGACCTGCAGCCAGCGGCCGTCGGAGAGCTGCCGCTCGAACGTCGCGCCGCCTTGTGGCCCGTTGGTGTTGGCCAGCCGCCGTTCCGAGGCGAAGGCCAGCATGCGCTCTTCCAGCACGGCGCGCGCTGCACCTGGCATGACGTCGCGGTCCGACAGGCCGTTGTCCTTCTGATATTTGGAGTTGCACATGATCAGCCGCTGGGCAGGGTCCCACAGCACGAAGGATTCGTTGATGTTCTCGATCGCCGTCCGCAGCCTCAGGTCGGCCGCTTCCGAGCGCAGCGCCAGGTGCCGCTGTTCGGTGACGTCGACGGCGATTCCGATCAGCTGGATCTCAGGCGCTTCCGGGTCGATCACCTGGGCCCTGGCGCGCATCCATACCCACTGGCCGTCGGCGTGACGCATCCGGAACACCTGGTCGATATGGTCGATCTCGCGCTCGACGATTTTGTTGGCGAGCTCGAACAGGTCGCCGTCCTCGGGGTGGATGATGTCGTCGACCTCGCCGAACGACAGCATCGAGTTGCAGGGCTCGTAGCCCAGCATGTCGTACATCGAGCGCGACCAGTACATCTTGCCGCGCACCATGTCCCAGTCCCACAGGCCGCAGCGACCGCGCACCAGCGCCATGTCGATGCGCTGATGGGCTTCGAGATAGATGCGGTCGGCTGTCTGGGCGCGCGATGCCTGGCCGAAATAGGCGTAGAGGATGATGATCAGCACGCCGGCTGTCAGCACAAACAGCGTAACGTTGAGCGAGACGGTCTTGCGCCAGTTGTCGAACACCGCTTCCTGCGGCACCAGCACGGCGGCGGCGTTCTTGCGGTCCCGGGTCAGGCTCACCGCCGCGTACCAGTCCTGGCCGCCGATGCTGACATCCATGACCCCGGCACGGTCGCCGAACATGAACAGCGGCTGGCCGTCCAGCACCAGGCTGTCCAGCGATCGCCCTTGCCAGCCGGTCGACAGCGGCGACACGGCAATGATCTTGAAGGCACTGTCGGTGATCACAAGCACATGGCTTCTGCCCATGGCGCCCTGGCGGCTCGTGCTTTCCAGAAGATCAATTGCACCGCTGGATGCCGCGGTCGGGTCGGCCGAGATTGCGTTCGCCATCTGGCTGGCGGCGAGACCCAGCACCGCCTTGACGTCGCGCTCGGCCTCGTCGCGCTCGTTCATCAGCGACAGCACGCGCAGTGCGGCGATGACGATCAGGAAGATGATGATGAGAGCCGGTATCGAACGGCGCAGAAGGGGTTCGGCAGCCAGGAGCCGCCGGTAGGCTGGTTCAGCGATGAGCCGCGTATTGCCGGCGAGGCCGTCGCCTCGCGCCTTGCGCCGCTCAAAAGCCGTCCCTTCGGGCGCGCCCCACGCGTCCGCCTTGGCCATAAATGGCACTCCCCGAATTTCCGTACGCTTGACGATCCGGCAACACCGCACATCCGAATCGTCTGTAAAGAATCAAAGGTGATTCGCCTTGTCCAGAGGCGCGGCCGAAAAACATTAAAAATTGATTGAAATAACGCTGAAATCCCTCCCCTTGAGGGGAGGGTGGCCCGAAGGGCCGGGTGGGGTCCTCGGCGAAGCGCTCGACTCTCTCAATCACGGTCGAAGTTGGTCGAGGTCGCGCACTGCCGCAACGACCCCACCCGTCCATCCGCCTTCGGCGGCTGTCCACCGTCCCCTCAAGGGGGAGGGATCAGGCCAGCGTTCGCTCCACAATGTCCCGCAAATCCGCCGACAGGTTCTCGGCACCGGCGATGGCCAGCAGCGCTTCCCTGGCCTTGGCTTGCCTGCCCGGCTCCAGCGAGCGCCACGAGCGCAGCGCTGTCGCCAGCCTGGCCGCCACTTGCGGATTGCGTTTTTCAACCTCGAGTACGGTCTGGGTAAAAAACCGGTAGCCTTCGCCATCGGCGCGGTGGAAGCCGGTCTGGTTGGCGCTGGCGAATGTGCCGACCAGCGAGCGCACCCGGTTCGGATTGGCCATCGAGAAAGCTGCGTGACCAGTCAGCTCGCGTACCGTGTCGACTGTCCGGCGTCCCGGCACGCTGGCCTGGATCTGGAACCATTTGTCCATGACCAGCGGATCGGCGCCATAACGCGCCTCGAAATCGGCCAGCGCCTTGATCGCCTCCGGCGAACCGTCATGGCGGTGCGCAAGGACGGTCAGCGCTGCGGCGCGGTCGGTCATGTTGGTCGCGGTTTCGAAATGCCGGGCGGCGAGCGCAGCACCTTTCGGCAGCAGCGAGAGGTAGTCGAGCAGGATGTTGCGCAGCGCGCGGCGTCCCGCACTTGCCGCGTCGGGGCTGAACGGCCCGTCGCCGGCGAGGCGGCCGTATAGGTCGGTGAACGTTTGCTGATTGGCGCGCGCGATTGCCAGCGCCAACGCCTCGCGAGCGGCAAAGATGGCGTCGGGATCGATGTTCGTGCCGATGTCGCGGGCAATGTCGGCCTCGCCCGGAAGTGACAGCGCCAGCGCCCGGTAGGCAGGTTCCAGGGTCTCGTCGCCGGCGATCTTGCCGGCAAGTCCGGTCAGCCTGGCGGTGAAAGCCGGCTTCGCGCCGCCGAGGATCTGGCGGAAGGCCGCTATCAGCGCATCGGTGAGCAGCGTGTTGAACGCCTGCCAGCGCGCGAAGGCATCGCTGTCATGGCCGGCGAGGAAGAACTGGTCGTCGGCCTTCTGCTCGACCGAAAGTGTGATCGGCGCCGAAAAGCCGCGATTGAGCGACACCGCCGGCCGATCCGCAACGCCTGAGAAGCGCACCATATGTCGGCGCTTGCGGATATGGATGACACCGTCTTCGACGGTGGCGCCTTCGACGCCGCCATAGGCGACCGGTTCGCCGCCGGCGCCGACCAAGCCGAAGGCGAGCGGAATGTGCATCAGGCGCTTGCGGCTCTCCGACGGTGTCGGCGGCACCGACTGCTCGATCTCGAGGGTAAACTCGCGCGTCGCCGGATTGTGCGTCGAACTGACGGTCAGGTTCGGCGTGCCCGCCTGGTGATACCAGAGCGCGAACTGAGACAGGTCGCGCCCGGAGGCGTCCTCGAACACCTTCAGGAAGTCCTCGATCGTCGCGGCCTCGCCATCATGGCGCTCGAAATAGAGGTCCATGCCGGCGCGGAAAGCCTCGGCCCCGAGGATAGTGCGGATCATGCGCACGACTTCCGAGCCTTTTTCGTAGACCGTCGCCGTGTAGAAATTGTTGATCTCGCGGTAGCGGCGCGGCCGCACCGGATGCGCCAGCGGTCCCTGATCCTCGGGGAACTGGTGCGCCCTGAGCGTGCGCACTTCGGCGATGCGCTTGACCGCACGCGAGCGCTGGTCGGCGGAGAATTCATGGTCGCGAAAGACCGTCAGCCCTTCCTTAAGGCAGAGCTGGAACCAGTCGCGGCAGGTGATCCTGTTGCCGGTCCAGTTGTGGAAATACTCATGCGCGATGATCGCCTCGATATTGGCGAAATCGGCATCGGTGGCGGTTTCCCGGTCGGCCAGCACATACTTGTCGTTGAAGATATTGAGGCCCTTGTTCTCCATGGCCCCCATGTTGAAGTCGGAAACGGCGACGATGTTGAAGACGTCGAGGTCGTATTCGCGGCCGAAGGCCTGCTCGTCCCACTGCATCGAGCGCTTCAGCGCATCCATGGCGTAGCCGGCAAGCCCCTCCTTGCCTGGCTCGACATAGATGCCGAGTTCGACCTCGCGCCCGGACATGGTGACGAAACTGTCCGCAACCTTGCCGAGATTGCCGGCCACGAGCGCAAACAGATAGGACGGCTTGGGGAAGGGGTCGTGCCAGACTGCAAAGTGCCAGCCGTCGGCAAGCGCGCCGCTTTCGACCGGATTGCCGTTTGAAAGCAACAGCGGCGCTTCGTCCAACCTTGCCTCGATACGCACGGTATAGACCGACAGGATGTCGGGGCGGTCGAGGAAATAGGTGATGCGGCGAAAGCCCTCGGCCTCGCATTGCGTGCAATAGACATTGCTGGAGCGGTAGAGGCCCATCAGCGCCTCATTGCTGGCCGGCGCGATCTCGGTCTCGAGCAGCAGCTGGAAACGGGCCGGCGGCCTCAAAATGGTCAGCTGGTCCGGCGTGGCGAGATACTCGGCCGGGGCAAGCTCGCGACCGTCGATGGCAATGCGCTTGAGCACCAGCCCGTCGCCGTCCAGCACCAGCGACGTCGAGGCGGCGGCGCCATCGCGGCGTTCGATCGTCAGCACTGCGGTGACACGCGTTGCGTCTGGCGAAAGGCGGAAGGTGAGGCCGGTTTGCGGGATGGAAAAGTCGTTGGGGCGGTAGTCTTCGAGCTTGAAGACCTGGCCGGTATCGGTTCGCATTCCCTTGGGTTTCCCTGTAGCTATCGGAGCCGCTGACGTGTCCTGGCCCATTAATCTAAAGTTGCGCGCTCTTTACACGAAACGGTCACTCGACAAAACTGCGCCAATGCCTATTTCGGGGCGTTCCCCTTCCGCCATCATCGTGAGGCCTTGATGACCGTCGTCAGATCGAAGTTCGGCATGGGCGCCTGTGTACCGCGTCGTTCGACGCGCATCTCAGCGGAGATCCGGGAAGCAACAAAACAGTGAAAGCCGGGCCTGGAGACGAAGCGGGCGGGAAACTGTCCGATCATCCCGGCGCGCATCGGCCCAAAAATCAATGTCGATTTTTGGAAAGCACGATGCGCAGATTTAAAGTGTCAGAGCGTCCTTTACGCGTCGAAGACGACGCGCGGCGCTCTAATGTTCTCACCGGGATCATGCTCAAGGTCATGTCGGTGGCAGTCTTTGTCGGCATGCAAACCTGCATCAAGGCCGCCGGCACTTTGCCGGCCGGCCAGATCGTCTTCTTCCGCTCCTTCTTCGCCATCTTCCCGATCATCGCCTTCCTGGCCTTCAAGAGAAAACTCGGTACGGCGTTCGCCACCAAACGCCCGCTGAACCACATTGCGCGCGGTGTCGTCGGCGTTTGCGCCATGGGGCTCGGCTTCTTTGCGCTGACCCGGCTGCCGCTGCCTGAGGCGATCACGCTGAACTATGCCCAGCCTTTGCTGGTGGTGGTGTTCTCTTCGCTATTCCTCGGCGAAGCCATTCGCGTCTATCGCTGGAGCGCGGTTGCGGTCGGTCTGGTCGGCGTGCTGATCATCTCCTGGCCGGAGCTGACGCTGCTCACGTCGGGCGTCGCGCTCGGCGACCAGGAGGTGCTGGGCGTCATCGCTGCTCTTGTTTCTGCAGCAATCTCCGCCAATGCCATCCTGCTCGTGCGCAATCTTGTCCAGACTGAACGAACAGCGACCATCGTGTTGTGGTTCTCGGCGACGGCGAGTGTCATGGCGCTGCTTACGCTGCCCTTCGGCTGGCAGGCGCTGACGCCGCTGCAGGCCGGTCTGCTGGTCGCAGCAGGGTTCTGTGGCGGGCTGGCGCAGATTTTGATGACGGCGGCGTACCGCCATGCCGAAGCTTCGGTGGTGGCGCCGTTCGAATACACCTCGATGATCCTCGGCGTGGTCGTCGGCTATTTCGCCTTTGGCGATATCGCCACCATCAACACGCTCGTCGGCGGTGTGATCGTCGTTGCCGCCGGCATGTTCATCATCTGGCGCGAGCGCCAACTCGGCCTGGAACGCACCCGAACGCGCAAGGCAGCGCCACCACAGGGGTGAGGAGGTCCGCGGGGTTGGCTCAGTTAGCTTCCGCACGTTCCTTCGCCAGCCGCACCAGCACCGCTCGCGTCTGCTCGTCGGCCGGGAAGAAAGACTCGATCGCCAGTTCCGACAGCGTCACGTCAAGCGGCGTGCCGAAGACGGTGATGGTGCTGATGAAGGACAGCACCTGGTCGCCATGCGCCAGCCGCAGCGGATGGACGATGCCGTTGGGCTCGACCGGCACCGGCCGCGCACCCTTGAGCCCGGACGGATAGGTTCGCAATTCGCGCTCCAGCTCGACCAGGACGGGATCGCCGGCGGCATCGTTCTGGTGTTTCAGCCGCTCCAGCAGATGCGCCCGCCATTCCGCGAGATTGACGATGCGCGGTGCGATGCCGTTCGGGTGCAGGCTGAGGCGCAGCACATTGACCGGCGGCTGGAGCAGCGACGGCTCGGCAACATCGGCCAGAAACGGGCCGATGGCGGCATTGGCGGAAATCAGGTTCCAGTGCCGGTCGACGGCGAGGGCGGGGAACGGCTCATGCCCTTTGAGCACGCTCTCGACCGCGGCAAGCGCCGGCGCCAGCGTCGTATCTGTGAGTGGCCGCTCGCTGAAGCTCGGGGCAAAGCCGGCAGCCAGCAACAGCTGATTACGCTGCCGCAGCGGAATCTCAAGCTGCTCGGCCAGATGCAGCACCATCTCGCGCGAGGGCGCGGCGCGGCCGCTTTCGACGAAGGAGAGATGACGCTGGGAAATCTCAGCCTCCATTGCGAGATCAAGCTGGCTCATGCGCCGGCGCGTGCGCCATTCGCGGATCAGGCTGCCGGCGGAGGTTTGGGCTGTTGTCATCGGGCAGGATTAAGGCGGCGGGAGAGGGATTTCAATTACGTCGGAGGTTATAGCGGAGGCCGAGGCGAAATCTTCTCCCCCTTTGAGGGGGAGATGGCCGGCAGGCCAGAAGGGGTTGGACGGGATGCGACCTTCTTACGGAAATGGACGTTGGCGCTCCACGCGCAACGACCCCACAGTCGCCTTCGGCGACATCTCCCCCTCCAAGGGCCCTCAAGGGGGAGATCAGCTAGCTAGCCCACCTCTCGCAACTTCGCTTTCACCTCGAGAAAATCCCGCCACGCCAGTTTCTTGTGCGCCGGCGTCCGCAAGAGATAGGCCGGGTGCAACGTCGGCATGGCCGGAATGGCAGTGCCCGACACCGTCGTGTGCACCTGCCAATTGCCGCGCAGGCGCAGGATGCCCTCGGTAGTGTTGAGCAGGGTTTTGGCCGAAGGGCCGCCGAGATTGACCAGCACCTTCGGATTGACCAGCTCTATCTGCCGCTCGATGAAGGGACGGCAGATTTCGGTCTCGTGCGGCGTCGGCGTGCGGTTGCCGGGTGGCCGCCAGGGAATGACGTTGGCGATATAGACCGAAGTCCGGTCAAGCCCGATCGCCGCCAGCATGCGGTCGAGCAGCCGGCCCGAGCGGCCGACGAAGGGCAGGCCCTCAATATCCTCGTCGCGGCCGGGCGCCTCGCCGACCAACATCACCGAACCTTCCGGATTGCCGTCGGCAAAGACCAGGTTCTTGGCGGTGAATTTGAGGTTGCAGCCATCGAACGACGCCATGTGCTGGCGCAGTTCGTCGAGCGTCGAGGCACTTGCCGCCATTTGCCGGGCCAGGGCCGCCTGTGCCTCGTCGGGCACCGTCGCCATGGCCGGAACGGAACGCGCCGGCGCGTCCGGCACCCGGCTTGCGTCCAGCCCGGGGCTGGCGGCGGCTTGTTCCGGAAACTTGTTTTCGCGAGGCGGCGCGGCAGGCGCCGTTGTGCG
The DNA here is from genome assembly GCF_000502815.1 of Mesorhizobium sp. LSJC269B00. NCBI lineage: Bacteria > Pseudomonadati > Pseudomonadota > Alphaproteobacteria > Hyphomicrobiales > Phyllobacteriaceae > Mesorhizobium > Mesorhizobium sp. LSJC269B00. Next base: position 718,297 of record NZ_AYVN01000002.1, read on the forward strand.
CTCGGGGCGCTTCGGTGCTGCCCCGGCAAACCGGTTCACCGGCGCGTCCTCCAACGCTTCGTCGACACCGGCAGAGGCGTAGAAGGCGAGCAACTCGGCCAGGTCGGATCGGTTGTTGGGGGAGGCGGCAGTCATACCGGGCACATTCGTCCGCCGAGAGACGATTTGCAAGGTTGGGCGGTTAGTAATCTCCCCCTCAAGGAGGGAGATTACGCGCTCGTCGGCTTTCGCCAATCACGAAGGGCATTTCGTGGCGATTTTCACGGCGTCTGCCGCTTACCCCGTAGGAATCCGCGGATCCTGAACCAGATAAAACGTCCAGCGCGGCGTGTAGTCGGTGATCAGAAACTCGAAGCGTCCCCTCTTCAGCGGGTCGATCTGTCCACTCTTGAACAAGAGCCGGTCATAGGGTTCGAAATCGCGGTCGAAATCGGCGTACGCGCTCGACAGGATGTTGTCGGGCGTCTTGTTGCGCTGCTCGAAGGACAGGCCGTCGCCGAACACGCTCGGCTGGTTGAGGATTTCCTGCAGCTCGAACTGGAATTCGACCCAGGCCTGGCCGCTGTTGTTGAGCACCTCGATACGCATGTACAGGATGCCGTTGGCGAATTCGCCGTTGGTGCTGAACGGCTGGATCGGTTTGGTGGTGCGGATGGTGAGCGTCACCGGCGTCGACGAATTCAGCTCCTCGGAGATGACCAACGGATCTTCCTTGGTGCCGGTGCCCGAGGCGCCGGTGATGTGGAAACCGCCAAGCTCGTCGGAAAAGGAATAGGCGCCGGTCGCCCATACCTTCACCGGCTCGGCCTGAGCGCGAACCGGCGTAAGCATTGAAAGGGCGAGAAGGATCGCTCGGCACGTCCGGCCGGGCGGAAGGGGGAAGCGCGTCAATGAATAGCCGGACGGCGTGCGCATGGAAATAAGTATGGCCGATAAGAGAGCCGTCGAACAATTAAAATATGGGACGCTGAGCGCGGCCGCGCGCAAAACGCTTGCGGCAGAGTTGTTATCCGCGACTTTTTGTCGAAATCGGCATTGTCACGTCAGCGCCGGTTTCCTGTCGCGGATTGATGCGCTATGCAGCGCAGGAGCCAGCAAAATGCCGGAAACGGTTGGCCAGAGCGGAGGGGTTGATGAGCGAGATCGAACGCGAGAGCATGGAATTCGACGTGGTCATCGTCGGGGCCGGCCCGGCGGGCCTTGCCGCAGCGATCCGTCTCAAGCAGGTCAATCCCGAGCTTTCCGTCGTGGTGTTGGAAAAGGGCGGCGAGGTTGGTGCCCACATTCTGTCAGGCGCCGTCGTCGATCCCATAGGCATCGACCGCCTGTTGCCGGGCTGGCGCGAGGAAGATGGCCACCCCTTCAAGACGCCGGTTACGGCCGACGATTTCCTGGTGCTCGGCCCCGCCGGCTCGTTCCGTCTGCCCAATATCCTGATGCCGCCGCTGATGAACAATCACGGCAACTACATCGTCTCGCTCGGCAATGTCTGCCGCTGGCTGGCAACCAAGGCTGAAGCGCTAGGCGTCGAAATCTATCCGGGCTTTGCTGCCGCCAGCCTCGTCTACAACGATGCCGGCGCGGTCACGGGCGTCGTCACCGGCGACATGGGCGTCGAAAAAGACGGCACACATGGCCCGGGCTTTGCGCCGGGCATGGCGCTGATGGGCAAATACGTGCTGATCGGCGAGGGCGCGCGCGGTTCGCTGTCCAAGCAGCTGATCGCAAAATACAAACTGTCCGACGGCCGTGAGCCCGGCAAGTACGGCATCGGCCTTAAGGAGCTGTGGCAGGTCAAGCCCGAGAACCACCGGCCGGGCCTGGTGCAGCACTCCTTCGGCTGGCCGCTCGACCTGAAGACAGGCGGCGGCTCCTTCCTCTACCACCTGGAGGACAACCAGGTCGCGGTCGGCTTCGTCCTGCATCTCAACTACAAGAACCCCTGGCTGTCGCCCTTCGAGGAATTCCAACGGTTCAAGACGCATCCGGCGATATCGCGCACCTTCGAGGGCGCCAAGCGCATCGGCTATGGCGCGCGCGCCATTACCGAAGGCGGCTGGCAGTCGGTGCCGAAACTCTCCTTCCCCGGCGGCGTGCTGATGGGGTGTGCGGCGGGCTTCGTCAACGTGCCGCGCATCAAGGGTTCGCACAATGCGGTGCTGTCCGGCATGCTGGCGGCCGAGCATGTCGCGCAAGCGATCGGCGCCGGCCGCGCCAATGACGAGCTGTCTTCTTATGAGGACGCCTGGCGCGCGACCGATATCGGCAAGGATTTGAAGAAGGTCCGCAACGTCAAGCCGCTCTGGTCGCGCTTCGGCACCATTATCGGCGTCGGCCTCGGTGGTCTCGACATGTGGCTGAACACGCTGTTCGGCTTCTCGCCCTTCGGCACGCTGAAACATGGCAAGGCCGATTATGCCACGCTTGAGCCCGCGGCCAAGCACAAGAAGATCGCCTATCCCAAAGCGGACGGCGTGCTGACCTTCGACCGCCTGTCCTCGGTGTTCCTGTCCAACACCAATCACGAGGAAAACGAGCCGGTGCATCTCATCGTCGGCGACATGGAGTTGCAGAAGCGTTCCGAGCATGATGTCTTTGCCGGGCCTTCGACCCGCTATTGCCCGGCCGGTGTTTACGAATGGGTCGACAAGGACGGCAACGCCGCCGCCGATCCGTCTGCCAAGGATGTGCGCTTCGTCATCAACGCGCAGAACTGCGTGCACTGCAAGACCTGCGACATCAAGGATCCCAACCAGAACATCAACTGGATGCCGCCACAAGGCGGCGAAGGCCCGGTCTATCAGAGCATGTGAGCCTCACCGACCGGGGCCGTCTCAACCAGCAAAAATGGCGGCGATGGCCGGGTTTACCAATGCATGTAAGGCGCTCGGCGCCAAAGATTGTTGAAACCGTCGTCTGCTTGTGGTCTCATTGCCGCGTCCATGGGGAAAATGGCATGCGCGTGTTGGTCTTGTTTTGCGTCGCCGTCATAAGCGCGGCCTGCGGCGTCGTCGGGACGGCGTCGGCGGGGGTGAAAACCGTCGTCAAGACGCGAACCTATGACATCACCGGCATGACAGGTGCCGGTCTGGTTATCGCCATGAACCGCAGGGGCCCCAAGCACGGTTTCATGACCCACGCCATCGCGCAGACAAGCTACACCGCCGACTGGAGCCTGGACGTGGGTCAGGTCAACGGCGTCTGCCGCCTGCGCCAGGCCAATGGAACGCTCAACATCGCCTACACCTACCCGCGCGTCGCCTCGGCCGTCACGCCGGCGCTGCGCAAACGCTGGAACCGGTTTTTCACAGGCGTTCTCGCTCATGAAGGAACCCATGGCCGTATCGCCGGGCAGATGATGCAGGCTGCCGAGCGGTCGGTTCGCGGCCTGAAATTTGCCAACGATCCGCAATGCAACAAAACGCGCGTCGAAGCCACGCGGCGCTTGCAAGCCACTTCCAAGCTCTATGAGGCAAAACAGATCGCGTTCGACGCGCGCGAGCACAGTGAAGGCGGCCATGTCGAGCGCATCATCGAGGCCTTGGTAGGCTTGTGAAACCGTAAGCCCCGTGGCGTACGATCTAGCCGCCCATGCTGGGCTGAGTCAGCGACACAGTCGCGGTAGAATCCTCGTCGACCGGCTTGGTCTCGTCGCGCATCAATGAAAATTCCACCATCACCGGCAGATGGTCGGAGCCGGTCTCTTCCATCTGCGTCGACGACAGGATGGTCACCCCGCCCTTCGAAAACACCTGGTCGATCGGCAGGCCCACATAGCGCCGCAGGAAATCGGGCAGGGTCCGGTGGATCCAGGTCGGTCCGGCCGACGGCATCACGGTCAGTCCGCCGAGCGAGGCAACGCGCCGTACCGCGGCGCTCCACGGCACGGCATTGCAGTCGCCGGCCATGATCGCCGTCTCGCCGAGCGAGGTGAGCGTCTCGGTCAACTCGCCGATCTGCCAGTATTGTTCCTTCGGCCACGGCCAGCTCAAATGGATCGCCGCGACATCGACCGGAGTGCCGCCGAAATCGACGGTGGCGGCCGCCATCGCGCCGCGCGGTTCGCAATGCGGCTCGGTGCCGGCCGCAAAGGGTCGCCGGGACAAAAGCGCCACGCCCCACACGCCGTCGGGATGGGCGCACAGGATGCGATAGGGATAGGCGTTCTCGATATAGCCGAGTTCGGTCGCCCACATGGCCGATACTTCGTCGAGCGTGATCACGTCCGGGTTGGTCCTGGCGATCAGCGAAAGAACCTTCTTGGGTGTCGGATTGTTGAAACGCAGGTTCATCTGCAGCAGCCGGTAGACCGGTTCGTTGCCGGGCGCGGCGTCATTGGCGGCCTGCACCGGCCACAGGCGCGGCAAGGTGCTCAACGTGCTGGCGAAGGCGGCCACGGCCAGCAGCAGGCCCACGCCCGCCTGCAGGCGAAACGAGGTGGCGAGCAGCGGCAGCGCAATCAGCCCCATCAGCACGGCAAAATGGATGCGGAAATGGGCGAAGGAATCGAAGGCCGGATGCAGTGCGCCAAAGAACCCGGCTACAAGCGCGGCCGAGAGGCCGAGCATTGCCAGGAACGCCATTGAAGCCATCATCTTTCGCACGCGTGCCATCAGACCGGGTTTTGCCCATAGACCGGGTAATACATTGCCGAGGTATCAGGCCTTTATCGGCTGAAATGCGGCCCAATCAAGATGACGAAACGCCTCGCGGCAAACATTTACGGCAAGCCGGTCTACTGAAAGGCCGTCTCCGAAAAGCTTCTCAGCTTGCGCGAATGCAACCGTTCCATCGGCATTTCCGCCAGCTTCTCCATCGCCTTGATGCCGATGGTCAGATGCTGCGCCACTTGCCGCTTGTAGAATTCGGTCGCCATGCCGGGCAGCTTCAACTCGCCATGCAGCGGCTTGTCGGAGACGCAAAGCAGCGTGCCGTAGGGCACGCGGAAGCGGAAGCCATTGGCGGCGATCGTGGCCGATTCCATATCGAGCGCGATGGCGCGCGACTGCGACAGCCGCTGCACCGGTCCGCGCTGGTCGCGCAGTTCCCAGTTGCGGTTGTCGATGGTGGCGACGGTGCCGGTGCGCATGATGCGCTTGAGATCGTAGCCGGAAAGTCCGGTGACTTCGGCGACCGCCTCCTGCAGCGCCACTTGGATCTCGGCCAGCGGCGGTATCGGCACCCACACCGGCAGGTCATCGTCCAGCACATGGTCTTCCCGGACATAGGCATGCGCCAGCACATAGTCGCCCAGCGCCTGAGTGTTGCGCAGGCCGGCGCAATGGCCGAGCATCAGCCATGCATGTGGCCGCAGCACCGCGACATGGTCGGTGATCGTCTTGGCGTTGGACGGGCCGACGCCGATGTTGACCATGGTGATGCCGCCATGGTTCGGCTTCTTCAGATGATAGGCTGGCATCTGAGGCAGGCGCGGCGCCGCCACGCCTTCGCTGGGTGCGTTTTGCCCTGCCTTGGTGATGACATTGCCCGGTTCGACGAATTCGGTATAGCCGTGGCCGCCTTCAGCCATCTGGGCCCGCGCGCGGGCGACGAACTCGTCGATGTAGAACTGGTAGTTGGTGAACAGCACGAAGTTCTGGAAATGCTGCGGGCTGGTCGCCGTGTAGTGCGTCATGCGGTGCAGCGAATAGTCGATGCGCTGCGCCGTGAACGGCGCCAGCGGCCTTGGTTCGCCGAACGCGACCTCGAAGGTGCCGTTGGCGATCTGGTCGTCGGTGCCGTCGAGATCCGGCACGTCGAACAGGTCGCGGATCGGCCGTTTGATGCGGTCGGCGGCGGCGCCATCGACATGGGTTCCTTCAAGGAACGCGAAATGCAGCGGGATCGGCGTGGTCGATTCCGAAACCGTTACCGGCACGCCGTGATTGCGCATGATCAGGCGAAGCTGCTCTACGAGATAGCGTTCGAACAGCACCGGCTGGGTGATGGTGGTCGAGAAATGCCCGGGGGTCGGCATGTGGCCGTAGGCCTGGCGCGAGTCGATCTGGGTGAACGAATTGGTGGTGACGCCGATCTCCGGGTAGAAGGCGCGGTAGCGCTTGCTTTCGTCGCCGCCGGCGGCAAGCGTGGCAAAGGAGTCGCGCAGAAACTTGGTGTTGCGGTCGTAGAGCACCTGCAAGGCGGCCACGGCCTTTTTGGCGTCGTCAAAGCTCTGCTTGCCGAAAGGCTCCGGCATGACGACCGATTCGATAGCTTGTGGGTAGATTCGCTTTTCCATGGCTCAATATAGAGACTTGAGGCCGCACTTGGGAGGGGAGGGTGGCCGCCAAGTGGTCGATTTATTCGTCCACGCCCAAGGTGTGCTGAGATTCAGGTAAGGCTGAGCCGGAGTCGAGGACGGGCGCGAAGCGACCAAACTGGTTGGCTTCGAGAACCGGAGCGGAGCGTACTCGAAGCATGTGAGCACCAAGGCCGCCACTTGCAGGCCGGCACCACCTTAATACCGGCACTAGCCGCGCTGCAGACTGACCAGCAAGACAAAGCCGACGCCATGCTTCTTCGTCGCCGGCGCGTCGATCGTCGTGTCGGCATTGGCCCGCATCATCGGCATGGCCAGGACCGGCGCCGACAGCACGACCAGAACGAGCGCCGCCCGCGGCAGGAGCCGAAGGGTCTGGAGGGCGTTGATGGCGATGCGGTTCATGGCTTTTGCTTTTCTGTTTGGATCTATGTCTTTGTCGTCTCAGGGGCGAAAATGGTTCATGCAATCGAATTGGCAGGAACTGGCTGCATCCAAGGAACGGGCCGGGCGGCCGGCTTCGGCCACGAGGATGGCGAAGAGCATCCCGAACAGGCTCATCAACAGGCAGACGATGGTGAAGCGGCGAGCGAGCATTTGCGTAGTGTCTCCTTGAACACGCCATCAAAATGCCCTGATGCGACTGAACCGGCGCTGATGCCGACGTTCATCTGCGGTTCAAAGTGATTGACGAGGTCTTAGAGAGAGCGTCGGTTCGGGTTTGCGCCGCGGCAAACGGCACGGTCGTCGCTATGGCGCGGACCGTCCTGCAAAAGAAAACGGGGCCTGTGAAGGCCCCGTTGGTCAACTCAAAGCAGCAAGATCAGAGCTTGTGCCAGGTCTGGCTCTTGCAGATCAGCCCGCCGAGCACGCAGCCGCTCATTTTGAGCGAGGTGCCCGACAGTGTTGCCTTGCCCGAATAGGTCTTGTCGTTTGCCGGATCGGTGATGTTGCCGGCATATTTGTTGGCCCCGGCCGCCTTGAGCGAACCGATGGTCTTCCCGGCATATTTGCCGGTCTTCAGGGTGATGGAGAATGAACCGCTGCCGCCGATAACTGCTGTGTCGCCGGCTTGTGTCTTCCAATTGCCTTCGATCGGATCGGCCCAAGCCGCACCAGCCATCATCACGGCGGCCGCCAGGGCCAAGCTCACTTTGCGAAACATATCTGTCCTCCCTGGTTTAGATGGGGCAGCCGCCTCTCTGCCCCTTACGCAAACGTAAGCTAATCCAGCTCCCGGCAAAACAAAAGCGTACCGCGACGGAAGGTTTCGCAATTTTCATGCAGGGTCGGGAGAGTGCAGCCCGTGGAAATGAAACGATCGAGGCGTTGGCTTTGGTTCGCGTGGTTAGCAGAGTGTTGATCGGCGCCTTGCAAATTTTCGTCAAATCGGTCGAGAAACGGCGGGATTGCTGACTTTGTATCCTTAACGAATTTCCGCGTTTACCTCTTGTTTTAGCTTTGTTTTCTCCAAATTAAGCACGCCATTTAACGACGGATTCAAGGCTCGGCCTCATTCTCGGAAGCATCGAAAGAGCGGCTCCCCAGGGAACACCGGGGGACAGAAGAGGCCCGCTCTCGGGAGCCAGACAGGGGACTAAAATGGCACGTTTTGAAATGCTTGAAGCCGGCTTCGGCGCCATGGGGGCAACTGCCCAGGCCGACATTCTTTTCGAACTGGGCATGATGTATGCGACCGGCCGCGATTGCGAGACCGATGTCGTTGCCGCCCACAAATGGTTCAACATCGCCGCCATCAAGGGCTCGGTCCGCGCCGCGGAACTGCGCTCGGAACTGTCGGCCGCAATGTCCAAGGTCGAGATCGCCAAGGCGCTGCGCGAAGCCCGCGAATGGATGACGATGCACTGAGATCGCGAGCAGATTATCGCAGGCAGATTATCGAAAACAGGGAAGCCCCGGGATCAAGACCGCAAAGACGGTCGGAACCGGTGAAACGACAAGGCCGCGACAAGACGGCCGACCATGAAAGAACAAGAACGCGGCAGGCCGGCACGGTCCAGTCGTGCACAATGGGGACGGCGGGCAGGTTTTCGTGGCGCGGGGGCGCATGGGGACTGCTACGAGCAAAAAGCCACGACCGGCCGGAACAGGCTGGCGTGGCTTTTTGCGTTGATGAGGCCCAATCGAGCGGCGCCGATGCGCCTAGACAGGCCCAATGAAGGATGAAATTGTCCCGCCTTCGGAAAGAAGCGCGGCCAGAGCGGCTGCGCGAGTGTGGGAGGAGTTCTATCACCATGAAAAAAACGGGTATTTTGAGCGCGGCCGTATTTGGCCTGATGATGAGCGCGCCGGTTGCCTTTGCCGATGACATCACCATTTCGGTGGTCGGCCCGATGACCGGACAGCTCGCCACGATCGGCGACCAGTTCAAGCAGGGCGCAACGGCAGCCGCCGACGCGATCAACGCCGCCGGCGGTGTCAACGGCTCGATGATCAAGCTCGACATCGAGGACGACCAGTGCGATCCCAAGCAGGCGGTTTCGGTGGCCAACCGGATCGTTGCCAACAGCGTCAAGTTTATCGACGGCCATGCCTGTTCAGGTTCGAGCATCCCGGCTTCCGCCGTCTACGCCGAGGCCGGCGCGCTGATGATGAGCCCGGCCTCTTCAAATCCCGAGCTGACCGATGCCGCCGCCAAGGCCGGCTGGCCGACGATCATGCGTCTCTATACGCGTGACGACGCGCAGGGCGCCTTCATTGGCCCGTGGATCGCCAAGAAATATGCCGGCAAGAATGTCGTTATCCTGCATGACAAGAGCGCCTACGGTCAGGGCGTTGCCGATGCCGTGAAGGCGACGATGAATGCCGGTGGCCTCAAGGAGATCGACTATGAAGGCATCAATGCCGGCGAGAAGGATTATTCGGCTCTCGTCACCAAGCTGAAGGACCTCAAGGCCGACGTTGTCTATTTCGGCGGCTATCACCCGGAAGCCGGGCTTATCCTGCGTCAGTCGGCCGAGCAGAGCGTCAAGTTCCAGCTGATCATGCCGGACTCGATCGCCTCGCCGGAATTCTGGCAGGTCGCCGGCCCCGCCGGTGAAGGCACCCTGTTCGTCTTCCCGTCGGACCCGCAGGCCAAGCCGGAAGCCAAGGAGGCCATCGCCAAGATCAAGGCGGGCGGCTTCGTGCCGGAAGGCTTTACGCTGTTCTCCTACGCCGTCGTTCAGGCGTTTGCAGAGGGCGTCAAGCGCGCCGGAACGGACGATCCGGTCAAGGTAGCCGAAGCGCTGAAGAACGGCACGCCTTTCAGCACCGTGGTCGGCGACGTGACCTTTGATGAGAAGGGCGATCTGAAGAACGCCAGCTACGACATCAACCAGTGGCATGACGGCAAATACGCGCCAATCGCGCAGTAATCGTCCGCGTACTCAAGGAAATGGCCGGGCTTGTCCTGGCCATTTTTCGTTCAAGCCTCCAGCCGGCTATGCAGCCTCTTCAACGAAGCGCACCAGCACCGTTCCGTCGGTGACCTGCGCGCCCTCGGTGGCGATTTCCGCGATCACGCCGTCATGGCTGGCCGCGATCGTGTGCTCCATCTTCATCGCTTCCAGGATCAGTAGCGGCTGGCCCTTGATCACCCTTTCGCCCTTTGCCGCGCGCACCAGCTTGACCACGCCTGGCATCGGCGCGCGCAGGCTGCCGGAAGCGGCGGCCGCCTCGTCGGTGCGCGCCAGCGGATCCGGGACGAAGAAACTGTAGCCGACCGCGCCTTCGAAGACGGTGACGTGGCCTGGCCAGCGGGCAAGGCGAGGGGCGGCGCGAAGATCATGCGAATTGACGCTGTCATAGGGCGCGTCCAGCGCCACCTCGAAGCGCCCGTCCGGCCGCACTGAAACACGCGCCAGTATATCGTCCTCGCCATGGCGCAGGCGCGTGCGGCGCGCAATGCTGTGGAAATGCGCATAGCCGGCAAGCGACGACCACGGATCGTTCGACGGCGGCAAGGCACCGGCGCCCGCCGCGGCAAGGGCCGCCGCGGCAACGATCTCGCTGCGCGGCGGGGCGACCGCGGTCAGCGCTTCCTGATGCCTGCCGATCAGGCCGGTATCGACGTCGCCGGCCGAAAAATCGGTGTTCGCGGCAAGTGCCGCGAGAAAGGCGGTGTTGACGGTCGAGCCGGCAATCTCGGTCTGCGACAACGCAGTCCCGAGCGAATCGAGTGCCGCCTGCCTGTCCTTGGCGTGGACGACCAGCTTGGCGATCATCGGATCGTAGAAGGGCGAGATCGCATCGCCGGCCCGCACGCCGGTCTCGATGCGCATGCTGGCGCCTGCGGGCGCGTTGTCGGGAAACGCCAGGTGATGCAGCGTGCCGGTCGCCGGCAGAAACCCTTTCGCCGCGTCCTCGGCATAGATGCGCGCCTCGAAGGCGTGGCCGGAAAGCGTGATTTCGCGCTGCGTCTTCGGCAGCTTTTCGCCGGCGGCTACCCGCAACTGCCACTCGACGAGGTCGGTGCCGGTGACCGTTTCGGTGACGGGATGCTCGACCTGCAGGCGGGTGTTCATTTCCATGAACCAGAAGCGGTCGGCCTTCAGCCCTTGCGAGGCATCGACGATGAATTCGATGGTGCCGGCGCCGGAATAGCTGATCGCCTTGGCGGCCTTGACCGCCGCTTCCGTCATCGCCTCGCGCAGCGCCGGCGTCATGCCGGGCGCCGGCGCTTCCTCGATCACCTTCTGGTGGCGGCGCTGCGCCGAGCAGTCGCGCTCGTAGAGATGCACGGCATTGCCAAAATTGTCGCCGAATACCTGGACCTCGATGTGGCGCGGCTTGTCGACATATTTTTCGACCAGCACGCGGTCGTCGCCGAACGCGGCCTTGGCCTCGCGCCGTGCGCCCGACAGCGCCTCGGAGAAATCGTCGGGATGTTCGACCCGGCGCATGCCCTTGCCGCCACCGCCGGCGCGCGCCTTGATCAGAACGGGATAGCCGATCTCACGCGCCTTGGACGCCAGCAGCACGATCTCCTGCGCCTCGCCATGATAGCCCGGCACCACCGGCACGCCGGCCTTTTCCATCAGCCGCTTGGCCGCGTCCTTCAGCCCCATGGCGCGGATCGAGGCGGCCGACGGGCCGATGAAGGTGAGCCCTGCCGCCACCACCTGGTCGACGAAATCGGGGTTTTCCGAGAGGAAGCCATAGCCGGGGTGAATTGCTTCGGCGCCGGTCGCCAGCGCCGCCGCAACAATCCTGTCGCCGCGCAGATAGCTTTCACCGACGGGCGAAGCGCCGATATGCACCGCCTCGTCGGCCATTTCGACATGCAGAGCCTTGGCGTCCGCGTCGGAATAGACGGCAACGGTGCGCACCCCCATCTTCCTGGCCGTGCGTATCACCCGGCAGGCGATCTCGCCGCGATTGGCGATCAGGATCTTGGCGAACATGGAGCCTCCCGGGTTTGTCTCGGGCGGCGCCGGTCTGGCAGGAATGAGCCTATTTCGAAGCCGCGATTTTGCAGCCGCCGCTCGCGGTCTGAACCTTCCACTTTTTCAGGCCAACCTGACAGCTTCGCAACGCCAACTCTTCCGCGGCCTTCTGAGATGGCGCGTTCAGCCGCGCACCGCAGATGATGTAAAGATCGTCGACGCGCGAGTAGAATGTGGTCGCGTAGGCCGAGTGGCCACTCGCCGCGACATAGGCGTTGTACGACTTCGTGCAGGGCTCCTTTGGATTCAGTGACAACGGAGGCCAGAATCGGGTGTTTCCCTTGCTGCCCGCCAGCGATCCAGCCGCCCCGATACCGGGTGCCGTAAATACGAGCAGGCCGGCAAGCATCGATACAGTAATTCGTTTGATGCGTGTCGATTTCATCTTGCGCCGCCCATTTGAAAAATGCCCAAGCCGATGCTTGTCGGCCTACTTCGATGCCGCAACTTCGCAGCCAGCCCCTGTAATGACCTTGTAATGGCTGCGGGCGGACTCGCAGGATTTCATCGCCCGTTCTTCGGCAGCCTTCTGTGACGGTGCATTCAAGCCCGAGCCGCAGATGATGTACAACGAACGGATCCGGGCATAGGGCGTGGTCGCATAGGCCGAATGGCCGCCGGCGGCCACATAGGCGTTGTAAGCCATGGTGCACTGGTCTTTCGGGCTTTTCGGCAAATACGGATAGAAATGGATGTCGCCTTTGCTTCCCGCCAGCGATGCCGCGGCGCCAACGCCGGGTACCGCAAATATAAGCAAGACTGCAAGTACCCACGCAGTCGTTTTTCCCGAATATTTCGGCCTCATCTTTACCCCATCCCCGTTGCCCAATGCGGGATGAACAATAGCGTCTATTCTCCAGTGCCGCCAGCCTGCTCACCGAAAATTGCTTTTGCGTAGGTGGATGAACCATCTTATCCATGCAGACTAGCATCCTTCAATGGCAGCAACGGCTTGTCGGTATAGTTGAGCTGTTGGCTCGTCGAAGCAGCAGAAAATAACTGTTTCGGGCGTTGAGTTCTGTCCGACGAAGGTACCTGCGATGCCAACGGCAATCTGCGTCGCCTCATTTTTCGGATAACGGTAGATGCCGGTGGAGATCGCCGGAAATGCCACGGTCCGGCAATCCCTGGCGGCGGCGATTTCGAGCGACCTGATATAGCAGGAGGCGAGCAGCCCGGCTTCGCCTTTTCCGCCGCCTTGCCAGACAGGTCCGACCGTGTGGATGATGTAACGTGCCGGCAGGTGATAGCCCTTGGTAAGCTTTGCTTCGCCGACCTTGCAGCCGTTCAGCATCCGGCATTCGAATTCGAGCTCCGGGCCTGCGGCGCGGTGAATGGCGCCGTCGACGCCGCCGCCGCCCAGCAGCGAGGAATTGGCGGCGTTGACGATGGCATCGACCGCAAGCCTGGTGATGTCGCCGGTGTGGACATGTATCCGTTGGCCGAGCTTGCTCATCACTACATCCTGAACACGCCGAACTTCGTTTCCTCGATGTCGGCGTTGAGCGCGGCCGACAGGCTGAGCGCCAGCACCTCGCGCGTTTTCGCCGGGTCGATGATGCCGTCGTCCCATAGCCGCGCCGAGGAGTAGAGCGGATGGCCCTCATGCTCGTATTTCATCAGGATCGGCTTTTTGAATTTCGCTTCCTCGTCCGCGCTCCATTCACCACCCTTGCGCTCGATTCCCTCGCGCTTGACCACCGCCAGCACGGTCGCCGCCTGTTCGCCGCCCATCACCGAAATGCGCGCATTCGGCCACATCCACAGGAACCGCGGCGAGTAGGCGCGTCCGCACATGCCGTAATTGCCGGCGCCGAACGACCCGCCGATGATCATCGTCACCTTCGGCACCTTGGCGGTGGCAACCGCCATCACCAGCTTGGCGCCGTCCTTGGCGATGCCGCCGGCCTCGTACTTTCGCCCGACCATGAAGCCGGTGATGTTCTGCAGGAAGATCAGCGGGATCTTGCGCTGGCAGCACAGCTCGATGAAATGCGCGCCCTTCACAGCACTTTCGGAAAACAGCACGCCATTGTTGGCGATGATGCCGACCGGCATGCCCTGAAGATGGGCAAAGCCGGTGACCAGCGTGGTGCCGTAATTCTGCTTGAACTCGTCGAACTCGGAGCCGTCGAAGACGCGCGCGATCACCTCGCGCACATCATAGGGCTGGCGCAAATCCGTCGGCACGATGCCATAGAGTTCACGCGGATCGTGAAGCGGCGGCGCGGGTTCCTGTAAGCTCAGGCTTACGGTCTTGCGCCGGTTGAGGTTCTTGACGATGCGCCGGCAAATCGCGAGCGCATGTTCGTCGTCCAGCGCATAGTGGTCGGCGACACCGGACAGCCTGGTGTGCACGTCGGCGCCGCCAAGCTCCTCGGCGCTGACGTCCTCGCCGGTAGCCGCTTTCACCAGCGGCGGGCCGCCGAGAAAAATGGTCGCCTGGTTGCGCACCATGATCGTCTCGTCCGACATTGCCGGCACATAGGCGCCGCCCGCAGTGCATGAGCCCATGACGCAGGCGATCTGCGGGATGCCGGCCGCCGACATGTTGGCCTGGTTGTAGAAGATGCGGCCGAAATGTTCGCGGTCAGGAAACACCTCGTCCTGGTTGGGCAGGTTGGCGCCGCCGCTGTCGACCAGATAGACGCAAGGCAGGTTGTTCTGCAGCGCGATCTCCTGCGCGCGCAAATGCTTCTTCACCGTCAGCGGATAATAGGTGCCGCCCTTCACCGTGGCGTCGTTGACCACGACCATCACTTCGGTGCCTTCGACACGGCCGACGCCGGCGATGAGGCCGGCCGAGGAAATCTCCTCGCCATACATAGACCATGCCGCGAACTGGCCGATCTCGAGAAAGGGCGAGCCGGTGTCGAGCAATTGCGCCAGCCGCTCGCGCGGTAACAGCTTGCCGCGCGAAACATGACGCTCGCGCGCCTCCTCCGAGCCACCGCGCTCGACGGTTGCCGCCTTGTCCGCAATGTCGGAAACCAGAGCCCGCATGCGCTCGGTGTTGGCGCGAAAGGCTTCGGAGGAAGGGGAGATCTGGGTTTGAAGTACGGCCATATCGATCTCTACACCTGCGCTAGGAGTTTGCCGTTGCGGCGTTCGAAAATTTTATCGGATAGCAGATTGAAGCCATCCTCGAACGTGACGTCGATCATCTGTCTGGCCGCGCTTTGGGCCTTCGGATTGCTCGCATCGAAGATGAACAATTGATCCCGGCGCGGCAGCGCAAATAAAACATCGCCGGGAAACTGTGCTTTGATCGACAGCCAGAACTCGTCGAGCAGCACAAGGCTCGTGGAAAGCATCGTATTGCCGTCGACGTAATAGAGATAAAATGTGCCAATCTGGCCGTCGGAGACAATTTTCGGCAGCCATTTCTTCACATTGCCTAGTGCGACATCGCGCAAATCCGAAAGCGCCCGGCCGGGGAAGTCCTTCGGAGCAACAGGTGAGACTGAATCGGGAAGGTCGGCCATGTATACGACCGCAATTTCACCAACCAGCGGTTCGCACAATAAATCCAAACCCATCGATCTGAGGTGCTCGACATACTGCTGGGTCCGTATCACCGCGATCAGACTTTCTTCACTCGCCCTAGGTCGTATTTCGGCGAGGCCTCGAACTAGCCTGCGTATGGCCGCATCGGCGTCTTCGTCGGGGTATGAGTTCAAGTGCCCGAACACGTTTGTGACGTCTGCCGTCACTTCTGCGCCATCGAGTTTTGCACCGATTTTTGCAGGATCCGATGGGTCTGCGACAGCGCTATCGACACCCGGCTGCCGTTTGAATTCGGCAATTACGAGCTCTCTGAATTCCGCCATATTAGAAAAGCGACGCTTCTGAGCCTTCGCGCGCCCGAGAAAGCCAGCGATTGTGGAAAACAAAGCCATCGCAAATATCCCCCGCCTTGTGACTGGATGCCCCGATGACGTAACCATCTATCGCCCTACTTGTCTCTCGATACCCGCAAAACTACAGCCTGCCATCTTGGCAGGCACTAAACCCCTTCCGCCATGATCTCGCGCCCGATCAGCCAGCGGCGGATTTCGCTGGTCCCGGCGCCGATCTCGTAGAGCTTGGCGTCGCGCAACAGCCGGCCGGTCGGATACTCGTTGGTATAGCCGTTGCCGCCAAGCAGCTGGATGGCGTCGAGCGCCATCAGCGTCGCTTTTTCGGCGGCAAACAGCACGCAGCCAGCGGCATCCTTGCGTGTCGTCAGGCCGCGATCGCAGGCAGCCGCGACAGCATAAACGTAAGCGCGCGCGGCGTTCATCGTCGAATACATGTCGGCAAGTTTGCCCTGCACGAGCTGGAACTCGCCGATCGGCTGGCCGAACTGCTTGCGCTCATGCACATAGGGGATCGCCACGTCGAGACAGGCCGCCATGAGCCCGAGCGGTCCGCCGGCGAGCACGGTGCGCTCGTAGTCGAGGCCCGACATCAGGACCTCGACGCCGCGGCCCTCCTCATGCAGCACATTGTCATAGGGCACCTCGACATTGTCGAACACCAGTTCGCCGGTGTTGGAGCCGCGCATGCCGAGCTTGTCGAGCTTTGGCGATGCCGAGAAGCCGGCCATCGTCTTTTCGACGATGAAGGCGGTGATGCCGTGCGATTTCCGCTCCGGATCGGTTTTGGCGTAGACCACCAGCGTTTCGGCGTCGGGGCCGTTGGTGATCCACATTTTCGAGCCGTTGAGCACATAGCGGTCGTTGCGCTTTTCGGCGCGCAGTTTGAGCGAGACGACGTCGGAGCCGGCGCCCGATTCCGACATGGCCAGCGCACCTGCCCTTTCGCCCGAGCACAATGCCGGCAGGAATTTCTCCTTCTGCGCCGGCGTCGCCCAGCGGTTGATTTGGTTGACGCAGAGGTTCGAATGGGCGCCGTAGGAGAGACCAACCGAGGCCGAGGCGCGCGAAATCTCTTCCACCGCAATGACGTGGGCAAGATAGCCCATGCCGCTGCCGCCGAAATCGGGATCGGCGGTGATGCCGAGAAGGCCGAGCGCGCCGAGCTCTTTCCACAGATGCGTGGGGAATTGATTGCTGCGGTCGATCTCGGCAGCGATCGGCGCTATTTTCTCCTGGGCAAAGCGGCGCACCAGATCGCGCAGCGCCTCGATGTCCTCGTCATGCCCGAAGCTGAGTGTGTTCGTGTACATGCCGTTCCTCCCCGATTTCGATCTTCGCGCCAACCAGGCGCATTGTCATTGAAAGATATGTCGCCGTGACTTCAGCCATCGACAGCCGCTCGCCCGGCCGGAACCAGACGATGACGCCGGTCATCATCTGGATCAGGGCCATGGCAGTGAGCCCGGTGTCATCGACACTGAAGGCGCCGGCCTCCGCGCCGTCGCGCAGGATGGCGCGCAACTCCTTCTCATAGGCGGTGCGCATGCGCAGGATCTGCGTCAGCCGTTCATGCGACAGGCTGCGCAATTCCATGTTCGAGACATGGGTGGAGTGGCGGCGCTCGATGTGGAAAGCGATGTGGTTTTCGACATAGGCGGCAAGTCGCGTTGCCGGATCGGTGGCATCGGGGCGTGCGGCGTCCCACGCTTCGATCAGCCCTTCCATATGCTCGCGCATCAGCGTGAACAGGAGGTCTTCCTTGGTCGGAAAATAGCGGTAGAGCGCGGCGGCCTGAACGCCGACCTCGGCGGCAAGCTGCCGCATCGACATTGCCTCGTAGCCGAAGCGGGCGATCAGGCTGACCGCAGCCTCCCGGACGGCCGCTTCAGTTTTTTCGCCGTCGGATCCCGTTGTGCGTGCCATGAACGTCTCCCGATACCAATAATAAAACGAACGTTCAATTAATTCAAGCGGCAATAAAGTGGTTCCGTCTAGACGATGATCCGAAAGTCGATGGGCGCGTCGAGGAGTTCGAATTCCTTGGTCTCGACCTTCGAAACCGAAGCTCCCCTTGGCCCTTGCCGGAGCTGATCGATCATTGTGGAAACCGCAGCATCGGCACCGGCAATCCAGGCCGTCACGGTGCCGTCTCGTTCATTGCGTACCCAACCTACGAGGCCAAGCCCTGTCGCTTCGCCTCGCGCCCACATCCGGTAGCCGACGCTTTGCACCTTGCCATGCACACGCGCCTGCACTGCCCTTTGCCGGTCATCCATCGTTGCCTCCCATGCACAGAAACTGGCGCGGAATCGGACGAAAGCAACAGGCTTGAGTGTCGGATTGCTGCTGGATCGACGGAGTCGGGGTCGCGGCTGATTCTGTTTTGGCCTTGGCGGCCTCGGCAGGCTCTGTTGCGATGGCAATCGGCGGGGCTAGTTTCCCCGCGCCGCGGCGAGTGCGCCGGGCAGTTCCTCGGCAAAGATGTCGAGTTCATGATCGAGGCCGACGCTGACCCGGATGCAACGTTCGAGCCTTGGCGCCATCGGCTTGCGGATGAAAACGTCGCGCGACAAAAGGTTTTGCAGCACTTTCAGCGCGAAGGCGCCGTCCTGGCCGCAGTCGATGGTGACGAAATTGGTCGCCGATGGCAGCGGCTTCAGCCCGTTCGTCTCCGCAATCCCGGCTATACGTGTGCGGCCGGCAGCGACTCGCGCCACCACGCTGTGCAGCCAGTCCTGGTCGGCCAGCGCCTCGACGCCGGCGATCTGCGCCATGCGGCTGACGCCGTAATGGTTGCGGATCTTCTCGAAGTCACGGATCACCTCGGCTTCCGCCACCGCATAGCCGCAGCGTATGCCGGCCAGCCCGTATGCCTTGGAGAAGGTGCGCATGCGGATGACATTGGGTCGCGCGACATCGATCGGCGGCAGCGCCGAGGCCGGCCCCAATTCGCCATAGGCCTCGTCGAGCACCAGCATGGTGGTTTCCGGCAACGCTTCGACGAAGCGGGTGATATCTCCTGCTTCCCACCAGCTGCCCATCGGATTGTCCGGATTGGAGAGATAGACCAGCGGCGCCTTCTCCTTGATGACTGCCTTGAGCAGGCCGTCCAGGCTTTCCTTGTCGTTCTCGTAAGGCACCGTGACCAGCCGGCCGCCGACGCCGGCAACGTGGAAGTTGAAGGTCGGATAGGCGCCGAGCGAGGTGACCACCGCGTCGCCAAGCGCGACATACATGCGCGCCACCAGGCTAAGCAGCCCGTCTATGCCTTCGCCGACCACGACGTTTTCGGCGCCGATGCCGAGATGGGCGGCCGCAGCCTGCTTCAGCTCGTAATTGTCGGGATCGCAATACATCCACTGGTCACGCGCGACGCGCTCCATACGGGCGATAACGCGCGGCGAAGGCCCGAAGCTGCTTTCATTGGCGCCGATGCGGGCGCGAAAAGCACGTCCGCGCTCGCGCTCCTGCGCTTCCGGTCCGACAAACGGCACCGTCGAGGGAAGCGCGCCGACAAGCGGCGTGAGGGCAGGGCGCTGGCGCATGGCAAAGGCTCACGAGAAGATGGGCCTTCTTGCTAGCGTGCCCAATAGGACGGCGCAAGTTCTGGCGCGGCTGGAAATAGTGGCCATCACGCCCGTGATGAAATCGGCGCGGGTGGCCACGCTCTACGACCTGACCGCCGGTAGGCGGCAACCCTTTTGAAGGCCAGCACTGCAGCCAATGGCGACGGGCGCTTCAAAAAGAAAACCCGGCGGTTGCCCGCCGGGTTCGATTTTCAGCCAGGCTGAGCGTCTTAGAACGAGCGCTGGAAGCGGAGGAGACCGCCGATGCTGCTCTTCTTGTCGGCGTTGGTGAAGTTGGAGAAATTGGCGTCGTCGAACTTGCCTGCATTGAGGTAGTCGACTTCGGCCGTGACCGTGAAGCCGGGAACAACGTCGTAGGCGATGTTGGCGGCAACACCGAGATTCTTCCATTCGTCATACGAGACCTGGGCATTGAACGAGGTCTTCTCGTTGATGGTGTAGGTGCCGCCACCCCAGAATGCCCAGTTGCCGCCCCACTGCTTGTAGAAGCCGCGGCCGCCAGCGTCGATCGCATAGCTCGAGTCCGTCAAATTGTCGTCGGTGCCGTAGCCGCCCATGATGAACAGCGACAGGTTCTGCATCGGGGTGATGTCCAACCGAACCTTGCCGGCGACTTCTTCATAGTTGCTGTCATAAGCGACGACGCCGGTGATGGCGCCCCAGCCCTGCGTGTACTTCACGCCGCCGACGACATGCGGAACGTAGCTGTCGATGGTGTCGAAGCCCGAGCCTTCTTCGAGAGAGACGACGGCCGAGAAGCCGTTGCCCGCATCGAAGTAGTACTGGACGACGTTGGTGTCGAAGTCGCCGTAGGGAACGAGCGTATCCTGAAGGACGTTGCCGGCGTAGCCGATGAACGTGTCGAAGGCCGATTCGTCTTTACCGACGCGCAGACCACCGAGCTGGATCCAGGCGAAGTTCAGCGAAACGTTCTTGTTGCCGGCAGGGTTGGAGTTGAACTCGTCTGCTTCCGTTGCCGGATCGTCTGCCGACGGATAGCCGTTACGATTGCCGAAGTTGAAGCGGGTCTCGGTGTAGGTCTTCAAGGTGCCGAGTTCGGTTTCCTGGCCGGTCCAGGTCTTCAGCGTGAAGCGGGCGTTCTTGTAGAAGGTGTCCTGCTCGTCGCCATCCTTATGGTCGAAGGACCTCGCACCGTCGAACGAGCCGACGTCGCCGGCGCCGATGTCGTAGCGGACATAGCCGCCGATGCGCAGGCAGGTTTCGGTGCCGGGGATGTAGAAGTAGCCGGCGCCGTAGACGTCGCAGATCTTGACGTATTCAGCCGGTTCCGGCTCGGCGACGACGACGGCGTCGGCGGCGCGCGCACCGGAAACTGCGATCAAGGCCGCAGCGGAGCCGAGGAGAAGGCTCTTAATGTTCATTTTCTGACCTCCAGTCAGAATCGAACAAGATAGTGAAGCCGGCGACAAGCGTTTTCACTGTAATCAATTGTTATTGTTGAAGTTTATTGAAAAGATGGACCTTTGCGGCAGGTGATGCGGCCATCACCACAGGCGCTTGTTGGCGAAAGCATGCCCTGAACCGGATTTGAGATAGCGCTCGAATGAAGCTGCCTTGGCCTGGTTCGAAGAGGCCATAAAGGTGACGATCCGCCACGGCAGAAACTTGGATGTATGGCTGGATTTCCCCGCATTGTGCTCGACAAGCCGCCGTTTCAGGTCCGTCGTTATGCCGATATAGCGTTCGCCTTCCGCAGCCGTACTCTCCAGAAGATACACATACCACATGAGCTGCGGGGCTTCGGAGGGCATCCTCTCCGCCATCCTGCTTCGCGCTGAGGTGGGCTTGTCCTGCGAAGCTCGAAGAGCGAAGCAGGACTGCCAATCGAATTTGCAAGGGATTCTCTGGGCTTACGCTGTGCGGTACGTAGCACGCCACACGGTCCGGCCCTCCTACGCCAAGGCTTCGGAGGGCATCCTCTCCGCCATCCTGCTTCGCGCTGAGGGTTGGGCTTGTCCTGCGAAGCTCGAAGAGCGAAGCAGGATGGCGGAGAGGATGGGATTCGAACCCACGAGAAGCTTTTGACCTCTACTCCCTTAGCAGGGGAGCGCCTTCGACCACTCGGCCACCTCTCCGTTGCGCCGCTGGATAAAGAAAAGCGCGGGCACAATCAACAAGCCGGCGCCATTATCTATGAAAATTCCGGATTCGGCTGCGGCGTCGCCTTTTGCATGCGGCGAATCTGCGGCGGCTCCCTGGCCGGCGAGTCGGCAGCAGCGCCGCAATTCCGGCGGCGATCGCCGGATTCGGCCGCAATGCGGCGCGCTGGACAAGGCTTCCGGGCCCTTCGATAGTTAATGAGAGCTTTCTGACTGAGGCCAAATCGTGTCATTTGTGCAACAACGCCGGGGGATAGCACCCGCACAGCCCTTTTGCCGGTACGATCGTGGTTGAACGCCGCCGCCTCATGGGTAATGTCGATTTCGAAGGAGCGGCGCGGTGCGCATCTTTTTCGGTAGTGGGGATGGGGCAGGGAACGCTGTCCTTCAGCAAAGAATACCCAGACCCGTTTTTTAACTTTTGACTGGAGGTCAGAAAATGAACATTAAGAGCCTTCTCCTCGGCTCCGCTGCGGCCTTGATCGCAGTTTCCGGTGCGCGCGCCGCCGACGCCGTCGTCGTCGCCGAGCCGGAACCGGCTGAATACGTCAAGATTTGCGACGTTTACGGCTCGGGCTACTTCTACATTCCCGGCACCGAAACCTGCCTGCGCATCGGCGGCTATGTCCGCTACGACATCGGTGCCGGCGACGTCGGCGCATTCACGGGTGCGGAGTCGGTCGACCACGAAGATGGCGACGTGCAGGACACCTGGTACAAGAATGCCCGCGCCACCTTCAAGACCTGGACCAACCAGGAAACCGAACTCGGCACCTTGAAGACCTACACCGAGACCCGATTCAACTTCGGCAACAACAATCGGTACGCCACCAACATCGCTGATGATCCGGCCACCCCCCTCGTCGATGAAGCCTTTATCGATAGCAATCCGGCCGGCATGAAGAGCGTTTCGCTGAACTTCGCCTGGATCCAGCTCGGTGGCTTGCGCGTTGGTAAGGACGAATCGGCCTTCAATACGTTCATCGGCTATGCCGGCAACGTCATCCAGGATACGCTGGTCCCCTACGGCGGCTTCGACACCAACGTCATCCAGTACTATTTCGATGCGGGCAACGGCTTCTCCGCCGTCCTCTCGCTCGAAGAAGGCGCTGGCGTCGTCGGCACCATCGACAGCTATGTTCCGCATGTCGTCGGCGGTCTGAAGTATACGCAGGGCTGGGGCGCCATCACCGGCGTCATTGCTTACGACAGCAACTATGAAGAAGTAGCCGGCAAGGTGCGTTTGGACGTCACCCCGATGCAGAACCTGTCGCTGTTCATCATTGGCGGCTACGGCACCGACGACAATCTGTCGGATCCGACCTGGGCAATCCCGGCCGGCGGCCGCGGCTTCTACAAGCAGTGGGGCGGCAACTGGGCAGTCTGGGGTGGTGGCACCTACACCATCAACGAGAAGACCTCGTTCAACGTCCAGCTTTCGTATGACGAGGACAAGAACTTCGGCGCCGCGGCGAACATCGCCTATGACGTCGTCCCCGGCTTCACGGTCACGGCCGAAGTCGACTACATCAACGTTGGCGACTCCGATTGGACCGATGCCCGCGATGACGACGCCATTGGCGGCATGCTCCGCTTCCAGCGCTCGTTCTAAGGGCTAGCTTTAAACAGGTGAATACCAGCCCGGGCGATTCAACGCCCGGGCTGTTTTGTTTCGTGACTGGGTCAAGACAAGCAGAAGGAACAGGGGGAATCGGCAGCTGAACAGTCCGTAGGGTGAGTTCGTGGGATCCGCTGATGGTGGATGAATTCACAACTGCGTGATTAAATCTCTTGAAAGGACGCTTCCAAGCGGGTAGGTCTGACTCTATCCACTCGGGGGTGTGGCAATTTATGACCATCGAAGCGATACAAGAGGGCGACCCCTCCGAACATTTCTCAATGTTCTCTTCTCAAAATGCGAAGATAAAATACAGCTACAACAAGATCAGAGAAGTAAAGTCGCACCGGGTCGGAGAGCTTTTTTCAGCGTACCGAGACATACTCTGGGATGATGGGCGACATAAGTACAATGTCAGCTCCTTCATCGGCGAAATAGACGAGATTCTCCTCGGAGAACGGTTCAGCGCCTTCGACCAGAGCACCCTTGACAACCTTATCGGCACCTTGCGCCAGCGCGGCAACAGCAACGCAACCATCAATCGAAAGATGGCTGCCCTCAGCAAACTGCTGCGCAAGGCTTACAAGATGGGGGATATTCACAGCCTGCCCGAGTTCCGCCGCCAGAAGGAGCGGGCGGGACGGATTCGTTTCCTCGAAAGGGACGAAGAAGCAAGGCTGTTCGCCGCCATCAGGACCCGCAGCGAGGATGCCTACCGTCTCTCGGTCTTTCTCGTCGACAGCGGTTGCCGCCTTGGCGAAGCGCTCGGACTGATCTGGAACGACATCCAGGAACATCGCGTCTCGTTCTGGATCACCAAATCCGGCCGCAGCCGCACCATCCCGATGACCGAGCGGGTCAAGGAGGTGATCAAACTGCCCCCGTCAGAGGGCCGCCGGCCCAAGGGTCCGTTCACCAAACTCAGCCAGGCACAATTTCGCGCCATCTGGAACGATGCCAAGGCCGAAGTCGGTCTCGGCGCCGACGACCAGGTGGTTCCGCACATCTTGCGTCACACCTGTGCCTCGCGTCTGGTCCAGGGCGGCATCGACATCCGCCGCGTGCAGATGTGGCTCGGCCACCAGACGCTTTCGATGACCATGCGCTATGCGCATCTGGCCACCAACGATCTCGACGGCTGCGTTGTCGTGCTGGAAACGCCCCGCGGCGAGGGGTTATCCGGCGATGGAAAAAGCTCGGCCTTCGCATCGCCGCTGACCACGGCCTCAGTGCCAGCGCCTGCTCAAAAAAGTAAAGCGGCAGCGGCGAAGGCACCCAAGGCGCCCCGGAAAAGCTCGAAAGCCAAATAGTTACCCAAGGCTTTCATATACTGCCTCGGCAACCCCAGGATCATATTTGATCTTGGGGTTTACTTTTTCTGGGCCGCATTTGGTACTCCATCCAGGAAAGCCGCGATAGCGCCCGGCAGATTGCCTGTCTCCAGGAAGGGCGCATGGCCCTGGCCCTCGACGGTGATCGCTTCCATGCCGGAATGACGCTTTTGCATCTCGTCGAGTGTGTCGGCCGACAGGAGTTTCGAGTTGGCGCCGCGAATGGCAAGCAAAGGTATGGCCGCCAGCGCCTCGAACTGCGGCCACAGATCCGGCAACGGCTTGCTGAGGTCGAGGCCCGCCACCGTCTCGACCAGCTGCGTGTCGAAATCCGGCAGCAGGAGGCTTTCGTCCGTCTCGCGGTAGAGGGCCGACACCATCCGCTCCCAATCCCCCTCGGTCAGAGCGGGAAAATCCGCGCCGTGCGCGACGCGTTGCGCATCGATCGCCTCAGCGCGGCTCTTCGGTTTCGGTGCCGGGTCGAGATAGGTTTGGATATGGGCGAGCCCCGCGGCCTCGATCACCGGTCCGATGTCGTTCAGCACAATGGCTTTCAGCGCGGCTGGCCGCAGCGCGCCGAGCACGTGGATGATCAGCCCGCCGCGCGATGTGCCGATAAAGGCCGCTTCCTCGACGTTCAGAGCGGCCAGTCCGGCGAGGACATCGCCGGCCTCGATGCCGATAGTGTAATGGCCGATATCAGGGTCGTAGGCCGACTGGCCGCGGCCGCGATAGTCGAAGGCGATGACCCCGCGCGGATTGTCGGTCCGCTGCGACAGATAAAGCGCCAGCTCATGGAAATCGCGCGCGTTGCGGGTCAGGCCGGGCAGGCAAACGACCTGCGAGTCTGCCGAATTGGTCTCGCCATAGACGCGGGCGTGAAGCTTGAGCCCGTCCGGCGCGGTGTAGAAAAAGTCGGAGAAGCCGTCGGTGCTCGACATATTAAAAGGACTCCCTGTCCGGATTGTCTCCGTCTGCTACAGGCGAGGGTGGGAGCGGTCAAATCGGGGGTTGTCCGGCAAGCTGACACTCTTGGAAATGCCAGACATCTCCCCCACGAGGGGGGAGATTGGCGGTTCAGGCGCTACGCCCTTCCTTCGACGTTGGAGATCGGCGAAATCGGCAATGACAGCTGATCTCCCCACTCGTGGGGGAGATGGCCGGCAAGGGGGGCGCGAAGGATCGCCAACGTCTGCCCGTGGCGACAGCTCTGCGGCCTCAGCCTCTTCCGTTCACCAAATCTCCAACGATATCGTACTTCCCCGA
Source organism: Mesorhizobium sp. LSJC269B00 (assembly GCF_000502815.1). Lineage (NCBI taxonomy): Bacteria > Pseudomonadati > Pseudomonadota > Alphaproteobacteria > Hyphomicrobiales > Phyllobacteriaceae > Mesorhizobium > Mesorhizobium sp. LSJC269B00. Next base: position 743,785 of record NZ_AYVN01000002.1, read on the forward strand.
AATGCGCATCTTGTAGACCTCGTAATTCTCCATCACGCGCTGCACGTAACTTCTTGTTTCGGTGTAGGGAATTCGCTCGATCCAGTCGACGACGGCGTCGATGCCCTTGCCGCGCGGGTCGCCGTACTTGGCTACCCATTGGCTGGCGCGGTTAGGGCCGGCATTGTAGCCGGCGAAGGTCAGCACATAGGAGCCGCCGAAGCGGTCGAGCTGCTCGCCAAGGAAGGCAGCCCCCAGCGTCGCATTGTAACCGGCATCGCTGGTCAGCCGATCCTGGGAAAAGCTCAGTCCTGCCTTCTTCGCCAATTGCTTGGCGGTGCCCGGCATCAGCTGCAGCAGGCCGCGCGCGCCGGCGCTGGAGACGGCGCCGACATTGAATTCGCTTTCCTGGCGGGCGATCGCATAGGCCAGCGCCTTGCCCGAGCCGGATATGTCGGCGGTGTCGGGAATGACGCCCAGCGGATGCGACAGCGCGCCGACGTCGATGCCGCGCGCGCCGGCGATCTTGCCGATCTTCAGCGCCATGAAATGATTGCCCTGCTTTTCCGCCAGCACCGCAAGCAGCGCCAGCTCGCCGGGGCTGGTCAACTGCCCGGCGAGGTCGCGGTAAAGCGTCTCGGCATAGCGGTCGTAGCCCGCCTCCTGCAGCCGCTTGATGGCGCTGACGGCTTCGCGGCCGTCAAAGCTTTGGCGGTCGGCAGTGTTTGGCTCGGGATAGACGATGTTCAGCGTGCGCAAGCCAACCCGTTCCGCCGCCAACTGCCCGTAGAAAGTGGTGCCATAGGCTGCCGCCTTGGTGAAATAATCCTTCGCATTGCCGGGACCGCCGACTTCCGCCGCGCGGCCAAGCCAGTAATAGGCGCGTGACAGCGACATCGGTCCCTGCGCGAGATCGGCGATGCGGGCAAAATGGGTCGAGGCCGTCGCAGGATCGTTGAGGCCGCGCAACGCATACCAGCCGGCGTGGAATTCGGCCTCGGCGGCGCTGGCGGGGCTTTCGGCGGCATGCGCGGCAACGATCTTGTAGGCGGTCTTCCAGTCACCCTGGTCGACCAGTGCGCGCGACAGCACGCGGCGCTCGACCCACCAGGCATCGGGATCGACCAGCGCGTCGCGGTTCGTTGGCGCTTTCATCATCACCGCGGCGGCGTCCGCAAACTTCCGCTGCTTGCGCAGATATTCGGCTTGCGCGAAGAAATAGCCGGCCGATTGCTGCGCGGCAGGCACCGCTTTCAACAGCTTGGCCGCGTTCTTGTCGCCACGCGAGGCGGCGGCCCAGGCATCGGCCAGCGGTTGCGCGCCGGCAAGGGCTGCGACCCGCAGTGCCGAATTCTCCCGGTCGGCATAAAACATCCGTTCCATGCGGAAACGATGGTCGGCAGCCGGAATGATGGCGCCAAACTCCTTGCTGACGGCCGCCTCGTCCCTGGCTTCCAGCTTCTCGGTGCGCCAGAATGGCGACAGCACGGAAAGCGCAGCCTTGGTGTTGCCAAGAGCTACATAAGAACGGGCAAGGATGATCACGCCTTGAAAGGTCAGCGGCTGGCTGCCGTCAAAGGCTTTCACCACGGTCTGCGGCGACGGGCTTTCGCGGTAGAGCGCGCGCTCGCTGTTCTTGCGCAAGGTCATGGTGCCCGGCCAGTTCGGCAGCATCTTTGCGGTATCGGCAATCTCGCTGCTCGGCACATGGTCGCCGCCATAGAGCGCGATTGCCCAGGCCAGGATATGGCGGTCCAGCGAATTGGCCGGCAATGTTTCGCGCACGGCTCGCGCCGCGGCGATATCGCCGGTCGCCAATGCGTCGAGACCGCTTTTCAGCACGACGATACTGGGGGAGGGCGCATCGGTCTGCGCTCTGTCTTGCATGTCGGGCATCGGGATCGATGAGGTCGTCTGCTCGTCGACGCTCTCGTTTGCCGCCGTCCCCACTATCAGCAGGGCAACGGCGCCAAGCAATATGAAGCGGAGTGGCCGACCGGCCGGCATGATCCTGATCTTTCCCTGTTGCGGCACTTTAGATGGCAAGCCCAGGTGCCCGAGAGCCTAGACTTAGGTCGTGAAGAGCCCGTAAACAAAGGGTTATCGAGGCCGTTCGAATTGCGCTTGCTGGCACCATCGGCATGCTTGCCGCGCAACAGTGTCGAGACTATGGTGCGCGGCTTCGCTTTCGGCTAGAAGGCGCCCGATGCAGTCGCCCAAAAGCGGGAACCGGTTTTGGGACGACGACATGCATAAACAAACAAGTTCCAAGGAGTTGGACGACATGCTGAGAGGCTCGCTTACTGCGCTCGTGACACCGTTCGAAAAGAGCGGGCGTTTCGACGAGAAAGCCTTTCGCGCCTTCGTCGAATGGCAACTTGGCGAGGGCACGACGGGCCTCGTCCCGGTCGGCACCACCGGCGAGTCGCCGACGCTGTCGCATGACGAGCATCGCCATGTCGTCAAGGTCTGCATCGAGGTGGCCAAGGGCCGCGCTCCGGTCGTCGCCGGCGCCGGCTCAAACAACACCGCTGAAGCGGTCGGTCTGGTGCAGTATGCCGAGCAGGCGGGCGCCGACGCCGCTCTGGTGGTCACGCCTTATTACAACAAGCCAACACAGCGCGGCTTGTACGAGCATTTCGCCGCCGTCGCCAGGGCGACCAAGCTGCCGATCATCATCTACAACATCCCGCCGCGCTCGGTGATCGACATGATGCCGGAGACGATGGGCAGGCTGGCGCACGACTTCAAGAACATCGTCGGCGTCAAGGATGCCACCGGCAAGGTCGAGCGCGTGTCCGAACAGCGCGCCACCTGCGGCAAGGATTTCATCCAGCTTTCAGGGGAGGATGCCTCGGCGCTCGGCTTCAACGCCCATGGCGGCGTCGGCTGCATCTCGGTGACGTCGAATGTCGCGCCGCGGCTGTGCGCCGAATTCCAGGAAGCCACATTGTCCGGTGACAGCGCCAAGGCGCTGGAATTGCAGGACCGTCTGCTGCCGCTGCACAAGGCGATCTTCCTCGAGCCCGGCCTGTGCGGCGTCAAATACGCGCTGTCGAAAATTGGCAAGGTCGAGAACGTGGTGCGCTCGCCGCTGGTGACCATCGAGGCGTCGACCGCCGAGAAGATCGATGCGGCGATGAAACACGCCGGCTTGATAAATTAAGGATGAGGCGCCACCTCTCCGCATCATGAACCAGGTCAGAAAAGCCGATCCCAACAACAAGACCGTTGCGGAAAACCGCAAGGCGCGGTTTTCCTATGAGGTGCTCGACACGGTCGAGGCCGGCCTTGTGCTGACCGGCACCGAGGTCAAGTCGTTGCGCCAGGGTCAGGCCAACATCCAGGACAGCTACGCCTCGGTCGAGGGCGGCGAGATCTGGCTGATCAACTCCTATCTGCCGGAATATCTGCAGGCCAACCGCTTCAACCACGAGCCCAGGCGGCGCCGCAAGCTGCTGCTCAACAAGCGCGAGATGGCAAAACTGGCGCAGAGCATCGACCGCGAAGGCATGACGCTGGTGCCGCTGAAAATCTACTTCAACGACCAGGGCCGTGCCAAGCTGCTGCTCGCCGTCGGCCGCGGCAAGAAACTGCACGACAAGCGCGAGAGCGAAAAGCAGCGCGACTGGTCGCGCGAAAAGGGCCGGCTCATGAAGGAACGCGGCTAGAATCTCAGGCAGCCCCAGAAAAGCCAGACATCGGCTTTCAAGTTTCGAACAGCTGCAACAGCAAAACATGACGGGGGAAGGCTTGAAGAACCGGATCATCCTCTGGGGTGCGGCCAGTCTGGTCTTCGCCGGCATCGTCGCCGCAGGCGGCATCTTCTATTTCCGGACGTTCTCGCCGGATCGTGACAGCTATCCGGTCAGGGGTATCGACGTTTCCCATCATCAGGGTGAGATCGACTGGCGGCGCGTTGCCGCCGACGATGTCGCCTTCGCGGTCATCAAGGCGACCGAGGGCGGCGACCATGTCGACGATGCCTTCGCCAAGAATCTGCGCGAGGCGCGCGCGGCCGGCCTCGCCGTCGGCGCCTATCACTTCTTCACCTTCTGCCGGCCGGGCGCCGACCAGGCGAAAAATTTCATCGCGGTGGTGCCGCACGACCAGCCGCTGCTGCCGCCGGTCGTCGACATCGAATTCGGCGGCAACTGCCCGCAACGCCCGTCGCCGGAGCAGCTGAGCGCGGAACTCCAGGCCTTCCTCGGACCGGTTGAAGCTGCGTTCGGCAAGCCGGCGATCATCTACCTGACCGACGAGGCCGAGGACGCCTATGCCGGGAAAATCGACGTTCGCCCGCTCTGGCGTCGCTCGTTGCTCCTGGAGCCAGGTCGCAACGACTGGATCTACTGGCAGTACCACAATATGGGCCGCGTCGACGGCATCGTCGGCGATGTCGATCTGAATGTGCTGAAGGGCGGGCAGGAGAAGCTGGCTGAGTTGTTTGCCGCGCCTTGACCTGGCGTGCTCGACCGGCGCGAGATTGGAACCAAACATCGCGGCGCTGATCGGCCCTACCCAGCGTTCCGGCCAGTCTGCGCGCTAACGAAGGTCGGTTTCAGACCGAGCGCTTCCGGACTTTCATGATTGTCGCAATTCCGGGTTCCCGTCGCCGCTCAAGGCTTTGGAGAGCGCCTGTCTCGTCGTGCCTGCCTTTCGGCAAGCTTCGTCATCCGCGCCCGGGCAAGCCAAGGGCAAGATCGTGCTGGCGGGGTTCTGAAGGCTTAATTGCGCAGGAACTCGGCGATGTCGCTGAAAACCTTGACGAACATCGTCTCCGTCAAGACACCGGTGTTGGTGTTGTAGCGCGAGCAATGATAGCTGGAAAACAGCGTGACGCCGCCGGCCGGCAACTGACCGCCGTGCTTGAACGGATAGGCGGCGACGCGTTGGCCCAGCGCCCTGACGGTCGACTGGTGCGCGATCGAGCCCAGCGCCAGCACGGCGCGCAATTTTGGAAAGCGCGCGATCGTCGGCACCAGGAAGCTGCGGCAAGTGGCGATCTCGGCGCCGACCGGCTTGTTCTCCGGCGGCACGCAGCGAACCGCATTGGTGATCGCGGTGCCGACCAACTGCAAGCCGTCATCCGGCCGCGCCTTGAACTCGCCGCGGGCAAAACCGTGAGCGATCATCGTTGAGTAGAGCAGGTCGCCGGCATAGTCGCCGGTGAACGGTCGCCCGGTGCGGTTGGCGCCGCGCAGGCCGGGCGCCAGCCCGACGATCAGCAGCTCGACGGCGTCCTCGCCATCAGGCGGCAGGAAAGTCGGCACCGGCGCATTGAACCACGACGGCTCGCGCTGCCGCCAGTCTGCGATGAAATCATGCAGGCGCGGGCAGAGCGGGCAGTCGCGGTCGGGTTCGGGAGCGGCGTCCAAGGCCGCCGCCGTCAATAGTCTTCCTCTTCGACTTCGGCCGGCTCGGGCCTGCGCACCGGCCGTTCGGAGGGATCGCGGCCGACCTCGTTCTTCAGCGAGGTCAAATCGATGAAATGGTCGGCCTGGCGGCGCAGATCGTCCGAGATCATCGGTGGTTGCGAGGCCATGGTGGAGACGATCGAGACCTTGCGGCCGCGCCGCTGCAGCGCTTCGACCAGTGTGCGGAAGTCGCCGTCGCCGGAGAAGATGACATAGTGGTCGACAACATCGGCAAGTTCGAGCGCATCGACGGTCAGTTCGATGTCCATATTGCCCTTGATCTTGCGGCGGCCGGTCGAGTCGGTGAATTCCTTGGCCGGCTTGGTCACCACCTTGAAGCCATTGTAGTCGAGCCAGTCGATCAAAGGGCGGATCGAAGAGTATTCCTGATCCTCGACCAGAGCGGTGTAGTAATAGGCGCGCAGCAAATAGCCGCGCTTCTGGAAGCTGGACAGCAGTTTGCGGTAGTCTATGTCGAAGCCGAGTGCGCGCGAGGTGGCGTAGAGATTGGCGCCGTCTATGAAAAGAGCGATTTTTTCACGGGGGTCGAACATGGCAATATTCCTTTTTCGAAATAGGTGGCGGACTAATCGAAATGGGTCGTTATATCGGTCGGCTCGTAAATAAACCGGCTGACCTTTCGTCAACCGAGATAGCGCCAGTTTTACGGCAATCCAAGGGTGCCGGGGCGCACTGCAAGCAATTGTGATCGGAGCCGTGTCGTCGCCGGTATGCGGGCTTTGCCGGCAAGGCATTCACCGGCGCCAGAGACTGGCATTCGCCAGCCCATGGGGCCACGGCGCCATAATGCTTGTATTTTGGCGGCGTTCGGGTTATGGACCGCGCCTGTTTTCCAGGCATGAAAGGGGCAATCAATGGCCCGCGTAACCGTTGAAGACTGCATCGACAAGGTCGACAACCGCTTCGAGCTCGTGCTGCTCGCCGGCCACCGTGCCCGCCAGATCAGCCAGGGCGCGCCGATCACCGTGCCCCGCGACAACGACAAGAACCCGGTCGTAGCGCTGCGCGAGATTGCCGACGAGACGCTGTCGCCCGACGACCTCAAGGAAGATCTGATCCACTCGCTGCAGAAGCATGTCGAGGTCGACGAGCCCGAGGCCGACGGCGAGGCGATCGCCGACCAGACCGGCAACGCAGTTGCAGCTACCGATGCCGACGACGCCGAAGAAAACGTCACCTTCGATCGCATGACCGAGGAAGACCTTTTGGCCGGCATCGAGGGCCTGGTTCCCCCGGAAAAGAGCGACGACTACTAATCGCTGCCCTGGACCTGCCGGGAATATGGTTCCGGCACTTCCGTCCCGTGAGTTTCGTGGCTATCTATGAGATGCGCCGTACATCAGTGCGGCGCATCAATCATTTCAGCACCGTGAGAACCCGCCCATGATGCGTCAGTATGAGCTTGTCGAGCGCGTTGCGCGCTACAAGCCTGACGTCAACGAGGCGTTGCTCAACAAGGCCTATGTCTACGCCATGCAGAAGCATGGCCACCAGAAGCGCGCTTCCGGCGATCCCTATTTCTCGCATCCGCTCGAAGTCGCCGCCATCCTCACCGAAATGCACATGGACGAGGCGACGATCGCCGTCGCCTTGCTGCATGACACGATCGAGGACACCACCGCGACGCGGGCCGAGATCGACGATCTGTTCGGCCCCGAAATGGGCAAGCTGGTCGAAGGCCTGACCAAGCTGAAGAAGCTCGATCTCGTCTCCAAGAAGGCCGAGCAGGCGGAAAACCTGCGCAAGCTGTTGCTGGCCATCTCGGAGGATGTCCGCGTTCTGCTGGTCAAGCTCGCCGACCGTCTGCACAACATGCGCACCCTCGACCACATGCCCGAGGCCAAGCGCCTGCGCATCGCCGAGGAGACGATGGACATCTATGCGCCGCTCGCCGGGCGCATGGGCATGCAAGGCATGCGCGAGGAACTGGAAGAGATCGCCTTCCGCTTCATCAATCCGGAAGCCTATCGCGCCGTCACCGCGCGGCTTGCCGAGATATTCGAGCGCAACAAGGGCGTGCTGACCGACATCGAAAAGGCGCTGTCGGCGCTGTTCGAAAAGCATGCCATCAACGCCGGCGTGAAGAGCCGGCAGAAGAAGCCTTGGTCGGTGTTCCGCAAAATGGAGGCCAAGGCGCTGTCCTTCGAGCAGCTCTCGGACATCTTCGGCTTCCGCGTCGTCGTCGACAGCGTCGAAGACTGTTACCGCGCGCTCGGCGCCATTCACACCACATGGTCGATGGTACCTGGCCGCTTCAAGGATTACATCTCGACGCCCAAGCAGAACGACTACCGTTCGATCCACACCACCATTGTCGGCCCATCGCGCCAGCGCGTCGAACTGCAGATCCGCACCCGCGAGATGAACAAGATCGCCGAATATGGCGTCGCCGCCCATTCGATCTACAAGGACACCGGCGGCAAGACGAACGGTGCCGCCCATGCGATCTCGAAGGAGACCAACGCCTATGCCTGGCTGCGGCGCACCATCGAGCAACTGGCAGAAGGCGACAACCCGGAAGACTTCCTCGAAAATACCAAGCTGGAGCTGTTCCAGGACCAGGTATTCTGCTTCACGCCGAAAGGCATGCTGATCGCGCTGCCGCGCGGCGCCACGCCCATCGACTTCGCCTATGCCGTGCACACCGATGTCGGCGATACCTGCGTCGGTGCCAAGGTCAACGGCCGCATCATGCCGCTGATGACGGAACTGAAGAACGGCGACGAGGTTGAGATCATCCGCTCCAAGGCGCAAGTGCCGCCAGCGGCCTGGGAGTCGGTGGTGGTCACCGGCAAGGCGCGTTCAGCCATCCGCCGCGCCACCAAGAACGCCATTCGCAAGCAATATTCAGGTCTTGGTGCCCGCATTCTCGAGCGCGCCTTCGAGCGCGCCGGCAAGACCTTCACCAAGGAAAGCCTGAAGCCGGTGCTGCACCGGCTGGCGCGCAAGGACATCGAGGATGTGCTGGCCTCGGTCGGGCGCGGCGAACTTGCCTCGACCGACGTCATGAAGGCGGTCTTCCCAGACTACAAGGACGAGCGCGTCACCGTCAGCGCCCCTAAGCAGCGCGAGGAGGGCTGGTCGAAGATCCGCAACGCCGCCGGCATGCTGTTCCAGATGCCCGGCACCCGAGCCGCGCGCAAGGACAAGGACCAGCCGCGCGATGGCGCGGTGCCGATCCGCGGCGTGCGCGGCGACCTGCCGGTGCGTTTCGCGCCGGAAGGGGCCGTGCCTGGCGACCGCATCGTCGGCATCGTCCAGCCGGGCACCGGCATCACCATCTATCCCATCCAGTCGCCGGCGCTGCAGGCCTTCGACGACCAGCCGGAGCGCTGGATCGACGTGCGCTGGGACATTGACGAGCAGACCAAGGAGCGCTTTCCGGCGCGCGTCTCGGTTACCGCCATCAACGCGCCGGGCTCGCTCGCCGACATCGCCCAGGTCGTTGCCTCCAACGACGCCAACATTCATACGCTGTCGATGGTGCGCACCGCGCCCGACTTCACCGAAATGCTGATCGATCTCGAAGTCTGGGATCTGAAGCACCTCAACCGGCTGCTGTCGCAGCTCAAGGATAATTCGAGCGTCAGCGATGCGCGGCGTGTGAATGGGTGAATAGTGAATAGTGAATAGTGAATAGTGAATAGTGAATAGTGAATAGTGAATAGTGAATAGTGAATAGTGAATAGTGAATAGTGAATAGTGAATAGTGAATAGTGAATAGTGAATAGTGAATAGTGAATAGTGAAGGAAGGTGCTCGCTGCCATTCACCATTCACCATTCACCATTCACCATGGGCACGGAGCAAACAATGAACACCGACGAGGTGCTGGGCATTTTCCGCGAGGCGGGCGCTGTTCTGGAGGGACATTTCATCCTGACGTCGGGTCTGCGCAGCCCGGTCTTCCTGCAGAAGGCGCGCGTCTTCATGCATGCCGACAAGACCGAGCGGCTTTGCAAGGCGCTGGCCGAAAAGATCCGCAAGGCGGTGCCGGGCAAGATCGACTACGTCGTCGGCCCGGCGATCGGCGGCCTGATCCCGGCCTATGAGACGTCGCGCCATCTCGGTGTGCCAGCAATCTGGGTGGAGCGCGAAGGCGGCGAGTTCAGGCTGCGCCGCTTCGAGATCGCGCCGGGATCGCGCGTCGTCATCGTGGAGGACATCGTCACCACTGGTCTCTCGATCCGCGAAACCATCGACTGCCTGCGCGCGATTGGCGCCGAGGTGGTGGCGGCGGCCTGCATCATCGACCGCTCGGCCGGCAAGACCAATGTCGGCGTGCCGCTGATCGCGCTTGCCGAATACGAGGTCCCGGCCTATCCCGCCGACCGCCTGCCGCCGGAACTTGCCGCCATTCCCGCCGTTAAGCCAGGAAGCCGCAACATCTAGGGGACATCACCATGATCGCCGGCATCGATCATTTCGTGCTGACGGTCCGCTCTGTGGAGGACAGCTGCGCCTTCTACCAGCGGGTGCTTGGCCTGAAGCGCCTCGACGAGCCGAACCGGCCGACGGCGTTGCTGTTCGGATCGCAGAAGATCAATCTGCATCAGGTGGGCCGCACCTTTGAGCCCAAGGCCAAGGTGCCGACGCCTGGTTCCGGCGATTTCTGCCTGGTCGCCGCAAGGCCGCTTGCCGAGATTTGCGCCAGTCTGGAAGCCAATGGCGTTGCCATCGAAGTCGGTCCGGTCGAGCGCACCGGCGCCCGCGGTAAGATGATGTCGGTCTATTTCCGCGATCCGGACAGCAATTTGGTCGAAGTCAGCGAATATCGGGAATAGTCTATCCGCCTCGGCGTCGTCTTCGCGCGGACCTTGCGGTCGTCGGGGAGCTTTCACCCGATGTTGTCCTCAGTTTCGCCCCAATGGCGCTCTTGTTACCCGCCTGCGGCAGACCATCGCGGCGGCGTTTCATTGTTCCGCCGCAAGGCAGTCGCTATATCAAAGTCGTTGTTGCCTTTCTGCGCCCTCGAAGCGCAAGATGGAGCGACCGCGCCCGGCCAGGGATGGTTGCAATTTGGGCGTGATGAACCGGGAACTGGAACAGAGTGCTTTTTCGACGCCGAAAGCCTGATGGCATTCTGGAGCGGGTGCGTACCTATCTGTGGCCGCGCCGCTCGTTTTCGCGCTCGTTGCAATATTTCTCCAAGCGCATCCTGCGGCTGAAGGCGACACCGCATGCGGTCGCGGCCGGCGTCGCGGCCGGCGTTTTCGCCTCCTTCTTTCCGCTCGGCTTCCATTTCGCCGTCGCCGCCGTGCTCTGCTGGGTGGTCGCCGGCAATCTGGTGGCCGCCGCCCTCGGCGCGGTATTCTTCGGCAATCCGCTGACTTTCCCGCTGCTGTGGGGAGCGTCCTGGGAAGTCGGCAAGCTGATCCTGCATGAACGCCTGCCCAAGAACGGACCGCCTGCGCATCTTGGTGAGATGATGCACACGCTGTCGTTTGCAAAGCTGTGGCACCCGGTGCTCGAGCCGATGCTGATCGGCGCTGTGCCGCTCGGCCTGATCTTCGGGCTGATCTTCTACGGCATTACCCGCTGGGGGATGACAGCCTTTCGCGAGCAGCGCAGGAAGCGCATGGCAGAGCGGGCGCATAAGGCCGGGCACCGCGGACGGGAAGTTCCGGCGGAATGATCATCGGCATCGGCAGCGACCTGATCGACATCAGACGCATCGAAAAGTCGCTGGAACGGCATGGTCAGCGCTTCATCCAGCGCATCTACACCGAGGTCGAACAGGTCCGCTCGGAAGGCCGCAAGGGCCGCGCCGCCTCCTATGCCAAGCGCTTCGCCGCCAAGGAGGCCTGCGCCAAGGCGCTTGGCACCGGCCTGGCGCAGGGCGTGTTCTGGCGCGACATGGGGGTCGCCAACCTGCCCAGCGGCGCGCCGACGATGGCGCTGACCGGGGGAGCGGCGGCACGGCTGGCCAAAATCCTGCCACAGGGGCACAGAGCGGCGATCCACCTCACAATCACCGATGATTTCCCGCTTGCTCAAGCCTTTGTGATCATCGAGGCGTTGCCCGCCGAACAAGCGCCACATTGATTGCATCAGACGACCGCTATCTAACGCCGACTTGACGTTGCCCAGCGCGCGCCGAGACTCTATACCATCCAACGCACAATCGAGGACGACATGAGCGTGGCTGAAAAATCCGAGAAGAAATCCGGCGGGCTTGGCGAAATCGTCAGCGTCATCATCCAGGCTTTGCTGCTGGCCATGGTCATCCGCACCTTGCTGTTCCAGCCCTTCTCGATTCCGTCCGGCTCTATGCGGCCGACCTTGCTCGAAGGCGACTATCTGTTCGTCACCAAATGGTCCTACGGCTTCTCGCGCTATTCGCTGCCATTCGGCCCCGACATCTTTTCCGGCCGCATCTGGGGTTCCGATCCGAAGCGCGGCGACGTGGTGGTCTTCAAGTTCCCGCCGGATCCGTCGCTCGACTACATCAAGCGCGTCGTCGGCCTGCCCGGCGACAAGATCCAGATGAAGGACGGCCAATTGTTCATCAACGGCCAGGGCGTGCCTCGTGTGAAAACCGGCCAGATCCAAAATCCTGATATCACGGAAGTGCCTGAGCCGGTCGACGTCTATCGCGAGACCCTGCCCAACGGCGTCAGCTACGACACGCTCGACCTGACACCGAATTCGATCACCGACAACACCCGCGAGTTCGTCGTGCCCCCCGGCAACTATTTCATGATGGGCGACAACCGCGACAACTCCTCCGACAGCCGCCTCAGCGTCGGCTACGTGCCGGCGGAGAACCTTGTCGGCCGCGCCAACATCGTCTTCTTCTCGATCGCCGGGAAGGCGAGCCCGCTCGAGATCTGGAAATGGCCGTCGCTGGTGCGCCTGTCGCGCCTGTTCCATTTCGTGAATTGATGGCTTTGAAGCGCCCGACGGGTGAAACTCTGGCCGATTTGGTGACAGCCAAAACCGGCCATTCCTTCCGGGACGTCCGTTTGCTCGAGACCGCGCTGACCCATTCCAGCGCGGTCAAGGCAAGCAGCAACAACCAGCGCCTCGAATTCCTTGGCGACCGCGTGCTCGGCCTGATCGTTGCCGACCTGCTTTTTGAAAAGTTTCCTGAGGCGCCGGAAGGTGAAATCGCCCCGCGCTTCAATGCCCTGGTCGATGCGCGGACATGCTCCGAGATCGGCATTGAAATGCAGCTCGAAGATCTGGTTCGGGCCGACGCTGCCTTGAAGGCGCGCTCGCGTGGCTCGGGCGGAAACTATCTGGCGGATGCAGTCGAAGCGCTGATCGCGGCGGTCTATATCGATGGCGGCCTCGATGCGGCAAGGCAATTCGTCCTGCGTTACTGGGAGCCGCGCTCGCAAAAGGTGGTGGCCAAGCCGCCCAATCCGAAATCCGACCTGCAGGAATGGATCGCCAAGACCAGCGATGTCAGGCCCGAATACGCGATCGAGAAACGAGAAGGACCTGAACATCAACCGGTTTTCACGGTGTCCGTGAAGGTCGGCGGTTTTGCGCCGGCAAGCGGCACGGGCGGCTCTCGCCGCGCAGCCGAAGAAGCGGCGGCATCGGCGTTTCTTACGCGCGAAGGCATCTGGGCCAACCAAGGGAGTGCGGCATGACCGGCAGCGAAGATCTCCCTCCGGCAGCGGAGGCCACGCATTCCGGCTTCGTTGCCCTGATTGGGGCGCCCAATGCCGGCAAGTCGACGCTGGTCAACCAACTGGTCGGCGCCAAGGTGTCGATCGTCACCCACAAGGTACAGACCACCCGCGCCATCGTGCGCGGCATTGCCACGCATGACAACGCGCAGATCGTCTTTGTCGATACGCCCGGCATCTTCAAGCCGAAGCGCCGGCTCGACACCGCGATGGTGACCACAGCCTGGGGTGGCGCCAAGGACGCCGATATCGTGCTGCTGCTGATCGATGCCGAGCGCGGCATCAGGGGTGACGCCGACGCCATCCTCGAGCGGCTGAAGGACGTCCGCCAGCCGATGGTGCTGATCCTCAACAAGGTCGACCGGGTCAAGCACGAGGCGCTGCTGGCCCTGGCCGCGGCAGCAAACGAAAAGGTGCCGTTCAAGCGCACCTTCATGGTCTCGGCGCTGACCGGCTCCGGCTGCAAGGATTTGCTCGACTATCTCGCGCAAGCGCTGCCGGTCGGCCCCTGGTACTATCCGGAAGACCAGATCTCGGACCTGCCGATGCGCCAACTGGCCGCCGAGATCACCCGCGAGAAGCTGTATCTGCGGCTGCATCAGGAGTTGCCCTATTCCTCGCATATCGAGACCGAGAAATGGGAAGAGAAACCGGACGGCTCGGTGCGCATCGACCAGACCATCTATGTCGAGCGCGACAGCCAGAAGAAGATCGTGCTCGGCCACAAGGGCGAGACCATCCGCGCCATCGGCCAGTCGGCGCGCATGGAGATAGCCGGCATTCTCGAGCAGAAAGTGCACCTGTTCTTGTTCGTCAAAGTGCGTGAAAACTGGGGCGACGACCCCGAGCGCTACCGCGAGATGGGGCTTGAGTTTCCCCATTGAGCTTCATCGTCTGGAAATGCCGCCCGGCAGTTTGAGACGATGACATGCCTGATCCCAAACCGACCATCGATACCGATCTCGTGCGCCGGCTGGTCAACGCGCAGTTTCCGCAATGGCGGCATCTGCCGGTGAGGCCGGTGGCGTTTGGCGGCTGGGACAACCGAACCTTCCGCCTCGGCAATGATATGACTGTGCGGCTGCCGAGTGCCGCACCATATGCCTTGCAGGTCGAAAAAGAGCACCGCTGGCTGCCCAGGCTGGCGCCGCTTCTGCCGCTGCCGATCCCGGTTCCACTGGCGATGGGCGAGCCTGGGGAGGACTACCCCTGGCAATGGTCCGTCTACCGCTGGATCGACGGCGAAACAGCCAAGACCGCCGAAATCGCCGATCGCCCACAGTTCGCGGTCGATCTGGCCAAGTTCCTCATTGCGCTCCGGCGGATCGATCCGGCGGGCGGGCCGCCCGCGGGCCAGCACAATTTCTTCCGCGGCGGATCGCTGAGCGTGTATGACAACCAGACAAGGGAAGCACTCCAGGCGCTGGAGGGGCAGATCGACACCCAGGCGGCCACCGCTGTCTGGGATGCGGCCCTTGCCGCCACCTGGCAAGGGTCGCCCGTCTGGTTTCACGGCGACGTCGCCTGGGGCAACCTTCTGGTCCAAAACGGCCGCCTGAGCGCCGTCATCGACTTCGGCACCTCCGGCATCGGCGATCCATCCTGCGACCTGGCGATCGCCTGGACATTCTTCCAGGGCGAGAGCCGGGAGGCATTCCGGGCTGCCATCGACGTCGATGAAGCGACCTGGGCGCGCGGCCGCGGCTGGACGCTGTGGAAGGCGCTGATCACCGTTGCCGGACACGACGCCAACCAAGCCGAAGCCGAGCGATCGCGCCGCGTCATCGACGACGTCCTGGCCGATCACCGGAAATTCGCGTGATCGGAGCCTTTCGACGATGTGTGGGGATCCAATGTCAGCACAGATCGCACGCGGCGCGCCAAAATCTTGATTTCGCCACGCAACCGGTGACAAGCTCCTGCCATGGAATGGCGCGACGAGGGAATCATACTCGGCACCCGCAAGCATGGCGAAACCAGCGCCATTCTCGAGGTAATGACGCGTGCGCATGGCCGCCATCTCGGCCTGGTGCGCGGCGGGCGCTCGCGCAAGCAGCAGCCGGTGCTGCAGCCCGGCAACCGCGTCGACCTTTTGTGGCGGGCACGCCTCGACGAGCATCTCGGCACCTTCCAGGCCGAGGCGATCGAGATGAATGCCGCCCGGTTGATGGACAGCGCAGTCGCCGTCTACGGCCTGCAGACCATGGCCGCGCATCTCAGGCTCCTGCCGGAGCGCGACGCCCATGGCGGCCTGTATGAGACGCTTGCCGTGATGATCGCCCATCTGGACGATTCGGATGCCGCCGGCGAACTGGTGGCGCGCTTCGAACTGCTCATCCTCGACGAACTCGGCTTCGGCCTCGATCTCAGCCAGTGCGCGGCGACCGGCGCCAGGCAGGATCTGGCCTATGTCTCGCCGAAATCCGGCCGCGCGGTTTCGCGCCAGGCCGGCGCGCCATGGCGCGACAAGATGCTGGCGCTGCCGGCCTTCCTGCGGCGCGGCTCCGGCTTGCGGGCGGACCACGCGGCACTCGAGGACGCCTTCCATCTGACCGGTTTCTTTTTCACCCGCCATGTCTACGAGCCGCGCGGCATTGAACAGCCCGATGCCCGTGCCGGCTTCCTCGCCGCCTTGCGCAAGCATCATTCGGGCGGCAATGCCGCCACTACGGCAGACGCTGCGCCAGAAAGGGGAGGGAGACTCGGTGGGTGCTGACCTCCGCAACCGTCCAGGTTCACAGCAAAAGCTGCATGCGGCAGCATTCCCTCCCCATTGTGGGGAGGGTTAGGGTGGGGGTACTCGTAGGGCAAGAGCCTCAGCCGGCCTTGCGATGCTCCATGAAATCATCGAGGATGGCGCGCTGACCGCCGAGGATCTTGAGGCTGGCCTCCGCGAAGGAAAACCAGCCGGCCCTGTCGATTTCGGGAAATTCCCTCGTCACGCCTGACCTGGGCGGCCATTCCATCGTGAACATGTTGCTTTTAACGGCATCGGGATCGAAATCGGCTTCGACACTCCAGGCGATGACGATCTTGCCGCCGGCTTGCCGATAGCTGCCGACAGGCTCGAAATCACCCTCGATGCTGACTCCGAGTTCTTCCCCAGCCTCGCGCCGGGCGGCGGCCAACTCATCTTCATTGTCCTCGACGAGGCCCTTGGGGATCGACCAAGCGCCTTCATCCTTCCTTGCCCAGAATGGGCCGCCGGGATGGACGAGCAGAAATTCGAGAATGCCGGCCCTTGTCCGGTGGATCAGCAGCCCTGCACTTCGTTTCGGCATTCGATTTCCCCACAGTTCATCCGAGGATAGCATGGCTCCTGGGCAAGTGGCGGCGGCATGCCATTCCTGGCTATCTCAGATGATGGGTGAGGATAAAGACCGTAGGCCGCTGGAATTTGCCGACGAAACATGCTCGATAACTTCTTTTCGGCCACCATTGCGGTGGCGTGACTTGAATAGCCGTCTGGGGTGGCCGTGTGGCCGCCGCAATTGTCAGTGAAAACTGGCCTGGTTTGGGGGAACCGCCATGTTTGAAAGCCTGATTGGCGCCGTCGTCGTTATCGTGCTTTTTGTCCTCGTCTTGCGCCAGCAGGGCCGCGTCAGTCTGATCGAGCGCGAGCTCGGAGCGCTGCGCAGTCTGGTTCTGTCCGGCGTGCATGCGACACCGCCCGTTGCCAAACCGGTCGAGCAGGTTGCAAGCGCACCGGCGGATGCCGCTCACGCTAGCGCACCAGTTGCCGACATAGCTTCGCCAACAACAGCAGACGCGGCACATGCCCAGGCACCGGCCGCCGAAGCCGATGCGGCCACCAGCGAGGCCGTGCCAGAACTGTCGGCCGCGGCCAAGGCGGCATTCACCGGATCCGCGCCTGCCGCCACGGCGAAGGCAGCCCGCCAGTCAGAGGTCGAAACGGCGCTCGGCACCCGTTGGGCGGTCTGGGTCGGCGGCGTCGCGCTGGCCCTGGGCGGCCTGTTCCTGATCCGCTACACCATCGAGGCCGGCAATTTCGGCCCTGAAGTGCGGCTGTCCCTGGCGGCGCTGCTCGGCCTGGTGCTGATCGGCGGCGGCGAGTTCATCCGCCGCACCGGCTTCAAGGTGCCGGTGCAAGGGGCTGCAGGCGCCTATATTCCGGCGATCCTGACGGCTGCCGGCGCCTTCATCCTGTTCGGTACGGTCTATGCCGCGCATGCCATTTACGGTTTCGTCGGGCCGGCCTTCGCCTTCACCGTGCTCGGCGCCATCGGCGTGGCGACCATTGTCGCCGCCCTCGTCCACGGCCAGGCCCTGGCCGGCATCGGTCTCGTCGGCTCGATGGCGACGCCGGCGCTTGTGTCCTCGCAGGCGCCCAACCCATGGGCGCTGTTCGTCTACCTGGCGATCGTGCTTGCCGCTACAGCCGTGATCGCCCGCATTCGCGACTGGAAATTCCTGATTGCGGCGGCCTTCTTCGGCACCGGCGCCTGGACCATCGTCTACATGATGAGCACGCTAGTCGCCGACCTTGCCGTCATCCTGTTCATCGACGCGGTGACGCTGGCGGTGCTTGCCTTTGTCTGGCTGGGCACACGTGACAGCGAAGCGGAGACGGCGAAGACCGGCTTCGACTGGCCCTCGATCGTGCCAGGCGTTTTCGTTGCGTTTTCAGCGCTAGGCCTGTCCGTCGACACGACGCTGGTCGCCGCCGGTGGCGCCTTGCCGGGCGCCTTCGTCCTCGTCGCCCTTGTCGCCACCGCACTCTACCGGCCGCGCGCGCTGCCGCTGCTGCATGCCGCCGGCGTGGTGAGCGTGATGATCCATCTCGGCATCATTCCGCCCACCACCATCGGCTCCGACATAACCCAGGGGAATATCGGCTTTGACGGCATGCCGGTGGCGGCCGGAAATCCGTTGACGCTGCGCATCGGCATTGCCCTCGGCCTGGTTTTCATCGGCGCCGGCTTCTGGGCCGCACGCCGCTTCGCCGCCTCAGCACGGGTCCGCGCGGCATGCTGGGCGGCATGGGGCGTCGCTGCGCCGCTGCTTATTCTGCTGACGCTGTGGCTTGCCTACGGCAATCTCGACCGCGACCTTGTCTACGCAGCGATAGCTGCCCTTCTGGTCGTCGTCTTCGCCGCCGGCGGCGAATGGATTGCGCGCGCCGAACAGCCGCCGCTCAAGGGCAACGTCGCCGTCTCCTTCGCGCTTTGCGGCTCGGCTCTGGCCGGGCTCCTGATGCTGCACATGGCCTTCGGTTCCGGCTGGACGACCATTCTTGCCGGCGTTGCCGCCATCGTGCCGGCGCTGGCGACGCGGTGGCGCAGCTATCCGGTGCTTGGCTGGATTTCGGTCGGCGCGGTCGTTGCCGTGCTTGGCCGCGTCGCCTTCGATCCGACCATCGTCGGTGCCGAGTTCCTGACGACGACGCCGGTGTTCAACTGGCTGCTGCCGGGATACGGCGTACCGGCGCTGGCCTTCGGCTTTGCCGCCTGGCAACTCGCGCGTACCACCCCCGCACTACCAACAACTGGCAATGGCCGGCCGCGCCTTGCGATGGAGGCGGGTGCAGCCCTGTTTGCGCTGCTCACCGTCGCCATGCTGGTGCGCCACGCCATGCATGGCGGCGTCATCGACACCGGCCCGGTGACGCTCGCCGAACAGGCGATCTATACGCTGATCGCCATCGGTGCCGGCGCGATACTGGTGGCCATCGACATGCGCTCGCCAAGCTCTGTGCTGCGCTACGGCTCGATGGCCGCCGGCGTGCTCTCGGTCGCCTTCATCGTCCTCCAGCATTTCCTGGTGCTCAATCCGCTGTTCACCGACGAATCGACCGGCCAGATCCCGGTGTTCAACCTCTTGTTCCTGGCTTACCTGTTGCCGGCCATAGCCGCCGGCGGGCTGGCGCTCTATGCCAGGGACAAGCGGCCGCCATGGTATGCGCAGATGCTGGCGGTAGTGGCGGCATTGCTTGTCTTCGCCTACGCCACACTGTCGGTCAGGCGCGTGTTCAAGGGCGAGTTCATCGGCCTGTGGAGCGGCCTCGGGCAGCTTGAGACCTACACCTATTCGGCGCTCTGGCTGGTCATTGGCGTCGTGCTGCTCACCGCCGGCGTCTGGCTGAAGTCGCAGGTGCTGCGCATTGCCTCGGCGGCGCTGATCGCGATCGCCGTGGTAAAAGTCTTCCTATTCGACATGTCGGAACTGGAAGGCGTGCTCAGGGCGCTGTCCTTCATCGGTCTTGGCGCCGTGCTGATCGGCATCGGCTTGTTCTACCAGCGGCTGCTGACGCGGGCGGCGAGGGAGGCCAACGCCGCAACTTGAAGTGATATACAAGGTGGAATATATGAATATCCAACGGAGGATATTCGATGCCGCTCTATATCCGCGACGACGAAGTGGATGCGCTGGCCAGCAGATTGCAACGCGAGACGAACGCTCCGAGCAAAACGGAGGCGGTGCGGGTCGCGCTCGTGCACGAACTTGAGCGCAATCGAGCGAAGGTGCCGCTGCGCGACCGGATCGCCAGTCTTCAGGACAGGGCCAGGAAGCTTGGCCTGCCCAATCCCGATTTCGATATGAAGAAGTTCACCGACGAGCTGTGGGAAGACTGATGTTTGTCGACGCGTCGGTGATCGTCGCCATTCTCAACCAGGAACCTGGGTGGGAGGAATTGCTGGAGCAGCTATCCGGTTTTTCCGGGCAGGTCTGGGTTTCTCCGTTGGTTCACTTCGAAGCAACACAGGCATTGGCACGGGCTGGCGCCGGCCCGCGCAGACCCAGCGCTGAAGCCCTTCTCCATGCCCGCGATCTGATCGATGAGTTCATTGTGGAGATCATGGGAGAGAGTCTGGCCATTGACGACAACATCAGCTCTCGGGCCATTGACGCGAGTGCCCGTTACGGCAAAGCCGTTGGCCACAAGGCGGATCTGAATCTCGGGGACTGTTTTGCTTACGCCTGCGCGAAAAGCCGCGATCTTCCACTGCTATACAAAGGCCATGATTTCGCGCAGACCGATTTAGGATAATTCGGCCCTCTTGTTGATTGCGGGGAATAATTTAGCCGATCACCTCGTTATCTCAGTGCTTGGGTGACCGGGGCGGCAGACCGCTTCGCGCTGGCCGCTTGCGCCGCGCCGGGAAGGCGCGTTCAATCGGGTTAAACAAGGGCGACCTCAGAACCAGCGGTCATGGACGAAAAGAAGGCAGCAATCCTTGGCGAAATACCGCGCTTGCGCCGCTACGCACGCTCGCTTCTGCGCGACCGCGAATCCGCCGACGATCTCGTCCAGGATTGCCTCGAACGAGCGCTCTTGCGGCTTGAAAGCTGGCAGACGGGAGAAAGCCCCCGGAGGTGGCTGTTTACGATCATGCATCATTTGTTCATCGATCAGATGCGCAAGGTGAACCGGCGCGGTGAGGCGGCGATCCTGCCGCTTGACGCAAACGAGGCGCAGGCAGTCCCCGCCGAGCAGGCGGAGAACGCCGCCTCGCGCGAGATCATCGACGCATTGCAGGCGATCAGCCCCGACCGTCGCGCCGCTCTCGTCATGGTCGCCATCGAAGGATTCTCCTATGCCGAAGCCGCCAACATTCTCGGCGTGCCCGCCGGCACGCTGATGTCGCGCATAGCGCGCGGACGCGAGGAGCTGCGCAGCCTGCTCGATGACACGGCGCGCCGCCGCTCGATAAGGATCGTCGAGAAATGACCCGCCGCGATTTTTCCGAACGCGATATCCACATGGCTCTCGACGGCGAGCTGCCGGGCGACGAGCGCGCCGCCTACGACGCCTGGATCGACGCCAATCCCGAAATGAAGGCGAAAAGCGCCCGCTACACCGCCGACCGCGCCGCGTTGCGCGCCGCCTTTGCCGGTGTGCTCGACGAGCCCGTGCCGGTGCTGTTCAAGCAGATCGTTAGCGGTGAAGGCGCGACCAAAGCGGCGGCGCGGCAGTCGCGCTGGTGGCTTGCGGCCGCGGCGGCCGCAGTGCTCGTCATCGGCGGTCTTGGCGGCTATTTTGCCGGCATCGACGGCATCGGCAGGGAAGATGGCGCCGATGACCAACTGGCCGAAGAGGCTATCGCCGCCCATGTCATCTATGCCGCCGAACAGCGCCATGCGGTGGAAGTGCCGGCAAGCGACAAGGATCACCTGCAGACCTGGCTGTCCAACCGCGTCGGCTTGAAACTGGTGGCGCCGGATCTGGTGGCGGAAGGCTTCCAGCTGGTTGGCGGCCGGCTGCTGCCCGCCGGCCAGGGCAAGGCAGCGATGCTGCTTTACGAGGACGCCAAGGGTCAGCGCATCTCCTTGTTCGTTACCGCTGATTCCTCAGCCAAGTCCAAGGGCACCTACATGGCCGACGCCGACGGTCCCGAGGCGGTCTACTGGCTGGACAAGGGCTATGCCTGCGCCGTCGTCGGCTCGCTGCCGCGCGAGCAGCTGGCTGCGGTCGCCAAGCGCGCCTACGGTCAGCTTCTGGCCGGTATCGCCAGTTGAGCACATTCGGTTTTGGCGTCATGCGCCGAGGCGGCGCCGCACCTGGCGGTGCCGCGGTCACCGCCCGCCACTCGCGGTGGAACTGTCACAATTCGGCCCTATTCAAGGTGCGATAGCGCTTGATGGATATCGGCGTTTCGGCTGATGTTTGCGACGTTTTTGACTGCGGTCTTTTCCTCCACCCAATCGAGGTTTTCCAAACCCGCATGCCTGCCGAGATTCGCAAGGCCCGCGCGTCCGACGTCGATGACCTCGCCGCCATCGAGAAGGCGGTCTTTTCCAGTGACCGCATTTCCCGGCGCTCCTTCCGCTTGTTGATCGAACGCGAGACAGCCGAGATGCTGGTCGCCGAAAGCGATGGTCGTGTCGCCGGCTACGCCATCGTGCTGTTTCGCAAGGGCAGCGGCGTCGCCCGGCTCTATTCGCTTGCCACCAGCCCGTTTTTCAGCGGCCGCGGCATTGGCCGCATGCTGCTTGCAGCGGCCGAAGAAGCTGCCTTCGAGCACGACCGCATGATGTTGCGTCTCGAAGTGCGCGAGGACAATCTTCGCGCCATTGGCATCTATGAGCAGAGCGGCTACCGCAAGATCGGTCGCGAGCCTCACTATTACGAGGATGGCGCCACCGCGCTGCGCTACGAAAAGACCTTGCGCGGCGATATTCCGGTCGCCACCAAAGTCCCGTTCTACCAGCAGACCTGCGAGTTCACCTGCGGTCCATGCTGCCTGATGATGGCGATGGCCAATTTCGATTCCGGCTTCGTGCCCGATCCGGTCATGGAAATCCGCCTATGGCGCGAGGCAACGACCGTGTTCATGATGTCCGGCCCAGGCGGCTGCGAGCCCTTCGGCCTTGCGGTTTCCGGCTACGAAAGCGGGCTTGCGGCGGAAATCTTCGTGTCCTTCTATGGCGCGCTGTTCTTGCAATCAGTGCGCAGCGACGACAAGCGCCGGGTGATGGAACTTGCCCAGGTGGACTTTCGCCGCCGCGCGGAACTTTACGGCATCCCGGTGAATTACCGTCCATTCACCATCGTCGATATCCGCGGCGCCCTGGCTCAGGGAAAACTGGTGCTGGTGCTGATCAGCGGCTTCCTGATGTTCGGCAAGAAGGTGCCGCATTGGGTGCTGGCTATCGGCGACGATGGCGACCACATCCTGATCCACGATCCCTGGGTCGAGGACGAAAGACAGGAGACCATCCTCGATGCCGCCAACATTCCCGTGCCGCACGGCATCTTCATGAACATGGCGCAATTTGGCCGCGACGGACTGCGTGCTGCCATCACTCTTGGGAAACGCTGATAACAATGACCTGGGTCATCCTCACCGGCCGTCAGAACGATCTCGACCCGGCGGCGACGCCGCACAAGATCATCACCAACCGTGACTATCTTGCGCATCCGGCGCTGTTTCGCGGCCAGCAGCCGAAGGTCATCAACCTATCGAACAATTACGCCTACCAGAGCCGCGGCTATTATGCCTCTCTGCTCGCCGGTTCGCGCGGCCACAAGGTCATCCCGACGGTCGAGACGATGATCGACCTGTCCGAGCGCAAGCTCTACGAGCACGCGCTGCCGGAACTGGAGCTGGCGCTCAACAAATGCCGCAAGGATCTCGGAGGCGTTTTCCCGCAAAAAATCTGCATCTTCTTCGGCATCGGACCGTCGAAGGTCTGGGACCGCTTCGCCAAGCTGTTGTTCGACTGGTTCCGCGCTCCGGCGCTTGAGGTTCACATCAAGGACAGCGCCGAATGGGCCTCGATCCGCAAGATCGGCTTCCTGCCGCTGGCCAGGATGGCCGAGGAGGAAGAAGCCCTCNGTGTGCTCTTCCGATCTCTTCGTGCAGGCGCTCGAGACATACACCAACCGCGAGTGGCGCGACACCAAGGGCCGCACGCCGGCACGCTACACCTTCGCCACGCTGGTCGATCCGCATGAAGAACTGCCGCCGTCGGAGATTTCCTCGCTGCGTTACTGGGCCAAGATCGCCGAAAAGATGGGCGTCGAAATCGAGCCGATCACCAGGAAGGACCTGGCCAAGCTCGCCAATTACGACGCGCTGTTCATCCGCGAGACCACCTCGATCTCAAACCACACCTACCGCTTCGCGCGCCGCGCCCAGCAGGAAGGCATGCCGGTGATCGACGACCCGCTGTCGATGATCCGCTGCACCAACAAGGTCTATCTCAACGAACTGATGGCCTACAACAAGGTGCCGGTGCCGCCGACGGTGATGATAGCCGGCACCTCGGACCTCGAACTGGCGGCGCAGACGCTGGGCTTTCCGCTGGTGCTGAAGATCCCGGATTCATCGTTCTCGCGCGGCGTCAAGAAATGCGGCAACTTCGAAGAACTGAAGACGCTCGCCACCGAGTGGCTGGAGGATTCCGATCTTCTGATCGCGCAGAAATTCATCCCGACCGAATATGACTGGCGCGTCGGCGTGCTCGGCGGGCAGCCGCTGTTTGCCGTGCATTATTTGATGGCGAAAAAACACTGGCAGATCGTCAACCACAAGGCCAGCGGCAAGCCCGACCAGGGCGGCATCAAGACCTTCACGCTGAAAGAGACGCCGCCGCATGTCGTCGACACCGCGGTGAAGGCGGCGCGCTGCATCGGCGACGGGCTTTACGGCGTCGATCTCAAGGAAACCAAGGATGGCGTCTTCGTCATCGAGGTCAACGACAACCCGAACCTCGACCATGGCTGGGAGGATTCCGGCGAAAAGGACGAAGTCTGGGTGCGGCTGACGCAATGGTTCCTGGAGCGGCTGGACCGTCCCGGGCGTTAGTTTGCCGCCCCGGGCGGTAATTCAACCGAGGGGGAAAAATGCAGTTCATCGTCATCGAGGATTTCGCCGGCTGCGACCGCAAGGAGATCTACCGCCGTTTCGGCGAGCGCGGCAGATTGAAGCCGGACGCGCTTGTCGTGTACCACTCCTGGATCGCGGCTGATATGAGCCGCTGCTTCCTTTTGGTCGAGGCCGATGACGTCACGCTGCTGCAGCGCTGGGTCATCGAATGGTCTGACCTGGTGGAGTTCGAGATCATTCCCGTGGCGACGAACAAGGACATGACAGCGGCGCTGGCTGCGCATCTCTGACGCTGCTGACCATCATAGGAGCACCGGCGAACCCACCGACCGCCGGCATTCCTCAATCAGCCAATTGCGAAACGCCGCCACCAGGTCGCGCCTTGCACTGCGTTCCGGGATCGTCAGGCAATATGGCTGACGCAGCGCGATCGATAGGGCATTAGCCCGGACCAAACGGCCCTCTTCCAGCGCCCCGGCGCAATAAATGCCTTGCGCCAGCGCCACGCCCAGCCCCGAAATGGCAAGGTCGAGCGCTGCCCGCGACGAGTTCGCCGACAGGCCGCGCTGCACTGTGCGGCCGGGCTCTATGCCCGCCGCCTCGAACCATGTGCGCCAAGACGGAAACGACGCGCCGGTCGGTCCCCAGTCGGTGTGAATCAGTGGCAGGCCGGCGAGGCTGTCGGTTTTGGCGGTGAGTTCTGGCGCGCAGACGGGGTAGACGGCGTCCCTGACGATCTCCTCGCTCGGGTGTTCACGATAGTGCGGGCCGAAGGACAGCCGGATGTCGATCAGTTCGCGGTCGAACGGCACCGGATCGTCATCGCCGCGCAGGGATATGTCGACGGCGCCGTGGCTGGCGACAAAGCCGGCGAGGCGTTCGGAAAGCCAGCCCATCGCATGGACGGCGGCACCGATACGACAAGCCGCGGGCGGAAGGCATCGCTGCCACGCGCGATGCTGCCGATCTCCCGAAAAGCCAGGGTCAGCCGGGGCAGCATCTCGACGCCGGCTTCCGTCAGCACCACGCGGCGGTTGACGCGATGGAACAGTTTTCGACCCATCTGCTCCTCGACGGTGCGAATGAGCTGGCTGACCGCAGCCGCCGAGATCGAGAGCTCATCCGCCGCTGCGGCGAAACTCCCCGAGCGCGCCGCCGCCTCGAAGGCTTGAAGTCCTCTCAGGGAAGGAAGCGCGGTCATTGGGTGATCCGATAGGTAAGGTCAGCTTATCTGTGTCGCAGAAATCCTCGTCTTTCGAAAGCTTTCTTATTCGAGTAGCTTGGCGCCATGACCGTATCGGCCCAGTTTGAACCCAGAGACCATCTCGACGTCATCGCGTTCCTGACCAATGAGCAGCGCAGCCGCCTGACCGGCAAGTCGGACGGGCCGGGTCTGGTCCAACTCGCCTTCCATCTCGGCGCGATTGTGGCTATCGGCGGGCTGATTGCGGCCAAGGTGTCGTACTGGCCGCTGTTGATGTTGCCGCAAGGCATTCTTATCGTCTTCCTGTTCACGCTGCTGCATGAGACGGTGCACAGGACGGCGTTCGAGACGCAGTGGCTCAACGATGCCGCCGCAAGGGTCTGCAGCCTGGCGATCGCGCTGCCCGCCGACTGGTTTCGCTATTTCCACTTCGCCCATCACCGTTTCACCCAGGATCCAGAGACCGATCCGGAACTCGCCTTCCCGAAACCGGAGACGATGCGGCAATACATCGTCCACGTCTCGGGCCTGCCGGTGTGGTGGGGGCATTTGCAGACACTCTACACCAACGCGATTGGCGGCTGCCACGACAGCTACGTGCCGCCGAAAGGCCTGCCCAAGGTGCGCACTGAAGCCCGCGCCATGATCGCTTTCTATGTCGTGGTCGCCGCGCTAGCCCTGTGGTTCGAGGCAAGTGTACTGCTCTATGTCTGGATCGTGCCGGCGCTGCTCGGCCAGCCCTTCCTCAGGCTCTATCTGCTGGCCGAGCATGGCCGCTGCCCGCTTGTCGCCAACATGCTGGAAAACACCCGCACCACGCTGACCAACTGGCTGGTGCGCAAAGTCGCCTGGAACATGCCGTATCACGCCGAGCACCACGCCTATCCCGGCGTGCCCTTCCATCAGCTGCCGGCCTTCCACCAGCTGATCGAGCGCCATCTCAAAGTCGTCGAACCCGGCTATGTCAGCTTCCACGAGAAATACGTCGAGACCTTGCGCTGAGGCGCTCGGCCGTCAGCGTAGCGTCTGCTCAACGAGCGTGACGAAATAGCGGAGCACGGTGGGGACGATGGCGTCGTTGAAGACATAGCGATCGCCGTGCAGCCCTTCGCCCGGTCTGACAGCTCCTGCGCCGACCCAGGCATAGCAGCCGCCGGCTTCGCGGACCATGTAGGCAAAATCCTCGCAGCCGAGGCTCGGGTTGAATGCGGTCTCGACCTGCTCGCGGCCGACAACCGCGGTTGCCGCCTGGACGGCCCGGTCAGTGGCAGCCGACGTGTTGACCAGCGGCGGGTAGCCTTTCTTGTAGGCGAGCTTGGCGGTGAGTGCATGCGCCGAGGCAATGCCTTGCGCGATGTCGCCGATCAGCCTTTCGCAATGGCCCGACAAAGTGGGCTCGAAGAAGCGGCAGGTTCCCTGCAGCCAGACCTTGCCCGGCACGATGTTGCCGACATTGCCGCCATGGATCTGGGTGATCGAAACGACCAGCGCCATTTGCGGGTCGACCGAACGGCTGACGATGCGCTGCACGGCTTGAACGAAGGCGCCGGCCGCGAGCACGGGATCGTCGCCTAGCTGCGGCATGGCGGCATGCGCGCCGGTCCCCTCAAAGTTCAGTTCGAAAGTGTCGACGGCCGCCATCATCGACCCGGCACGGGCCGCGATCTTTCCGAGCGGCAGCCCCGGCCAGTTGTGGACGGCGTAGATGGCTTCCACGGGGAAGCGCTCGAACAGTCCGTCCTCTATCATCCGCATGGCGCCGCCTTCATTTTCTTCCGCCGGCTGGAAGATGAAACAGACGGTGCCGTCGAAGGCTCTGTTGTCGGCGAGCAGCTTGGCGGCGCCGAGCAGCATCGCGATGTGCCCGTCGTGGCCGCAGGCATGCATCACGCCGTCTTTCTTCGACGCATATGGCAATCCTGTCTTCTCCAGCACGGGCAAGGCATCGAGTTCGGCGCGAAGCCCGATGGCGCGCACGCCTGGTCGTCCTCTGAGGACGCCAACCACGCCGGTGCCGCCTTTGCCTTCATGAACCTCGTCGAGCCCGAAGGTGCGCAGCTTGTCGGCGACGAAGCGCGCGGTCTCATACTCTTGGAAACCGAGTTCGGGGTTGGCGTGGATGTGATGCCGCCATTCCACCACCTGCGGGGTGAGGGCGGCGATGGGGTCGTTGTGCAGCATTGCGCTCTCCTTGCCGGCTATCGTAAATTCGGCCTTGTCGATGCCAGCACGTAAAGGATTTGCGCCGGCAGCGTCTTGAACAGGATTGACCGTGTCTGGAATTCAACAGCCTCAGGAGACGACGCAGTTCTGGCGTCATCCGCGCTTTCGCGATCTTGGCATGCTCAAGGCGCGCTTCACGCGGCATCGCTACCAGCTGCACACGCACCCGACCTATGTCGTCGCCCTGATCACGCAAGGGTGCGAGCGGGTCCGCATCGGCAACGAGACTGTCCTCGCGCGGTCGGGCACGGTTCTGCTCGTCAATCCGGAGATATGGCATGACGGCGAGGCGGGTGCCGACCAGGGTTGGGCTTACCGCACCTTCTATCCGTCGGCCTCGCTCATGGGTGCGATCGCGGACGAACTTGGGCAGGATCGCCCGCCGTTGTTTTCGCAAGCGATCGTCGATGATGCCGATCTCGTCCAGGCAGTAGGCGTCGCGCACTTGGCTTCGACATCGGGTGATGCCACGAGCGCCGAAACATCCATGCTGATCGCCTTGCGCAAGCTCATCCTGCGCCATGGCGATTGGGGCGGCCGGCGGCGCGAGGCGGTCGAAAGCTTCGGATCGAAAAGCCGGCTCCGGGTCTATGAACAGGTCATCGAAGACCATCTGAACTCGGACCTCGATTTGCAGCGGCTCGCTGAAGCCGCAGGCGTGACGCGCTTTCAAGTTATCCGCGATTTCAGGAAAGTGCTGGGTCTCACCCCTGCTGCCTTCATCCGTGACCGCAGGCTGCGCCGTGCCGATCTGCTGATCCGGCAAGGTTCAGATCTCGCCGGTGCCGCCTTTGCGGCCGGCTTCTCCGACCAAAGCCATCTCTCGCGCACCTTCCGCGCCGCGCATGGAATGACGCCGGGGATGTTCAGGCGCGCCGGGACGCTGCCCTCGTCTTGAGAAGTCGAGCCATGTCGGCGGCCTTTGACGGCATGCCGATCAGAAAGCCCTGCACCTCGACGCAGCCAGCCTTGCGCAATATGTCGAGCTGCGCTTCGGTCTCGACGCCTTCGGCGGTGACGGTGATGCCAAGTTCGGCACCAAGCCCGATTATCGTGCGCACGATCGCCGCCGTGTCCTTGTTGTCGATATCGTGGATGAAGGAGCGGTCGATCTTGATCTTGTCGACGGGAAAACGCCTGAGATAGCCGAGCGACGAATAGCCGGTGCCGAAATCGTCGAGCGCGATGCGGATACCGAGTTCGCGCAGCTGCCTCAGCGTCTTCAGCACCGTCTCGCTCTCATCCATCAGCACGGTCTCGGTGATTTCCAGTTCGAGCCGGCTGGCCGGCACGCCGGAAACGGCCAGCGCCGAAATCACGCTGCGGGCAAAGTCGGCGCTTCTGATCTGCACTGCCGAGACATTGACGGCGATGCGCATTCCAGGCGGCCAGCCGGCGGCCACGCTGCAGGCCTGTTTCAGCGCCCATTCGCCCAGCGGAACGATCAGCCCGCTGTCTTCGGCGGCTGCGATGAAATCGTCGGGCGCCACCAGGCCGCGCGTCGGTGAATTCCACCGCATCAACGCTTCGGCGCCGACGATCTTGCCCGACGCGATGTTGGTGATCGGCTGGAACTCCAGCACGAACTCCCGCCGCTTCAGTGCCGTCTCGAGATCGGTTTCGAGCGCCAGGCGCGCCCGCACCAAGGCATCCATGCCGGGCTCGAAAAAGCGGTAAACGTTGCGGCCTTCGCTCTTGCCGCTGTAAAGCGCCATGTCGGCGTTCTTCAAAAGCGTGTCGGCGTCCTTGCCGTCACCGGGATACAGCGCGATGCCAAGGCTGATGCCGACATGCATCTCGCGGCCCTTGTCGCGAAACGGCTGGCTGACGACAGCGACGATGCGTTTTGCCAGTTGTTCCGCATCGGTGGAGCCTTTGGGATTGAACTGCAGGATGGCGAACTCGTCGCCACCGAGGCGGGCGACCATATCGGTGTCGCTGCGCAGGCTGTGCCGCAACCGCTCAGCCACGCATTTCAGCAGCCAGTCGCCGGCAGGGTGTCCCCAGGTGTCGTTGACGGCCTTGAAACGATCGAGGTCGAGCGAGAAGATCGCCAGCGGTGTATCGCCGGCCATCGCCTGGTCGAGCCGTTCGCGAAACATCGAGCGGTTGGGCAGGTCGGTCAGCGTGTCGTAATGTGCAAGGTGGCTCATGCGCTCTTCGGCGCGCCGGCGCTCGGTGATGTCTTCGAAGGTCGCCACCCAGCCGCCACCGGCAAGCGGCCGGCGCGCAACCAGCAGCGTTCGGCCATCGGCAAGGCTGCGGTCTGTCGAACGCTCCTCACCGGCCTGCAGGCTGGCTCTGGTGTTGGCGATCTCGCCGTCAATGTCCATCGACGGATAGATGCGCAGTCGCACCATCTGTTCGAGCAGGGCGCGCTGGCTCATGCCGAGCGGGAAGTCGTCAGGCGTGACCTTGTAGAGGTCGAGGAAGCGCTGGTTGCGCACGATCAGCGTGCCTTCGGCGTCGTACATCAACAGGCCTTGCGACATGTTGGCGAGCGCCGCATCGAAGCGGCGGTGCTGCTCCTTCAGTTCCTGCTCGGCCCGCCTTTGCTCCGTAATGTCCTCATAGATCGACACCCAGCCGCCTGAGGCCAGCGGCCGGTGCGTGATGGAAACGATACGTCCGTCCGACAGTATTTCCTCGTAGGTCGAGGCTTGCGCGCGCTCGATATAGGGCTTGCGGATGGCATACAGGTCTTCGGCGCTCTGTGAGGCGACACCGATGTCGACGCTGTGCTTTAGAATGTCCAGGAACGCGATGCCGGGCCGCACGATCTTCGCGTCGAGGGAGAAGATGCTGATATAGTTGCCGTTGCAGATGATCATCCGCTCGTCGGCGTCGAACATGCACAGCCCATGCGACATATTCTCGACGGCCGCGGAAAAGCGCTCGTTCTGGTGGCGCAGTTCGTCGGCGATCTGCCGTGGCGCGGCCACGCCTCCGGCTCCCCGTCTGCGGACGGGCGAACCACCCTTGACGTGCGCAACGGACATGAGGCGTGCCTGCTGACCGTGATCGAAACCCGGTACTGTGGTTACCGCTGGTTAATTTAGCGTATGTTCACTGCGCCGAATGCACGGCAACCGTTGCCTGGCGTTGCTTTTCAAGCCTGGCGTAGCGTTTGAGGAAGGCAGCTTGCGCGGAGGTCACCGAGTGCGGCGTAAAGTCGAAGCGGTCGGCATTGAAGCCGCGCGGCCGGCCGAAGAACTCGGTTGCTTCTGCGGTCGAGAAACCGGCAAGCAGCGTCGCCTCGTAATAGGCGGCGATCTGGTCGGCGCGCTTGATCTCCTTGCGCAAGCCGACGCCGAGTTCGGGCGGCAGCGAAAAGCGCTGATGGATGGCGCGCTGGAGACGCAGCTCACACTCCTTATAGGAGCCGCCCATTACCGATTTGAACGGCGAGATCATGTCGCCGATGACATATTCCGGCGCGTCATGCAGCAGTGCTGCCAGCCGCGCATTGGCCGAGGCGTCCGGCTGCAACTCGCTGAACAGCGCCTCGACCAGCAGGGAATGCTGGGCGACCGAAAAGGCGTGATCGCCGCGGGTCTGCCCATTCCAGCGGGCAACGCGGGCAAGCCCGTGGGCGATGTCTGAGATTTCGATGTCGAGCGGCGAGGGATCGAGCAGGTCGAGCCGCCGCCCCGACAGCATGCGCTGCCACGCGCGCGGTGGCGCTCCGACGCGATCGGCAGCCATCAGGCGTCCTCCGCGCCGATGGCTTCCCTGGGAAAGCTGAACTTCGCCCAGGACGGGATGGCGAGCGAGACGGTGACATCACCGGCCAGTACCGGCTGGCCAGCGTCGAGCGCCGCCTTGACCCGGTCGATGCGGGCAATGGCGAGTCCGGCCGTGCCCGCGCTGGAACCGAGCGTGCCGACCGGCCGCCCCGCAACCGTCAGCTCCGAGCCCGGCGCGGGCAAGGCATGGTCGGCCGAAACGATCAGCACGCGCCGCCTGGCGGTGCCGCGATGCTGCATGCGCGAGACCACTTCCTGGCCGACATAGCAGCCTTTCTTGAAGCCGACGCCGCCGGTCTCGTCGAGCAGCACGTCGTGAGGGAAGGCATCGCCGAGCTGATAATCGGGACCGCTTTCGGCAATGCCATTGGCGATGCGGAGCGTCTGCCATGCAGCCGGATCGCCACCTACGGATGCGCCGCCATAGGAACGGCTCACAACCACATCGCGGAAGCGGGCATCGGCAAGTGTCGTTGAATCAGAAGGTGAGGCGCTTGAATCATCGCCCCACGCAACCGTCACAAGCACTTGATCCTGCTTCGCGATCTCGGCCTTGGCGCGCAGCTTGTAAAGCATCAGCCGGCGCAGGAAGTCGTCTGCGACGTCGGCACGGCAATCCAGCCGGAATCCGTCCTCGCCGCTACGCGAGATCAGGAAATCAAACAGGATCTTGCCTTGCGGCGAAAGCAGCGCACCGGGTTTTGCCGCACCGGCGCCCAGCGTGTCGAGGTCGGTGGTGAGGATGTTCTGCAAAAAATGCTCGGCATCCGGGCCTGACACAGAAATGAGAGCGCGGTCTTTGAGCAGGGCAAAAGGCATGGGCGGCAAAGAACCTGATCTTGCAAAACGGTCGGCCTTTACGTAAGCCGACGATACTCCCCCCGCAAGAGACCGAACGCCTATGGCCACCATCTACGACCTCATCCTGACAGGCGGCACGGTGGTCAACCATGATGGCGAGGGCGCGCGCGATGTCGGCGTCAAGGGTGGTCGCATCGTCGCAATGGGCGATCTTCGCCAAGCTTCGGCCGGCGAAGCGATCGACTGTCGCGGGCTGCACGTCCTGCCCGGCGTCGTCGACAGTCAGGTGCATTTTCGCGAGCCGGGGCAGGAGCACAAGGAAGATCTGGAGACGGGCTCGCGCGCAGCTGTGCTGGGCGGGGTCACCGCCGTCTTCGAAATGCCCAACACCAATCCGCTGACCACCAGCGAGGCGGCGCTTGCCGACAAGGTGCGCCGCGCCACCAGCCGGATGCATTGCGACTTCGCCTTCTGGGTTGGCGGCACACGCGAGAATGCCAATGATGTCGGTGAGCTCGAGCGGCTGCCGGGTGCTGCCGGGATAAAGGTGTTCATGGGCTCGTCCACCGGCGACCTGCTGGTCGAGGACGACGAGGGTGTCGCATCGATCCTGCGCAACACCCGCCGCCGCGCCGCCTTTCACTCGGAGGACGAGTTCCGGCTGCGCGAGCGCCTCGGCTTGCGCGTCGAGGGCGACCCGTCCTCACACCCCGTCTGGCGCGACGAGATCGCGGCCTTGCGCTGCACCGAGCGGCTGGTGCGCATCGCGCGCAGCACCCGCGCCCGCATCCATGTCCTGCACATCTCCACTGCCGAAGAGATCGTGTTCCTCGAACAGCACAAGGATGTCGCCACCTGCGAGGCGACGCCGCACCATTTGACGCTCACCGCCGACGACTATGCGCGGCTGGGCACGCTGATCCAGATGAATCCGCCGGTTCGCGCGGCCCGCCATCGCGACGGCGTCTGGCACGGCATTGCGCAAGGCATTGTCGATGTGCTCGGCTCCGACCACGCCCCCCACACGCCGGCCGAAAAGGCAAAGCCCTATCCGGCCTCACCGTCTGGCATGACCGGGGTGCAGACGCTGGTGCCGATCATGCTCGACCACGTCAATTCAGGCCTGCTGACCCTGCAGCGCTTCGTCGACCTCTCCAGCCACGGCCCGCAGCGCATCTTCGGCATGGCCAGGAAAGGCCGCATCGCCGCCGGCTACGATGCCGATTTCACCATTGTCGACCTCCAGCGGCGCGAGACCATCACCAATGCGCAAGCCGGCTCCAGGGCCGGCTGGACGCCCTATGACGGCAAGGAAGTCACCGGCTGGCCGATCGGCACCATCGTGCGCGGCCGTCGCGTGATGTGGGAAGGCGAGATCGTCACGCCCGGGCAGGGCAGGCCGGTAGAGTTTTCCGAGGCGCTGCCGGCTTAGCGGTTTCTTGCTGCGTTGGATTTTTTAAGCGCTATCCACTACGTTAAGGGCATTATGAACGCAGATATCGCGCCCATGATCGTCCCTGCGGAGTTTCCGGAGCTCCAGGCGCTCGCCTGGAACCGCGATGCGGCACGCCCGATTCCGGCCGAAGAGGCATTTGCGCTGTATGAGCGTAATTGGCGGTTTGTCGATCAAAAGCGTCTTACTGTGCGTGAGAAGATGCTTATCCAAAGTTTGGCAGACAAATTCGGTCACGGCGTGCTCTTGACCGCCGGCTGATTTCCCTCACCTGATCGTTCCTCGCAGCCGGAATATCAACAGGACACACCGCGAGCGTCATGATGGAATTCAAGAGGCCCGAGCACCAGATCATTGCCGAAGCGCTCGGGTTGATGGATCGCCATTTCCTGACCGCAAACCAGTGCTGGTTCGGCGGTGGCACTGCGATCGTTATGAAATTCGGGGAATATCGCCGCTCACTGGATGTGGACTTCCTGTGTGCCGACAGTGATGGCTATCGCGAATTGCGGACCTCCGCAGCCGAACGTGGCGTCAGAGCATTCTTTCCTGAGCCGGTCGAGGCTGTTCGGGACTTCCAGATCGATCAATATGGCTTGCGGACGATCGTGCGGTTGAAAGGCCAAACGATCAAGTTTGAAGTCATCCGCGAAGGCCGCATAAAACTGCGAGGCCATTTCGACGACGATCTGAATGTATCCGCCCTGGTCCCGGCGGATATGTTTGCCGAGAAGTTGCTGGCGAACGCGGATCGATGTCAGGACCGTGCAATTGCATATCGCGATGCCATCGATCTTGGAGTGCTGGTTGGCATCTATAAGGAAATCCCGAGCGACGCTGTTGGCAAGGCGAAGGCGGCCTATGGCGTGGATATCGAGCGCAAGGTGGCTTGGGTGGTAAACAGGCTGCGGGACAAGGAAGAATTGCGGCATGCCGCCGAGGTGCTGCAAATGGATCCCAACGCGGCGGTCGAAGCGATTTCGGCCCTTCGAAATGAAGGTATCCGCATATGGCCTGACACAGGCCTCGAGCTTTCTAGCCCTAGCCAGTAGCCATCCCAGGGGAATCGCCGTTCAATCCCCGGCGACGAAGAATGTCCACTGCCCGGCCGGCGTGATGCCGACGCGGTAGAAGATGTAGGCGCCGAACTGCTTCATGTCGTCATAGTCGCCGGCGGTGACGATCTTGAACAGTTCGACCCGCTGTCTGGCGTTGAGCTTGTCCAGCGGCAGGGCGAAGAAATACGGCCAGACATAGAGTTCCTGCGGTGTGCCGACGTCTACATGGACATAGCCGGCATTGAGCACCTCTTCCAGGATAGCGAGGATTTCCTGACCTTCCTTGTCGCCCGATAGCCCTTTCAGGAACGCGATCGGGTCGCCCTCGATTTCGCCCAGCGACAATTGGGTCATGGTGTCGCCCTTGCCGATCAGCGGCCGCAGCTTCTCGATGTCGCCGCTTACGCAGGCCTCGACCATCAGATCGCGCATGCGCCTGACGGGCTCGGGCAATTTGGAAAGGTCATAGACGACTTCGGGCACCGGCGCTTCTGGATCGGCACGCGGGTTGGCCACGCCGCCATCGTTGGCGGGGGCTTCCGGTTGGCTTTGTTCGGGCTCCGTGGGCGATTTCGGCTGGCTAGCGGCCGGTGGCGCCGTGCCGGGCAGATCGGGCATTGGCACTGAATTTTCAGACGGCGCCGTCTCACCATTGGCTGGTGGCCCGGCTGGAGCTGGAAGCTCCTCGCGCTTGATCTCGCTCAGCGCATAGGCAGGGTTGCTGGTCAGGACAAGCGCCAGCGGAACCGCGGCGCAGGAAGCGGCAAGCCAGATGCTGAGGACCACGCCGCGAGGCCGGCCTGACATCGAAAAATTCACCGCTTGCCTCTCCTCGGGCCTAGGCTCTTCAGGCATGATGCCCAAACGACTCGCCGTCGTCAAAGAACCGGTAAGCTGGCAGTGCACCCTCTGAGACGCGCGACGCCTAGTGCCGAAACCGCTCCGGCTCGAAGGCGCCGGCGATCACCTTTTCACGCATGCGATCGAGCAGGGCAAGGGCCGAGGTTTCGCCATTGGCTCGCAGCATCTCGCCGAACGCCGTTTCAAGCGCTGCCTCGGCGATGATTTCAGGTTCTATGCCGGCCGACAGACCTTCCGCCCAGGCCTCGCTATGGCTTTCCACCGCGGTCAGGCGCTTTTCTTCCCTGACCAGCGCGTCGATGTCGTTGACGCCATGTTCCATTGCGATGTCCACCTTTTCAAGCGGCGGTCCGACGGGTCGGATCCGGCTTGCGCTGCCCCTATCTCACTCAGGCTAAGTAAGTGTCTGTAAATACGACATTTTTTTGATCGTCTTTTACAAATTTCGTCGCCTGGGTTCGGTCCGATTCAAACTTAGCCGATTAGGCCGGTGAGCGGGATGAAAACCTTCAGTTTGAGTTAATTCCGCATTCGCGCACTAACGTTTCGTTAATACTGTTGCGCAAGTGCAACACCAAGATTGCATCAACGTGCCGTGGATACAAGGCGGGTGCTCGAAAAGGCGTTGGCTAAACGCCGTCTGGCGCTCGTCAGTTGCCGTAACGCGAGGCGATGTCGCGCGACAGCGTCTCGCCTTCCTTCATATAGCGGCTGATGGCTTCGGTCGCTGACGGCGTGCATTGGGTATAGGTGCCGCCGAAGGAACGGTAGCCGCGGTTGAAGCTGGCGATGAAGCGGGCACGCCGCTCCGGATCGGGATTTTCCGAATCGATCAGCTTTTCCATCTCGGTGCGCCACTGGTCGCCCTTTTCGCCGCACAGATTGCGCAGGAAATGCAGCGACCCCAGCACCTCGGCCAGTCGCATCAGCCCGGGCTCGAACGGCGACTCGGCGGCCAGCGCCGGCTGCACGCCAACAGCCGTGGCGGCGGCGATGCATGCGGCAAGGAACAGCGAGGTGCGGGTCATAAGTCTATCTGGCGAAACATTTTGTCGCCTGCAAGGCGATTCTCGGAGCGGCAGATATGGGCCTGCTTCAGGCCAAAAGCTCTTCAGCCACCTCCATGACGTCACCCGCGAGCGGCAGCGTCGCCATTTCATCAAGACTATAGAAGGCGGCGGTCTCGGCATCGTCGCTGGCCGTCGCTTCGCCGCCGGCATAAACGGCGCCGAACACGGTCAGCAGATAGTCGACCGGGTGGTTCTCGCCGCTGCCGTCGATGTGGATGTCGCGAAGCGGACGATAGTCCTGCGCCCGCAGCCCGGTTTCCTCCAGCAATTCGCGCGACGCTGCTTCTTGCAGCGTCTCGCCGGGCTCGACCTTGCCGCCGGGAAAGGCATAAAGCCCCTGCGACGGCGGCCGCGCCCGTTTGACCAGCAGCACCGTCCTGCCGCGCACGACGGCGACCGAGACTGCGGGAAGTGTCTTGCGCTGCTCGGTCATCGATCTCGTTTCGCCTATGTGAGGCCAAACCCTTGTGGACCGGCTGGCAGCGAGCAGCTTTAGCGGTTGCGCAGCGCCGGTTCCATCGCCACGTTCGCGATCGGATCAATTCATCGAGCTTTCCCATGTGCGGACGCTTTGCCCTGACGGCCACGCCGGACCAGACCGCCGCCTTGCTCGGCCTGGCGGAGCTGGAGGATTTTCCGGCCCGCTACAACATCGCGCCGACGCAGCCGGTGCTAATGGCGCTGTCGGGGCCGCCGCGCATGCCGGGCTCGAATTTCCCGGATCGCCAGGCGATGCTGGTGCGCTGGGGGCTGGTCCCCACCTGGGTCAAGGACACCAGGAAATTTCCGCTGCTCATCAACGCGCGTTCGGAAGGCGCTATTGAAAAAGCCTCGTTCAAAGCCGCCATGCGCCATCGCCGTGCCTTGGTGCCGGCCTCCGGCTTCTATGAGTGGCAGCAATCCGGCAGCGGCAAGAAGGGCCAGCCCTACTGGATACGGCCGAGGCGTGGCGGGTTGATCGCCTTTGCCGGGCTGATTGAAACCTATTCCGAGCCGGGCGGTTCGGAAATGGACACCGGCGCCATTCTTACCGTCAACGCCAATGCCAGCATCGCCCATATCCATGACCGGATGCCGGTGGTGATCGCGCCTGAAGATTTTGACCGCTGGCTGGACTGCCGCACGCTCGAACCGCGCGACGTGGCCGACCTGCTCAAACCCGCGCTGCCCGATTTCTTCGAGGCAATTCCGGTCTCCGACCTCGTCAACAAGGTC
This sequence comes from Mesorhizobium sp. LSJC269B00, assembly GCF_000502815.1. Lineage (NCBI taxonomy): Bacteria > Pseudomonadati > Pseudomonadota > Alphaproteobacteria > Hyphomicrobiales > Phyllobacteriaceae > Mesorhizobium > Mesorhizobium sp. LSJC269B00. The sequence continues at coordinate 781,763 of NZ_AYVN01000002.1, forward strand.
GCCAACACCGGGCCGGAGATACAGGACATGGGCATCGTCGAGCCCGACAAGGTCAGGCGCCAGAAGCCCGGCGCGGACGGCAGTCAGATGACGCTGTTTTAGAGCGCGTTCCCAAGAAGCCAGTCCGGCCTTCGGGAAGAACCTGGTCAATAGGAAGAGCTGTTGTTTCAGGCGCGCTATGGGGCCTCAGCCTTCCGTTCCGGCGCACGCCTTGTCGGCGGCGGCACGATGCCTGTTCAGGCAGCGCGGGGCGAAGTGATTTTCGGCGCCGGCTTTTTATTCTTCGCGGTATGGAGAAGGGCGGCGACGATCGCGGCCGGGCCGATCGCACGGTAGTGGTTGGCGAGCGCCGGTTGCTTGGCGCGGCTCGATTCCTGCTTGGTTCGTGACATCGATCTCTTCCCTGGTAACATTTCCGTGTCTGCGTTTGCCGGCCGAATCTGACCGAATCGTGACCTATGGTGGACTAGCCGGCGAATGTTTCATGACTGTGCCGACATGTTTAATAAAATGTTTCAGCGGCTCCTGACCTATGATCCAGCGACGCTTTTGCCGGAAGTTGCGACTTGACGGCAACACCGGCCAAGGCGATAAAGCCGCCGATGAAAACGTTTTCCGCCATTTGTGGCATTTGCATTATTGGCTAGCTTCGCGCTGGTCCGGACGTTTTCGCCTCATCTTTCCCCAGAGTGGACAAACGCCCCGGCCAGCAGGCTGGAGCCGATTTGTGCCTTGGCACAGGTTAGACTCCATCCCGAACTTAACGGGCCGGAAGGGCACGCATGTCTGACGCATCGAAGGGTCTCAGCCTCTACAACACGCTAACGCGGACGAAGGACGTGTTCCTCCCGATCGACCCGTCGAATGTGCGCATGTATGTCTGCGGCCCAACCGTCTACGACTTTGCCCACATCGGCAATGCGCGTCCGGCGATCGTCTTCGACGTGCTGTTCCGTTTGCTGCGTCACCTCTATGGCGAGGCTGGTGTCACGTATGTGCGCAACATCACGGATGTCGACGACAAGATAAACGCCCGCGCGCTGCGCGATTTCGGCGCCGAGATCGCGTCGGGAAGCCTGACGCTCAACGAGGCGATCCGCCGCGTCACCGAAAAAACCGCCGATCAGTACCACAAGGATGTCGCCGCACTCGGCTGCTTGCCGCCGACGGTCGAGCCACGCGCCACCGAGTTCGTCGCGCGCCGCGCCGACGGCAAGGTTGACATGATCACCCTTATCGAACGTTTGATCGAACGCGGCCACGCCTATGTCGCCGCCGGCGAAGTGCTGTTCGACACCGCCTCGATGCCGGATTATGGCGAGCTGTCGAAGCGCAATCTCGACGAACAGCAGGCCGGTGCGCGAATTGCCGTCGACGCTCACAAGAGGAGCCCGGGGGATTTCGTGCTGTGGAAATTGTCGTCACCGGAGGAGCCCGGCTGGGACAGCCCATGGGGCAGGGGCCGGCCCGGTTGGCATATCGAGTGCTCGGCCATGTCGGCCGCCTATCTCGGCGACGTCTTCGACATCCATGGCGGCGGCCTCGACCTGATCTTCCCGCACCATGAGAACGAGATCGCCCAGTCGCGTTGCGCCCACGGCACCGACGTCATGGCCAATGTCTGGATGCACAACGGCTTCCTGCAGGTCGAGGGCCAGAAAATGTCGAAGAGCGTCGGCAATTTCTACGCCATCGCCGAACTGCTGGAAACCGACACTTTCGGCGGCCGCAAATGGCCGGGCGAGGTGCTGCGGCTGGCGATGCTGATGACGCATTACCGCGAGCCGATCGATTTTTCCGTACGCAAGCTGGAAGAGGCCGAGAATACGCTGCGCAAATGGAAGCGCGCCGCCGATCTCTCCCCGTCGGCAGGGCAAGTTCCGGCGGAGGTTGTGGCGGCGCTGTCTGACGACCTCGCCACCTATGCCGCCTTCCAGCAGCTCACGCAGCTTGCCGGTGAGGCCGCGGAGGGCAACGAAGCGGCCGCATCGCTGAAGGCATCGCTGTTGTTCCTCGGCTTCGATATCGGCGCGGCCAAGGTCGACGAGGCAGCGATCGCCAAGGCGATCGCCAAGCGCTTGGAACTGATTGCAGCGAAAAACTGGGCCGAGGCCGACCGCATCCGCGACGAGCTTCTGGAGCAAGGCGTGCAGCTGAAGGACGGCAAGGATCCTGTCACCAACGAACGCGTGACGACGTGGGAGGTGAAGCGGTGAGGGTGGCGCGAGACACCGTTGTAAGATTGGCGAAGGCGGCAGCGACAGCCAATCTCCCCCGCAAGGGGGGAGATCAGCCCTCGCCTCGGTTTTCGCTAATCGCCAGCGCGGAGTGGCCTGAGCATGGGTCACGACCTCGTTCCATCGCGTCAGCGCAAGAATGCAAAGTCCATGCGTCGCGTCATGACCGATGCCGAGCTGAAACTGTGGAATGAGTTGCGGGCTCACCGGCTGATGGGGATGAGCTTTCACCGACAGGTACCGATTGGACCCTACATTGTCGACTTCGCCTGTTCGGCCCACCACCTCGTAGTCGAGGTTGATGGCAGTCAGCATGCCGACGTAGAAGATGCAGAACGCGACAAGGCACGCAGCGCTCAATTGAGTGCCAGTGGCTGGACCATCCTGCGCTTCTGGAACGACGACGTCATCCGCGATATCGACAATGCCTGCCAGCACATCGTCATCGGGGCCGGCTTGGCCGGCGCCGACGTGCCGGCGCCAGCAAGGGAGGAGCTTGTTTCATGATCGACCATCTCGGCATCAATGTCGCCGACTTCGACGCGTCGAAAGCCTTTTATGACCAGGCGATAGCGCCGCTTGGCGCCTCGCTGATCTACATGGTGCCACTGGAATATACCGGCGGCGCGAAGGTCGGTGGCTATGGCCGCGACCGGCCGGTGTTCTGGCTGCAGGCCAGCGATGACAAGCCGAGGACACATCAGCACGTCGCCTTCACCGCGCGCAGCCGCGCCGAGGTCGACGCCTTCCATGCCGCGGCGCTCGCCGCCGGCGGCAAGGACAATGGCGGGCCGGGGCTGCGCCCGCATTATCACGCGGACTATTACGGCGCCTTCGTCTTGGATCCCGACGGCAACAATGTCGAGGCCGTCTGCCATGCGCCCGAATGACTATGAAACGGAGTGAGACGCCATGAGCCTCGACAACCGGCCGATCTACACCGGTGGCTGCCAGTGCGGCGCGGTGCGCTTTCGCGTCGAGGGTGCGCTGGGTGACGCCTCGATCTGCCATTGCCGCATGTGCCAGAAGGCGTTCGGCTCATTTTACGCGCCCCTGGTCTCGGTGCGTGGCGCCAAACTCGACTGGACGCGCGGCGAACCGAAATATTTCGCCTCGTCCAGCCATGTCGATCGTGGCTTTTGCGCCAATTGCGGCACGCCGCTGACCTTTACCGCGCCCGACGGCATCGGCCTCGCCATCGGCGCCTTCGACAATCCGGCTGATATCGTGCCGCTGATCCAGTGGGGCACGGAGGCAAAACTTCCCTATGTCGATACCATCCCGCAATTGCCGGGCGAGGACACTATGGCCGACATGTCGTCGGCGCCTTATCTCGCCGAGCTCGTCTCCTACCAGCATCCCGACCATGACACCGAACAATGGGACACCGAACACCGGCCGCCAGAGGGAAAATCATGACCGATGAAGTTCGAACCGGCGGCTGCCAGTGCGGTGCCGTGCGTTTCCGCATCAAGGGCAAGCTCGGCCGGGCGTCCATCTGCCATTGCCGCATGTGCCAGAAACAGTTCGGTTCGTTTTTCGGCGCGCTGGTGACAGTGCCCAAGGATGGCGTCGAATGGATGCGCGAAGAGCCCACCTATTTCCAGTCGTCGGTCAACATCGATCGCGGCTTCTGTGCCCGCTGCGGTACACCGCTGACCTATCGCCAACCTGGTGCACTGGAGATCGCCATCGGCGCCTTCGACGACCGCTCCGATCTGGCGCCGCAGATCCAGGTCAACTACGCGGTCCGATTGCCTTGGGTGGAAACGATCTTTGACCAGCCCATGCATCAGGATCCGGATTTCTACTCCCGCCAGGAGCAGATCATCTCCTTCCAGCATCCCGACCACGAAACCACGGACTGGCCCGCGCACGGCCTGAAGATATGAGCAATGAAATGAACAGTGAACTTCGTACTCTTTATCCAGAGATCGAGGCGTTCGAGTCCGGCATGCTCGATGTCGGCGACGGCCATCATATCTATTGGGAGCGCTCCGGCACCAGGGGCGCCAAGCCGGCCGTGTTCCTGCATGGCGGTCCTGGCGGCGGCTTCTCGCCAAAACATCGGCAATTGTTCGACCCGAAGCTTTACGACGTCATCCTGTTCGACCAGCGCGGCTGCGGGAAATCGACACCCAACGCCTCGCTCGAGGCCAACACCACCTGGCACCTGGTTGCCGACATCGAGCGGCTGCGTGAGATGAGCGGCTTCGAAAAATGGCTGGTGTTCGGCGGCTCGTGGGGCTCGACGCTGGCGCTGGCCTATGCCGAGAAGCATCCTAATCGCGTCAGCGAGCTTGTCGTGCGCGGTATCTACACGCTGACCCGCGCCGAACTCGAATGGTACTATCAGTTCGGCGTCTCCGAAATGTTCCCCGACAAATGGGAGCGTTTCCAGGCGCCGATCCCTGAAGCCGAGCGCGGCGACATGATGGCCGCCTACCGCAAACGGCTTGTTGGCTCCGACCGCAATGCGCAGATGGAAGCCGCCCTTGCCTGGAGCCTGTGGGAAGGTGAGACGATCACGCTGCTACCGGAGCCGGAGACCCGCGACAAGTTCGGCGAGGACGACTTCGCCATCGCCTTTGCCCGCATCGAGAACCACTATTTCGTCCACGCCGGCTGGCTGGAGGAGGGGCAGCTTCTGCGCGATGCCCATAAGCTCGCGGATATTCCCGGCACAATCGTCCACGGCCGCTACGACATGCCGTGCCCGGCGCGCTATGCCTGGGCCCTGCACAAGGCCTGGCCGAAGGCGGATTTCCACCTCATCGAAGGCGCCGGCCATTCCTATTCGGAGCCGGGGATTCTGGATCGGCTGATACGCGCGACGGATGGATTTGCGGGGAAATGACAGCGCGCGGCACCCCCCTCTGTCCTGCCGGACATCTCCCCCTCAAGGGGGGAGATTGGCTGTCATCGGCGCTTTCGCAAATCTTCATCGCTGCGGGAAAAGATCCGACGCTAAAGCTGCCGATCTCCCCCCTTGAGGGGGAGATGGCCGGCAGGCCAGAGGGGGGTGCTCGCGCGCCAACAGAACAATGACCAAGCAACGCCTCTATCTCTTCGACACAACCCTCCGCGATGGCCAGCAGACGCCGGGCATCGACTTTTCCGTCGAGGACAAGATCGCGATTGCCAAGCTGCTCGACGAGTTCGGCATGGACTATGTCGAAGGCGGCTATCCCGGCGCCAATCCGACCGACACTGCCTTCTTCCAGCAGAAGCGCACGGCGAAGGCAAAGTTCGTCGCCTTCGGCATGACCAAGCGGGCAGGCGTGTCGGCGTCCAACGACCCGGGCCTGGCAGCGCTCGTGCAGTCCAAGTCCGACGCCATCTGCTTCGTCGCCAAGAGCTGGGACTATCATGTCCGCGTCGTGCTCGGCTGCACCAATGAGGAAAACCTCGACTCCATCAAGGCTTCGGTCGAAGCAGCAATCGCCGCGGGCAAGGAAGCGATGGTCGATTGCGAGCATTTCTTCGACGGCTTCAAGGCCAATCCGGACTACGCACTGGCCTGCGCCAGGACTGCCTATGAAGCCGGCGCGCGCTGGGTGGTGTTGTGCGACACCAATGGCGGCACGCAGCCCTCGGAAGTGCGCGCCATCGTCGACAAGGTCATTGTTTCAGGCATTCCGGGCGACCATCTCGGCATCCATGCCCATGACGACACCGGCCAGGCGGTGGCCAATTCGCTCGCCGCCGTCGAGGCCGGCGTGCGCCAGATCCAAGGCACGCTGAACGGCATCGGCGAGCGCTGCGGCAACGCCAATCTGGTCTCGATCGTACCGACGCTGGCGCTGAAGCCGGCCTTCGCCGATCGGTTTGAAACCGGCATCTCGGCCGAGGCGCTGACCGGGATATCCCGGCTTTCCCGCGCCTTCGACGAATTGCTGAACCGTGCTCCGGAAGCGCAGGCGCCCTATGTTGGCGCCTCGGCCTTCGCCACCAAGGCCGGCATCCATGCCTCCGCACTGGCCAAGGAGCCGGCGACCTATGAACATGTGCCGCCCGAGGCGGTAGGCAACCGCCGCCGCGTTATGGTTTCGGACCAGGGCGGCAAGGCCAATTTCCTCGCCGAACTGAAGCGGCGCGGCATCGATGTGCCCAGAGACGACCATCGTCTCGATGCGCTGATCTCGGTGGTCAAGGAGCGCGAGGCCGAGGGCTACGCCTATGAGGGCGCCGATGCCTCCTTCGAGCTGTTGGCGCGCAAAATGCTGCACGGCCTGCCGGAGTTCTTCAACGTCACTTCGTTCCGCTGCATGGTCGAGCGCCGCTTCGATGCCAACGGCCAGTTGAAGACGGTCTCCGAAGCCATCGTCAAGGTGATGGTCGAGGGCGAGGAGAAGATGTCGGTGGCCGAAGGCCACGGCCCGGTCAACGCGCTCGACATCGCGTTGCGCAAGGACCTCGGCAAATTCCAGAGCGAGATCGCCGACATGGAGCTCGCCGATTTCAAGGTGCGTATCCTCAATGGCGGCACCGAGGCGATCACCCGCGTCCTGATCGAATCGCATGACGGCACCGGCGCACGCTGGTGGACGGTCGGCGTCTCGGAAAACATCATCGATGCGTCCTTCCAGGCGCTGATGGATTCGATCGTCTACAAGCTGATGAAGAACCGCGACATGGCGGGATTGGTGGCGGCGGAGTAAGCTTGCAGGACTTGGGTTCCTCGCCCCTCGAAGTGGGGCGAGGAACTGGCGGCGCCCCTTGAACCATCAGCGGAAGTCCATTGATCCATCATAATTTTGCGATGGTTTTGGATGGCCCACTGGGCCATAGCGTTTGCCATGGCCAGCGACACGATCCAGCCCGACGCCGACTCCAAAGCCCGCAGCGGCTTTCTCCTCGCGCTCGGCGCTTATCTGCTATGGGGTCTGTTGCCCTTCTACATGAAGGCGGTTGCGCATCTGCCGCTGATCGAGGTGATCGCCCACCGCATCGTCTGGTCGGTGCCGATTGCTGCTGCAGTGCTGGTCTGGGCCGGCCGCACAGCCGATTTCAAGGCGGCGATCCGCTCGCCGCGCAGCATCGCCATGGCGGCGCTGACGGCGACCCTGATCTCCGTCAACTGGGCCATCTATGTCTGGGCGATCTCGGTCGACCGCACCGTCGAGACCGCGCTCGGATACTACATCAACCCATTAGTTAGCATCGTCGTCGGCGCGTTGTTGCTCGGCGAGAAGCTCGACCGGCTGCAGATCGCGGCCGTGTTGCTGGCGGCGGTCGCAGTTGCCGTTCTGACCGTCGATGCCGGCAAATTGCCTTGGGTGTCGTTGGCGCTGGCGTTTTCCTTCGCTGCCTATGGGTTCTTCCGCAAGACGCTGCCGATCGGCCCGAGCCAGGGCTTTCTGCTCGAAGTGCTTTTGCTGTCGGTGCCGGCGCTTGCCTACATCGTCTTCCTGGTCGTCAACGGCCAGGACCATTTCATCTCCAGCAACGGCACCGATATGGCTTTGCTCATCGGCTGCGGCCCAGTCACCTCGGTGCCGCTGCTTCTGTTCGCCTTCGGCGCCAAGCTTCTGCGCCTCTCCACCATCGGCATCATGCAGTACATCGCACCGACCATGGTGTTCCTGATCGCCGTGCTGATTTTCGACGAGCCGTTCGGCACCACGCAAGCAATTGCCTTCGCGCTGATCTGGGCGGCATTGGCGATGTATTCCTGGTCGATGTTTCGTGGCCGTGAAATCCGCCCGGTGGCGTTGGCCCCGAAGTAGGGAGCCTTTCGATGTACGTGCTGCATATCGCCAACAAGAACTATTCGTCATGGTCGCTGCGGCCATGGGTGCTGATGCGCACCCTCGACATTCCGTTCGAGGAGCAATTGACGCCGTTTCCGACCGGGCCTAGTTTCGATCTCTACCGGGCGTTCTCGCCCAGCGGGCGCGTGCCTTGCCTGGTGGATGACGGCTGGGCTGTCTGGGATTCGCTGGCTATTGCCGAGTATCTCGCCGAGCGCCACCATGGTGTGTGGCCTGCTGAGGCCAAGGCGCGAGCCTGGGCGCGCTCGGCCGCCGCCGAAATGCATTCTGGTTTCACGGCCTTGCGCGGCGCATGCCCGATGAATTGCGGCTTGCGGGTGAAACCGTTGCCGATGTCGGACGCGCTGAAGCAGGATCTGTTCCGTTTGGGCGATCTCTGGAACGATGGCCTTGCCCTGTTCGGCGGGCCGTTCCTTGCCGGCGGCCATTTTACCGCCGTCGACGCCTTCTTTGCTCCGGTGGCGTTCCGTGTGCTATCCTATGGGCTGTCTTTCGAAGGGGCAGCTGCAGCCTATCCCCCGCAATTGCTTGGCCTGCCGGCCATGCAGGAATGGTATGCCGCGGGTCTCGCCGAGACCTGGCGGGAGCCGGACCATGAGGCGGAGGTCGCTGCCGCCGGCACCATCGTCGAGGATCTTCGCGCTACGGCGTGATGGGCATTCCAGGAAAAGCGCGTCGCGTTCCCTTGGGAATTGAGTGAAAACAAAGGGATCGAGGCGTTACGTCCGCCCGAGCCGCCTTACGAACATGTAGGTCGCCGCGGCGATCACGATCGAAACCGCCGAGACCACCCAGAAGCCCATCGGCGTATTGACCATGGGCAGGCCACCGACATTCATGCCGAACAGGCCTGATATGATGGTCATCGGCAACAGCACCGCCGTCATCACCGACAGCACATAGAGCAGCTGGTTGGACTGCATTGTCAGCTTGGCCATCAACTCGTCCTGCAGCAACCTTGCGCGTGCCTGCAACTGCTCGCCGTCGTGATAGAGCGTGTGTGCCCGGTGCGAGAGCCTTGTCGCCATGTCATTGATCCGATCGGGCAGCTCATTGCGATGCGAATGGTCGAGATGGCGAAAAAGGTTTGTGAGCGTCGCCATCTGCCGGTGGATGACCACCAGTTGACGGCGCGCCTCGACCAGCGACTGCCGCTCGCCGTGCCAGGCATCGCGCACGATACGGTCCTCGATGCCGTCCAGCGTATCGCCAAGACCGTGGAGCTCGGCCGCCATGCCGTCGAGCGACTGGCCCATGACCGCTTCGACCAGGTCGGCGGGGGAGCGGAATTTGCGCGAGCCGCTCTCCACCGCCTTGCGGATGAGATCGACCGATTCCAGTGGCTGCTTGCGCGCGCCGATCAGCGTGTTATCGTTGAGCGCAAAACGGAAATGGCCGAGCCCGCGCGCTTCCGCCGAATAGTCGTGGCGCAGATCCGGCAGGTCGCCATAAAGCCAGGCATCCTCGAGATCGATGTGGCAACCCTGGCTGGCGCCGAGGAAAGCTTCGCGAACCGGCCCGGGCAGAGCCTGCTCGGCGGCGATCTCATGACGGGCGCGCAGGTCGGACAGCTGGTAGCTGCGCCATGTCCATGCAACCTCGGCCGCGTCCTTGGTGCGCAGGCCCTCGGCGGTGAAATGGTAGATGAAGAACAGCCCGTGCTCGTCGGGCAGGCAAGGCGACAGGCCTTCCGCGTTGAGAGCAATGTTCACGGCTCGCCTCGCCAAGAAATTTCGACCAGGTTCAGATTTCGACTATGCCGACGCGCGGATGCCGACCCGTCCTTCGTAACACGAGTGAGGCGGGTTCCGTGTGACGGTTTCTTGACAGGCGATCACAGTTTGTCGAGCAGCGTTTAGAGTGTTTGCTGCTATCGCCGACGAATGGAGCTCACCCATCGCAACGGTCCGGTCAATCGCCAGCCGCGTGACGCAAGCGCCGCATCGCGCTCCGCCACCAGGTCGTCTCGGATCCTGGCCAGCGCGCTACGCTCGGCTACGAGGCCGTCTTGGGCCAGGGCGAGCGCGTCACGCTCCGCCATGAAGCTGTCTCGGGCTTGGATGAGGTCCTGCTGGGCGTGAGCAAGCGCATCACGCTCCGCCATGAAGCTGTCTCGGGCTTGGATGAGGTCCTGCTGGGCGTGAGCAAGCGCGTCACGCTCCGCCATGAAGCTGTCTCGGTCTCGGATGAGGGCCTGTTGGGCGTCAGCGAGGGCGTCACGCTCGACGATGCCCTTTTCCAGTTCGCCGTGTAGCCGTTTAGCGGCCAGGTTCCCTGCGGCAACGGCCTTGCCAACCACATCGCAGCTCTCATCGAACGTCGCCCGCACCCTGTCGAGCTGGTCGCGCAAGTCCTGGCTGTCGCCTTCAGACGCCATACTGCGCAAAATGGCATAGGCGCTGCGGACTAATGGCGTGGCATCCGGATGGTTTTGCAGATCAGCGACCGAGGCCCGCTGATGATGCAGGTCCTTGTCCAGGAACTCGGCGATTGCGGTGTCGGCGTGATCGGACGTGACAGGCCAGACGATTCCGGTCTCCCTGGCCGCGCGGTCCATCTGATGTCGCCAGTCGCTCAACAGGTCTTCGTGGCGCAGGATACAGCGCGGCATGTGTCGCGAATGATGCTCCGCTTCGAGCACGTGCCTGAGCCACAGCATGAACGCTGTCGGCAGTTCCATTTGATCCCGTTCCTGCAGCGAACAGGCGACTTCGAGCGGGTTGCGGACAGGCAGAAATGCGATCGGGTCAATCCTGAGATCGGCCAGGATCGAGGCTATGAAGGGGAGGAACCGGCAGATCCGCGGATCCTTGACGAAAAACAGGGGGGCATCGCCGAACTCGCTGGCAATGATCGCCGTCATCATGGGCCGAAATCGCTCGGCTGCCGGCGACTGCAGCCACTGCCGATCTAGCGGCAGCCAATCTTGCCAGGAGGAGGCGGCCGCCGTGAGCAGGTGGTCGTCGGCGATGGTGAGTGGGGTACTTTCCCAATGTCCCTTGGGATTGTGGAGGCTCCCGGGCAGCAGATGTTTCGGCGGCGTGGCTCCATGCGCGGCGACGAGGGCGCCGAGCGCCGAGGTGCCGCTGCGGTGCATTCCGAGGACCAGGATCGCCGTCCTTGGTTCCGACGCGATCTCGCCCTTCGCGGCCTTCAATCGCTCGCGCGGATTCATCTCCCCTTTGTCTCGCTCTCCAAATTTCCGTTCCCGCCCAATGTTCTCCGTTAACCAACTGCGAAGCGGGCTGCAAATGGAAATCGTCGCCAACGTGCTTACATTGCGCACAAGACGGAGCTCAAGAAAAGCTGGACAGATCGAAGTCAGCTGCCCCAACGCTACAGATCCTTGCCAAGCAGATGCAGTCGATCAGTGGCTTCGCATTGGACTTCTGATTCTGGGCCAGGCTGGCCTTGTTGCTGTCGCCGATCCAGGTGTTGCCCAGTGTTTCGTAGCCGGCAGCCTTGAGCGCCAGCACGACGCGGCGCAGTTGGTGCGCCAGGCCGACGACACCAACCGGGCTCAATTCCTGGCCGCCTGCGCCAAGGCCGGCTTCGTCCTCACATCTTGTCAATTACAGACTGCACGCCTTCCGTCGGCGCATCGACCGACGACCCCGCCACCATGATGGCGGCGACGATGGCCTCGGGGTCTTCGACCACCAGCGGCTTGACCCGTTGCGCGGTGTGGATGAAGCCTTCGCTGGCCATATGGTCGAGCAGCGCCAGCATCGGATCCCAGAATCCTTGAACGTTAGCGAAGACGATCGGCTTGCGGTGATGGCCGAGCTGGCCCCAGGTCATGATCTCGACGATTTCCTCGACCGTGCCGATGCCGCCGGGCAGCGCCACAAAGGCGTCGGATTTCTCGAACATCTTGTGCTTGCGCTCGTGCATGTTGTCGGTGATCAGCAACTCGTCGAGCCGGTCAAGCGCGGTTTCGGTCGCCTCCTTGTTGATGAGGAAGCGCGGAATGATGCCCGTTACCTTGCCGCCGGCCTTGAGCGCGCCTTCGGCGACTGCGCCCATAATGCCTTTGGTGCCGCCGCCATAGACCAGCCGCAGGCCGGCTTTGGCGAGCGAGCGGCCAAGCAGGTGCCCGGCCTTGGCATAGATTTCATCGCGGCCCGGAGACGAGCCGCAATAGACGCAGACGGATCGAATCGTGTTCATTCGTGATTGGTGATTGGGTCTGAATGCGGGGTCAAGCCCCAAGGGCTGACAAGCCCGGCTTTTTCTTGTCGGTGCCGGCAAAACACGCTAGACCGGCTTCAGGTGGCTAAGGGGTAGGGGAAATATGGCTGTTAATCCATTGAAGGCGTTTCTGTTCGCGGCCGGTGGGACCGTCGCGGTCGTCGGAACCGCCTATGTATCGGGCGCACTCGACCCGTATCTGAATCCCACGCCGCCTGCGGCGATTGCATCGCTGACGCCGCCGGCTGAAAAGCCGGCCGATCCGGGGACCGAGGGAAGGCTGCCGCCGGCGNCGCCCGCCGCGCCCACCGATGCCAAGGCTCCCGCAGCACCCGCGCCTGCCGACGCAACGGCTCCCGCGACCGAAGCTGCGGCTCCGGCGGCACCTGCCGCGCCCGCTGCTGCCCCAACAACCCCAGCGCCGGCCGCGGCCGGCCCGGTTGCGCCGAGCTTCGACGTCGTGCGCGTCGAAAGCAACGGCTCGATCGTCGTTGCCGGCAATGCTGCGCCCAATTCGAAGGTCGAGATCCTCAACGGCTCCTCGGTACTTGGCTCGACTGTCGCCGGTCCGGACGGCGCCTTCGTCATCGTTCTCGACGATCCGCTGAAGCCCGGCGACTATACGATTGCGTTGCGCGCGACGGCCGGCGATGTGGTTACCCCTTCCGTGCAGACCGCCGTCGTTTCGGTTCCCAAGGACGCCGCCGGCCAGGTGCTGGCGATGGTCGAGGAACCCGGCAAGCCGGCCGAGCTGCTTAGCGTCCCGGCGCCTGAGACCAAGCCCGCGGCACCGGCCGCCGGCGATCAGGCCGCTGCCCCAGCCGCTGAGGCGCCTGCTACGGCTGCGCCTGCCGTGGCCGCTGAAACAGCACCTGCTGCTCCGGCTGTGGAAGCCGCAACTGCCCCTGCAGCGCCAGCAGTACCTGCAGCGCCGCCGGCGGCAGGCGTGGCTGCACCCAAGATCGTCGTCGAGGCGGTCGAGATCGACGGCAACAAGATCTTCGTCGCCGGTCTGGCTGACGCCGGCCGCAAGGTGCGCGCCTATGCCAATGATATCCTGCTTGGCGATGCGGTGACCTCGCCCGACGGTCATTTCCTGGTCGAGGCGACGCGCGACATCCCGGTCGGCAGCTACACCATCCATGTCGACGGTCTCGACGCCGACGGCGTGAAGGTCGTGGCCCGCGCCGCCGTGCCGTTCGAGCGCGAACCCGGCGAAGCGATCGCCGCCGTGGCGCCCGCGGAGGCCAAGCCCACCGAGACCAAGCCCGCCGAAGCAAAGCCTGCTGAGCCGGCCGCACCGGCTGCTGCCGAAGCACCGGCCGCTCCGAAGCCTAGGGCATCCAACCTGCTCGACATTCATTGCCTCACGACTGGGGGATGAGC